>CBFICS010000006.1:0-143437 GCA_965661055.1 uncultured Schleiferiaceae bacterium | reverse complement strand
TTCCGTTGTGGGTTTTTGCACAACATGATAGTTTATCTCATACAGTCAATTATCTGGATGGTGATCCCGAACACGTAGATACTATTCATGATATTGGTGACTACGATGACCTCCAGTCTTTTGGTTATAAAAAGAGGCCTTACCTCTATCTTTCTAATATCGGTAGACCAGAGTATCACTTAGAACTACAATTACCTACTAAAGCTTACGCTACCTTGGGACCAAGATCTTTTTTAGATCAACACCATTCTATTTATGAGATTCCATTCTATTCGGTTAAGTCTCCACTCTCTGAAATCACTTATTATAGCACGATTAATCGAGGGCAGCAGTTTGGTGGCTACTTTACTCAAAATATCAATACTAATCTTAGTTACTTTCTACAGTACAAGCGTCTACGCTCTTTAGGTGATTATTTTCGTCAAGAGTCAGTTATGGATGAAACCAAACTTTCCATTCGATATACGTCACCTAATAAGAGATATGGACTGGTTGCAGGGTTTGCATGGGATGTTTCACGCTCTGAAGAGAATGGAGGTATAGTTTACGATTCCGCCTACGCGGATAATACGGTAAACTTTAGAGCATTGATGGATGTAAATCTTGGAAACTCTAGAGTTAAAGCAAGGACCACCACAGCATTTGCAGAACAAGACTTCGTTTTTGTGAAAACTGATACCAGTGGTACTGGAAATGGAATTTCATTTTATCACAGAGCTGAATTTCAAGATCAATACTTTGCTTTTATTTCGCAAGACTCTAATTATATTTCTACGGGTATTGATACTACCCTAGCTAGAGATAGTAGTGGAACCACACGGTTTTCTAATGTGTTGGGAATAAAGGGTAAGTTTAATAAAAAAGGTCTTTACTTTTTGTTTAAAACTGGTGCCTATTACCACGCCCTTCAATACAACACCAAGTCTTCTGATTTAACCGAAGGTTCTTTTGGAATTGAAGCTGTTGTAAATGGGGATTATAAAAAATGGCTTTTATTTAATGCCAATTTTCAGATGGGGTTAATTGAGCAATATGCTGGGAATTTTGTTTTTAATATAAGCGCTAATTTCGGTTCTTGGTTCTGGGGTAATTTTCACTTGTCCAATAGAAGTCCAGACTATTTGTATAGATCTTATTCAGGAAATACTGTTCAATGGTCTAATAATGATTTTGAATCTGTAGTTACCCAAGCCTATAAGGTTGGCGTGGGATATAAGAACTATTTTAAACCTTACATTGGCGCTAAAAGTATTAGTAACTATTTATACTTTACCTCTGAATCTTCGCCGCTTCAGGCCCAATCAGCCATTACTACTTTTGAAGCAGGTGCTCTAATTGATATTCCGCTATCAACCCATTGGTTTATTGATGGAGAAATAAATTATCAAAAAATCGCAGAAGGTGAACAGTATATTGGTCTTCCTGAACTGTACGGAAGGGGTAGGGTATACAATGACTTTAAATTATTTGAAAAGGCTCTTCATGCCCAGATAGGGGCCGAATATCAGTATGTTGATAGGTTTAATGGAATGAACTATTTGCCAAGTTTTGGAATTTTTTCAGCTACAAGTGATGGAGATTTGGGAGAGAGCCACATCCTTAACTTATTTTTAAATATTCGCATTCAAACAGCACAAGTGTTTTTTAAATACGAGAATGCTCTTGAGGGTCTTATTCCTTATTCAAATCTTGGAGCTCCCCATTATCCGATGACTGATGCGGTTTTTAGATTCGGATTTAAATGGAGGTTTTTTAATTAAGTCTTTTGCTTTTCTTTTTTTGCAGCGGGAAATAGAATGTTGTTTAGTATGAGTCTATAGCCTGGACTGGTTGGATAAAGGTCTAATTCAGTTTTTGGATCACCTACTTTGTGTTGATAGTCTTCCGGGTCATGACCTCCGTAAAAGGTCCACGTACCTTTACCTAGTTCCCCATGTATATACCTTGCTTCACCTGCACCAGGAATTTCTCCCATAATTAATACATCTGACTTGATTAGGTTTTTGTTAAAGGCAGTTGTTTGTCCCATAAATCCTTTAACCACCTTGGTGTGGTTCTGACATAACATGGTAGGAATAATGTCCCACTTTGCCGAAAACTCAAACAATACAAAGAAATCTTTCTCTGAGGGAATTTTTCTGTAATTGGTTACATCAATGTTTGAAAATTCATATTCCATCGGATTCTTACTTAGCTTAAAGTCTTTAAACGCTAAGGTCTTTGAGTAATCAATCTTGTTTTGATAATTGGCATCAGAAGCATCTCCATCAAACATTGGCTCACAGATATCTACACCTTCTGCTGATAAAGCAATATCATAAGAATCAGTTGCAGAACACATGGCAAATAAGAATCCACCTCCTACTACATATTCTTTAATTCTCTTTGCTACCGCCAACTTTTGCTGAGAGACTTTTGAAAATCCCATATTCAAAGCTGCTTTTTCTGCTTCCATTTTATTGGTGATATACCAAGGAGCATTTCTGTAGGCGGCATAAAATTTTCCGTATTGGCCCGTGAAGTCTTCATGATGAAGGTGTAACCAATCGTATTGGGTTAGCGCATCGTCTAAAACCTCTTGATCATAAATTAAATCATAAGGTATCTCTGCATACGTTAGAACAAGAGTAACTGCATCGTCCCAAGGCTGTTTGGTGTCAGGTGAGTAAACTGCAATTTTTGGTGCCTTTTGCAATGTTACAGCATCCATATTGACGCTAGGCGAACTTATTTCCTTTAAGATAGATAAAGCCTTACTATCTAAAATTCGTTTTGAGGAAACTCCTCTAATATTGCACTCGTTGGCTATTTCTTCGTTATAGGGAATTAAAAAACTTCCTCCCTTGTAATTTAATAACCATTGTATTTCAACCTGTCTTTCTAAAACCCAATAGGCAATACCATAAGCTTTGAGGTGATTTTTTTGATCTTCCTCATTCATAGGTATTAACAAGTAGTCTGCCATCCCCCGAAAGGGGAGAATAAAAAGACTAAAAATCAGGATTATCCGGGAGGTTGTCCATGGGGCCAAAAGCCGATTCTCCCGATTCAAGATGGTTGAAGCTATCATTGTTTAATTTCGATTCATAAAGTGTTTCCGCACCGTCGTATCCTTCGTCTAAGTCAGAGAATTTAGCCATAGACCCTTGGAATTTCAATCGGATATCTTCTAAACCACCATTACGGTGTTTAGCGATGATAAATTCACCCTGGCCTTCACATGGATCACCATCTTCCCATTCAGTAAACCCGTAATATTCGGGTCTATAAATAAAGGAAACAATGTCAGCATCCTGTTCAATAGCTCCCGATTCACGAAGGTCAGAAAGCACAGGTCTCTTGTGGCCTGTTCGCTTTTCTACCTCTCTAGAAAGCTGAGAAAGAGCAATTACTGGCACACTTAATTCTTTTGCAATACTTTTTAATGAACGTGAAATAATTGAGATTTCTTGCTCTCTATTACCTGGTCCTGATTTTCCTCCTCCCACGGTCATAAGTTGAAGGTAGTCAATAATAATAATCCCAACATTGTGCTGAGCCACCAGTCTTCTACACTTTGCTCTAAGGTCAAAAACAGAAAGGGCAGGCGTGTCATCAATAAATAGAGGGGCAGATTCTAAGCTTTTTACCTTAGACATTAGTTGTTGCCACTCGTGGTCATCAAGATTACCTTTTCTCAATTTCTCGGAAGATAGGCCCGTTTCAGAAGAAATTAGACGAGTAATTAACTGTACAGACGACATCTCTAAAGAGAAGACCGCTGCTGGAGTATTGTGGTCAATGGCAATATTTCTAGCCATTGAAAGTACAAAGGCTGTTTTTCCCATACCCGGACGTGCCGCAATAATAATCAAATCTGATTTTTGCCATCCTGAAGTAACTCGGTCTACCTTGGTAAATCCTGTTGCTACACCAGAAAGTCCTTCTTTCTTAGAAATCTCAGTGATTTTAGAAATGGCTTGGGTAATTAACGATTGGGCTGTTTCATAGTTCTTTTTGATGTTGCCGTTTGCAATTTCAAAAAGCTTTTGTTCCGCACCATCTAATAGGTTTAAAACATCAGTGGTTTCATCAAAGGCATCATTAATTATTTCTGATGAAATTCTAATAAGTTCTCTTTGAATATGTTTTTGAACAATAATTCGGGCGTGGTATTCAATGTGCGCTGATGAACTAACCTTTTGTGATAACTGAACGAGATATTGATCACCTCCAGCCACATCAATTGCCCCTTTTTTTCTCAAAAGGTCGGCCACGGTTAAAATGTCTATTGGCAATGAATTACCAAATAACTCACGAATACATTCATAAATTTTAGAATGAGCTTCTTTGTAAAAAGATTTCTCGTCTAAAATATCAATCACCTCATTGATGGCTGAATTATCAATGAGTAGAGCACCTAGAACCGCTTGTTCTAAATCTACTGCCTGCGGTGGAATTCTTCCTTGTTCAAGTTGAACAACTGAAGGTTTTCTCTGTTTTTTATTAGGGGATGGTGTGTTTACCATTTCCATGGATGCTCTCTAATTATTAAATTTGATAATGACTTCTTCTATTCGCGTCTTAATTTATTCATTTTTATTCCTTGTAATTATAGGATGTAAAAAGGAAATAAATAGCGTTCCAACCATAAAAATTGAGAAACCAACTTCGGGGCAAACCTATTATGTGCCTGATGAAGTGGTGGTTAAGGCTCGTGTTTCAGACCCAGATTTAAAGTCTATTAAAGTAGAATTGATTGATCAAAATTCTATTTCGGTACTGCCCTCTCAATGGGTTAAAGTTACATCAACTACGATGGATTTTCAAATCAATTACCCAATATATGATAAAGAATTATCCACAGGAATTTATTCTATCAAGGTAACTGCCGCTAATAGTGAATACATAAAAACTTCTTATCAAGAAATTTATTTAATAGGCGTACCCTTACATCTAAAAGGTTTTTTTGTTGCGGGAAATAATGGCAGTCAGGGAGAGTGGATGTTTGTTGACAGTACAGGGACTCAAATTCTTCAGCCTCCTTTGAGCTATTCTATAACAGGAATGTGTGTAGATTCAAAATTTTCTAATGTTTGTCTTGCAAAATCGGGCCCTGAGGTCATAGACAATATTTATGCTGAAGATTTTTCGGTTTCTAATTGGTCAATATTAAAATCTCAGGTGAATGGCGCAAATGTAGAAAGGTTACAATGGTTAAACTCTCAATATTTTGCTTCATTTTCTAATGGTGTTATTCGTTGGTATAGGTATTCCGGTGTCATAAATGGAACGGTGACCTTACCCAATGGATTTATAGCAAAGGAATTTTACTCAACCAGTGATCAAGTTACCGTTTACGCAGAAAATGCCATGGGGGCAAAATCATTGTTTACCCTAAACCCTCTGACCCAAAATATTTCAAATGCTGTTTTGGTGGGCAAGAAGGTGAGGGATATAATTTTCTATAATGATGAATGGTGGATTTTACAGGTTGATGCTCAAGGAACCGAATTGAGGACTTTTAATCCTTCAAGTAATTTCCCGGGATCTTTGTTTTTTTCATCTACTCATGTTTTAAATGATGCCCTTTCAATTAATGGGAATTCCCAAATTTGGGCTACCAATAATGGTGTTTATCAATTTTCAACCAATCCAATTGGACTTATTCAAACAGACTCTGATATTGTAAATCATTTATATTTTGAGAGGGTATCTAATCGAGTTGTTTATCAGAAAGACAATCAAATAGACTTTAAGTTTTATCCATCATTTCAGCCGTCCTATTCTTTAAACACAAACTTTACCATTGAGTATTTTGATTTTTGGTACAACAAGTAGTGGCTAGCCAACCCTTTGGTTGAGTGTTAGAACTAATTTTTAAAAATTGGCTAATTAACATTGCTAGGTGTCAAAGAATAAGGATTTTTTTTCAAACAATTTATTACAGATCCCTATTCATTGTTATACGCCAAGCTTGGGCATAAAACTCTATTCGGTAAGCATTTTGACTTTGAAGTTTTTGCTAGGGCAAACACTATTACAAGTACTCAATATTACTACATGGTATTTGTGTATCAATTGACTGATGCCTATTTACCTGCACCTGGCAAGATTAAAAACTGAAATAGGATTTCTAACTCGCTTTTATTGCAATAAAAAAAGCCCTGACAACGGTCAGGGCTATTCATTGTATCAAGTAATCTCTTAGCCTTTTACAACTCCCATTTCACCGAATTTTTCAATTCTTGCTGCAATTAAATCTTTAGATTTTTGCTGCGTCAAAGTTTCAAGTTCAGAAATTATGGTCTCTTTTACTGTTTCAAACATTTTTTCAGGTTCTCTATGAGCTCCTCCTAAGGGTTCTTTAATAATACCATCGATTAATTTGTTTTTCAACATGTCATCAGCGGTAAGCTTAAGCGCAGCGGCTGCTTGTTCTTTATAGTCCCAAGATCTCCATAAAATAGATGAACAACTTTCGGGGGAAATAACGCTATACCAAGTGTTTTCTAACATTAACACCTTGTCGCCAACACCAATACCTAATGCACCACCAGACGCCCCCTCACCAATAACAATACAGATGATGGGTACTTTTAATACTGACATTTCAAAAATATTTCTGGCAATAGCTTCTCCTTGACCTCTTTCTTCAGCTTCTAATCCTGGAAATGCTCCTGGAGTATCAATTAAACAAACTACTGGTTTGTTAAACTTTTCAGCCATTTTCATCAAGCGAAGAGCTTTTCTATAGCCCTCTGGGTTTGGCATTCCAAAATTGCGATACTGACGCATTTTTGTGTTTACTCCCTTTTGCTGACCGATGAACATTACTGATTGGTCACCGACCATTCCCCATCCACCAACCATGGCTTTGTCATCTTTTACGTGACGGTCACCATGAAGCTCAATAAAATTACCATTGGTAATGGCATCAATATAAGCCAAGGTGTAAGGTCTTTGGGGGTGTCTACTCAATTGAACCTTTTGCCAAGGGGTAAGATTTTTGTGTATCTCTTTTTTTGTTTTTTCTAACTTCTTTTTCAGGTCAGTTATGGTTTTTTCCATGTCAACCTCTGACTCTTTTTGCAACTCCTCTGCTTTTTCTAGTTGCTCCTCTACTTCCTTAATAGGAATTTCAAAATCTAAATAGTCCATGAAATCATGTTTAGGCGGCCAAATTACAAAAATTGATTTTTGAATCTTATTCTATTGGGGCAAAGCTTTCTTTTTTGCCCTGATTTTTTTAATTCTTTTGATTAGTCCGTTGAGAACCACTGCAATAAGAATGATGCTTCCACCGACATAAAATTGAGGATTCATTTTTTCCTCTTCTCCAAATAAAAAGAAGGCCAATAGAATTCCATAAATGGGTTCAAGATTAATGGTAAGCAAAATGGTAAACGGGCTCAAATCTTTCATTACGGCCACACTTTCAAGAAATGGGTATGCCGTTGCCACGGAGCCTAGTATTAATAAATACCACCAATCAGAAATAGTTACTTGTGTAAAAAACTCCGCCGAAAGGCCTTGAGTAAAAATTAAAAACACTCCTACAAAAAGCCATCCTCCTATCATTTCCCATGCTGTAATGGTGGTAGGTTTCATCTCTTTTTTCATATGGATTCCGTTAATTACAGAAAATAGCGCTGATAAAAAAGCAGAAATTAAGGCGGTGACAATTCCTATAAAGTAGAGACTTTCAACCACGAAAATGGTAGAAATTCCTATGATTACAAGTATGCCCATTACGATTTCAGAAAAATCAATTTTTCGTTTGTAAAAAATGGGTTCAAGTAAGGAGCCAAAAAAACTACCTGAGCTTATACAAGCTAGAGTTAGAGATACATTACTAATTTTAATGGCGTGAAAAAATGTAATCCAATGCGTGGCAATAATGACCCCAGTACCTAATAGTTTCCACCTGGATTTTGAATCTACCGAAAAGCTGATTCCTCTAATTTTCAAGTATCCGATAAAAAACAATATTGCAATACCCATTCTGTACCAGACCAAATTGGCGGCTTGTAGTGATATAAGGTGACCGAGAATTGCCGTGAACCCCCAAATAAACACAATAAAGTGCAGTTTGATTTGCGAATTCATTTAGGTGCTGATCGATATAAGAAAATACCCAATACTAGAAATATGAAATTCGGAACCCAAACCGCAATCATTGGTGATAAGTTGCTATGGGTGCTAAATGTTGTTGATACTTGCATTAGAAAGATATAGACTGTAGATAACAATAGTCCAATTGCAATGTTTAGCCCTAATCCTCCTCTTGTTTTCTTGGTGCTCAGTGAAACTGCAATCAGAATTAAAATAAATGTTGAAAAGGGGAATGAGGTTCTTTTTTGAAGTTCAACCAAATAGAAATTTAACTTTTCAGACCCTCTTATTCTTTCCTTTTCAATAAACGAAAGTAAGTCAGGCGTAGGCATCATAGAGATGGTAAAGAGTTTAGGGACAATTTCTTCTGGCGTAAACGGGTAGATGGTGTCTAAAGTTCTACCCATGGTTAACTTTTCGGTACCGTCAGCATTTATCTCCCTAAGATTCCAATTGTTTAAATGCCAGCCTTTTGTAATGGTGTCGTATTTTATATAATCCGCTTTTAACTTTGAAATGAGTCTATTTTCCTCATAAACTTCATACGAAAAATTGTATCCATTAGGACCGTTTGACCCAAAGTTACCCAATGAAACAAAGTGATTAGGTTTTGCTTGAAAGTGGATGTTGTGAGAGGTTTGGCCGCTCTTAACGTTGTTTATATAGGTGTTTTCAAAATTTAACCTCTTCTCATTAGTCTTTGGAATGACGAAATGATTCATCCACATACTAAGTGAGAATATTATCATGGCTCCTAAAAAGAAAGGGTACATTAACCTTTTGTAGCTGATAGATGCACTTAAAATGGCTACGATTTCTGTCCTAGCCGTCATACGGCTGGTAAACCAAATGGTTGAGAGAAAAACAATAAGAGAAGAAAATAGGTTGCCGTAAAAGGCGATAAAGTTCAGGTAATAATCATAAAAGATTTCTTTTCCGGAAGCTCCCTTAGAAACAAAATCTTCTAATTTTTCTGACACGTCAAATACAATGGCAATCAACATGATCAGCATCAATACTGTAAAAAACGTCCCTAAAAATTTAATTAAAATATACCTGTCAATTAACTTCATCAAAGTCTTGTTTGAACTTTTTTAACCATTTGGTCTTTCCAATTTGAAAATGTACCGTCAATGATTTTTTCTCTTGCTTGGTTAACTAACCAAAGGTAAAACGAAAGATTGTGTAAGCTAGCTATTTGCCTTCCTAAAAATTCATTTGCCTGAAATAAATGTCTAACATAGGCCTTTGAATATGTTTGGTCCACGTAGGTATCAGCGTTAGGGTCTAAAGGAGAAAAGTCGTCCTCCCATTTTTTGTTTTTAATGTTGATAATTCCCTCTGAAGTGAAGATCATTCCGTTTCTGCCGTTTCTTGTAGGCATAACACAATCAAACATATCTACGCCTAAAGCAATGTTTTCTAAAATGTTTGCAGGAGTACCTACTCCCATTAAGTACCTAGGCTTATCAGAAGGTAGGATGTCACATACCTCTTCACACATCGCATACATTTCTTCATGGGGCTCACCAACACTTAATCCTCCAATGGCATGTCCTTCACGATCTTGTTTGGCAATAAATTCAGCACTTCTTTTTCTGAGATCAGAATATACCGATCCTTGAACAATTGGAAACAATGTTTGTGAATGTCCATAAAGAGGCTCGGTATTGTCAAATCTTTCAATACATCTCATCAACCATCTATGGGTCATTTCCATGGAGTTCTTAGCGTATGAATATTCACAAGGGTAGGGTGTGCACTCGTCAAAAGCCATAATAATGTCAGCACCAATTATTCTTTGAATGTCCATTACATTTTCTGGGGAAAAATAATGTCTAGAACCGTCAATGTGACTTTGAAACTTTACTCCACCTTCTTCGATTTTTCTCATATCACCTAGAGAGTACACCTGAAAACCTCCACTATCGGTTAAAATGGGTTTTTCCCAATTCATAAATTGATGCAATCCACCCGCTTTTTTCATTATGTCCATTCCAGGACGTAAATAAAGATGGTACGTGTTGCCAAGAATTATTTGAGCCTTAACGTCATTCTCTAGTTCTCTTTGGTGAACGCCTTTTACGGTGCCGGCAGTGCCGACAGGCATAAAGATAGGTGTTTGAATGTCTCCATGATCAGTGGAAACAACCCCAGCCCTTGCCTTACTTTTTGAATCAGTAGATTGAAGTGTAAATTTCATGGCGGCAAAAGTACCTATAATTCAGATTCAATCATATGGTAATTAATGTTAGGTTAACTATGTTAAGAATCTTAATTTGTTAATTTTGCTGCAACAAATTAAGATGCACTTTTATGAAGAAGCACAACTTTTCCGCTGGACCATGTATTTTGCCTGATTCTGTAATGAAACAGGCTTCAGAAGCAATATTAAATTTCGACAACTTAGACCTTTCTCTCATTGAAATTTCTCACCGCTCAAAAAACTTTGTAGCTGTGATGGATAAAGCTCAGCAATTGGTAAAAGATCTTATGGGATTACCAGAAGGTTATTCTGTATTGTTTTTACAAGGAGGGGCAAGTTTAGAATTTTTGATGGTTCCTTTTAACTTATTAACCGTTAATGGAAAAGCGGCCTATACAGAGACAGGAACTTGGGCAAAAAATGCTATTAAAGAAGCTCAAGCCTTAGGTAAAGTAGATATTGTTGGTTCTTCAGCTGATAAAAACTTTAATTATATTCCAAAAGGGTTTACTGTAGGATCTGAATATGACTATTTTCACTCTACAAGTAACAATACAATTTTCGGAACTCAAATAAAGGATTTCCCTAAAGTAGATACTTTGAATGTGTGCGATATGTCTTCAGACATTTTTAGCCGCCAACTAGATTTCTCTCAGTTTGATTTAATCTACGCTGGTGCTCAAAAAAATATGGGACCTGCAGGAACTACTTTAGTTGTTGTAAAAGATGAGATATTGGGTAAGTCTGGAAGACAGATTCCTACCATGTTAGATTACGCTACCCACATCAAGAAGGAGTCTATGTTTAATACTCCTCCTGTATTTCCTGTATACGTTTCTATGTTAACCCTAGAGTGGTTACAGCAAAACGGCGGAATTTCTTGGATTGAAAAGATTAATAATCAAAAAGCAGAGTTGCTTTACAACGAGATTGATTCAAACCCATTATTTAAAGGTGCTGCGGCCGTTGAAGATCGCTCTAATATGAATGCAACATTCTTGTTAACAGATGAGTCTTTAACAGACACTTTTGATAAAATGTGGAAGGATGCTGGAATAAACGGACTAAATGGTCACCGTTCTGTTGGTGGGTACCGTGCTTCAATGTACAACGCGTTGCCGTTAGAAAGCGTTCAAGTATTGGTAGATGTGATGAAAGAATTAGCCAGAAAAGCATAATTATTGACTATGAAGATTTTAGCAAACGACGGAATTTCAAACAGTGGAAAAGTTGCTCTAGAAAAATTTGGGCATGTATTATTAGAAACTACAGTTGCACAAGATCAATTAGCATCGTTTATCAACGATGAAGATATAGATGTAATCTTAGTGAGAAGCGCTACTACTGTTAGAAAAGAACTTATAGACCAATGTCCTAACCTAAAAGTTATTGGAAGAGGTGGTGTTGGTATGGATAATATAGATGTAGAATACGCAAGAGAAAAAGGCTTGAAGGTTATTAATACTCCTGCTGCTTCATCACAATCTGTAGCAGAGCTTGTTTTTGCTCACCTTTCTGGTATGGTAAGGTTTCTTCCAGATAGCAATAGAAACATGCCATTAGAGGGTGAAACCAAATTCAAAAACTTGAAAAAGGCTTACGCCGGAGGGATTGAATTAAAAGGAAAAACTCTTGGTGTAATTGGATTTGGAAGAATAGGTAGAGCAGTTGCTAAGATTGCCCTAGGTCACGGTATGGATGTAGTTTTCTATGATAGAAAAGGAGAGGATGTTACTCTAAACCTTGAACTTGGAAATGGGGTAACTGCAGAAGCAAAAGTCAAACACCTGTCTTTTGATGAGGTATTAAAGAGCAGTGATTTTATTTCTGTTCATGTTTCAGGAGCTGGAAAAGCTTTAATAGGAAAAGAAGAGCTGTCTAAGATGAAAAAAGGTGCTGGACTTATCAATACCGCTAGAGGGGGGATTGTTGATGAGCCTGCATTAATTGACAGTCTTGCTTCTGGACACATTGCCTTTGCTGCATTAGATGTTTTTGAAAACGAACCCAATCCGGCAATCACTGTGTTAATGAATGACAAGCTAAGCTTAACTCCACATATTGGAGCCGCTACACTAGAGGCTCAAGATAGAATTGGAGCAGAGTTAGCTGACCAAATAGAAGAAATATCTCAGAGCGTATTAGCTTAAGATTTCTAATAGAGTTAAAAAGGGGATCCTAATTTAGGTCCCCTTTTTTTGTAGGTACCTTCCGCGATTTAGAGTTGTTTTCATTTCAAAATGTACCTTTGTTTACAATTGAATAGACCGTATGATAAAAGTTTCACCATTTAAAGCTCTTAGGCCCACTAGAGATAAAGTTAACCTAGTTGGTTCTAGAAATTATGTTGAGTATACAGAAGACTCTCTTTTAGATAAACTCAATAATAATCCTTACACTTTTTTGCATGTTATCAATCCTGATTTTCATAGCCCTGAAAGAAGTGTAGGAAGAGAGAAATTTGAAAAAATTAGAGACGCTTTTCAACGATTTGTTGAGAAGAACATTTTTATTGAAGATAGTAATGAGTGTTTTTATTTGTATCAACAGCAAACGGAAAATCATTTATATACGGGGATTATTGGAGGAGCATCTGTTGAAGATTACCAAAATGGTAAAATAAAAAAACACGAAAACACTCTTTCTCACAGAGAGGAAATGTTTAAAGAGTACCTTGATGTGACTGGATTTAATGCTGAACCAGTACTATTGCTTCATCAAGAGTTAAACGAAGTAAGTGCCCTTATTGGGAAATACATCGACACTCGTGCTGAATATGAATTCTCAACCACTGACAAGGTTATTCATTATTTATGGGTAATTGAAGATGATAGTGATATAAAGGCAATTCAGGAAGCCTTTGCCAAGCTTGACGAAGTTTATATTGCAGACGGGCATCACAGAAGTGCTTCTAGTGCTTTGTTAGCACAAGAAGCCGGAGAAAGTAATCGAGCAAAAAAGTCATTTATGGCTTTTTACCTGTCAGAAAAAACTATTAAAATTCACGAGTTTAATCGACTTATAAAGTCGTTAGGAGGCCTTTCAAAAGAGGAGTTCTTGAATAAGGTGTCTGATAAATTTTTGGTAAAAGAACTACCTCATAAAACCTACAAACCAGAAGCCTTACATGAAATGAGCATGTACCTTGATGGTGTTTGGTACGCCCTGTATGCAAAACCAGGAAGCTTTAATCCAGAGAATCCCGTGCAATCTTTAGATTGCTACATTTTATCAGAAAATTTACTATCTTATGTTTTAGGTATTGAAGATCTAAGAACCGATAATAGAGTTTCTTTTTTACCGGGTGATTCAGGTCCTGAGGGAATAATGCAACGAATAGACTCTGGGGAGTTTGAAGTTGGGTTTGGACTTCTACCAGTTTCTGTGGAGCAATTAAAAGAAGTAGCTGACGCGGAAATGGTAATGCCTCCAAAAAGCACTTACATAGAGCCGAAATTAAGGTCAGGAATTACTATTTATGATTTAAATGATAAGTAATGGCCATTTCTGAAAATTTACGTTCAATTGTTACCGAACTTCCAGACTCCGTTACGTTGGTAGCGGTTTCTAAAACCAAGCCTAACGAGCATATTTTAGAAGCCTACCAAGCGGGACAAAGAATTTTTGGAGAAAATAAAATTCAAGAAATGACCGCTAAATATGAGGCCTTGCCTAAAGATATTCAGTGGCATATGATTGGTCATATTCAAACCAATAAGATCAAATATATGGCACCCTATGTGTCTTTGGTCCATGGATGTGATCGTGAAAAGGTGCTAAAAGAGATTAATAAAGAAGCGGCAAAAAATAACAGAATAATCAACTGTTTATTACAAGTTCATATTGCAGAAGAAGATACCAAGTTTGGGTTTTCTAAAGAGGAGTTGATGGAACTTTTAGGGCAGTGGGTTAAAAAGAATTATTCAAGTATTAATGTAGTTGGCCTAATGGGAATGGCTACAAATACTAATCAAATAGAACAAGTGAAAAAAGAGTTTTCTACCCTTTCAGCCTTGTTTGAAGAAATAAAAGCAAAACAGATATTTAGAGAGTTTAATATTCTTTCTATGGGAATGTCTGGTGATTACTTAACGGCTATTGAATGCGGTTCTACCATGGTAAGGATAGGAAGCAGCATTTTTGGGTCAAGAAACTATTGAAATTGTACGCAGTAATTGACATAGAAGGAACTGGTGGGAAGTATAATGAAGAGTCAATTATTGAAATTGCCATATTCTTATTTGATGGACAGAAAATTGTTGATCAGTTTATAACCTTGGTAAACCCTGAAAAACCAATTCAACCTTTTGTTGAAAAACTGACAGGCATCACTTCTAAAATGGTGAGAAGAGCTCCTAAGTTTCACGAGATTGCCAAACGGATTGTAAAGATTACTGAGGGGGCCATATTTGTAGCACACAACGTTGAGTTTGACTATCGAATTTTGAGGTTAGAATTCTCAAGGTTAGGATATCCTTTTGAAATGCGCACCCTAGACACCATTCACTTATCAGAAATGCTAATACCTGGTTTGAGTTCGTATGGCCTAGAAAAAATGTGTCACGAATTAGGAATTAATAATTCTCATAGGCATAGAGCTGACGGTGATGCTTTAGCTACCGTTCAATTGTTAAAGGTGTTATTAGAAAAAGATTCAAAAAAAATAATTTCAAGGTTTACCCATAATAATACCACGGAGCACGATTTCCCATTTCAGTCTCAAACCGAAAATCTAGAAAACTCAACAGGGATATATTACTTGTTTAATGTTGAAGGAAAAGTCATTTATATTGGGAAAAGTCGAAATCTCAGAAATGAAATCAATAAACACTTTTTGCCTACAAGTCTTGAAGCGCAAAAAATTCAAGATCAAATAAATTCATTGCAGGTAGAAGAGACCGGGTCTAAGGTTATTTCATCCATAAAATATTATGTTGAGGTAAAGAAGAATAATCCAACGTATACTTCTTTGCCCAAGAAGCTTATGCCTTATGGTTTGTTTATTAAAGAACAAAGGAAGAAAATTCAAACTTTTAGGGTTCGAGCCATTCGCAAAGGAGATAAGCCCGTTTTGATGGCACATTCTGAAGAGGTGCTTTTAAAGGTTATGGGGCGCATTGCTTTTGAGTGTGAAATTGATCTTTCTCAATACGTGCCAAGTACAATTTTCAATAAGGTAAAAGAACTGTTTCCGCCCTTAGGAGCTCCCTATAAGCCGAAAAGAAAAAGAGTTTGGCGGACTATTTTGAAGGAAACAATTTATCCTGATTCTACATTTTTACTTCTTGACAAAGGACGTCAACCTCATGAAAAGTCTTTTGTGGTATTCGAAAAAAGAAAAGCCATTGGTTATGGTTTTTTTGAATTACAATCGCAGGTTGACACACTTGATAAGGTAAAGTTAATAATGACTCCTATCAAAGAAGATGTGTTTATTAAAAGTGTATTGTTTGAGCGTTTTCAAGGTGTGAGGAAGGCAGAAATAATGACCATAAAAAACCCAAAGTGATATCACTTTGGGTTTTTTGAAAACGTATAATTCAAAAATGTTTTAAAACGCGTATCCTAAACTCAATATAACTTGAGGTGTCCTTTTATCTACATCAAAAGTATAATCAGATCCGTTAATAGGAATGGTAGCTTGATCTGCAACCGTTCCAAATCCTCCTTCATACTTGGCTTCAATCAAGATGCTGAAGAGTTTTACTCCGGCGCCAACTTGGTAGCCCCAAGTACCTTTCTTATAGGAACTTTCAAAAATTTCACTCGGACTTTGAAGGTTGTATGAGAGAACAGGTCCTGCGAAAATACCCGCTGGTCCAATCTTTAGTCCAAACATAACTGGAATGTCCATTCTGTTTTGATTGTAGTCATAAGTTGAGGTTTTTCCAGATTTCTCTTCAACCTCTACCTCACCATTTAAGCGAGTATAGAGTATTTCAGGCTGTACATAGAGAAAAAGTAAATCTAAGCGAGCAAACAATCCTGCGTGATAACCCAGGTTATCAGAGGATCCATTGATGTTGGCAACTACTTGGTCGCTGATGTCTTTAAACTTGATGTTAGAGGTGTTCACGCCTCCCTTAATACCAAAGTCAAGACCAATTTGTCCAAAGCTTTGAGTAGAGAATGCTACAAAAAGTAAAATTGCTCCAAAGACCTTTTTCATTTTCTCATCATTTTAGGTTTTCTAGATAATTTGAAATGTTTTCAAATATTCTAGATTCTATTGCGGTATTGTTGGCTTTTTGAAAGGTTTTTCCAGTTATTTTCTCATATAACTCTATGTATCTTTCAGAGACTGAAATTACAAATTTTTCTGACATTATAGGAATTTTCTGACCTTCTTTTCCTTGAAAACCGTTTTCAATTAACCATTGTCGTACAAATTCCTTGCTCAACTGTTTTTGAACTTCGCCCTTGTTTTGTCTTTCTTCGTATCCGTCAAGGTAGAAATACCTACTAGAATCAGGTGTGTGAATTTCATCGATTAAAATAATGTTTCCGTCAGAGTCTTTCCCGAATTCATATTTGGTATCTACAAGAATTAAACCTCTATCAGTGGCCATTTGCTGACCTTTGGCGAATAATTTTCTAGTGTAATCTTCTAATGCTATATAGTCTTCTTCAGAAACAATTCCCTGGGCCAGAATTTCTTCTCGACTAATGTCTTCATCATGTAAACCTTGATCGGCTTTGGTGGTTGGGGTAATTATTGGAGTAGGGAATGGGTCGTTCTCTCTAAGTCCTTCTGGCATCGTAACTCCACACAAAACCCTTTGGCCTGATTTATATGTTCTCCATGCGTGGCCTGAAAGGTAACCTCTTATGACCATCTCAACTTTAAAAGGGTCAGCCTTTATTCCTGCGGTAGCTACAGGGTCTGGTGATGCCTTCTTCCAGTTTGGAACAATGGATGCGGTAGCATCTAAAAAGTATTCTGCAATTTGGTTTAATACTTGTCCTTTGTAGGGAATACCTTCCGGTAAAACGACGTCAAAAGCTGAAATTCTATCAGATGCAATCATAACCAATAGGTCATTGTCAAATGAATATACGTCTCTTACTTTACCGTGATAAACTGATTTTTGTCCTTTAAAATTGAACTCAGAATTAACTAGTGCGTTCGTCATGTTTTCTATCTTCTTTGTCGTATGCTTTAATTATATTTTTAACCAATCGGTGTCTAATAACATCCTTATCATCTAAAAACACCATTCCGATTCCTTGAACATTTTTTAATATTCTCAAGGCCTCTATCAATCCAGAACTTTGCTTTCTAGGTAGGTCAACCTGGCTTTGGTCACCTGTTACAATGAATTTAGCACTTGCTCCCATCCTCGTTAAGAACATTTTCATCTGAGACATGGTGGTGTTTTGAGCTTCGTCTAGAATAACAAAAGCATTGTCTAGTGTTCTACCTCTCATAAATGCAAGAGGTGCGATTTCAATAACTTGGGTTTCTAGCAGGTAGTTAAGTTTTTCATAAGGAATCATGTCTCTTAGGGCATCATAAAGAGGACGCATGTAAGGATCTAGTTTCTCTTTCATGTCTCCCGGTAAAAATCCTAAATTTTCACCAGCCTCTACAGCAGGTCTTGTTAAGATTATTCGCTTTACCTCTTTGTTTTTTAATGCTCTAACCGCCAAGGCAACTCCAGTATAGGTTTTTCCAGTCCCAGCAGGTCCGATGGCAAAAACCAAATCGTTTTTTTCAGCCAGCTCAACCATTTTCTTTTGGTTGATGGTTCTCGCTTTTACAAAGTGTCCACTTACCCCGTGAACCAAAACCTCATTGTGACCTTGCATTTTCTCAGCTACATCCTTACCGTCACCCAAAACAATTCTTTCGATTTGGTTTTCTGTAATAGAATTGTAGCGAGTAAGGTGGTCTTGAATCAATTGTATTTTTTCTTCAAAAACCTCAATGGTATGCTCATCGCCATTGACCTTTATTTGATGGCCACGTGCCATGATTTTTAGCTTTGGAAAAAAACCTTTAAGCAACGAAAGATATTTGTTTCCAGCGCCATAAAAATCCTGAGGATCAGCTTCTGTTAAATGTATTGTTTTTTCTGTCAAGATCAGTGTAGATTTCTCTTCGTTAGATTTCCTAATGATGTTTATATATTACTACCTTTGGTGTTTACAAAAGTAATTGAAAATACCCCAATCCGCTCGTTGCAAGGTTAAAATATGCCATTGATTACATTAATTTCTGATTACGGTTCGGTTGATCCGCATGTTGCTGCCGCCAAAGGCTGTTTGTATTCTGAAGATGAGGGTCTTACCTTGGTAGATGTGACTCATGAAATTGAGCCCTTTCACTTGCAGCAAACCTCTTATGTCCTAAAAAATAGCTATCACTTTTTCCCGGAAGGAACCATTCATTTAATTTTGGTTGATGAAGAAAAGAGTCTGACGAGAAGTCATATTGTTGCAAAGGCTAACGGACACTATTTTATTGGTGCAGACAATGGGATTTTATCTCTAATGGGGCTTGTTCCGACTGAGGTTTTTGAAATAAATTTGTCTAATAGCACAGACCTAAAGTCTACCAAACAAATTTTTGCAAGGGTAGCTGGTCATATTTGTAGGGGAGGAGCTCTTTCCCTAATCGGTAAGCCTAAAAAGCAATTGAAAGAATTGGCCGTTTCAAATCCAATTATTTCAGAAACTGCCATTCAGGGGCATATTCTCTACATTGATAATTATGGGAATGTGATTACTAACATCCACGAAAGTGTTTTTATGAACCAAAAGAAGGGGAGAAGGTTTGAGCTTGAGTTAACAAGGTTAAAGGTCATTGAAAAATTTCATGAAGATTTTTCTGATGCTACCAACGGAGATCTGCGCGCCATGTTTAATTCAGAGGGTTACCTAAAAGTGGGAATCTATAACTCTGTGAAAAAGGAACGGTCAAGCGCACATAGTTTGTTGGGGTTAAAAGTAAACGATACCATAAGAATTAAGTTTTTCTCATGATTAGAATAGTGAAGATGGTTTTTAGACCTGAAGAGGTTGTTGAATTTGAGAAGTTATTTGATGAAGTAAAGGAGCGAATTAGAAACTTTGAAGGGTGTACTCACCTGACTTTGTTAAGAGATAAAAATCATTCTGAAACATTTTTTACCTATAGTCGTTGGAATGACGAGTCTGACCTTGAGAACTATAGAAATTCTGATTTATTTAAAAGTGTTTGGAGTAGAACCAAGGTTAAATTTGTTGAAAAACCTGAAGCTTGGAGTGTTGATGAAAAAATAATTTTACCGTGAAAAGTCTATTCATTAAAGAGTTAAACCACTTTTTCAGTTCCATTACGGGTTATTTGGTTATGGCTGTTTTTTTGGTGTTAACCAGTCTGTTTTTATTTGTTTTACCAGGCATGTTCAATATTTTTGATAGTGGATATGCAGGGGTAGATAATTTGTTTTTACTAGCGCCTTGGGTGTTTTTGTTTTTGGTTCCTGCTTTGACCATGAGAATGTTTAGTGATGAAAAGAGGACTGGAACTTTGGAGTTGTTACTGACTAAGCCGTTAAGCGATTTTGAATTGATTTTTGCGAAATTTTTAGCAGGCTTTACTCTGGTTCTTCTAGCGCTTTTACCCACCTTGATTTTTGTTTACACGGTTTACTCCTTAGGTAACCCTGTCGGGAATCTTGATTCAGGAGCTACCATAGGTTCGTTTGTCGGCCTTTTACTTTTAGGAGGAGGATATGTAGCCATCGGAATTTTTTCTTCTTCTCTTACAGACAATCCCATTGTAAGTTTTATTGTTGCCGTGTTGTTGAGTTTGTTTGTTTACGTAGGATTTGAGCAAATTGCAGAACTTAAACTATTTGGCGTTGCAGACTTGATCATTCTAAACCTTGGTATCAATGAGCATTACACTTCATTGAGTAGAGGAGTTATTGATTCAAGAGATATTGTTTACTACATCTCTTTAATGGCACTGTTTTTTGCAGCCACACAATTAGTTATTAAATCAAGAAAGTGGTAAGATGAAAAGAAAGATTAATGATTTAATTCAATTTTTAGTTTTAGCGCTTATCATTATTGCTGTTAATGTAATCTCTTCTTTTGTTTTTGGGAGATATGACGCAACTACAGAAAAGCGATTTACTCTTCATCCAGCAACCCTGAAAATTGTCGAGTCTATTGAAGAAAGGATTTTAATTAGAGTATACCTTGAAGGTGATTTTAATTCCGGTTTCCAAAGATTGAGTAAAGAGACTAAACAGATTTTAGATGAGTTTAGAGCTTACAATCAAAATATTGAATATGAATTTATCGACCCCAATGGGTATGATAACCCTCAACAAAATAGAGAGCTTAAAAAACAACTAGCTGACTATGGCGTGCAGCCAACGGTTGTTGAAGATTTTAAAGACGGTGAGAAAATTCAAAAAGAAGTTTACCCTGGTGCTGTAATTTTTCAAGGCAATGAGGTAATTCCAATTTCTCTGTTAAAATCACAGATAGCTACCAATTCTGAAGTTCAAATTAACAATTCCGTTCAGAACCTTGAATATGCCTTTGCCAATGTTTTTAGACAGCTTCAGGTAACCAATAAAAAAACCATAGGGTTTGTGTCTGGTCATGGAGAGTTAGATGATAAGTTTATTGCTGATATCGCCCTAAGGTTAAGTGCTTACTACAGTGTTTCTAGATTTAACATGCGTGAATTTTCAGATACAGTAGAGTTTAATTTATCTGAGCAACAGAGAAATATTAATCGTTTTGATGCCATTGTTATTGCCAAGCCAAAGGCTAAGTTTACAGATCTAGACAAACTGTTAATTGACCAGTACATTATGACTGGCGGAAAAGTCCTGTGGTTTGTAGATCCCGTTGAGGCAAATATGGACTCTTTGAGTTTTAAATCAGAGTTTATCGCTTATCCAATTATGGACCAGTTGAACCTGACAGATATGCTCTTTAAATACGGAGTTAGGGTGAATACTAACCTTGTTGAAGATATGGTGTCAGCTGGCGTTAATGATAGACGAAATGTGCATCCATGGGTTTATTTCCCTATGATAATGCCCATTGAAAAACATCCTATTGTAAAGAACTTAAACGCAGTGAAATTAGAGTTTGCTAGTACGCTAGATACCATCATTACTCCAGGAATTAAAAAAACTTTTTTACTCAAAACATCACCCTATACTCGTGTTGTGCCAAGTCCACACAGGGTTTCTCTAGCTACGTTGTACGAAAAACCAAATCCTGCTTTGTTTCCAAAGAAACACGTACCGGTAGCGGTTTTGCTAGAAGGTAAGTTTGATTCTTATTTTAAGAATCGCATTGCACCCACCAGTCAATTAGATGCTAACTATAAATTTGTTGAAAAAGGAGTAGAAACTCAAATGATTGTTGTTGCAGATGGCGATGCGGTAAAGAATCAAGTTAATATCGTAAACCCAAACATTCCTAAAGGTACACCGTTACCCTTAGGGTATGATCAATTTACGGGTGTTGAGTATGGCAATAAAGATTTTGTTCTCAATGCAATGGATTACCTCCTAGATGATTCAGGTTTGATTAACGTGAGGTCTAGGGAGCTTCAAATCAGATTGTTAGATAAAAATAAAATTCAAAAAGAAAAACTCTATTGGCAAATATTAACCACCTTAGCACCTGTTCTTTTGGTTCTGCTTTCAGGGGGAGTTTATGTATTGGTTAGAAGAAAGAGGTTTACTAAATAAAACACATGAAAAAACGAATAACATTAATTCTCGGAGTGGTGGTTGTAGCTATTGCAGCCTATTTATACTTCGCGAACGAAAACAATAAATCTACTTTAGACTCAAAAGAAGATTATTCATTTACCATTGAAGATACGGCGGCGGTCCAAAAGATTATCATAAAGGACAAACGTCCAACAGAAGTTACCCTTGTCAGGGGAAAGGATCATTGGGTTCTCAATGGAAAATACAAGGCTAGAGAAGACGCTGTTGAGGTATTACTCCAAACCTTAAACCAGATGACTTTAAAGAATTTCGTAGAGTCAAAAAGTGAAGATGCTGTCTTAAAGAACATGGCAGTATACGGAAAAGAAGTCGCGGTGTATGGAGAAAATGACGAGGTGATAAAACACTTTTTTGTTGGGACTAATACAGCCAATGATATGGGAACTTACATGTTAATGAAAGGAGCCAATAAGCCTTATGCAGTCTATATACCCGGATTGAATGGTTATTTAAGTGGAAGGTTTTTCAGCGATGAACACCTTTGGAGGGATAGAACTCTTTTTGGAGTGAAAGCGCATGATATTAAGTCTGTAGAACTTACCTATACAGAAAAGCCAGAAATGTCATTTTTGTTAGAGGCCAATGAAGCGGGTATCGTCGATGTTAAGGATTACCTAGGAAATATCACAGAAGTAAATCCTCAAAGGGTAGCGGCCTTTGTTCAGGGCATTTCTAGAGTTAGTTATGAAGGATTAATCATTGAAACGGATGAGGTTTGGAATAAAAAAGACTCTATTTCTAATTCAGTTCCTGTTTTTAGTCTAGTGCTGAGCAAACAAAACGGTGAAACGGTAGAGTTGAGAGGCTATCATATTAACGCTGCAGAAGGTGAGTTAGATATTAATGGAGATACATTGAAATGGGATGCGGATAGACTCTATGGAATTGTAAGTGACGGTCGATTTGTTTTAATACAATACTTTGGAATGTCAAAGGTTTTGAAAACAATAGACGATTTAAAAGATCTAACACCGATAATTTAATGAGACTTAATTTTCAACATCAAATTGTAATTTGTTGAAATATAGATAAATAAACCATAACTTCCTGTTGAAAAACAGAATTAACCACAATGGGTAAAAACAAAGGGAAACACATATATTTGTTTTTTACCTTAAAGCTTACGTTTTAAATACATAAATACCATGAAATTTATTGTTTCAAGTGGCGCATTATTAAAGCAACTACAATTAATAGGAGGAGTAATTAACAACAATAACACCCTACCTATTTTAGATAACTTTTTATTTGAATTGTCTAACAATTCATTGAAGATTTCTGCTTCTGATCTTGAAACCACAATGACGACTTCTCTTGAAGTGCAGAGTGAATCTGAAGGTCTGGCTGCAATGCCTGCAAAGATTTTGATGGATACCTTAAAAACATTTCCAGAGCAACCCTTAACGTTTGTGTTAGATCAAGAAAAAAGTACAGCAGAAATTTCTTCAGACCATGGAAATTATTCTGTTGCCTTTGTTGAAGGAGACGAATTCCCAAGGTTACCTGAGCTAGAAGACGCTTCTTCTACAATTTTGCCTGGTGATGTATTAGCAACCGCCGTTCAAAAGACTCTTTTTGCCGCTGGAAATGATGAATTAAGACCTGTTATGTCTGGAGTTTTCTTTCAGTTCACACCTTCAGAATTAACTTTTGTAGCGACAGATGCTCATAAACTTGTAAGGTACAGAAGAACTGATTTAAGCAGTGAAGGAACTGCAGAGTTCATTATGCCTAAAAAGCCACTTAATTTATTAAAGGCATCATTGGGTACTAGTGATCATGAAGTAAAAATTCACTACAACAATACCAATGCTAGATTTGAATTTGATAATGTAGTATTGACTTGTCGTTTGATTGATGGAAAATACCCGAACTACGAAGCGGTTATTCCACAAGACAATCCAAATAAAATGATGATAGAAAGAACCTCTTTTTTAGGTTCTACTAAACGAGTTTCTATTTTCTCTAATAAATCCACTCACCAGATTAGACTAAAAATGGCGGGATCAGAATTATTGATTTCGGCAGAAGATTTAGACTTCTCTAATAAAGCAAGTGAAAGATTGACTTGTGAGTATGCGGGTGACGATTTAGAGATAGGCTTCAATTCAAGGTTTTTGCTTGAAATGCTAAATAACCTTGAGTCTGATGGTATCCGTCTTGAAATGTCTGCACCCAATAGAGCCGGAATTATTTTACCAATGGATGGTCAAGAAGAAGGAGAAGACCTTCTTATGTTAGTTATGCCAGTTATGATTAATAGCTAAATGGATATCCTAGTTGTAGGTGATGTCCATGGGTGCTATTACACGTTTAAACGACTGCTAAAAAAGCACTGGAACCCTGAAACAATGTACCTAGTGCAACTAGGAGACCTTGTTAATAAAGGGCGCCATTCTGGCCGCTGTTTAAAACTAGCACTAAAGCTTCAAGAGGAATATCCATACCAGGCATTTTTTCTGAAAGGAAATCATGAAATGAAGCTGTTACAAGCTTCACAGTCACCTATGGTTATTAAGACTCGAAAGAATGCCTTAAAACATGGAATGGAATGGTCTACCATTAGGGGCTGGGTTAAAGAAATGCCCATGACTTGGGAGAATCCATATGTTTTAATATCTCATGCAGGCGTTGCAAAGAGTACTAAAAAACCCTTTAGTGAAGAGAATACTCGTGGAGTACTTTATAATAGGTCAAGCATAAAGCCGTTAGATAAATTGCAAGTGTTCGGTCACATAGCCCAAGAAACTGGGCAAGCCAAACATTACAAAAAAGAAAATGCTTGGTGTATTGATACCGGAGCGGTGAATGGAAAAGGATTGACAGGTCTTGTACTTTCTTATAAGGGAAAGGTTAAAGAGGTCATTACCGTTCCAACCGCTGAAGAGGATCTTGTAAATGTGAAAAAGAAAAAATCGAATGTTCAGTAATTTTTTTAGATTTGAACATTAGGAGAATAACCCTAAACTTAAATTGTACCATGAAAAAAATAACATTTTTATTCGCCCTTGTGGCAATGTCTTTAGGTTCGTCTTTGAACGCTCAAAAAATGGACCTTGGTTTAGGTGGAGCATTAGCACTACCGATGGGTGATTTTGGCGACGCTAGCGACATGGGATTTGGAGGAACTGTTTCTCTAAATTATTTTATTACCGAACAAATTTCTGCAGGTATTGAAGTGAACGGACTGTTTTTTCCTGAAACAGAAATGGGTGTAGCTTCAAACCTATATACATCTTTTCCTATCCAAGCGGTGGGAAGATATTTCTTCTTAACTGATGACTTTAAACCTTACGCCGGTTTGGGATTAGGTTTTTATTTGATGCAAAATGAGTTGAGGTATTCTGAAGAGTTTTTGGCGGCAAATGCAAGTATTAAAGATCAGAATATTGATCAAGGTGGATTTGGTATTTCACCAAGAATTGGTTTTGACTACGCTTTTAATAAGTGGGTAGCGTTAAATCTTGAGGTTAATTATAACCTTGTTTTTAATGAAAAAAAAGAAACCATCATCATTGAGGTTCCAAATCCAATAGATCCTGCAAACCCTATACAAGCAGAAGGCGAGGCTACTTACCCAGCTACACCTTTTTTGGGTGTTAACTTAGGACTTAAATTCACCTTATTTGACAGTTCACCAGAAGTATTCTAAGAATACTACAATTGTGACCCATATTACCCTGCCCCTCGGCAGGGTTTTTTTATCTTTGTATCTGCGAAAAAATAAATTTTTAAAATTTAATAATATGCCAAAAGGTGTTTTCCAAGTACCGGTTCCTGTAAATGAACCCGTATTAAGTTATGGTCCTGGGACCCCAGAAAGAAAGAATCTTCAAAAAACATATGCTGAGCTAAAGTCAGTAACCGTTGATATCCCTATGTATATTGGTGATAAAGAAGTTACCACTGATGATAAAGTGCCAATGCATCCTCCACATGATAAAAACCATTTATTAGGTTATTTCAATAGAGGGACAAGCCAACATGTTACAGAGGCCATTAACGCTGCTTTAGAAGCTAGAAAGAAATGGGCAAACTTGCCATGGGAACACCGTGCAGCCATTTTCCTAAAAGCGGCTGATTTAGTTTCTGGACCATACCGTTCAAAAATTAATGCGGCAACCATGTTAGCTCAATCAAAGAATGCTTACCAAGCAGAGATTGATGCTGCTTGTGAGTTTGCCGACTTCTTAAGATTCAACGTTCAATACATGGTAGACATTTACGAACAACAACCTGAGTCTGCAGAAGGAATTTGGAACCGTTTGGAATACAGACCTCTAGAAGGATTTGTTTTTGCCATCACACCATTCAACTTTACAGCTATTGCTGGTAACCTTCCAGCCTCAGCAGCCCTTATGGGGAATGTAGTTGTTTGGAAGCCTGCTGATACTCAAGTATATTCTGCAGCTGTTGTTATGGAAATCTTTAAAGAAGCAGGGTTGCCTGATGGTGTTGTGAATTTAATTTTTGCTGACGGTCCGGATGCAGGAGATGTAGTATTTAAACACAAAGACTTTTCTGGATTACACTTTACAGGCTCAACTGGAGTTTTCCGTCACCTGTGGAAAGAAATTGGTTCGAATATTGAGAAATATAGAACTTACCCTAGAATTGTAGGAGAAACAGGGGGTAAAGACTTTATTCTTGCTCACCCAAGTGCTAACCCTGTAGAGGTTGCAACGGGAATTTCAAGAGGTGCATTTGAATTCCAAGGTCAGAAGTGTTCGGCTGCTTCTAGAGCTTACATTCCTGCATCTATGTGGGATGAGGTAAGACAACTAGTTATTGATGATGTGTCATCATTTAAAATGGGTTCTCCAGAAGATTTCTCAAACTTCATTAACGCTGTTATTGATAAAAAATCTTTTGATAAAATTGCTGGTTACATAGATTACATCAAAGGACAAGATGATGCTGAAATTGTAATCGGAGGGAATTATGATGATTCTGTAGGTTACTTTATTGAGCCGACTGTTGTCGTTACTTCAAATCCAAAATTCAGAACCATGTGTGAAGAAATTTTTGGGCCAGTTATCACCATTTTTGTATACAATGATGAAGATTGGAATGAAACTATGGAGTTGATTGATTCTACTTCTGAATACGCCTTAACAGGTGCCATCTTCTCAAAAGATCGCTATGCTGCAGAAGAAGCTACAAGAGTTCTACAAAATGCAGCTGGAAACTTCTATATTAACGATAAACCAACAGGTGCTGTTGTAGGTCAACAACCATTTGGAGGAGCAAGAGGTTCTGGAACAAATGACAAGGCAGGTAGTTACTTAAACTTATTGCGTTGGGTTAGCCCAAGAACCATTAAGGAGACTTTTGTCCCGCCAGTTAATTATAGATATCCGTTTTTAGACTAAATCTGGTATTCTGAATAATATTAAAAGGGGAAGCATTTGCTTCCCCTTTTTTGTTGCGAATTTTGTCGATTGAAACCGTTTAAAACTGGTAGTAATAAGAAGAATTGTTTACCTTAAAATCGGGGAGGAGGTTGGAGGCCCCCTTTGGCTGACCTTGGGTTATTTTTCACCTTTTGAATTCTCAGGTTTTCTTTTTGGGGCTAGACCTGAATCAAAGTTTTCTTGACGTGGTTTCGTTTTTATCGGACTGTCAAAAACAACCCTTGTTTTTAAAACCCAAGATTCATCCTCCCACGTTAAAGCGTCATAACTAAAATCAGGACCGTATTTATCCCATTGTTTTTTTAAGGAAGCATCGGGGGCAGTTAAATGGTCGATTAATATAAGATCCTCTGCCTCTAAATACTTAATACTTGCATTGTGTGATGGCGAGTATCTAAATACCAATCTATTGGGTTTTTTAATGAATTTATTGTCTTCTATTTCTGGTGTTTCAAAAACCTTTGATCCAAATCTAAAATCTGAATTTTGGTCAACCTCTTCAATGGGTTCAATTACCTTTTCTTGAAATCCTGTTAACCTAGGTCTAAAACCAATGAGGTTGTAAATTTTTTTTTCCTCCTTTTTCGTTTGAACCAAATCGTAGTAAAACGCTCCATACCATCTTTTGCTTCCTAGCCATTGGTACTCAACTTCTGGAATGTTTTCTCCTGAAGAGTCGATTAATTGAATCCAATCATCGTTGTAATGGATGTAGCCATAAAACTCAAAAATACCACCAGCCCTTGCAAAGCCCCATGTGTAAACAGAAAGTTTTCCGTCTTTTGAACGAAGGTTAGAAAGTGGTTTTATTTTTTTTAGAAGGTCTTGTGAAGGGTTTGATTGTAGCCAATTTAAAACTCCTTCATTAAATTTTTCAAGGGCAACTCTTCTTTTTTTCTCGTATTTTGCGGTACTGAATGTTTGAGACCATTGATCTAATGAGTCGGTGTAAACCTCAAGGTCTGATTCTTGCCCTAGAACACTTAGGGTAAAAATTGAGAAAACAAAACCAAGTATTTTAAGCTTCATGAATTTTCATTTTTCTTTTAACGAAGGTAGAGAATGAATAGTACATAAAAAATCCCGCGAAAGCGGGATTTTATTATACATGTAGAAAATCTTTTTTCTTGTGAAGCTGTTCTTCTGATTCCTCATGGTCTTCATCAGGAACACAACAATCTACAGGGCAGACCTCTGCACATTGAGGCGTTTCATGGAAGCCCACACACTCTGTACATTTGTCTGTAACAATATAATAAACGTCATAGTCAACAGGCTCTTGAGCTTCGTCAGCATTTAACTTGGTACCACTTGTGGTAACAATGTCGCCTTTTAAATCAGTGCCATCAGAAAAGCGCCACTCCATTGCGCCTTCATAAATTGCATTATTTGGGCACTCGGGTTCACATGCGCCACAATTAATACATTCGTCTGTTATTTTAATTGCCATTTTCAGCCTTAAATTTGCGTTTCTTTGTACAAAGTAACAAAACTATCATTAGAAATGTTTGACTTTCCTGAGATTGTAAACGGCTTTATTCGTTTATCCGAAAAATTTTCTGAATTAGCTAAGGTTGCAGATGACCTCCATCATGGCAGAACCCCTGAAAATCCAATGCTTGAAACTCTTGTCATTAGGTCACGTTCTGAAAACGGGTGGTTTGACGCAAGTGAGGTGGCGTTTGCCTTATCAGAATGGTCAAACGCGCTATCTGATCAAACTCAAATAGAAGGCTGGATAGGTACTGAAGGTTTGCGTTTAAAAGAAAATCCCGTAAAGGTCGGAGTCATCATGGCAGGGAACATTCCTTTGGTAGGTCTTCACGATGCTCTTAGCGTTTTGTTTACAGGTCATTTTTTGATGGCCAAGCTTTCTTCTGATGATAAGGTGCTCATGACCTGGGCCCTAGATCAAGTGGTTGAAGTTTTTCCTCCATTAAAAGATCGATTAAAGGTGGTTGAGCGTTTGAATGACGCTGAGGCAGTGATAGCCACAGGTAGTGATAATACCGCTAGATATTTTGATTATTACTTTGGAAAAAAGCCGCACATCATAAGAAAGAACAGAACTTCAGTAGCTGTTCTTACAGGAGATGAAACGACAGAACAGTTAAAGGCACTTGGTGAGGACTTGTTTAGGTATTTCGGATTGGGGTGTAGAAATGTCACAAAGCTATATCTCCCAAAAGGGTATAATCTTGATTTGATTTTTGGGCAGTTGGTAGATTTCCATTATGTCATCAACAATAAGAAGTATGGAAATAACTACGATTACCAGAAGGCCATTTACTTAATGAATAAAGACGCTCTCATTGAAAATGGATTTGTTATGTTTTTAGAAAATGAAAAATTGAACTCTGCAGTTTCAATGGTTCATTATGAGTATTATGAGGACTCAACCAAATTAGCAAAGCAACTTCAAGAGATGGAAGAAAAAATTCAATGTACTGTTAGTTTGCACGAGGGTTATCCAAGGTCAGTTGGTTTCGGCGAAGCACAAAGACCAAAGCTGTCTCAATACGCAGACGGTGTAGATACTGTGTCTTTTTTAAGGTCGTTATAAATTATTGCCTTTCAAAAGCTCCAAGGTCTGGAGTAGCCAATCTGTTGTTGCCAAGAATGTCTTCAGGAACTACATTTGCATCGACTGAATTCCCGATGTTTAATGCTGTGCTAGTTGAATCTAATTGGAAATTTAGATTTTGATAATCGATAAAATCGGGATCTTGATTAAAAATACAATTGGTAAACCTTGCGGGATCTAGAATGTCATAGCTATTGTCTATGGGGTTTGGATCTAGCCTAATAAAACAAGTGTTGAATTGGTAATTGTGTTGGTTGCTACCTGCTTCATCAATTCTTACTTCAGAAACCTTACTTCCGTAAATAATACAGTTTCCAAAGTAGGCATTTGCCAACTCTCGGATGTATTGATTGCCTATTCCATCTTCAAAATAATTTGAAAGAGTCACCGTGCTGGTTGATCTAGAAGATTGATTCCAATAATTTCCAAAGGTACAGTGTTTGAAATCATACCTCCCGCCAAGGCCATAAAAGGCAGAGATGCCACAGTTTGAAAACACGTTGTTTTCAGCTTTGATATTAGAAAATCCGCCGTAAAGTCCAACCCTTGAGTGGTTCGTGATAACCGAATTGCTCAAGGTTAAGTTGAGGTTTGAATTATTTAGACCTACTGAATCAGTTCTTATTGCTATGGTAGCATTTTTTATGATGGCATGATTGATTAGGTTATTTTCACTTCCTCCCATAATGTAAATACCGCCAAATATGCCTCCCCATTGACCAGGGACGTCCTCGTAAAAAGGTTCTAATCTGTCGCCCTGAAGTACAATTGGGTTGTTTTCAATGTTACCGGTGTTTGACGGATCCATTTGTAAATTACCGTTTCGGTAAACCCACAAACCTGAACCATTGTGAAAATGGACCTCGGCCCCAGGCTCAATAATTAACGTACAGGCGCTGTCAACCACCGCATACCCATACACCACATGTGGCTTGTCATTAGTCCAAACTTCATTGCAACCAAGAATAGAGTAGGGGATAATAATATCGCTGAATGGCGGACTTTGCGCAATGGTTAAACTCTTGTCGGCATAGTGAAAGTAGGCGTCTTTTGCCAGAGTTACCAAATCAACATCTTGAACAACGCCTCCTGTATTGAAGACTATAGAATCTGTATAAAGTAAGTTCAAAGAACCTTGAACATCTGCGGTAATTTCAATGAATATATATATACTGTCTTTGGCTAAGAGCTCAACATTGTTAATGTTTTTGGTAGAAGTACCGTTTACATTCATCCGATAAAATGAGGAATTTCCTCTACCTAATCTAATGTTAGAAATGTAGATGTCTTCTTCAGAGGGGTTGTAGACTTTTAAGGTTCTAGTACTTGAACCAATGGTAGAGAATACAGTATCTAGAAATACGGTGTCTGCAGAGAATGCTAGGTTTTTAGCTGAATGCGTGAAGTTGTTCGTCTTTCTACAACCAAAGACCAATAGAGAAAGCAATCTGATTCCTAGAAACGTTTTTTTCATGTGGCAAATATAGAATAGAAAACCCCTTTTCAGGGATTTTATTATTCTATCACAAGAAAATTAGCCCAAAGAGCCAAAGAAAATTATTTAAAGATCAAATTCCCTAGTTATCTCTTTGTTCAAAATCTTCATTTTTCTTGTCTTTAATTCTCTTAAAAATTAAATAAACAAGAAGTATGAATCCTACCCCCCAAATAAGGGCGTTAATTCCGATTGCAAAGAAGTCTATATCTGTCATTACTTTAATTTAACAGCGGTTCCGTAGGCTAATATTTCTGATGCACCTTGCATAACCATAGAAGTTGTTAGTCTAATGTTAATGATAGCATCGGCACCAAGGCTTTCGGCATCGTCCATCATTCTTTTTAAGGCTTGCTCCCTTGATTGGCCTTGAAGTTTGGTGTATTCACTGATTTCTCCACCTACCAGATTTTTTAATCCTGCAAAAATATCGTTTCCAAGGTGTCTTGCTCTAACCGTTGAGCCTCGAGCAATTCCCAAGATTTCTGTTATTTCTCGATTGGGTATAGTTTCCGTTGTTGTAATGATCATAGTGTTTTTAAGTAAGTTAAGTCGTCAAAAGTTACTAAAAAATCGTCACCTTTGCTCGCACTAAGAAAAGAATGTTTAATTCATTGTGAATCATATAATTTCTTTTTTTACATTTGCGGCCCTCAATAGGAAAAATGGGAGTTGGGCAAAAACCTAACTCAAAAAATAAAAATGATATGAAAAAAGGAATTCACCCAGAAAACTACCGTTTGTGTATCTTCAGAGATATGTCAACTGGTGACGAGAGATTAATTCGCTCTTGTGCAAACACAAAAGAAACTGCAGAATTTGAAGGAACTGAATACCCATTAATCAAAATGGAAGTTTCATCATTCTCACATCCATTCTACACAGGTAAGGTTAAACTTCTTGATACAACTGGACGTGTTGATAAATTCCGTAACCGTTACGCGAAATTCCAAAAGAAATAAGATTTTAAATAATCTGTTAACAAGCCCTGAAATGCTGATGTGTTTCAGGGCTTTTTGTTTATTTTTATCTCTAAATTTTACGCTTCTATGAATTTAATTCTATTTGACGGTCCGCAACGAGACAATCTTTTGCCTTTTACTTTCACAAGGCCAGTTGCTCAAATAAGATTAGGGATATTAACCATTGCTGAAAAATGGGAAAGAAGACTTGAATCAAAGCCATCTTTTCTTACCCAATCCTATCTAAAAGATTGTTTCCCACCTATTATTGAGGAAGACAATTTATTGGTGAATGGAGGTCTATGTCCTAACCTAAGGATATTGTCAAAAATTATTGATTTAAAGCCTGGACAAGGTTTGTTTCATGGAGACACCCTTTTGGCATGTAGCCTTTCAGGTGCTGAGGTTGTAGAATTTCCAGATATTGAGCTTGAAAGGGTTGAAATCGATGCGGAGTTCACCATGATTAATAATCCTTGGGATATTTTTCTTCTCAATGGATTTGAGCTGGCAAAAGACTTTGAATTGGTAACAGGAGGAAGAAATTCTCAACCCATTTCATCTACCAATACGGTAATGGGTGATAAGATATTTATAGAAGAAGGAGCTTATGTGGAGGCTTCCATTCTCAATGCAACCGATGCTCCAATCTACATCGGAAAAGGAGCTCAAGTTTTAGAAGGTTGTATGGTGAGAGGTGGTTTAGCCATGAATGAACTCTCGGTGTTAAAAATGGGTGCGAAAATCTATGGGGCAACTACTTTAGGCCCTCATTGTAAAGTTGGGGGCGAGGTGAGTAACTCAGTGCTTTTTGGATATTCAAACAAAGGCCACGATGGGTACCTAGGAAACTCTGTGTTGGGTGAGTGGTGTAATTTAGGCGCCGACACCAATAATTCAAACTTGAAGAATAATTACGACGAAGTAAAGATTTGGAATTATACTGCCAAGAGATTTGCTAGAACCGGGCAACAGTTTGTTGGACTGATGATGGGCGATCACAGTAAGTCTGGAATCAATACCATGTTTAATACGGGCACTGTCGTGGGAGTTTCAGCCAACGTGTTTGGTGCAGGTTTTCCAAGAAACTTCGTTCCTTCATTTTCTTGGGGAGGCGCTTCCGGAACCATGGTGTACCAAATTGAAAAAGCCTTTGAAACCATGGAGCGAATGATGGAGCGACGTGGGCTATCACTCACAGAAGATCAGAAAACAATGTATCAAGAAATTTTTGATCAAACCCAAGAGTTTAGAAGATAGACTCTGTTTTATGACTTGTTGTCAGAGAGGTTTTATTGGCATACCGATTGACTAGGTAGTAAAAGCAATTTATTTACGAGGTGAATTGTTATATAATGACATTTTGACTATCGTTTTTGCATTTAACTATTAGCATACGGATTCACAATATGAAAAACTTTGAAAATATAGACTTCTCACAGATGGTTAATGAGGATACAGAATTTATTCCTTTAATGGCTTCTGATGACGAACCCGATTTAACCAGTGATGATCTTCCTGATTTGATTCCCATTCTTCCCTTGCGAAATACTGTGGTATTTCCAGGAATTGTTACTCCTATTACTGCCGGAAGAGATGCTTCAATAAAGTTGATAAACGATGCCCAAAAAGGAGCTAAGTTTATGGGGGTTGTTTCACAGATTTCCTCTTCAACAGAAAATCCCACTGAAAAAGATTTTTACCAAACCGGTACCCTTTCAAAAATTGTTAGGCTTTTTAAAATGCCCGACGGTAATATTACGGTTATTATTAGAGGAAAGAAGAGGTTCAAAATTATTGAAGTTGTTGAAAGCACTCCTTATCACAAAGCTAGAATTGAACTGCTTCCAGACGTTGAGCCTCAAGGAGAGAACAAAGAATTTGAAGTTTTAATTGACAGCATTAAAGAACTTGCCAATACTATTATTGAAGGTTCTCCTAATATTCCAACCGAAGCACAAGTTGCCTTAAAAAACATTGACAATAATTCTTTCTTATTAAACTTTATTGCCTCTAACATGAACCAAAATGTAAAAGGTAAACAAGAGTTGTTAGAAGAAAATAATATCATTGAAAGAGCGACCAAGGTTTTAAAACATTTGCATACGGAGGCTCAGATGCTGGAGGTTAGAAATGAAATTCAATCTAAGGTTAGAAATGAAGTAGACCAGCAGCAAAGAGAGTACTTTCTTCACCAACAAATGAAGACCATTCAAGAAGAATTAGGGGGTAATTCTGTTGAAGGTGAATTGGAAGAAATGGGGCAAAAAGCAAAGGCTAAGAAATGGAGTAAATCTGTTGCTGAGCACTTTGATAAAGAGCTGAATAAATTGAAGAGATTGAATCAGCAAATGCCAGAATTTAGTATCCAGCGTAACTACTTAGAGCTTTTGTTAGAACTTCCGTGGAATGAGTTTTCAAAAGATTCTTTTAATTTAAAGAAAGCGGAAAAGATTCTAGATAGGGACCATTTTGGTTTAGAAAAAGTAAAGGAAAGAATCATTGAGCACCTTGCTGTTTTGAAACTAAAAGGTGATATGAAATCACCTATTCTTTGTCTATATGGTCCTCCAGGAGTTGGAAAAACCTCTCTGGGAAAATCTGTAGCCGAAGCCTTAGGCAGAGAATATATTAGAATGTCTTTAGGAGGATTAAGAGATGAGGCTGAAATTAGAGGTCATAGAAAGACCTATATAGGGGCTATGCCTGGAAGGGTGGTTCAAAATATTAAAAAGGCAGGTACTTCTAACCCAGTGTTTGTTTTAGATGAAATTGATAAGTTGAAGTACGATGGTCATGGTGATCCTTCTAGCGCTATGTTAGAGGTCCTTGACCCTGAGCAAAACAATGAGTTTTACGATAATTATCTAGAATTAGGCTATGATTTAAGTAAGGTAATGTTTGTGGCTACTGCCAATAATCTAAATACTATTCAGCCTGCCTTAAGAGACAGAATGGAGATTATTGAGGTTACGGGCTATACTCTAGAGGAAAAAGTAGAAATAGCCAAGAGACATTTATTGCCAAAGCAACTCAAAGAGCATGGACTTAAAAAGGCGGACCTTACTTTAGACATGAAAACCTTAGCTTTTGTAGTTGACAAGTACACAAGAGAATCAGGAGTTCGTGGGTTAGATAAGGTTATTGCAAAACTTGTTAGATATGCTGCCAAGGCAAAAGCCATGGACGAGGAGTATGAGGTCAAGCTGAACTCTGATAAAGTGGTCGAGATATTAGGGCCTACACGTTTTGATAAAGACATGTATCAAGGTAATGATGTTGCCGGTGTAGTAACTGGTCTTGCCTGGACACCAGTTGGTGGAGATATTCTTTTCATTGAAAGTTCCTTATCTAAAGGAAGTGGAAAAGTTGCGGTAACGGGGAATTTAGGAGACGTAATGAAAGAGTCTTCAACCATTGCAATGGCTTACCTAAAAGCACATGCTGAAGATTACAATATTCCGTATGATGCCTTTAAAAATTGGGATGTCAATATCCACGTGCCAGAAGGAGCAACTCCAAAAGATGGTCCCTCTGCTGGTGTTACTATGCTAACGGCTTTGGCTTCTTTGTTTACCCAAAGAAAAGTAAAAGCAAAACTGGCAATGACAGGTGAAATTACTTTGAGAGGTCGTGTGTTGCCTGTCGGCGGAATAAAGGAGAAAATTCTTGCAGCAAAAAGGGCAGGGATTTCTGAAGTTATTCTTTGTTCAGAAAACAAAAAAGATATAGATGAGATTACGCCTAATTACCTAAAGGGTATGAAGTTTCAATTTGTGAGTAAAATGAGTGAAGTTTTAGATTTAGCCCTTATGAAGCAGAGGGTTTCAGGTGCAAAATCTATCTAAGTTTTAAGAGCCGCCATTTGGTGGCTTTTTTTTTTATACTGAAAGTATGTTTAGTGTTTTTGGTGCTCAGATGAATAGAATGATGAATAACCGAAGAAATCAAAAGGTTTCGGTGTATTCAAAATTAGATCATAGAAAAAAGGTCAAAAGAAATATAGAAGCCAAAAGCCCCAAAGGAAATCCTTCTCAAATTCTTGAAACGGCAAAAAAATCAAAAAAAGGAGTTCTAAACAGGGAGGTAAAAAGAATCATAATCACTCTGTTATCAACCCTTGTGGTATTGGTAGTCTCTTTTTTCATCATTAAATGGGTCATAGCACAAATTATTTATATCAATGCCTGATATGTTAGGAGGATCAGGTAGCATCATGGCAATGATAGCTTCTTTGAAGCTTAATAATAGGAAACGTATAAGTTACTTTGTTGCCCAAAAGAATCAAAAAAGGGTTGTGGTGGTCTATCGGAAAATCTCAAAAATATCTCCTGAAGAAAGACGAAAATGGATTCTAAAATACCGTCTTCAAAAAGAAGAGAGACGCATTAAAGACCTTGCTGCATTGGATTTTAGCGCAATGATTGTTTTTCTTTGCCTATTCTTTTTATGGCCCTAAAATGGATCAGAGTAATCAGGGTTAAGTAAGAATGATTCATCAGAAAGAGTTTGAAGAAAAGCGAGTAGGTTAGCCTTTTGTTGAGGTGTCCAATTTCTTCCTATCCCTGCTTTTTTCATGTTAGGATCGGTGGTAGGGGTGACAAAACCACCGGTGTTATAAAACTCTATAACTTGTTGAAGGTTTGAAAATCTTCCGTCATGCATATAAGGAAATGAATATTCAATATTTCTCAAAGTCGGAATTTTGAACTTAGCTCTGTCGTTCGTGTCATTCGTTACCGCTTCTCTGCCGCTACCTACTTGAAGAACTGAATCAAGTCCGTTGTTTGAAAATTGCAATTCACCAAAAGCACCAAATGTTGGATTTGCATGGCAATGAAAACAGTCCCCGTCTTCTGTGAAAAACAAATCTTTTCCTAGGTTTTCCTCTTGTGAAAAGTTCGGAAAAGGAATAAGTACATCACCTACCATCGCTAGACCGTTGTCAAACTTTGAGTTTCCGCTGACCATTGATCTTTCAAATTGAGAAATGGCTTTTGCAGCGTTTTCTTTGGTTATGCTATTATCGCCAAAGGCCATTTTAAATTTTACTTGGTAAAGAGAATCTTGAGCCAGTTTGGCAATGACTTCTGGCCAAGTTGTGTGCATTTCTATGGGATTGATGACGGGTTGTATGGCCTGCGCTTCAAGACTACCTTCTCTACCATCCCAGAAAAAGAAATCTTGCCACGCAAGGTCAACAATGGCCATGGCGTTTCGGTCACCAAAAACTCCGTCAATTCCTTCTGAGAATCTTCTGAAATCGGCAAAATTGTATTCTTGAAGGTGACAGCTAGCGCATGCTTGAGAATTGTCGCCCGATAACCGTTTGTCGTAAAATAAATGTCTACCTAAATCTATTCCTTCAACGGTTTGAGGATTGTCACTAGGGATGTTTGGCTGAGGGTAACCAGGAGGTACAGAGATGGGTGCAGGAGTTGTGTTAGCAGGTAATGAAGTTGTGAGCTTCTGGTCTTTTTGACAAGCACTCCATACTAATGTAAATCCGATAACAATAAACAGCTTTTTCATAACCAAAACTTTGAATATCTCAAGGTAAGGAATTCACCATTGAATTACTTAATCCTCGTCTTCTAAATTAACCTCTGTTGTCCTTGAACTAGTATACGATTCAAATTTATTAATTAATGCCTGCATGTCTTCCGGTAAATCTGAATTAAAAGAAAGCCTTTCTTTAGTGGTAGGATGGTCAAAGGCTAATGATTTGGCGTGTAAGGCATGTCTTGGACATACACTAAAACAGTTTTGAATAAACTGCTTGTATTTTGTGTGGTGAGTCCCTCGTAATATTTTTTCGCCTCCATACTCAATGTCATTAAATAAAGGATGGCCAAGGTATTTAAAGTGAGCTCTAATCTGGTGCGTTCTTCCGGTTTCTAGTTTACATTCAACCACGGTAACGTATCCGAATCTCAGTAGTACCTTGTAATGAGTCACTGCGTGTTTTCCGAATTCTCCATTCGGGAAAACATCCATTACTTTTCGGTTTTTTAAACTTCTGCCAATATGTCCTGTAATGGTGCCCGAATCTTCCTTTAGGTCTCCCCAAACAATAGCGATATATTTCCTGTCGGTGGATCTGTCAAAAAACTGTTTAGCAAGGTGGGTCATTGCCATTTCATTTTTGGCTACCACCATAATTCCACTGGTGTTTTTATCTAGGCGGTGAACCAGTCCGGGTCTATCCGTTCCGTTCTTCTCAGGGAGGTTTTCAAATAAATACATAAGCGCATTCACTAAGGTTCCTCGGTAGTTACCATAACCAGGATGAACCACTAATCCGGCTTCTTTGTTGATGACCACAACATCGTGATCGCTGTGAACAATGTTTAACGGAATGTCTTCAGCAATCAGTTCAATTTCTCTTGGAGGTTGAGCTAGAACCATTTGAACCACGTCACCAGGCTTTACTTTGTAATTGGCTTTAACAGACGAGCCATTCACTAAAATGTTTCCCGCGGCAGCGGCTTCTTGAATTTTATTTCTAGAGGTGCCTTCTAAAAAGTTGCCAATAAATTTATCGACTCTTAACGGACTTTGCCCTTTGTCAGCTTCAAATCTGTGGTGTTCATATAGCTCTTCAGATTCATTGTCTAAAAAGCCTTCCTCATTTTCATTCATCATTGAACTATTACCCTTGTCACAAATGGTGACTTGTTTTCAGCGGCAAAGATATGAACTAAATAAAGGCCATTTGGAATATCTGATACCTCTAAAGAATTTTCGTTATGCGTTTGTTTTACAAGTCTACCTGTAAGGTCAAATATTTCTATTTTATGAGGTTTTTCATTCGAGCTATTTTGAACAAACAACACGTTGCTTGATGGGTTTGGGAAAACCGTCCATGGGGTGACTGTATTGTTTTCACTTACGTTTAAATCATAAGCGCTAAAACGATAATATGGTCTAAACATCAAAGCTCCTGTAAAGAGGCTTTGATACCAATTTTGAGAATCGCCGTAAAATAAATCAGGACCCACGGTTCTGATGTCATATCCGAAATTAAGACCTCTATTAGTCTTTTGTCTAACCCCAATAAACACTGACCCAGAAATGTAAACACCCCCATTGTCTAGTTCATAAGGAATAAACTGATTTCTTTCCCAAGCGTACTGTGGTGTGTAAACCGAGTCGCTTTTGTAAATAATGTTTCCAGGCTCACCGTTGTTATCTTCCCAAATGTAAATTTGAAAAGTGTTGTCTGTGGCATCATTTCCAGCATGAGCAAAGTGCATGTAAATTCCTTTTAAGGTATCAGCAGATTTTGCTTGAAACCTCAAGGCCATTTGGGCGCCAGTAACATTTTCTATACCGTAGGCCCTTTCTGCAGAGCCGTCGTCGTAAGCGTAATAATTGCTAAATACTTGATCAAAGAACAACGTGTCATTTCTTCTGATTCCTGCGGCAGTTCCATCAAACCACGACTTTATATTTAAAGTAAAAGTATCGATGGCTGGAAGGGTCATTGCATTTAAAGGAGTTTTGAATTTTAGGTCAATGTCGTGTAAGGTGTTGGCGATAACCGGTACAGCAGTTCTGCTGGTTATTACTGAACCATTACTTGAAATAATGTATTGACCAAGGTTTAAGGCCCACCCACCCACAGGGACAGGGCCATTTCTTCTGTAGCCAAATTCAATAGAATCTTTAAAGTCTGTCATTGCCATATGGAAGTATGGCAATGAAGTATAGTTTTTAATCAAAGTTGGGGGAGGTCTGTTCAAGGCAGGATCTTCAATAATGGTATCATTAATATTTCTGTCTGCATCAAATTGTACATAGTCAATATGCCAGTGGTCAAAGTCTCCGGACCTTGCGCCATATGTTCCAATTCTAAACCTAAACCCGTCTCTTTCTAATGAGTCAGCAACTTCTAAGATAACGCTTTTAAATCTGTGAATTCCAGATCCTTCAACGCTCCATTGTCTAATCCATAGGCTGTCATCAACCGACCAAAAATCAACCACTAATGAGTCGTCAGACTCTGGGCTTTCTCCTAACCCTTGGGGTTGATAGATAAAAGAAAGGAAAACATTTGATTCGCCACTCAAGTTGATGTAATGAGAGGTAAGGACATCATTGAAAGTGTCTGATGTATTGCTTTTTTTTAAATAAGGAGCGCCAAACTCATCAAGACCATCAAAAGTGGCTATTCCAATACTTATTAATGAATCTGCAAGTTGGGTGTTAATGTAAACCTTTTGATCGGCCCAATAATCTGACCTTGGCTTAAGGGTTGGTGAAGAAAAATCATCAACAATAGGTAAGTCAATGGTGTCGTTTACAATTTTTTGAAATCCTATTTCTACGGGGGTATACCTAGATTCTAAAAAACTTAATTTTTCTTGAATTTGTCCTTGAATAAACAAGGGGAGTACTATTGTTAAGCCGAGTAAGGACTTTTTAATATTCATTATTTCTATTTTATAGAATCAGCAGGTGCGCGATAAAATAACGTATCGTGATTTATTTTATTTTGACTTTGGGTAAGCCATAAATCAATAGCTCCTCCTAAGTACCCATTGCCAGAATTAGAAGGGCTTGGGTTTTGTTTGTAAACAAAAGCAGCGGTAGAATCTATTACGTCATCGTCGTAAAGAACAACACCAATATTCATAGAAGAGCTTAGAATCTTTTCTTTGGCTTCGTCTAATGAAAGTTCAATTAGATAAGGAATAGCTACTTTTTCATAGCTCAATCCTTGACCTAAAACCAAGTCAATAGTAGATCCTTTGGCAATCAACTCACCTGGTTGAACGGTCTTTCCTTCGTAAAGTATATCTAAAACTACATCTTTGGCAAGGTTGGGCTTGTATATTAATTCACCCACTTGAAGCCCCATGGATTCTAAATCATAAATAGCCCTTCTTTTGGTTCTATCTGTAAAATCAGGTATGGTAACTTTTCTTGGACTTAATGGGTTTACCGTTAGTTTTATCTCTCGGTCTTCTTTAACCAAACTTAATTTTTCTGGATACTGATCTACAATGCCTCCAGGAATAACCTTTGGGTTGAATTCAGAACTATCAATAACTTCATAGCCTAGTTTTAAAGAATCTAACCTTTCTGAAGCTTCAACGATTGAAAGTCCTGAAAGGTTAGGCACAACAATAGTCTTTGCATGTTTGGTGTACGATTCTAAATAAGAATCTACAATGTACCCTATGGCGACACCTAAAACTAAAAGGAGCGCAATGTTTAAGATAAAGGTTTTACTTTTTATAAATCTTATTAATTTCATTCTTGGAGGTTTGGCACAAATATAACAATAGATTTATGTGGTACGTCTCATAGTTTTAACCCATTTTATTGATTAATTTAGCAGAAAAATATACTCTATGACCACAAATGTTGCCGTGCTTATGGGAGGTTACTCCTCAGAAAAAGAAATTTCACTTCAAAGTGGAATGGCGGTTTATGACGCCCTTTCTAAGCTCGATAAATATGAAGCTTTTAAAGTGGTAATTAACAAGGATAACTGGGTTGTTGATTACAAGGGAAATGAATATCCAATAGATAAAAATGACTTCAGCTTTCATAGTGATAATGGCAAAGTAACCTTTGATGTGGTTTTTAATGCAGTGCATGGTACTCCAGGTGAAGATGGTCTTATTCAAGCCTATTTAGAGTTAATGGGTGTGCCGCAAACTTCGTCAAGACATTTTGAAAGCGCATTGACTTTTAACAAGGCAGAGACTAGTAGTCTTTTAAATCACTTTGGCGTTGCTATTGCAAAATCTTTCTACTTGGCTAAAGGCGAAGAAATTAATGTTGAAGAAATTGTTAACCATTTAGGCTTGCCAGTTTTTGTAAAGCCCAATCGTTCGGGGTCTAGCTTTGGAATTTCTAAGGTTAAGGAAGAATCTGAAATGATGCCAGCCATAGAAAAGGCTTTTTCGGAAGACTTTCAGGTGGTTATTGAGAAGGCTGTGGTCGGAAAAGAGCTGGCTTGTGGGGTAGCAAGAATCAATGGAGAAATTACTATTCTTGGTGTAACTGAAATCGTTTCAGATAATGAGTTTTTTGATTTTGAAGCCAAGTATCAAGGCAAATCTCAAGAAATTACGCCGGCAAGAATCTCTGATAAACTGATAACTAAGATTGAGAGAGAATCTTTCTTTATCTATGAAAGTTTAAACCTTTCTGGGGTGGCAAGGGTAGATTTTATTCTAGATGATGAATCAGGAATTCCCTTTTTAATTGAGGTGAACTCAGTTCCTGGTCTCGGAAAAGAAAGTATTGTGCCTAAACAAGTTGCCTACAAGGGTTGGGAGTTAGGAGAGTTCTTTGATCTTCTAATTCAAGAAACTTTATCAAATAAATAAGTATGAAAGTAGCTGTTTTTCCTGGGTCGTTTGATCCCATTACCAATGGTCATTTAGATATTATTCAAAGGGCAATGCCTTTGTTTGATAAGATTTTAATTGCCGTTGGACAAAACGCTACTAAATCTACTATGTTTTCTCTTGAACAAAGAATGAAGTTTATTGCTGATACTTTTGCTGGAGAGTCAAAAATTAAGGTAGTATCATACTCAGGTCTTACAGTAGACTTTGCCAAAAAGTCGGGCGCCGAATTTATGTTAAGAGGGATTAGAAATCCTGCCGATTTTGAATTCGAAAAATCAATTGCCCAGGCAAACCGCCAAATGCAACCAGATCTAGAAACCGTTTTCTTTTTAACCAGTGCAAGGTATGCCTACATCAGCTCTAGTATTGTGAGAGATGTGATAAAGAATAATGGAGATTATTCATTGTTTGTACCCAATTCTGTTAGGGTTTAAACAATTCAGAAATACTTGGGTAGGTTGAGTTGATCTTTTGATTGAGGTCATCTGAGTCTACCCATTTTACTTCCGTAATATCTTCTTCAAGTTGAGGGGTTAGTTTTTCCGATCCGCTATACTTCATAGTAAACCAATGGGTGATTTTGAAAATCACATTCCCCTTTAAGGGATACATATGAAAGGACTTGCCGAACTCATCAATAATTACAGGATCGCTAATTCCACATTCTTCTTCAATTTCTCTAGTGGCAGCGACTTTTACGTTTTCGTTGGCTTCAATTTTTCCTTTGGGTAAATCCCAAATCCCAAGACGGTGAATCCAAAGGGTTTGGTTTTTGTCATTGTAGACAAGCCCGCCAGCCGCTTCAATAGTCACAAAATGACTTTTAAATTTATTAAAGTCTTCAATTGGGTTTTCTGAACCGTAATAGCAATGGGTTTCTTCTGATTGAAGTTTAGAAAACAAGTCATTGCATTCTTGCTTAGAATTGAGGTTAAATTCAATTTTTTTCCCTTGAAAAAGGTTTTCAGAAGTGAAAAAAATGGAGGATTGATTGATGAAAACTTTATACCTTTGAACCATGATTGCAAAAACTGATATCGCTAAAAAAACGGCTGAATTATTACTGCAAATTAAAGCAATAAAACTTCAACCTCAAGATCCATTTACTTGGGCTTCCGGATGGAAGTCACCCATTTATTGTGACAACCGTTTAACCTTGAGTTATCCGGAGGTTAGAAAGTTTTTAGCAGAGTCTTTAGCTTCTGAAATTACTGAGAAATATGGTAAGCCAGATGTGATTGCTGGGGTAGCTACGGGTGCCATTGCCATGGGAATTTTAGTTGCGGAGGCCATGAATCTTCCTTTTGTTTACGTAAGACCAGAAGCCAAGTCGCACGGACGAAAAAATCAAATTGAAGGCCAGCTTCCTGAAAATGCAAAAGTGGTTGTTATCGAGGATCTTATCAGTACCGGAGGGTCGAGTTTAAAGGCTGTTTCAGCTCTTAGAGAAGCCAACGCTACTGTCGTAGGAATGGCAGCTTTGTTTACCTACGGATTTTCAGTTTCTGTCGATAATTTTTCTTCAGCAAACTGTGAATTGTTTACCTTGAGTAATTATGAAACGTTAATTGAGCAGGCTGCATCTTCCGGTTATGTCTCTAATGAAGACATTAAGACTTTAGGAGATTGGAGAGTAGCACCTGACCAATGGAATAAATAGAACTTATGAATTTAAAAATAGAAGGCGACGTAATTCCTTTGAAAAAATCGCCACAAGAATTGTTTGACTACTTCAGTGTGCCCTCAAACTTCTCTCATTTAATGCCAGACGATATTGGCAAGTTTGAAGCGGGCGAAGACTGGTTTGTTTTTGGGCTTAAAGGTATGCCTGATGTAAAACTTAAGGTCGCTGATTTAGTTCCAGGAAAAGAGATTAACTTGATTTCTGCTTCAGAAAAAATTCCTTTTTCACTAAAGGCTACTTTTGAAGAAACTGAAACGGGTAGCAATGCCCAACTGAATTTTCAAGGAGATTTTAATCCGATGCTAAAAATGATGGTTGAAAGACCTTTGAAAAACTTTTTAGGGAAACTTACGGATAAGTTAAAGTCTCACTAATAGATGAATTTCACCTCTTTAAACGAATAGCGGAGTTTTTCTCCGCTATTTTTTTTGATCCAAATTTCTCCAGTTTCTTCTAGGTCTACAATAGAACCGTCAAAGGTCAAGCCTTGAGATTCAAAGGTCTCTGTTGCGTTGTACCCTATTAAGTGATTGAGGTAAATTGGTTTTAGCTCTTCAAAGGTTTTGTGCTGAAGCGCTTTAAAGGCGAATTCAAGATTTTCTAAAAAATCATCAACAGTAATTAGTTTGCCAGACTCTTTTTCAACCGAAGATGCATATGGAATTTCAAAGGGTTGATTCTGAAGATTTAATCCAAGTCCGAAAAGAGCATGAGAAATAAAATTTCCTCTAATGCCTGTTTCAATGAGAATGCCTCCAACCTTTTTTCTATTCATGATGACATCATTTGGCCATTTTATCTCTGAAGAGATTGAAAAATCTTGAAGGGCTCTATGTATGGCTAGTGAAAAAATCATGGAAAGGGTAAAACGATCTTCAACCTTTCGTTGACTTGGTTGAATCACTAGAGTCATTAATAGAGACTTCCCTTCAGAATCCTGCCAATGTGTCCCGCGCTGACCTCTCCCTTTTTCTTGTGATTGAGCCACTATGACAGAGTGGTTGAGGTTAGGATTGCGCTTTAACCATTCAAGAGCCGTTGTGTTTGTCGATTCTAACCTTTTGAATTTAAGAATGTTCCATCTTTTCTGTAAAGCTGTCATAAAAAATTAAAATCCTTAGTGTGGCATGTGTATTGCTTCTTCTGAATTATCTATTTTTGAAGAATATTGAGCCACACAAGATAATGAGTAAAAAAACAATAAAAAACCTTCCTGACTTAGTCCAAAAGATGGTAGAAGGAATGGAGGATTTAAAAGCCCAAGATATCACTGTTTTAGATTTAAGAGAAATTGAAAACTCTGTAACTGATTTTTTTGTTATTTCAACAGGAACCTCTAGTACTCAGGTAAACTCTATTAGCGAAGCAGTAGAGAAAAGAGTAAGAGAAGATCTTGGTGACAAGCCTTGGCACATCGAAGGTGCTGCAGAAGGCAATTGGGTTTTATTGGACTATGTGACCGCAGTTGGCCACGTTTTCTATGGTGAAAACAGACAGTTTTACGACCTAGAAAGCCTATGGGGAGATGCGGAAGTACTTAACGTCCCAAACCACTGAATTTAATTTTGCATGGAAAATAAAAACGATAAAAACGAAAACCAATTCAACAAGTTGAAAGATCAGTTTTCGGGTAAGAAAAAAGGGAATAACCCTCCTCCAAAAAAGAAGTTTAGCCTTTATTGGGTTTATGTTGCGTTAGCCATTTTGTTTTTGGGAATGACCGTAATGGGCAATATGGAGTCAACATCTAAGCCTATTGGATTTTCTGAATTCACTGAAATGCTAGAAAACAGCGAGGTGAAAAAGGTAAATATTGTCAATGAAAAGGAGGTTCAAGTATTCTTGACCGAGGATGCTTTAAAAAATGACAGTAAGTATAAAGATGTTGCTAAACCGAAGTTTGGAGAAAGTTTAAATCCAGGTCCTCATTATTCTTTTGAAATGCCCAATGAAACCTTCTCTACACGTCTAGAGAAGTTTTATGATGAGCATCCTGCTACCAAAGAACAAGATGGAAGGGTTGAGGTAACCTATCAGACACAAACTGATAAATGGGGTGAAATCATTGCATGGACTTTCCCTTTCATTATCATGATTGCCATTTGGCTTTTCATAATGAGAAGAATGAGCGGTGGCGCAGGCGGTGCAGGATCTCAGATTTTTAATATTGGAAAGTCTAAGGCTCAAGTATACGATCAAGAGTCTAAGGTTAAAGTTACATTTGACAATGTAGCCGGATTAGAAGGTGCGAAAGAAGAAATTCAAGAGATCGTTGACTTCTTAAAGAACCCTAAAAAATACAATGATCTTGGAGGAAAAATTCCTAGAGGTGTTTTGCTTTCAGGACCTCCGGGAACCGGAAAAACCCTTTTGGCAAAGGCCGTAGCTGGAGAAGCAAAAGTTCCATTCTTTTCGCTTTCAGGTTCAGATTTTGTTGAAATGTTTGTGGGTGTAGGTGCTTCAAGGGTAAGAGATTTGTTCAAGCAGGCAAAAGAAAAGTCTCCTTGTATTATTTTCATCGATGAAATTGATGCCATTGGGCGTGCAAGAGGTAAGTCTAATTTCAGTGGAGGCAATGATGAGCGTGAGAATACTCTAAATCAACTCTTGACTGAAATGGACGGATTTGGTACGCATCAACACGTTATTGTTATAGCTGCAACCAACCGAGCAGATATTTTAGATAGGGCACTGACAAGAGCGGGTAGGTTTGACCGCATTGTCTATGTTGATCTACCTGACTTAAATGAAAGAAAAGAAATTTTTGAAGTTCATGTTAAGCCATTAAAACTTGATGATACCCTTGATATTGAGTTTTTAGCAAAGCAAACGCCTGGTTTTTCAGGAGCAGATATTGCTAATGTATGTAATGAGGCAGCATTAGTTGCTGCAAGAAAGAATAAAAAAGGGATTAATAAACAAGATTTTTTAGATGCTGTTGACCGAATTGTAGGTGGACTAGAGAAGAAGTCGAAAATTATTACCCCAGAAGAGAAAAAGGTAATTGCTTTTCATGAAGCAGGACATGCTACAGTAAGTTGGATGGTAGAACATGCGTCACCTTTAGTAAAAGTAACCATTGTGCCAAGAGGGAAGTCTTTAGGTGCTGCGTGGTATCTTCCAGAAGAAAGACAGATTACCAATACTGAACAATTACATGATGAAATGGCCGCCGCACTAGGGGGTAGAGCTGCTGAAGAATTGGTGTTTGGTAAAATTTCTACTGGGGCTTTAAGTGACTTAGAAAAAGTGACCAAGCAAGCTAGAGCCATGGTTACTATTTATGGGTTAAATGAGAAGATAGGTAACATTACTTACTATGATTCTAGTGGTCAGTCTGAATACAATTTTTCTAAACCTTACTCTGAGAAAACGGCACAGATGATTGATGAAGAAATTCATTCAATTATTGAAAACCAATATCAAAGAACTCTAAAGCTTTTAGCAGAAAATAAGGATAAGCTTACTGAATTGGCAGAGAGATTATTGGAGAAAGAAGTGATTTTTAAAGAAGACCTTGAAAGGATCTTTGGACCTCGAAAGTGGGAGAAGAAAGAAGAAGTAGAGAATAACCCTTCAAAACCTAAAGAAGAGATTACATCAATTTCATCTGATGAAGAATCGTCTGAAACCCCTATAAACAAAGACGTTTAGCGTGTATTCAAGAGCCTTAAAAAGCTAAAGTTTTAAAACATTGGTTGAGATTTCATTGTACTTCTCAACCAATGTTTTATTTTAGTTCCGTACGTCTAATAATATCATTGAATGGGTCAGGGCTCAAAGAATAGTTTTTTTTCAAAGTTTTTCTCCGCTTTAAGTGGCAAACCTTCTGATTCAGAGCAAGAAAATCCTGAAGTAAGTCCTTATGGTCCCCGTAAGGAAGAACCAGATGATTTAAAATTTGTAAAAAAGTTTACTGAAGCTGGTGGCAACTTTCTTTATTGCGAATCTAATGAAGATGCCGTAACTAACCTTCAGCGTATTTTACACGAAACGGGAGTAAAGAATTTGTTCGTTCCAGAGGATGAATTAAAGTCATTGCTTAAACATCAAAAAATGGCTCTCTCTGAAGATTGTAATACCTCAGATGGTATACTAACCACTTGTGAAGCCTTAGTTTCTTTTAATGGTGGAATTATGATTGATGGATTTCAGACCTCTGGAAAAAGCCTATCTGATCTACCAGAAACTCACATTATTTTCGGTAAAACCTCACTGATAGTTCCAAACCTAACGGCCGGAATGGGAAAGATTAATAGTAAGTACAAAGACAAAAGACCTACCCAAATTTCTACTTTAAAAGGTCCTAGAGATAATGGAGTAATTCAAGCTTCTGCAGACTCTAATAAAAATAGAAACCTTTATTTGTTATTGGTAGAAGACGATCTTAAACTATGAATGAAATAGTCACTCGCGCCCTTTCGGGTGTGGTTTATATTGCGCTTATTATTGGCGGATTGTATTTTGGAAAAACTTCTTGGTTATTAACCAGTTCACTTTTTTTTATTTTAAGCTTGAGAGAATGGGTAGCGTTGAAAAAACTAGCCCTTCCTAAAAAGGAAACGTATTCTTCTATTTTTTTGGGAGTATTGTTTTTTGGTTCCCTTGGGTTTTGGATAATAAAAGGCAATCCTCCCATGGCACTGCCTTTAGCTTTATTGGCAGGGTTTGTTGTATTAGGACATGTAATTTATTTTTATACTAATAAGCCACAGCAATCTTTTCTGTCGGTTTTCACATACCTTTCCTTGCCCATAGGACTTGGATTGTTGATTCCATTTCAAAGCGGAGAGTACAAACCATTTGTGTTAATTTCAATTTTCGCGGCTATTTGGGCTAATGATACGTTTGCTTATTTGGTAGGTAGAGCCATAGGGAAACATCCATTATCTCCTAAATATTCACCTAAAAAAACTATTGAAGGATTTGTGGGTGGAGTGGTTGGAGCCTTTTTGATTTTATGGATTATGCAATCTCAAGGGCTGTTTATTGAAACAAATATTTTTGGATTAATTTTGCCCTCACTGCTCGTATCTTTGGCAGCAACTTTTGGAGACTTGTTAGAGTCTAAAATTAAACGGCTTGCTGGAGTAAAAGATTCAGGGAATATTATGCCTGGCCACGGAGGTATTTTAGATCGACTAGACAGTTATTTATTTGTTGCACCGATGTTATATATGTACTTAACAATTTTTAATTAGACGCATGAAGCTTCACAGAGAAGGACGTCCTGCCATGATGATTGCAATGGCTCTCATCGTTTTAGTATTTATTACTACTGAGTACTTAGTTGAAAGTGCTGTTTTCAGTTCTATCTTATGGGCTGTTGTCATTTTTATTGTCTTGTTTTTAATGTATTTCTTCCGGGTTCCGTCAAGAGCCTTAACCTTTTCTGAAGGTGATGTAATTGCTCCTGCAGACGGAAAAGTTGTTGTGATTGAAGAGGTAGAAGAACCAGAGTATTTTAAAGGAAAGAGAAAGCAGGTTTCCATATTTATGTCCCCTTTAAATGTTCATGTTAACCGTTTTCCTGTAGCGGGTAAAGTGACGTATGCAAAATATCACCCCGGTGAGTTTTTAGTGGCATGGCACCCCAAGAGTTCTACCTTAAACGAAAGAACTACCGTAGTGGTTCAATCTGATAAAGGTGAAGTGTTGTATAGACAAATTGCAGGAGCATTGGCTAGAAGGATTGTTATGTACGCAAAAAGCGATATGACAGTCAATCAGAACCAAGAGTCTGGCTTTATTAAATTTGGTTCAAGAGTTGACTTGTTATTACCATTAGATGCTGAAATTCACGTAGCAGTGGGTGACAAACCAAAAGGGGGCGTAACGAAGATTGCCACACTGAAATAGTTGTTAATACTTCTGTTCACAACCTTGTGAACCTGAGCCGAAAAAAGATTGAAATTGTATTAAATTTGGAATGTAACCAATAGTACTATGTCTAAAGAGTCCATCAAAGAAGAGTTTGAAAGGTTTGTAGAAATAGGGCGACTTATGCCCAAACAAACTCCTGACAAGATGTTGATTGCTTATGGCTTCTTTAAACAAGCACAAGAGGGAGATTGCACATCGGATAGGCCTGAAGAAAACTCTACCGTAGTAGAAACTTTTATGCACGATGCATGGAAGCGATTAAAAGGCATGCCAAGGGAGGTGGCCATGAGAAATTACATTGATTACATCAAAGAATTACTGGTTGCCGAAAAGCTTACGGTCTCTAGTTTCTCAAAATAGAATAAAAACTATTTTTCTTCGGCTTCTCTTGCCCAGCTCAATGCCTTATTAAATTGTTCTTCTCGCGTTAAATGAGTATTGTTGAGCACAATAGCATCCTTTGCTTTTGTCAAGGGACCTTCTTCTCTAGTTTCATCTTCATGGTCTCTTTCTGCTAATCCTTTTTTCACCTCTTCAAAGGTTGTTTTAATTCCCTTTTGCGTTAGTTCGTCAAACCTTCTTCGGGCTCTAACATCGTGATCAGCGATCATGAAAATTTTCAATTCTGCATTCGGGAACACAACTGTGCCAATATCTCTACCATCTAGAACAACCCCTTTTCCCGCACCCATTTTTTGCTGCATAGTGACCAGGTATTTTCTAACGGCAACAATGGCGCTGACCTTACTTACCCATTTTGTAACGGCAAGGTCTCTGATTTCAGATTCTACTTTACGTCCGTTTAAAAAGGTAGTATTCAGTTCTGAATCTCGGTCGTATTCAAATGAAATATTGATTTTTGGCAGTGCCTTAACAAGTTCTTCTTCATTTATAGAATCGTCAACAATAATTCCATTCTCTAAAGCGAATAATGCAACCGATCTATACATAGCTCCGGTGTCAATAAAACCGTAACCAAGAGCTTTGGCTAGATTTTTAGCGAGTGTGCTTTTACCGGTTGAGGAATACCCATCAAGGGCAATGGTGATTTTTTTTGACATGGTTAAAAGTCTCCTAGGCGAGTGGTAATGCTTATGTGGTGCATTCTTCCTGCCACATTCATGTTTGTATTTGAATAACCTAGCCTAAACTTATAAAGTTTAAATCCTAACCCAAAACTAAGTCCTGCAGAAGAACGGCGTGTGGGAATGGTCATTTCTAGTTGTTTTCTAAAGTGATAGCCTACATTTAGCCAGAACTTATCCGAAGGACTTAACTCTGCAGAGATGGCCACGTGTCTGATAAATTTATTCAAAAAGTTAGGTTCATTGTAGACCAATTCACCGGTAACAAAGTCTCTAGTGTAGGCATTGGGATCGTCATAGGTAAGGTCCCATTTATGAAGTTTTTCAAAATGAATTCCCCATCTCAACGGTACATGCTTAAACTTTTGGCTAATACTGTATTGAAGGTCAAAGGGTAGGGGTTCTGAATTTTCATGGAATGGAGTGATTTGAAAGCCTACATTTTTAGCCATAATCGCCATGATTATTTGAGTTTTAGGAACTCTATAGGTGGCTGCTAAATCAAATGCGGCACCCCAGCTTGAAAATTCTGCATAGGAGCCGTTAATTATCTTAAGGTTTGCGCCCACGCTCCAGTTGGTATCTAATTCATATCCCCAACCAATTTGCATCATATAATCTGCTGAAGAGAAACTGCCCACTACCTGTGAGTTAATCAAAGTTCTCTTAAAATCATCACCGTAAGAAACGTATTTAAATCCTATTAAAAAGGTTCCATACTTATTAAAGTCTTGAGAATAGGCTACTTCACCCATATTGACACCTGCGGGTAAGTCAACATAGTTTAGGCCTAAAAGCCCGCTATATTCTTTGTTCAGTAAAGAAGGATTTACAAATCCCAAACTTAAATCTGCATCGGGGTGAGCCAAATGAAGACCCGATAGGCCACTTATTCTTGCAGAAGGAATTGCGTTTAAAAAGCTATAAACACTCGTTCCTCCTACTTGTGAGTAGGTTGGAATTACTGCAATAAGAAGAGTGAATAAAAGGAGTCTTTTCAGCATTTAACAAAGAAAACAATTAATCAATTAACGAAGATGTTATTCTTTTATTCTTTGATAAAAAAAATCCCGCGAAAGCGGGATTTTTAATTATTAATTGAATTCTTTTTCATGACCGTAAATGGCCTTGAATTGTTTTTGATACATTTTCAGAATAGGTTTTCTCCTCAGTTTTAATGTAGGAGTCATTTGTCCCGCTTCGATTGACCATACATCAGGAGTCAATTCAAATTTTTTGATTTGTTCCCATTTTCCAAATTGTTGGTTGGCATTGTCAATTTCTTTTTGAATTCTATTCAAAATGCGCTCATTCTGAACCATTTCTTCATTAGTAGTGTATTCAATGCCTTTTCTTTTACACCAACTTCTCAAGAAATTAAAATCTGGTTGAATCAATGCAGCAGGGTGTTTTTCTCCTTCTCCAATAACCATGATTTGCTCAATGAAGTGAGATTCTTTGAATGAATTTTCCATAATTTGAGGGGCAATGTACTTACCTCCAGAAGTTTTGAAAATTTCTTTTTTTCGATCGGTAATTTTTAAAAAGTCACCTTCCACGAAAGTGCCAATATCTCCCGTATGGAAATATCCATCTTCATCAATTACCTCTGCCGTTAAATCGGGTTTGTTGTAATAGCCCATCATTACATTAGGGCCTTTAACCAAGATTTCTCCATCCTCTGCAATTTTAACCGTAACATCTTTAATGACACGCCCCACGGTACCTATTCTTGTGCCGTCATTTTCAGGACAGTTCACAGAAATTACTGGCGATGTTTCCGTTAAACCATACCCCTCTTGAACATTAATTCCAGCCGCTAAGAATACTCTTGCCAACTTTGGGTTTAAGGCTGCAGATCCACTGGCAATGGCTTCTACTCTGCCTCCAAGGGCTTCTTGCCATTTAGAGAAAATCAGTTTTCTAGCTATGCTCAACTTAAACTTGTAAAAGGAACTTTTACCGTGAATGTCATATTCTTCACCCAAAGAAACCGCCCAAAAGAATAAAGCTTTTTTTAAGCCGGTAAGGTGGGTCCCCTTATCGATAATCTTGTCGTAAGTTTTTTCTAGAAGCCTCGGTACTGCTGTAAAAACGTGAGGTTTAATTTCTCTTAAATTATCACCAATGGTTTCTAGCGACTCAGCATAATACAAGCCCATGCCAGTATAGCAGTATAGATAAATCAACATTCTTTCATAAATATGACAAAGCTGTAAAAAACTTAGCCCGATGGCATCAGAGCCAACGGGTAACCTACCTCTAGAAGTAGTTGCGTTGTGTGCAACATTTCGGTGAGAAAGCATAACTCCTTTCGGTCTTCCGGTAGTTCCAGAGGTGTAAATTAAAGTTGCTAAATCAGTTTCTGAAATATTTGATTTTATTTGTTCAATGGCTTCTATGTCAGGATTCTCACCCAGTTTTAAAATCTCCGTCCAATGTTTACAGCCTTTAATTTCTTCAAAACTATAAATCTCCTTAAGAGAGCTAACCTTTTCTTTTAGGTTTGATACCTTTTCAAATAATCCTTCATCAGAAATGAAACAGTAAGATACCCCCGCATCGTTAAAAATATATTCATAATCTTCTTCAGAAATGGTAGGGTATACAGGTACATCAATGGCACCCGTTTGTAATATTCCAAGATCAGTGATGTTCCACTCGGTTCGGTTATTAGAAGAGATAATCGCAATTTTATCTCCAGCCTTTACACCTAATTTTAGAAGACCTGCGCTCATCTGATATCCTAAATCAACAAATTCTTGGGTTGAAGTGGCTTTCCATTCTCCGTTGACTTTTGTGACTAAACAGTCTTTTCTTGGATAATTCTCTAATGCGTAATGTGCAAAATCAAATAACCTCTTTGGTTCATTTTTCATAGATTCCATAGGTGATTTATTGGTTTCGATAAACTTCTTCACCTCTTATTATGGTAGAAGTTACCGTTGTGTTTAATATTTCATTTTCAGGACATGATAATATGTCTGTGTCTAATATAGTAAAGTCCGCGTATTTTCCCACATCAATTGAGCCTTTTTCACTTTCTTGAAATTGAGCATAGGCAGCCCAAATCGTCATGCCTTTTAATGTTTCTAATCGGGTCAATCCTTGATCCATCAAAAATCCATCTTTAGGAAATCCTGTTGCATCTTTTCTCGCTACCGAAGCATAAAAAGTCTCAATAGGGTAGATGTCTTCTATCGGAAAGTCAGTTCCAAGAGCCACTAATCCGTTGAGCTCTATCAAGTTTTTATACGAATAGGCGTTTTTTATTCTTTCTGGTCCCAGCCTGTTTTCGGCCCAATACATATCAGAGGTTGCATGGGTCGGCTGAATAGAAGGTAGAATTGAATTTTCAGAAAATAAGTGATAATCACTAGGGTTTACAATTTGCGCGTGTTCTATCCTCCAACGAAAGTTGTTTTTGCCTTTTAATACGGAAGCATATTGGTTTAATATCACTCTGTTTGCTGAGTCACCAATTGCATGAGTGTTTACTTGAAAGTCAATACTGCGAGCCAATTCAGCAATTTCATAAACCCTCTCAGGGGTTTCTATCAGCAGTCCAAAATGATGAGGATCATCAGAATAGGGATGTAATAAGCACGCTCCTCTACTGCCCAAGGCACCGTCAGAAACCACCTTAAATGCTTTAAGGGTATATCTATTTTTTTGTATCGGACCATTTTTTTTGAAATAGCTAAGGTTTTCATCGTTGGCCAAGGCCATGGCATACATAGGTATGGTTAAGGTTTGGGTTTTATATAATGAATCTAGGGTCATGATTTCGTCTAAGGATAATCCCGCATCACCCAGACTAGTTAAGCCTGCGGCATACCAGTTTTTTTCAGCTGCCAATAGTCTTTCTTTATCTGTCTCAAATGTTTTTCCAGGCACTTTTATCAAAGACATGGCTTCGTCAATAAATATTCCGGTGAATTTCCCTTCCGAGGATTTTACTATAAGTCCGCCGGAAACACTGGTATCAGGCTTAATGAGTGAGTTTTCAATGGCTTTTTGATTTGCCCAAAGTGCATGTCCGTCTACTCTTTTTAACACAACCGGAATGTCGGGAAAGGCTTCGCTTAACTTGCTATGGTTTGGGAATTCTTTAGAGGGGAACTTGTTTTGGTCCCAGCCGCGACCTTCAATAAATGCTATGTTTTTGTGTTTTTTTACAAATTCAGTGATTCGGTTTATGACCTCTTCTTCTGATTGGCAACCAAAAAGTGAAACTTCAAACAAAGAATTTGCATAACCGAAAGAATGCACATGTGCATCCATAAACCCTGGGTAAATAAATTGATTTTTGAAAAGTATGGTGTCTTTTGAAGGTTGATTAGGTTCAGAACCTACATGAACAATTCTTTCATTGTCTATTCCTAACCATCCTTCTACAATAGAGTCATTATGAAAGTAACTTCCAAAAATCCATACGTCAATTTTAGGTTTTTGACTTTGACATCCGACCAAAAAGGAGAGTAAAGTTAAGGGGTATACTATTTTAAAAAGTTTCATTCGATTACAATTGATTATTACTCGATTCACCACGAGGAAAGGTTATAAATTTAAGGTAAAGGAACTATTAAAACTTATCACATGCCTTTTTTTTATCGACGTATTCTCTTAGTATTAACCCTGTTTTTTATTCTTTGTTTTCAATCAGAAATTCAGGCGCAGCCTGATTTTGGTCCTAAGCCAGTGCCCATTTCTCCGCATTTGTTGTGGGTATTAGGTGGGGCATTAGGAGTAGGGGTGAAATATTATCAACACAAAAAGTCTAATTAGTGAATAATGAAATGCAATAATCACTTTATTCTCAAATTGAATTGACGTACCTTTGCACTACAATTCAAAATGAATACTATGTCATCAGTTACTGCAGAGGTTACCGTTGAAACTGCTAAGGACCTCGGACTTTTACCTGAAGAGTTTGATAAGATTTGTGAAATTCTTGGACGAACTCCAAACTTTACTGAGTTGAGTATTTACTCTGTCATGTGGAGTGAGCACTGTTCTTATAAAAATTCTATTGTATGGTTAAAGACCCTTCCTAAGGATGGTCCACATATGCTAGTAAAAGCCGGTGAAGAAAACGCTGGATTAGTTGATATTGGTGACGGCCTTGCATGTGCCTTTAAGATTGAGTCTCACAATCACCCTTCGGCGCTTGAGCCTTATCAAGGTGCTGCCACTGGTGTGGGAGGTATTAACAGAGATATCTTTACCATGGGTGCTCGTCCGATTGCTCAATTAAACTCACTTCGCTTCGGAGATATTGACTCTGATAGAACCAAGTGGTTGTTGAAAGGAGTAGTTAAAGGTATTGGTGACTACGGAAACTCGTTTGGTATTCCAACCGTAGGAGGTGAAGTATATTTTGATAAAAGCTATGAGCAAAATCCACTAGTAAACGCATTTTCTGCGGGGATTGTAAAAGTGGGTAAACAAATAAGTGCAAAGTCAGGTGGTGTGGGTAATCCTGTTTACATCGTTGGATCATCAACGGGAAGAGACGGTATTCACGGAGCTGCTTTTGCGTCTAAAGATCTTACTGAAGATTCTGCAGATGATATTCCATCAGTACAAGTTGGTGACCCATTCCAAGAAAAACTTCTTTTAGAAGCAACTATGGACCTTGCTGAAACAGGTGCAGTAGTTGGAATGCAAGATATGGGTGCCGCTGGAATTACTTGTTCTACCTCAGAAATGAGTGCAGGTGGTGGACTTGGAATGAGAATAGATTTAGACAAGGTGCCATTGCGTCAAGACAATATGGAGCCTTGGGAAATTCTTCTTTCTGAATCTCAAGAGCGTATGCTTGTTGTGGTTGACAAAGGTCGTGAGGCTGATGTTGAGGCAATTTTTGAGAAATGGGACATTAACTGTGAGTGTATTGGAGAGGTAACCGCAGAAGACAACCTTGAATATTACTGGCACGGTGAGCTAATCGCTCAAACACCTGCAACTCCTCTTGTTCTTGGTGGTGGAGCTCCTGTATATTACAGAGAGTTTAGAGAGCCAGCAAGCTTTAAAGAAAATCAAGAGTTTGATATCAACACCGTTAAAGAGCCTAAAGATCTTTATTCAGTAGCTAAGAAAATGGTATCATTACCAAATATTGCTTCTAAGAGATATGTTTATGAGCAATATGACAGTATGGTTGGTACTGTAAATATGTCAACCAATGGTCCTTCTGATGCAGCAATTGTAAACATCAAAGGTTCTAACAAGGCTTTAGCCATGACGGTTGATTGTAATGCTAGATATGTAAATGCTAATCCAGAACAAGGAACTGCAATTGCTGTATCTGAAGCGGCTAGAAACATTGTTGTTTCTGGGGGTGTGCCTTCAGCCATTACCAATTGTTTGAATTTTGGTAACCCATATAACCCAGAAGTTTACTGGCAGTTTGTTGGAGCCATCAAAGGAATGAAGAAGGCTTGTGAGAAATTTAAAACTCCTGTAACAGGTGGTAACGTAAGTTTCTACAATCAAACCGCAATAAACAACAAGATTGAGCCAGTTTTCCCTACGCCTACCATCGGAATGATTGGTGTGGTTGAGGATAAAAAGCATATCATGACCATTCCTTTTAAACAAAAGGGTGATCTTATTTATTTAATTGGTGAAAATCGCAACGATTTAAATTCTTCAGAATATTTAGTTAGAATGCACGGAGTTGAGAACTCACCTGCGCCATTCTTTAGCTTAGAAGAAGAGTACGCAAACCAAGAGCAGATCAAGATGCTTATTAGAAAGGGTGTAATTAATGCAGCCCATGATGTTTCTGAAGGTGGAATCTTTATCGCTTTAGCAGAAATGGGAATGGCATCAAATCTTGGATTTGATATTACTACAGATTCTGCCATTAGAAAAGATGCTTACTTGTTTGGTGAAAGCCAATCTAGAGTAATGGTTACTGTTTCTTCAGAGCACGAAGATGACTTCATTGATTTAATGATGCTTAACGGTTGCGAATTTGACCTTGTAGGTCACGTTACCAAAGGGTCTGTAAGGATTGATGACGAAGATTGGGGTGACATCTCTGACTATAAAAAAGATTATGACAATGCCTTGGGAGATAAACTAGGACATTAAGAACATGATATTTTAATAGAAAAAAGGGGACCGTTAGGACCCCTTTTTTTATTAATTAAAATTTAGATTCACATCACTAGGGAACTCTATTTTATAGCGATTAATCACTTTTTTTTAATTCTTTGGGATTTAAATCAATTTCCCATTCTAGAAGTCCGGTACCTCTTTGAAGAGAAGCATTTGAGTTATCAAATATTATTTACCCAAAAGATTTAAACCTTGCAAATGATTTCAGGAACCTAGAAGAATATTTCCTGCACTTGTCTATAAGTGTTTGCGTGAGCTTCAATAATATCTTTTATGTTTGGTGAGTAACCACCTCCCATTGAAATGGCCAGTGGAATGTTGTTTTCCTTACAAAGTGAAAGAACCAATTGGTCCCTCATTTTGCAGCCGTTTATAGAAACTCCCAGCCTGCCTAATTTATCTGTATTGATGATGTCAACACCTGATTGAAAAAATATGAAGTTAGGCTCCACCATGGCTAAGGTTTTCTTTAAATGAAAATCTAATAACTTTAAATATTCATTATCTTCTATTCCATCGGGTAATTCAATATCTAAATCTGAATTTTCTTTGTGTAGAGGATAATTGTTGCCACCGTGCATGCTAAAAGTAAAAACCCTCGGTTCGTTTTCAAAGATAGCTGCCGTGCCATTACCTTGATGTACGTCTAGGTCTACGACCAATATTTTCCAATTTGGATTTTTTTCTAGTAGGTGATTTGCACCGAGGGCAATATCGTTAAGTAAACAAAATCCTTCGCCTCTGTCATAAAAAGCATGATGAGTTCCGCCGGCAATGTTCATGGATACTCCATACTTTAGAGCGAATTCAGTATTTTCTACGGTTCCGCCAACAATGGTGATTTCTCTTTCAAACAATTGTTGGGTAAGCGGAAACCCCGTTTTTCTTTCTTCTTGGCGAGACAGCGTTTGGTTTTTTAATTTTTCAAAGTAAATGCTGCAATGAGTTTTTAATATTTCTTCTTTTGAAAGAGGAGTAGGGACGAAGAAGTTTGATTCAGAGCAGGTTCCTTCGTAAATCAATTGTTCGGGCAGCAGGCTGTATTTTTCCATAGGAAAACGATGCCCTGCAGGTAGCGGATGATGGTAAATGGGATGAAAAGCTATTTTTAACACAAAATATATACCCTTTACATCAAAAATTGTTTTGAAAAGCCATCCCGCGAAAGCGGAATGTCTCTAAATATCTTATCTCAACTCAGCGTTGACTTCAGTCTTGTAACTGTTGATTAACTTAGACATGGTTTTTTCAACTTGCTTATCATTCAAGGTTTTGTTCTGATCTTGGAAGATGAATGACATAGCGTAAGACTTTTTGCCCTCTGGAAGGTTTTTGCCTTGGTACACATCAAACAAGTTTACCTTTTTCAAAATCTTGTTTTCAGTTTTTTCAGCAATGGCTTTTAATTCTGCATAGCTTACAGAATTATCTATTAACAAGGCCAGGTCTCTTCGTACTTCAGGATAAATGGAAATAGGTTTAAAGGTAGTTATAGCATTTTGCGCTAAGGTTACTAACTTTTCCCAATCTAATTCTGCGTAATATACAGGAGTGTCTATGTCGAATTCTTTGGTGGTTGATTTTGAAACAATTCCCATAATTCCAATGTTCTGCTTTCCGATTTTTAATGAAAAGGCTGAAGAATAAAGGGGAGAATTAGCCTCTGATAAATCGAAACTCTCTAAGCCCAATTTTGAACAAAGCGCTTCAATTTGTCCTTTAAGTCTAAAGAAACTAAAAGGCTTAACTTTTTCAAACCACTGCTCACCGGTTTGGTTTCCGGCCATCCAAATAGACAGTTTTTCACTTTCGTAAAACCCACTACCTCCTTTGCCGTATACCTTTCCGAACTCATGAAGGCTTATGGTAGCTCTCTTTCTCTTTAGGTTATAGCTTATCGATTCAAGTCCGCCGTATAATAACGTTTGTCTCATAACCCCTAAGTCTCTACTTAGTGGATTTAGGATTTTAACGGATTTGTCAAAACGAAATACAGAGTTCTCTGTGTAATAGTCTTCTTTGGTTAAAGAGTTGTTTTTTATTTCAGTCGACCCCATGGCTACTAATGCCCTGTTGATTACCGAAGAAATTTTCTCTTTAGATTTGGCGGGCATATGCTCTACGCTGATCGCCATTTTCTTTGGAAGCTCAATATGGTTAAAGCCATAAATTCTCAAAATCTCTTCAATCACATCAGCCTCTCTAGTAACATCAACGCGGTAGTTGGGAACTTCTAGGTGCCATTCTCTACCGTTTTCTGCCACAACTTTTATGTCAAGACTTTGAAGAATATCATACATTAGATCTTTGGAGATTTCTTGACCAATAATCTGCTCAACTCTTTCTAAAGTTATGGTAACCGTAAAAGGGTCAAGAGGTGCTTTCCCTTCTTCTTGTATTTCGCAAGACACTTTGCCACCACAAATTTCAATCATCAAAGAAGCAGCTCTTCTCAATGCGTAATCTGTCATAGAGGCATCAACACCTCTTTCGTATCTAAAGCTAGCATCCGTGTTTAAGGCATGGCGTTTAGCCGTTTTTCTAATTCTAACAGGGTTAAACAAGGCAGACTCTAGAAAAACTGTTTTTGTATTTTCGTTAACGCCACTTTCAAGTCCACCCATAACACCTGCAATACACATTGGCTCTCCTTCTGCATTACAGATCATCAAATCTTGATCAGAAAGTTTTCTTTCTTTTTCATCAAGAGTGGTAAACTCAGTGCCTTCTGGCAAGGTTTGAATAATAACCTTTTGACCTTTAATTGCGTCAGCATCAAAGGCGTGCAGGGGGTGGCCTGTTTCATGTAGAACGTAGTTTGTAATATCTACTACGTTGTTAATGGGTTTTAGACCTATACTTTTTAGGTTGGTTTTCAACCACTCTGGAGATTCTTTTACCACAACATCCGTCAAGGTAATTCCCATATAATGTGGGCAAGCACTTTTGTCCTTTATCTCTACCGGAATAACTCTTAAAGTATTGTCAACTTTGAATTGAGCTGTGCTAGGTAAACTCATCAGTTTTTCTTCACCTCTCCTTTTTAGCGCTGCACGTAAATCACGAGCAACCCCATAATGGCCCATGGCATCTGCACGGTTAGGGGTAAGGCCGATTTCAAAAACAGGAATGGTTTCAATATTTAAAAACTCAGCCGCTGATTGACCTGGAACTGCTTTTTCATCTAAAACCAAAATTCCATCATGAGACTTACCTAGGCCTAATTCATCTTCAGCACAAATCATTCCTTCTGAAACTTCACCGCGAAGGTTTCCCTTTTTAATAGTAAAGGATCCTTCCTCTGTGTGAATCTCTGTGCCAATGGTTGCCACTAGAACTTTTTGGCCAGCCGCCACATTAGGAGCGCCGCATACAATGTGCAGCGGGGTGTCATTTCCGATGTTTACGGTGGTAACTTTTAGTTTATCTGCATTAGGATGCTGTTCACAAGTTAAAACTTCACCTACCACAACTCCTTTTAGTCCGCCTTTTACCCTTTCAAAGGGTTCAATGCCTTCAACTTCTAATCCTATATCAGTAAGGATGTCGCCAATTTCTTCGGCACTTCTTTCAATCGGTAAATATTCTTTTAACCAGTGGTAAGAAACTTTCATCTAATGCAGTTATTGTTTTGAAGTAAACTTCTCTTTATCAATTCTGTAAACGTTGAGCAAAAATAGGAATTGGTATTTGATTTTCCGATGTTTTTCTAAACCATCTGAAATAACACTAAAGCGTAAACAAAAAATCGCAAGAAACGACTTAGTGCTACAATTAAATAGGTTTTAAAAGGAAAATCAACCACGCCGGCTACCGTTGACACGGGAGAAAAGGGCAGAGGGGTCATGGCAGCTAAGAAAATAAGTAGTCCCCCAAATTTTTTCAATGTGGTGAATTGCTCTTTAAATTTAATATCTACCCATTGATGAACCTTGGGCAGTCTGTGCAGTTTTGTGCCAATGAAGTAAGAGATGATTCCGCCCGCGTAACTAATCAATGCTAAAACAAAAACCATTAATTCAGGGTTTTCTAACCCTTTAGCCCAAATGATGTAAACATCAGGAGGAAGCAAGCCTAAAACACTTTCTGACGCTAAAAGCGTAGTGAGAACAAGCCACATCGGAAGTTTTTTTGTGATGTAATCGGTTAAGGTTGTAATGTCAAATACATACGTGTTAAGAAGCCAAATGGCAGCTCCAAAAATCAAGATACCGATAAGTAATTTAAAGAAGTTTTTTCCTAAAAACCTATAACCACCTGACCTTCTGTAGTATACGTGGTATACGTGACCTTTTTTAAAAATCTTTTTTACCGGAGACATTTACTTGCTTATCTAATTTTGGAGTGCAAAGGTCGTTAATTAACCTCATGTAAAGAGCATCAATATTGATATTATAGAGAATTTTATGAAATTCTACTCCAACTCATTTTGGCCTTATACTTTCTTAAGAACACTTCACGAAGGTTTCTGTTCTCAGGGGCCTCTAAACGAATGTCTTTTTTCAAGGTATATTGTGCCCATTCTCTGGCCAGGCTCAGTAAATTTTGGTCTTTAGAAATGTCGCCAATTTTTAGGTCTAAAAGTCCTGACTGTTTGGTCCCCATTAAATCTCCAGGACCTCTAAGCTTTAAGTCTACATCTGCAATTTCAAACCCATCTTGGGTTTTTACCATAGTTTCCATTCTTGTTTTGGCATCATCACTTAATTTGTGACCTGTCATTAGAATGCAGTAAGACTTTTCGGCCCCTCGACCCACGCGACCTCTAAGCTGATGTAGTTGGCTTAGGCCAAATCTCTCAGCACTTTCAATAATCATTACAGAGGCGTTGGGTACATTTACCCCTACTTCAATCACTGTTGTGGCAACCATTATTTGAGTTTGTCCTTTTACAAAGCGCTCCATCTCATGGTCTTTGTCTTCAGGTTTCATTTTTCCATGAACAATGCTTACTTGATACTTTGGCATAGGGAAAGCCCTCGTAATTGAATCGTAGCCGTCCATTAGGTCTTTGTAGTCTAACTTTTCACTTTCTTCAATTAGTGGGTAAACAATATAAATTTGTCTTCCTAGGTCAATTTGTTCTTTGATGAATCCAAAGATTCGCAATCGGTTAGCGTCAAATTTGTGGACGGTAGAAATGGGTTTTCTTCCCGGTGGTAACTCGTCAATTACAGATAGATCTAAGTCGCCATAAACACTCATGGCTAGTGTTCTCGGAATAGGGGTAGCCGTCATAACTAGAATATGAGGGGGCAAGTTGTTTTTCTTCCATAAGGCAGCTCTTTGCGCAACACCAAAGCGGTGTTGCTCATCAATAACCGATAGCCCAATATTTTTAAATACAACCGTAGGTTCAATTAATGCATGGGTGCCAACTACAAAGTGAATGCTTCCGTCCTTAAGGCCTTCGAGTACTAGGGCTCTTTGTTTTCCTTTAACGTTACCCGTAAGCAAAGCTATTGAAAGCCCCATTGTTTCAGTAAATTCTAGTAAACTTTGATAATGTTGTTTCGCTAATATTTCAGTAGGTGCCATCAAGGCGGCCTGAAAACCATTGTCAATGGCTAACAAAATGCACATTAAAGCCACGATGGTTTTTCCAGACCCAACATCCCCTTGAACCAATCGATTCATGTGTCTTCCTGAACCAAGGTCAAACCTAATTTCTTTGATTACCCTTTTCTGGGCTTCTGTCAATTCAAAGGGTAGGTGATCTGAATAAAAAGTATTAAACCAATGTCCAACTTGAGTAAAGGGGTAGCCCTTAAACTGGGTTTTATGAAAGTTCTTTTGTTGTAAAACACTGAGTTGTAAAAGGTAGAATTCCTCGAATTTTAACCTTGTCCTAGCGGCCTCTAACTTTTGAATGTCTTGAGGAAAGTGAATTTGAATAAGTGCTTCACCTCTACTCATGACCTTTGTTTTTTCAAGAATATCAGGAGGCATAAATTCATGTAAAGTACCCTTAAGCTGCAGTAAGAGGGTTTTCATGATTTTGGCAATCCCCTTAGCGTTGAGTCCTTTTCCACTCAATTTTTCTGTAGAAGGATAAACGGGATGCAATCCGGGTGTGTGACCTTCGGTCGCTTCTTCCTTTGGTTCTAACTCTGGGTGCGCAATATTAAATTTGTTATTGAACAATGACGGCTTGCCAAATAAAACATAATCGGTGTTTTCTTTTAAGGTTGGTTTAATCCACCTCACTCCTTTAAACCATACGAGCTCTATAGATCCCGTCTCGTCATAAAAGGTTGCTGTAAGTCTCTTTTTTCTAGGCGAACCTACTTCTTTTATGTCCTTTATTTTTCCAACTATCTGAACCTCTGCTTGAACATTGGCAATTTCATTAACCTTGTAGTATTTGCTTTTATCAACGTATCTAAAGGGGTAGGTAGTCAGTAAATCTTCATAGTAAAATATACCCAATTCCTTTTTTAGGAGGTCAGCTCTTTGAGGACCGACTCCTTTTAGGTATTCAATGGGTGTTTTTAATAATTCTACTGACATCGATTTAATTGAAAACGTAAATCTAAAGGTTTCGTTTTAAAATTTTGTCAACCCTGTAAAGTAGATTTGAGAATTGTATCTTTCTGCTTCCAAATTATAAAGCATGAAAAGAAGAATAATGAAAAATAGCCTTTTGGCTTTTTTTGTTTTTTCGCTTACCTACAGTTATAGTCAAGAGTACCTTGAAAAGGTTGATACGGTTAGAGAACTCATTATTGATCAGCAAATTCTAGTTGGTGAACTTTCCTTACATCCCCAAAAGGGAGAGGTTGAAGGTCAATTTACTTTGGTTTTTGAAACTCTTGATAAGCCCAGTGATTCCCTTTGGCTTGATGCGCCCAATGTTCGTTTTTTGGAGGTACTGTATGATGGAAAACCGGTAGATCACAAAGTTTACCCCAGAGGGCTTAGTGTTTTGCCAAAGATTCAAATGAACTCGCACGAATTGCATAAGATTACCTTTCATTACATAGCTGAGCCAAGAAAAGGCATGTTCTTTATTGGTTGGGATGATGAATCGGGGAGAAAGCAAATTTGGACACAAGGCCAAGGAATTGATAATAGGCATTGGTTGCCCATGGTAGATGACCAAAATGATAAATTGCTTTGGGACGTTACCCTTGAGTTTGACGCTGACTATTTAGTATTGAGCAATGGCGAACGGTTGGTAGAAGAAGAGGTTGGTCATGGCCTAAAGAAATGGCGATACTCTGTCCATAAACCTATGTCGCCCTACTTAATAATGATTGGGGTGGGTGAATACTCAGAGAAAAAACACTCTTCAATTTCAGGAATACCACTTGAAAATTACATTTACCCTGATCAAGAAGATCGCAGATCAACCACCTATTTTAAGTCGACTGAACTGTTTGATTGGATGGAATCCCTATTAACTCCATTTCCATGGGAAAAATACTCCCAAATTCCCGTAAGAGACTTTCATCATGGTGCCATGGAGAACACTTCTGCCACCATTTTTGGAGATTTCTACGTTGAAGGTCAACGAGCAGCTTATGACAAGCCTTATTTAGAAATTAATGCCCATGAACTGGCTCATCAATGGTTTGGCAATTGGCAAACGTCAACCAATGCAACCCATCATTGGCTTCACGAAGGATTTGCTACTTATTTTCAATGGGAAGCGGTAAGGGTGTTTTTGGGAGAAGAACTGTATAGAGACAGACTAGAAGAGGCCAGAAGCCAAATTTATTCGGCTGAAAGTGATGATGGTTATCCTCTTTGCCACCCAAAAGCGGGTTCCGCAAGATTTTATCAAAAAGGGGGGTGGGTCATTACCCTTTTGGCGGACAAAATGGGTCGTGAAAATTTTTATTTAGCATTAAGGGAGTACCTTACTTCTGATCATTCTAAGAATAAAACCACTGAAGATTTTTTTCAAATTGCTGAAAAGCATTCAGGATTGAATTTAGAGACTTTTAAAAATTATTGGTGTTACGGTAATTTGATTGGCCATGTTAATTTAAAGGTTGAAGAAGGACGGTTTTCAATTTCGGCCATTGATATTCCTGAGAAGGGAATTACCGTGCCGGTTCAATTCTTTCTCCCCAATAACACTATTGAGAAATCTATAGAGATTTTCCCCGGAAAGCCTTACACAGAGGAATTGCCAGAAGGAGTAATTAATGTTTTAATCTATCCCGGAAAACGGACTTTGTTAAAGGTAACTGAAGATAAAGACCTTGCCATGTGGAACAACCAATTAGATCATTCACTACCTATAGATGAAGAATTGGCATTTTCTAAAATCACTTCATCTTTAGAAGGTGATTTGTTGGCTCACGGCAAATTGATCTTAAAAGTATTAAATGAACCATACGGAGTGAGAACTCAAAGGATGGCCTCCCATTTTGCAGGCATTCTGTATCCTGATATTGAAGTAGAACCTTGGTTTTACAAAGTGAAATCGTCGGTTAGAGAGTCTTTTGTGAATAAAGACTTGACCATCCGCACGGAAGATTTTGATTTTTTTAAAAAGTCACTACTTGATTCAAGTGAGTTGGTGGTGAGAAGCTTTACTAAGGCATTAGGCCCAATCAATGCCAAAGAGGTATATGAAATCACCGGTGCGGTAACGCCATCAGCAGACGGTTCACTGTTTTTTATCAGGACCATGCAGATTTTAAATGCAGAGAATAAAGATGAGATTTTTGATTTATGGATTGATAAAACTTCACCAAATCAAAATTTTTTAGTGAGACAAACCGCTTTTGAAATCTTGGATTACTATAAATACTATACTGACCAAGTAATCTTTAATTTAGTCCAAGCAAGTTGCGCAAGCAATAGGAGGCTAAGAAATTCTTCTAGAAAAATTCTGGAAAAGGTTGACAAGGAAAGTGCTGAGAGGCAAATAAAAATCTTCTTTGACAATCACCAAGAGATAGCCAATTGGAGAAAATTGTGGTTTGAAAAAACCTTTGACTTAGATTTGTAGTATGCAAAACAGAAAGTACCGTTGGATTAAATATTTGCAAGCAGCCATTGATATGTTACTCATCAATGGGGCTTTTGTTATTGCGAGTGTTCTTCGGTTTTCTGACTTGAGAATAGAGAATGAGCAGTATTACAATTACTATGTGCAGTTGTGGGTGTTTATGAACCTGTCATGGGTATTAGTTACCCAGGTTCTAAAATCATATGCTCTAAAACCTACTACCGAAATTAGAAACTCGCTTTCTAAAGTTTTTAATGCCATTGCGGTGCAACTGTTTATCTTCTTTTTGATGATTGTCAGTCTAAAGGGCTACTATTACTCAAGGCTCTTTTTAATTTACTTTTACTCCATCCTTATTCCAGCATTGTTTGTGTTTAGAGGATTGTTTTTTAACTGGTGGAGAAATTACTTAAAACGCGATGCCAATGCTAGGAAGATCATTTTATTGGGAGACTCTGAACAATCACGATCTTTGCATGAAACCCTATCGCAGCACCCAGAATATGGCCTGAGAGTAGTTCTTTGGATAAAGGAAGAAAAACCTCCTAAAGACCTAAATACTATGGAGTTTGATGAGGTTTACTGTGGTTATCAAAACAATTCTAAATTAGTTCAGACATGGTACCAGTTTGCAGAAAGCCACTTGTTGCGTTTTCGCTTTTTACCTGATTTAGGACTTCCCTTAATGACGCAAGCAGATGTTGACTTTTTGGGTGAGGCACCCATTGTTTATCCGAGACAAGAGCCCCTTTCGTATTCTCACAACCAAATATTGAAGCGCCTTTTTGATATTCTCTTTTCATCTCTTTTCTTGATTTTTATTGCTCCTTGGTTGTTCACTATTATTGGTTTACTCATAAAGTTAACTTCCAAAGGTCCTGTTTTTTACAAGCAGAAAAGAAGCGGCCTTAACAACAAAACTTTTTATTGTTTAAAGTTTAGAAGCATGGTAGACAACCATTCTGAAGATCTTCAAGCAACAGAAAATGACCGTCGTATTACACCTTTCGGTGGATTTTTAAGAAAGCATAATTTAGATGAGTTGCCTCAATTTATTAATGTTCTTCAGGGCCAAATGTCTGTAGTCGGTCCTCGTCCGCATATGGTTGAGCACACAGCGCTTTACAGAGAATTGATTGATGTTTTTATGGTTAGGCATTTAATCTTGCCCGGTTTAACTGGGCTAGCTCAAAGTAGGGGGTTAAGAGGAGAAACCACCGACCCTGAAAAAATGAGACAGCGTGTTAAGGCTGACGTTTATTACCTAGAGAATTGGTCAATTCTCTTAGACCTAAAAATTATTTCCGTTACCGCTCTTAACATGATTCTCGGTAAATTTAAAGGTGTGTAATTATTCCTTAGTTTCTTCAGTGTCAGAGCTCTCTTTTGGAGTTTTTTTATCTGGATCTGGATAGGCTTTGTGGTTTCCGTCTCTTATGGCATTGTAATTTGGCGACATGATCTCTATCTCTGCTTCGGCAAATGTATCTTGAATATTTTGATAAAGGTTTGAATAGGTGATAGCCATTTTATTCGGAATGGCTGTATATGCATTTATCTGGTAACTAACATAGAAGTCATCAAGACTGGTTTGCAAAACAAAAGGAGCAGGATCTACCTCAATTAATTCTGTCTTTTTTGCAGCTTCAATGAGAAGCTCATGAACTTTTCTCCAAGATACATCGTAACCAATGGTTATGGTGGTATGTAAAATGAGTCCTTGATTTTTTTCGCTTGCCGTGGTAAAGTTTATCGTGTGGCCGTTTAGAATTGATAAGTTAGGAATAGTTATTTCTTCATTCTTAATTGTTCTTACTCTAGTTACCAAAAGATTTTTCTCAACTACGTCACCAGTCACTACACCAATTTTCACTCGGTCTCCTCTTTTAAAAGGACGCATATATGTTATGACTAAACCGGCCACCATATTACCTATGGCTGATGATGAACCCAAAGAAAACAAGATTCCTAAAAAGACAGAAACCCCTTTGAATACGGCAGAATCAGATCCTGGTAAATAAGGGAAAATAACCACTAGAGTAAAGGCGTAAATAATGAATTTAAAGATTTTAAACGTGGGTAAGGCCCAGTCTGGATAAAATCCAGGGAGTGATAAACTTTGTGATTCAATTTGTAAGGCCAAAAATTTAACAAACCGCAAAATGTATCGAGTGGTCAATAATATTATCGCGATAAAAAATAGATTGGGAATGTAATTAATGATGCCACTTAAAACACTTTTTATGGGAGAAAGTGTCCATGAAATCACTTGGTCTGCAATTCCTTCTGCCCAAGGCATAACACTAAAAAGCACGGGTAGCGCAAGGTAGACTACAAGAATGTAGAGCAGCCATCTAAGGCCTTTAATAAGGGCAAAAACGGTAGTTTCAACTTGGGTTTTTGTAATGATTTGTAGGTTCTTAATCTTAATTCCTTTGAAGTAGCGGTCTCTATCACCATATATCTTCAGTATTATTTTCTTAAACAACCACCTTATACCTCTTATCAATAATATTACAACCACCAAGGTAATGACAATAGATGCAATATTCAGCAATAGGTTTTTATCTCCTTTAATACGAGCTTGCTTTGTGATAGCGTTTTTTATTATTGGGAATCTTTCTTCTGCAAGTTCTGCCTTTGTTTTTCCGGTCAATAGCGTATCCTCTTCGGAAATGCTTACCAATACTTTAGATCGGTAGGTAATATTGATAATATCACTATAGTGAACTTCAAATGAATCTGGATAAAAAGGTATTTCACGGCTTGTTTCAGAAATTCTTTCTTCCTCCACAAGGCCCCTTTCATGCGCAGAAAACCCTCCCATGGGTTGGGTTATCACATAAAGAGTATCTGAAAATGGAATTACAGGATGACTTTCTGTTTTTTTCTGCTGCGAAAGCGCCAATAAACTTGAAAAAACAAACAATAATAAAAGAGAGAAAGTGCGCAGATTAAGTGTTGATTTCACTTAAAGATAGGCTTTTTTCTATATATTAATGAAGTATAGATTGCTTTAGTGTAATTTCATATTGCTCAGTAATCACTTTCCAATTGTATACATCTCTAACCTGACTTTCATTCTTTCTTTTTATTGATGAATAGTCATGGTCTTCTTGAAGGTGGTCAATGGCGGTAGTCACATCGGTTGCATCAAGAAAGTAAAATGCATTTTCCTTTAAGATTGTTTTGTTAAAGGGATTAGAATGAGCACAAATAAGTGAACTACATGCCATAGCTTCTAACAAAGATGGATTGGTTCCTCCCACAGTGTGCCCATGAAAGTAAAGACGTGAATGATGTCTTAATGAGTTTAGCGTTTCCTTTTCATAGATTCCCGTTAAAAACCTAATTCTATTGTCGGTAAATTTACTCTTGAGGTATTTGCCGTATTTATTATCGTGATTTCCAATCACCAAAGTAGGGAAGGTGCACTCAGATTTTGAAACACCTTCTAATATCTTCTCAAAATTGTTTTCGGGAACTAAACGTGCAATGATTAGATGGTATTCTCTAGGTTTTACATTATAGGTGTCTAATACAGAGGTGTCGTATTTTTTTGGGATTTCAGCACCATAGGGAATATAGACGGTTTGGCCTCGGTAATTTTGGTGAAGGTAGTTTTCAATTTCAGGATTGTCTGCAATCATCAAATGACTGTGTTTAGCTACCTTTTTTTCAGACCATTTTAAGAAGCGTTTAACCATAGGCGAATATTTTGAACGCTTCCATTCTAATCCATCCATATTGGTTGTGACATGCATTCTTTTTGGAATCATCCAATGCCAAATTGCAGAACTGGTATACCCCAGTTGCAGAATAACATCAAAGTCTCTTTTTTGTAAATCTGCTATACAAAAGAAGTCATAAATAAACTGACCTATGGTCCCTAGACTTTCAGGGTCGTATTTGTGAATTATCCTTACTCCCATAAATTCCTTCTCTTTATAAGAATGGTGTTTTGGTGAATACACGGTAACTTGATGTCCAGACTGTACTAATCTGATTGACAGGTGTTCGGCCAACTCCTCAAAACCTCCATACCGATTCGGTATTCCTCTACTCCCAATAATAGCTACTTTCATAAATTACAATTTGGAGTAAATATGTTCTAGTTGTAGAGCGGCTTCTTCCCAAGAGTAATTGTTTCTCAATTTTTGGGAGGCTGTGTTTTTACCTTTTTTTAAGGCTTGTAGCAAGGCTTTTTCAATTTCTAATTCACTGGTTGGATTAAAGGTGTCTGCCCCAAGAATAATGAATTCTGTTGTAGAATCTAGGGTTTTGCTAACGATTAAATTACATCCAGAAGCCCATCCTTCAATTCCGCTCAGGCCAAAGGTTTCAAAAAGGCTAGGAATGGCAACTACCTTATATTTCTGATAGTATTTGTGAAGTTCTTTGTTGTCTACGTGAGCCACAAATTCAATTTTTGAATTTTTTGCTTCTTCAACGCAGTCAAAGAAATAATCTTTCTGGTTTTCGGCAGGTTTACCTATGAATAGGGCTGGAATATCGTTTTTCTTTAGAACCTTTATCAACGGAAATTGATTTTTTAACCTTTCAAATCTCCCAACACATATTACCCCATGAATTCTTTCATCAAAGCTGATTTCTGGAATTTGAAAACTATTGTCCACCCCTAGTTTAACAATGTGGTAATTGTGATTTTCACCAAATTTTGCGGCAATTCGATTTTTTTCAGAATCAGTGGTGCAAATAATGGCCTTTGCTTTGTTTATTAAAGTTTTCATGGCCGATTCATGGCCCTTGAGTAAATAGGTTAATGAGGGTAAATTATCCTTTCCAATAACCCCTCTAGCAATTGATTTTAAATACTCTTGTCTGTTTCCAGGAAGAGAGGCGAAGGCCTTACCAATGGGACCTTTTCTTTTTTTATCGGCCATAGTATAGTCTACCCAAATACTACTAATTACAAACGGACAATTAATAATTGATAAATAGGGTAGGGCATCTTGAGGGCGACCCAAATTAAAAAAGTGAACCACATCATAGGTGTGGTTAGGAATATTATCTCCAGATAGAATAATGTCAACCAAATGACCTCTTTCTCTCAATGATTGGGCGGTTTGCATTACTTGAATGCTGTCACCTCCTAATTGAGAGAACAGGGTAGACCTTGACAGAAAGAGAATTCTCATGACGGCAAGTTAGTCTACCTTTTTCAATTCAACAATAGGCTTTTGGTTTTTTGATTCAGCCTAAAAAATAATAGTATGGCTGCAACGGTAAGCCCAATGGCAAGGCCGGACCAAATTCCTACCACACCAAGGTCAAAATAAAATCCCAGAATTGCGGCAACGGGCACAGCAATAATCCAATAAGAAGCAAAGGTAATAATGGTGGGTGCCTTTACATCAGACAATCCTCTAAGGCCTCCTAAGGCTACCACTTGCACTCCATCAGATAATTGAAAAAGTGTTGTAATAATTAATAGGTTGGCGGCAATTTCAATGACTTGGAGATCGTCTGTATATAGGGAAGGGAAAAACTCCTTGCCCAACAAGTAGATAACACCGGTTACCATCATAAAAATGACTACCATATTCATTAGGGTAATGGTGGCTTCTCGCAAAGACTTATAATCTTTTTTACCAAATTGGTTACCCACTCTAATGGAAGTGGCAGCAGAAATTCCTGAGGCTAGCATATAACTAATAGAAGCCAATGAAATAGCAATTTGATGGGCCGCTAAATCAAGGGGAGAAATCCAACCAATCATAATCGCAGAAAAGGCAAAAGCGCTTACTTCAAAAATATATTGAAGGGCCGTTGGCAGTCCAATAGTGAGTAATTCTTTGGCAGATTTCCACTTGATTTTTACCTCAATAAACAATTCTCTATACGCGTAAAAATGTTTTTTTGATCTGAAGTAAAAATACATGGCAATGGCCATAACTATCCTAGAAATTAATGTAGAATATCCGGCACCTAAAAGGCCCATTTCTGGAAAACCTAGTTTGCCATAAATAAGGACATAATTTAAAATTACATTTAAAAAATTCGCGGCAAGGCTAACCCGCATGGCAGCTTTGGTGTCAGAGAGTCCTTCGGCAAACTGCTTATAGGTTAAGAAGAACATAAGCGGAATGATACTTATAGTAATTACCTGTAGATACGGTAAACTTAGCGTGGCCACTATGGGATCTTGACCCATGTCTTGAATATAATAAGATAAGCCAAAAATAGCGGCACACATCACAATAGAAGAAACCAGATTTACAAGGAGTCCGTTTTTGAGGTATCGTGCACTTTTTTTGATATTACCTTCTCCATCTGCGTTTGCCACCATAGGAGTCATACCAAAGGCAATGCCCATTGAGAAAACAAGGGGAACTACAAAAATGCTGTTAGACAATGAAACCGCGGCCAGCGGTAAAGCGCCTAATTGCCCCACCATGGCAGAGTCTGCCACACCTACCATAATGTGCCCAAGACTGCCTAGCATCACCGGGTAAGCGAGTTTGAAATTGGTTATATAATGTTCTCTCTTTGTCATAAAAAAAATCCCCGTCTGAGAAGACGGGGATTTGTATTAGCTATCTAATCCTTCGTACCTTTCTACTTCTCGTTGATAAAATTCTTCTGCCTGTTCAATTAAGTTGGCGACTTCAGATGTTGCTTCTTCTTCGTTTTCTCCTTCTAAATCATCAAACCATTCTACTTCGTCGTTTTCAAGATTTAAAACAAACCTTGGGTATTCGGTATGAATGATGTAAACCGCATCCGGAGTGTCAGTGTTATCGCCTACTAGAAACTTAGGAATCATAATCTTCTTAATTTTGGTCAAAGGTAGATTTATTTTTCTTTTGCCGGAGAACTTTTCTTTTTCATATTGTTCATTTCGGCTGCCGTGGTCATAGAAGTGATCAATTGAGTAAGCATGTCACTTGCTGCTGAGGGTGCATTTGGCATCAAAATCATATTAGAATTTGTTTTTTCACCAACTGCCTGAAGAGTGTCATAATGCTGAGTAATCACAATTAGGGCCGATGCTTCTTGCGGAGCAATTCCTGTGTTGTTCAGCATTTCTACAGAGTCTTCAAGTCCTTTGGCAATATTTCTTCTTTGATCAGCAATACCTTGGCCTTGCAATGCTTTGCTTTCTGCTTCAGCCTTTGCTTTGGCTACAATTCTAATTTTTTCTGCTTCCGCCTCAAACTCGGCAGCAACTTTAGTTCTTTCAGCCGCATTAATGCGGTTCATAGCAGCCTTTACCTCATGGTCAGGGTCAATATCAGTAACTAAAGCTTTAATAATTCCATAACCGTAAGACTTCATGGCCTCCTCAAGTTCTCTTTTGATAGCAATGGCTATATCATCTTTTCTTACAAAAACATCGTCTAATTTTAATTTGGGGACTTCAGCTCTAACCGTATCAAAAATGTATGAAGTAATTTGATCAGACGGATTTTCTAATTTGTAAAAAGCGTCATAAATAGAATCCTTCAAAATGTAGTATTGAACCGAAACTTTTAATCCAACGAATACATCGTCTAAGGTTTTGGTTTCAACCATTACATCTAATTGTTGAATTTTTAAAGTGACTTTTCCCGCTTGACGATCAATAAATGGAATTTTAAATTGGAGTCCTGGGTTTCTAATAGAATTAAACTTTCCAAGCCTTTCAATGATTATGGCTGTTTGTTGTTTAACGGTAAAAACTGATAAGGCTAAAATGACTATCAGAATAATAAGGCCAATATAAATAGGATTCATGGTTTTTATTTTTTTAATAAGGTACTATTTTTTGTTTATCGCAGATGAGTTTCAATGTCATTTGATTTAATTTCCTCTCCACATAGAATGTAAAGGCGTTCAATGACATTTCTAAACTCTCTGATGTTACCTGTCCAAGGATGTTTTTCTAATGCTTTTATTGCATCTGGTTTAAAGGTTTTTTCGGGTACGCCATGTTCTTTAGCGATTTTTGCAGAAAAATGATGGGTTAGCTCAGCAATGTCTTCAGTCCGTTCAGCCAATGCCGGAACTTCGATGAGAATTACGCTAAGTCTGTGATAAAGGTCTTCACGAAATTTCCCTTCTTCTACTTCTTTTTTGACATTTTTATTGGTCGCAGCAATGATTCTTGTATTTACTGATATTTCTTTATCACCACCTACCGGTGTAATTTTATTTTCTTGGAGTGCTCGCAGAACCTTTGCTTGCGCAGAAAGACTCATGTCGCCTATCTCGTCTAAAAATAATGTGCCCCCATGGGCAAGTTCAAATTTTCCCTTTCTATCCTTAACGGCTGAGGTAAACGCTCCTTTCACATGTCCAAACAATTCACTTTCTATTAATTCAGAAGGAATGGCAGCACAGTTGAGCTCAATCATCGGAGCTTTGGATCTTTCGCTTTTTTGGTGAATTTGATGAGCTATTAATTCCTTACCAGAACCATTTGGACCCGTAATAAAAACACGAGCGTCAGTAGGCGCCACCTTGTCAATAAGGTTTTTGATTTGAGTTAAGGCAGCTCCTGAACCAATGAGTTCATATTGTGAACTTATTTTCTTTTTTAGGGTCTTATTCTCTTTTACTAGAGTGTTTTTATCTAGTCCTAACCTAACCGTTTGTAATAATCTATTTAGGTCTGGCGGCTTAGAGATATAATCAAAAGCTCCTTTTTTTATGCAGTCAACCGCAGTCTCAATATCTCCATGACCAGAAATCATAACCACTTGCGTGTCGATACCTTTATTCATTATGGTTTCAAGAACTTCAATGCCATCCATGCCAGGCATTTTAATATCACAAAATGTAAGGTCCACTGACTGATTTTCTAAAATTTCAAGTCCTTTCTTTCCGTTTTCAGCTTCTAGGACTTCTAACGATTTGTCTTCTTCGGTAAGAATAGACTTAAGGACGTTTCTGATGGCTTTTTCGTCTTCAATTAAAAGGATGGTTGCCATTTACTTTGCTTATTTTTTATTTCTTCAATTACTCCCTCTTTTAAGGCGTAGGTAGATAAAAGTACCTTTTTTACTGAGAATTTTCTAATCAAATACGCCATTAGGAACACAGAGACATGCATCATTTCAGCCCTCATCTCAAGCATACCCGGAACGTTTAAACGCTCCTCAGTTGTCATGAATTTGAGAAGCTTTTCAAAATGTAGAATGTCTTCTACTAAGATCTCTCCTCTTACTTGTTCTTCACTCAATAAAGGCGTGTTGTTTTTTGAGGCTACCAAGTCATATAGGGTGTCAAAAGAACCAGAAGATCCGATAAGGGTATTTATTGTGGAATGATTTAGTGATTGTGGTAATGAGCCCCACTGTTCATCTAAATGGGTTTTTAAATTTTCAAACTGTTCTGCTTTCGCAGGATTTGAAAAGTTGAATTTCTCTAAAATTCTTCCGACCCCTAACAAGTAGCTTTCTCCCCAACTAAAATAATAATTATCAATATAGACCAACTCAGTAGAGCCTCCACCAATGTCAACAATTAATCCTGACTCTACAGAAACTGCTTTTTTTACTCCTTCAAAAATAAATTGGGCCTCTTGTTGTCCGTCAATAACATGAACCTTTATGCCTAACTCAGAATAAATTTGATCTACTAATTCACCACCGTTTTGGGTGCTTCTTATGGCAGAGGTTGCAAAAGCAAATCCTTTTTCTACTCCAAGGTTACTTATGGTTTTTTTATGAACCTTTAGTGCTTGAATGGCTCTATCTTTTGCTTCATTTGTGATAGAGTCATTGTTGGCGTTGCCTTTTAAAAGTTTTACTGGGATTTTATCATTGAATATGATTTGGTCATTGGTATCTTCAAACACTTTTAGATTAAAGGTGTTTGAACCTAAATCAAGAATTGCTATCCTCATCTAACTTTGGATTGTTTGGCCATTGTTTAACCCATAAATCTCTTTGTGGGAAAGGAATGGTAACGTTATTTTCTCTAAACTTCTGATCAATAGAAAACCTCAAATCACTTTTTACTCTTTCAATTCTAAAGAGGTAATGAGAATAAAATAGAAGTTTAAAGTTCAATGAACTGTCGCCAAATTCTTCAAAAAAGACACTAGGCTCTGGTTCATTTGCAATCATGTTGTGTTCTTTGGCGGCTTGTATCAAAAGTTCTTTAATGATACTTGTGTCACTTCCATAGGCAACACCTACAGAAACAGAAAACCTTGTAGCCTCTCTATTCTGCGACCAGTTAATGACATTGTCATTTATTAGTTTAGAGTTTGGAATTACAATGATAATGTCTTCTCTAGTTTCCACTAAAGTGGTTCGCAGCCTTACTTCTTTAACTCTTCCCACCAAGGCATTTATTTCAATAATATCTCCCGCAGATACACTGCGTTCAACTAATAATACCATACCCGAAACGAAATCCTTAAACGTGTCTTGAAGTCCAAGTCCTAAACCTACAAAAAGGGCAGAAGAACCAATTAATAGGGCCGTGACATTAATACCGATGATATCCATTCCTATGACAATAGCTACGGTATATAAAAAATAGGTTAAGATTTGGGTAATAGCATGACCCTTGCCCTGGTCAATAGAGTGTTTTTTTATTTTACGGCCAATGTATTTTGAAAAAGCCCACATTATAACCTTGGTAGCTATAATTAAAATGGCTAATTCAATAACATCACCAATTTGAAACTTTACATCATTGTACTCAAAGATGTTGAATTCTAAAAACTCTTTTAAGCTCATTTTACCCTTTGTACTTTAACCATTTATAAAGTTCCTTATAAGATACTTTTTTTCCATACATCAATATGCCTGTGCGGTAAATTTTTCCAGCCATCCATGTGGTGAGTATAAATCCACCTACTAAAAGGGCAATGCTCAGTGCTAGTTCCCACATTGGTACACCAAAAGGAATTCGAATCATCATGACGATAGGTGAGGTGAGTGGTATCATTGAAAACCAAAACGCAATGGGGCCATCCGGATTTTCAATAACATTGGTTGCCAACACGATACCAAGGATTAGCGGAAGGGTTATGGGCAGCATAAACTGCTGAGTATCGGTTTCATTATCAACAGCAGATCCTACCGCGGCAAATAATGATCCATACAAGAAATAACCTCCCAAGAAAAATATTAAAAAGGCCGTTAATACAAGTGGAAAATTAATGTTAGCTACACTTTCTTGAATTTGTAGAAGCTGAGGAACATCTCCGCCATTTGGCATGTTTTGTTGAGCTTCCATGATGGTTGTTGTATCCATTTTATCTTTTAAGAAATACGTGCTAGCTACACCGTACAACCCAAAACTTAAGAATACCCAAATTAAAAACTGAAGAATTCCTACAGATCCAATACCAATTATTTTTCCCATCATTAATTGAAAAGGTCTAACAGAACTAATAATTACTTCAACAATTCTATTAGATTTTTCTTCAATTACCCCTCTCATTACTTGTGATGAGTAGAGGAAAATAAAGAAGTAAATTAAAAATCCTGTGCCAAAACCTATGGCCATTTTTATCTCCGTATTGCTCTCTTCAACCTTACCCTCATTATCGTCATCTCCCAGAGAGAATTTTTTTAGAGATACATTGGGCTTCACTTGGGCAACCACTTCAGGGTTTACGCCTAGGTCTAAAAGCAATTGGTTTGAAATGTTTTTTTCAATTCGTTTGCTAATAAATCCATCCATAGACAGAGAAACATTCTTTTTAGCAATCAACTGAGAGTTTCTTTGAATGTAATCTAGGGCGCCAGACTCTGAAAGAGGAATAAAGAGGAAGGCATCGTGATCTGATTCTTCAAAAACCTTTTTTGCCGCATCAAAGTCTAATTCCTTGGGCGGTAGGTAGTCAAATTTATATTCATTAGTTCCTTTGTCAAAATCAAGAATATAAGCCTGGTCAAGAACTAATATTCTTTTAGGACCTTCTGGTAAGCTCGCCAATAGGGCGGGAGCAATCATAAGGCCTGCAAACAAAATAGGACCTAAAATGGTCATGATTACAAAGGTTTTCTTTTTCACCCTTGATAAAAATTCGCGCTGAATTATGAGTAATATCTTGTTCATATTCTGTTACTTATTTCCTTGAACTTTTTGAATGAAAATGTCATTAACTGACGGAATAACCTCGTTGAAATCATGGATTTCCATTTGTGGAATTAAAATCTTCAAAAGATCATTAGGACCAATTCCATCCTCAATTTTAAAGGTTAAGTTCATGATACCATTAGAAGACTTTATTGACTCTTGACTAATGGCTTCCGGAAGGTTCAGGGGTTCGGTTGCGGGTATGCCAGAAACTTCGTATCGGTTGGTCCTGAATTCATTTTTTATGGATGCTACCGGGCCTTCAAGAATTTTTTTGGATTTGTTAATCAGAGCAATGTGGTCACAAATTTCTTCAACACTTTCCATTCTATGAGTAGAGAATATTATGGTTGCACCTTTTTTCTTTAACTCTTGAATTTCACTCTTAATAAGATTTGTGTTGATGGGATCAAACCCAGAGAACGGTTCGTCAAAAATTAAAAGCTCTGGTTCGTGAAGAACTGTAGTGACAAATTGAATTTTTTGCGCCATACCTTTAGAAAGTTCTTCAATTTTTTTGTTCCACCACTGAGCGATTTCAAACTTTTCAAACCAATATTTTAATTTTCTCTTTGCCTCAGCGTCAGAGAGTCCTTTAAGTTTTGCCAAGTATAAAGATTGTTCACCCACCTTCATTTTTTTGTAGAGACCACGCTCTTCAGGAAGGTATCCAATTCTCTGAATATCAGATGGTTTTAGTTGCTTTCCGTCAAATAAAATTTCGCCAGAATCTGGAGCGGTAATTTGATTTAATAGCCTGATAAAGGTGGTCTTTCCAGCTCCATTAGGTCCTAAAAGTCCGTAGATAGACCCTTTGGGAATTTGTACAGATAAATTGTCAAGGGCAATGTGCTTTTGGTAGGATTTAGACACATTTATAGCCTCAATGGTATTTTGATGCATAGAGTAATTGTAAGCCTTAGTTTTTATGGCTTTAAATTACAAAATACATCAAGAGGTAAAGCGGCTTTTAACCAATATTTATATGCTTTTAAGCTCTTGAATCGTTTGGATTGGATTTTCAGAATTGAAAACAAAACTTCCTGCAACCAGAACATCTGCACCTGCATCAATTAATTTTTTTGCATTAGCGGTTGAAACTCCCCCATCAATTTCTATTTTGGTTTGAGCTCCGGCATCGGAAATAATTTTTTTCAATTCAACGACCTTGTTGTAGGTGTTTTCAATAAAAGACTGCCCTCCAAAACCAGGGTTTACCGACATAAGGCATACTAAGTCTATATCCTTTATCACATCTTTTAAAACAGAAACAGGTGTATGTGGATTTAGTGCCACACCTGCCTGCATATCATGATTTTTAATCTCTTGAAGCGTTCTGTGTAAATGGGTTGACGCTTCGTAATGAACCGTCAAGATGTCTGCACCAACCTTTTTAAATTGAGCAATGTAACGTTCAGGCTGTACAATCATTAAATGCACATCCATCGTTTTTTTTGCATGTCTTTTAATGGCTTCAATAACTGGCATACCAAAAGAAATGTTCGGTACAAATACACCATCCATAACATCAATATGAAACCAATCGGCAGCAGATTCATTTACCATTTCTGAATCCTTTTGAAGGTTTGCAAAATCTGCGGCTAGTATTGAGGGAGCAATTAGGTGAGACATGTTTCTTTAAGTTTAAAGCAAAGGTAAAAAAAAGCCCCGCAAAAGCGGGGCAAAATATTATCCTAAATAGGTTTTTAAAATTTTTGATCGAGAAGTATGTTTTAACCTTCTGATCGCCTTTTCTTTAATCTGGCGAACGCGTTCTCTGGTTAAATCAAACTTTTCTCCAATTTCCTCAAGAGTCATTGGGTGTTGTCCTCCAAGACCAAAATAAAGTCTAATAACGTCACCTTCTCTTGGGGTAAGTGTTGCCAAAGATCTTTCAATTTCTGTACGCAATGAATCAGTCATCAAGTCCTCATCTGGGTGTGGACTTTCTGATGAATTTAATACGTCATATAAGTTACTATCTTCTCCTTCAACCAACGGAGCATCCATAGAAACATGGCGTCCTGAGTTTCTCAAAGATTCTTTAACATCATCTTCACCCATTTCTAGCATATCAGCAATTTCTTCTGCTGAAGGAGCTCTTTCATGCTCTTGCTCTAACTGGGCGTAGGCCTTGTTAATTTTATTGATAGAACCAATTTTGTTAAGCGGAAGTCTAACAATTCTACTTTGTTCGGCTAGGGCCTGCAGAATCGATTGACGGATCCACCAAACGGCATATGAAATAAATTTAAATCCACGTGTTTCATCAAAACGTTGCGCAGCCTTAATAAGACCAAGGTTACCCTCGTTGATTAAATCAGGAAGCGTAAGACCTTGGTTTTGGTACTGCTTTGCTACAGAAACCACAAATCTTAGGTTAGCCTTGGTAAGCTTTTCTAGGGCAATTTGATCACCGGCCTTGATTCTCTGAGCTAATTCTACTTCTTCTTCGGCAGTAATTAATTCTACTTTACCAATTTCTTGTAGATATTTATCAAGTGATGCGGTTTCCCTATTAGTAACCTGTTTTGTGATTTTTAACTGTCTCATATGATGACTAATCTATTAATAACTACAACTTACGTTGATATTAAACTTTAAATATGAAAAAAAATTACTTTTCTTCAGCAGAAGCCTCAGGTTTTGGTAAAAGAGCTTTTCTAGAAAGTTTCATTTTTCCTCTGTCGTCTACTTGTAATAGTTTCACATTTACTTTGTCTCCGACCTTAAGTACGTCTTCAACATTATCAAGGCGTTTGTGGTCTATTTCAGAAATGTGAAGAAGACCTTGAGTGTCTTTACCAATTTCAATAAATGCCCCGTAGGCTTGTACTGCTTTAACTACTCCTTCGTAAGTTTCGCCTACGGTAGGAACAAATGCAATATCATTGATTCTTGAAATGGCTAGGTCCATCATGGCCTGGTCAACTCCTGAGATTTCTACGACACCAACACCTTTTTCTTCATTTTCTTCAATAGAAATGGTAGTTCCTGTTTCTGCTTGAAGACCTTGAATAATTTTCCCACCTGGTCCGATGATAGCTCCAATAAACTCTTTTGGAATTTCAAGAACCACCATTTTAGGTGCGTTTGGCTTAAGTTCCTTATTAGGTTCAGAAATGGTTTTAAGCATTTCTCCTAAAATATGTAATCTTCCTTCTTTAGCTTGGTTCAATGCTTGTTCAAGAACATCATAACCAATACCTGAGATTTTAATGTCCATTTGACATGCAGTAATGCCGTCTTCAGTACCGGTTACTTTAAAGTCCATGTCACCGAGGTGATCCTCGTCTCCTAAAATATCAGACAATACAGCCCATTTTTTAGTTTCAGGGTTGGTGATAAGTCCCATGGCAATACCAGAAACTGGCTTTTTGATTTTGATACCCGCATCCATTAAAGAAAGGGTACCTGCACAAACTGTTGCCATAGATGATGAACCGTTAGACTCTAAAATATCGGAAACAACTCTAATAACATAAGGAGAGTCTTTAGGTATGACACCTTGAAGCGCTCTTTGTGCTAGATTTCCGTGTCCGATTTCACGACGGCTAGTACTTCTGATAGGTCTAGCTTCTCCTGTAGAGAAAGGAGGGAAGTTATAGTGAAGGTAAAACTTCTCTTCACCTACCATAGTAACACTATCAATACGGTTAGCATCTTGTTTTGTTCCAAGAGTAACGGTTGTCAAAGATTGTGTTTCACCTCTTGTGAATACGGCTGATCCGTGCGCTCCTGGAAGGTAGTCAACTTCACTCCAAATTGGACGAATTTGATTTGTTTTTCTTCCGTCAAGACGAACTTCATCATTTAATATCATGTCACGAATCGCGTGGTACTCAACGTCGTGGAAATAAACGTTAATCAAACTTTCTATTTCTGATAATTCTTCTTCAGAATATTGAGCTTTGAATTCTTCGCGAACCGCTTTTAATTTCTCACTTCTTTCTGCCTTTGGTAAGCTTTCTTTGGCAATGCTATAAACTTTGTCGTAAGTTTCTTTTGATACCTTCTCTGCTAGTTCAGCATTGTGAGATTCGTGGTTATACTCTCTTTTTACCGCAGCTTTTTCAACTCTTGCGGCAAGTTTTTCTTGAAGAGTAATTTGGTCTTTAATGGCTTCGTGAGCAACCTTGATGGCCTCTAGCATTTCTGCTTCAGAAACTTCATCCATTTCGCCCTCAACCATAATAACGCTTTCTTTGGAAGCACCAATCATCATATTGATGTCAGCTCTTTCTAAGTCTTTAGGTGATGGGTTAACCACCATACTACCGTCAACTCTTGCTACACAAACCTCTGAAATAGGACCGTTAAACGGAAGGTCAGAAACAGAGATTGCAGCAGAAGCTGCTAGTCCTGCAAGAGAATCTGCAGCTACTTCAGGGTCAAATGAAATTAGGTTAATTACCATTTGAGTCTCAGCGTGATAGTCAGAAGGGAAAAGCGGACGCAATACCCTGTCAACTAATCTTGCTGTTAAAATTTCTTCAGAAGAAGGACGAGCTTCTCTTTTGAAAAATCCACCAGGAACTTTACCTGCAGCAGAGAATTTTTCTCTGTATTCTACGGTTAATGGAAGGAAATCAATTCCTTCTTTAGCTTCCTTGCTAGACACCACGGTAGCTAGTAGCATCGTACCTCCGCAGCGTACGACTACTGATCCGTCAGCTTGTTTAGCAAGCTTTCCGGTTTCTATAGAAATGGTACGTCCGTCAGGCAGTTGAATGGATTCTGTTATGGGATTTGGTGTCATTTAATTCTTTGTTATAAAGGTTACAATATGATACACGAAAAGGCAATTGAATAATTGCCTTTTCGTTATGGGTCATCTTTGAAAGATTATTTTCTAAGATTTAACTTCTTAATAATCGCACGGTATCTATTGATGTCTGTGTCTTTTAAGTAGTTAAGAAGCTTTCTTCTTTTTCCTACAAGACGAACAAGTGAACGCTCTGTGTTGTAGTCTTTTTTGTTCTTCTTTAGGTGCTCAGTTAAGTGGTTGATTCTGAAGGTGAAAAGTGCAATTTGCCCTTCTGATGATCCTGTGTTCTGAGCTGATTCTCCGTGCTCTGCGAAGATCTCTTGTTTTTTCTCTGTAGTCAAATACATGTCAAAATCTTTTTGATGTTTGTGATGTACACATTTAATTAAGTCTGCAAAGGTAGAAAAAAATCTCTAGTCAATTGTATAAGAGATAAAAAAGGTGGCTCAGCGGCCACCTTTTTTTATTTCGTCATTTTTAAGAAGGATGAAACCTTTTCTTTAAGGTTTTCTCTTTCTACAATAAAGTCTAAAAATCCGTGCTCTAGCAAAAACTCAGAAGTTTGAAATCCTTCAGGAAGGTCCTTGCCAATGGTTTCTTTTACAACCCTCGGACCAGCAAATCCGATAAGTGCATTCGGCTCAGCTATATTAATGTCTCCTAGCATGGCAAAGGAGGCAGTAACACCACCTGTTGTAGGATCCGTTAAGATAGAAACATAGGGAATTTTGGCTTCAGAAAGCAAGGCTAATCTTGATGAAGTTTTAGCCATTTGCATTAAACTGAATGCTGCCTCCATCATTCTTGCTCCCCCTGATTTTGAAATCATGATAAATGGAATCTTCTTCTTAAGTGAATAATCAATTCCTCTAGCAATCTTTTCTCCAACAACAGATCCCATAGAACCACCAATAAAGTTAAAGTTCATAGCACATATTACTACGTCCATGTCATTCATTTTACCAGTACCTGTGGTAAGGGCATCTTTTAAAGAAGTTTTCTTTTGTGTAGCGGCTAATCTAGCAGAGTACTTTTTAGTATCCTCAAATTTTAAAGGATCTTTAGACTCTAGGTTAGCATCAAGCTCTTTGAATTTGCCTTCGTCAAACAAAAAGCTAAAATATTCTTTGGCGTTTATTCTATCGTGGTGAACACAATTTGGGCATACCCAAAGATTTTTTTGGTGATCTTCAATGGTTGAAACCACCTTACACTTTGGACACTTATGCCATAATCCTTCGGGGGTTTCCCTCTTCTCGGTAGTACCTGTGGTAATACCTTCTTTATCTCTTTTAAACCAACCCATATATTAGGTGTTTTAATTAGGCAATTGTTACTTCGTCGGACAAGTAAACGTCTTGTACTGTTTTAATCAATTCAACTCCTTCAGCAAATGGCTTTTGGAAAGCTTTTCTTCCAAGGATAAGACCTTGTCCTCCAGCTCTTTTGTTGATAACAGCTGTTTTTACTGCGTCACCAAGGTCGTTCTTTCCTGAAGAAGCGCCACCTGAGTTAATTAATCCGTTTCTTCCCATGTAACAGTTAGCAACTTGGTATCTACATAAATCAATAGGGTGCTCAGTCGTAAGGTCGCTGTAAACTTTGTCGTTAGTATGACCAAAACCAATGGCGGTAAATCCACCGTTATTGGTAGGAAGTTTTTGTTTGATAATATCCGCTTGGATGGTAACTCCTAAGTGGTTTGCTTGTGCAGTTAAATCTGCGGAAGCATGGTAATCTGTACCGTCTTTCTTGAATCCAGAGTTTCTAGTGTAGCACCAAAGAATGGTTGCCATACCTAATTCGTGAGCTCTTTCAAAAGCAGAAGCTACTTCAATGATTTGTCTTCTAGATTCTTCAGAACCGAAGTAAATGGTCGCTCCAACAGCAACGGCACCCATTTCCCATGCGCTCTCAACAGATCCGTACATAGTTTGATCGTATTGAGTTGGGTAACTTAAAGTTTCATTGTGGTTAATCTTTACAATGAATGGTATTTTATGTGCATATTTTCTACTTACTGAAGCTAATACACCGTAGGTAGAAGCAACCCCATTACAACCAGCTTCTATAGCCAGCTTTACAATGTTTTCAGGATCAAAGTACATTGGGTTTGGTGCAAAAGAGGCTGCACCACTGTGTTCTACTCCTTGATCTACAGGTAAAATAGACATGTAGCCAGTGTTGGCTAATCTTCCGTGACCGTATAATGATTGAAGGCTTTTTATTACTTGATTACTGCGGTTCGTCGGCATAAAAGCTCTGTCTACGAAATCACTTCCAGGTAAATGAAGAGAATCTTTACTAAAAGTATTAGAAGTGTGGTTTAACAGGTATTCTGCGTCACTTCCTAAAAGTTCTTGAATCTTAGCGTAAGACATATTTTATTTCTTTCAGATTTTATATGCGACAAAAATACCAATTTTTGCCACCTAGCAATGTGTAAAAAAAATAAAATGCACTAAAAAGGATACCCTAGGGCTAAATTAAAGGCAACGTCTCTCCATTTTAACCCAGGAACGTAAAGCCATGGTCCGTTGTTTGGATTTAAATAATTCTGGGGATTGTGGATTTTTAGTCCCATATCTAACCTGAAAATAAAAAAATTGAAATCATAACGGATTCCAACCCCTGCACCTAAGGCGGTGCTTTTGAGAATGTTTTCGGGTCTAAAGGTTAGGTATTCTTGAAAGTATTGTGCTTGTTGAGGAGTCAACTCTCCTGCTGTGGTTAGGTCGCTATAGGTGGTCCAAGGCATATACCATACGTTTCCAGCATCCGCAAACAAAGCCCCTTTTAGACTCTTTAAAATGGTAAACCTATATTCAATACTTGTTAAAATTTTAAAGGGTGCTGCAACCACTTCGTCTGTGGCAGGATTTAATCCAGGACCTAATTTATAAGCAAGCCAACTTCTAATGTCATTACTTCCTCCTGCAAAATATAGTTTTTCAAAAGGTGCACTTATTTTAGAGTTTCCATAACTCTGTGAAAAACCAACAAATGCCCTAGTTGCCACAACATGGTCTTCTGTTAATCTTGTATAATGCCTGTAGTCTAAATCAATTTTTACATACTGCGAATAGGGAACCCCAAAAACGGTATGTGCATATCTGGCGGTATCATATGGAAAAGGAGAAATTTGATTGGCAAGGGATAGAATGTTACCGGATATTTCTACAGACCCTCTAAAATAATCAGCGTGCTTTCTGTTTTTCTCATTTTGATTATTATACGTGAAAGCATAGCGTGTTGCCATGATAAAGTTGTCTTTAAATCCATTTTTAAAGTCAAGTCTTTCTAGGTATTCTGGGTCAATTCTATTGACCTTTACATAACTTAAGTCCGTAAGGTTTATCGCATGACTTTTGGTGTCAGACTCTTTCCAAAGATATTGCAAACCCAATGTGTACACCTGTCTATCAAACTCTTGTCTATTCGTTCGGTTTGCACTTAAAAACACTTTTGACCGTGGTAGCATTCTCTTCGGAATGTCGTCTTCGTCAATAAATGGAATAAGAAATCGCGGAAAGTTTAATGCAATTTCTCCTCCAAGCTCCCAAGTGTTGAACAATTGGTTGTCACTAGAAAACACTGCTTGGGCCTCTAAACCACCTCGCAAACCAATTTCTAATAATTCACCCCCACCTAAAAAGTTCCTATTTAACCATCCAATACCTGTTGATATTCCATAGTTACCAGACGTGTTGGTGAACTCTAACTGAGTGGTAAAACTTCTTTTGGTCCTAGGTGATAATTTCACATATACATCTAAAATATTGTGATTACCCGTGTCTAAAATCGAAGGTTTAAAGGTGATTTCAGTGGTTTTAAATACCCGCAAGGATGTAACGTGTTCGTAAGAATGCTTTACCTTAGACTCATCGTAGTCTTCTCCCTTTTTAAAGTGTAAAGACCTAGTAATTAAGCTCGGTTTGAATAAATTAGAATCTGTTTCATAAACGATGTAATCATTGTGTACGACTGTGTCTTGAAATGGTTTCTGATCATCGGTAAACGAATATGAGGGGTTTATGGCTACCGAATTTATAATATAGGGTCTATGCGGTGTTGTATAGGTAGTGTCTCCGGTGGTAACCGGTAGATCAGAAATAAACATAGTCAACAAAATTTGATGCTGACCTATTGCAGTGTCTAGTTTAAATCTAATAACCTCTCTAGGGAAACCAAAATATCCATAGTTCCTAAACATTTTTGTAATACGTTCTCGTTCACTAGTGATGAGCTGGGCATCATATGCAGAGCCTTCTACAATTAATGATTCTTTTCTTTTTTCTTTGAAGAGGTTTTCAAGTTCCATGGTTTCTGCATATACCATGAATTTTTTAATGCTGTACTGCGGACCGGTAATAAAGTCGTAGCGAACCTCAGTCTTTTTTTCGTTAGACATTGAATCTAACCGCCATGAATATTTATTAAAAAAGTACCCTTTTTAAAAAAGGTACTGACTAATTTGATTGGCGGTTTTTTCAGAAAGAATAGAGTCTTGAACTACCGGAGGTTCACCAATGGATGAAAACCAACCACTAATTCCTTTTTTTTTGGGATTTCCCCATCCGTAGAGGGTTAAGTAGGGTTTTAGGGACCTTAGAATTACAACCTTATTGGGTTTTTGCTTTACAATATTGGCAATCTCTTCATCCCGATTCAGTTTGCCGTTGATGTAAATTTCATTTTTGGTAAGTAGTTGTTTACCTTCCGGAACATATTTGGTATAGTGACAACTTCCCAATAAAATTGGGACTACAATCCAAAGCCATTTTAATGTATTTTTGCTTCTATTCAACAAGGGAATGATATCGAAATCTCAAATTAAGCTACTAAACTCGCTTTCATACAAAAAACACCGTGCCAAAAATAATATGTTTCGAGCAGAAGGTGTAAAGTTGGTAAAAGATATTCTCTCATCGGGCGGAAAATTAAAATATATTTTTTCAACGGATGATCATCTCGGACTACCACCTTCTGTTGAACAACAATTTATAAAAATTTCAGAGGCTGATTTACAAAAAGTTAGTTTGTTGTCAACACCCAATAAAGTAGTTGCAATATTTGAAATTCCCAAAGAATCTTCTCCAACTTTTGAATCAGAATTAACCCTTGCTCTTGATGAAATAAACGATCCCGGAAACTTGGGTACCATACTTAGACTAGCCGATTGGTTCGGAATTAAAGAAATTGTTTGTTCTGCCAACACGGTAGATGTTTATAACCCAAAGGTTGTGCAGTCTACCATGGGGAGTATTTCTAGGGTCAATGTTTATTATGGTGATTTACCGGTGTGGTGTGCAGAGGCAAAATCAAAAGGGATTATGTTGGCGGGCACCTTTATGGAAGGAGATTCTGTTTATGACCTGAAGCCGTGCAAGAGACTTTTGATTATGGGGAATGAGGCCAATGGTGTTTCTACAGAAATAGAAAATCTATTGGAAGAAAAAATTACCATTCCAGCCTTTACTGAAGAAGGTCCTGAATCGCTAAATGTAGCCATGGCTGCGGGAATTATTGTTTCTCAGATAGCTGGGCTTTCTTTGAAATAATCCTTTTGTAAAGGATGTTTAATAAGACTCCTCCAATTACTAGCGCAATTCCTGAAATCACAAAGGGCGAATATATGATGTCAAATAGAAAGATGTCAAATCCCAAAGCGAAAACAATTCCCAAGTACTTTAATGGGGCGATCGTGCTTACCTCTGTTGATTGGTAGGCCTTGGTCATGAAAATTTGAGCAATCTGTGTAAAGATTCCCATCATAATGATCAATCCAATTTGCGGAAGAGTAGGGGTTACCCAATCAAAAAAGCTCCAAATAGCCATGATTGGGGTGGCAACTAATGGAAAGTAAAACACGACGACCGAAGGATGGTCTGTGTTTTTTACTTTTCTTATCGCGTTGTAGGCTAATCCACTAAAAATAGCCGAACCAATTCCCATTAACAATAAGGTTGGAGTAATGTTTGCATCAAATCCCTTGATGATTATTATCCCTGAAAAGGAGATTAAAAAGAATAGCCATTGCAAGGGTTTTACCGATTCTTTTAAAAGAAAAATGGCAAAAATTGCGGTGAAAATCGGACTTAAATAGTTTAACGTAGTTGCAGAGCCGATGGGCAACTTTACAAGGGTAGAGAAGTACAGCGTTAAACCAATGACTCCAAAAACACCTCTTAGAAGCAGAAATTTACGGTTGACGCCCAGAGGATTTAGTTTTTTTCTTTTGATAATAATCGCACTGAGCACTAAGCTAATAAACGATCTAAAAAGAACTAGTTCTGTGGGAGGAATGTCGTCAAGGGTTTTGACAAGGAGGTTCATTAATGAAAATCCTACTACGGAAATCAACATGAAGCCTATGCCTTTGTCTAGCTTCAAAGAGTTACTCAAAAGTAAGGTTTATGAAAATAGCTCTATTGTAAATAGCATCCAGTCCTTCAACGGGTTGGGTGCCATCTTGAACCAATAGGTTGTTAGTTCCAAAACTAGCCTTTAACTGAGGCGAAAACTTAAAATATTCAAAGTAAAAGTCTAAGCCTATACCTACCTCATAAGCCACATCGTTTCTTTGAAGCTTAAAAAGAAGGTCGTCATCAACATCTTGCTTAGACGCGAGGTCAAGAGAATACTTTACACCTCCTAAAACATACCATCTATAGTTATTGATTCTAACAGAACGGTACTTGAGATAGAACGGAAAATCAATAAATGAACTTTCTACCTGCCGTTCTAACTCTCTTCTTTCGCCTGTGTTTTTTGACGTAACATCAAAAAACAAAGTTCTTTCTGTTGTGGCAAAGGTGGGCATGAACCTAAATGAGAAATAGTCAGAAATTCTCAGGTCAGAAATAATTCCAATGCTGTACCCTGGGTTTACCATAGATCTATATCCATGAAAATTAGGAATGGACGGTAGATCTGGTTTTGGGTCAATTTTTAAATCGTACCAATTCACGCCCAAATAAAAACCAAAATGAATTAGTTTTTTGTCATACTTGGGTTGGTTTTTTAATCGAATATTTTGCCCAAGAGCAGAGAATGAGACGATTAATAAAACGGCGATATTTAGAATTGGGTTTTTCAACACCTTGGTAACGATAATGAACTGATCTTATTTTGTTGCTGTGTAAATTGAGGCAATTCCAAACGTTACGGTTTTGCTTTTAGATTCATTAAACCCTAATGAGTTTAAAATCGCAACAAATCTTTCTCCGTAAGGAAATGCGTCAACTGATTCAGGAAGATAGGTATACGCTCTTGAATCACCACTTATTAATTTACCCATTCCTGGGAGGATGTATTTGAAGTAGGTATTATATACTTGCTTAAAGGGGAATGATTCAGGTTGTGAAAATTCTAAAACCGCTAAGTCTCCGCCGGGTTTTAAAACTCTATAAATTTCTGACAACCCTTTTTCTAAATTCTCAAAGTTACGTACACCAAAGGCCACGGTAATGGCGTCAAAAGTAGCGTCCTCAAACGGAAGGTTTTCTGAATCGCCAAGAATCATAGAAATGGTTTTGTCCAACTTTCTTTCTGTAATCTTTTGCTTTCCTTTTTCAAGCATGCCCGCCGAGATGTCAAGCCCTGTAATTTGCGTAGCTCCCGTTTTTGTTAGCGCAATGGCAAGGTCACCTGTACCGGTAGCAATGTCTAGTATAAACTTTGGATTTTTCTTACCAATAAATGAAACCACTTTTTTTCTCCATGACTTATCAATACCCATAGATAATAAATGGTTCAAGAAGTCATAGCGGTGGCTGATGTTGTCAAACATCTTAGCTACTTGCTCTTTTTTGCTCAGCTCGCTCTCTTTGTATGGCTTTACGTCTGACATGTTATTCGTTTTCGGGCGACAAAGGTACTGTTTAGAAAGGGTATCAGAAAATGATTAGATTTAAATTTATCCAACCATTAAGTCCGCTTTTGGATATTTGTAGTTATTAGATTTCAATCTTCTACCCAAAGCAATGGCCAATGTCAGGGTGCCGATACGTCCAATAAACATACTTACCATAATAATAGACTTCCCCGAAAGGGAAAGTTCTGTAGTAATTCCGGTAGAAAGACCTACGGTACAAAACGCAGAAACCTCTTCGAACATTAGTTTTTTTAATGGGATGTCTGGATCGGTTATGGTTAAGAAAAATAAGCTGGTCAGAATAAAAGATCCCGAAAATAAAAATATTGAAAAAGCCTTATTTAATAACTCCCAAGGAATTCTCTTTTTGAAAAGTTCTAAATTTTTCTTCCCTCTGATGGTACTATACGCAGAAAGTAAAACTAGGGTAAAGGTGCTCGTTTTAATTCCACCCCCGGTAGATCCTGTACTTGCACCAATAAACATTAAAAAGATGAAGAAAATTAAGACAGGTAAACTAAGGGAACCAATGTCAACAGTATTAAAACCCGCTGTTCTTGTAGTTACCGATTGAAAGAAGCTAGTCATTAATTTTTCTCCAAAACTCAGATGACTTATGACACCATTATTTTCTAATGCGAAGAATACTATCGTACCTAAGGTTAGTAGGGCAATTGCTGAATAGATAGAAATTTTTGTCCCAATTTTGGTGTGTAACCATGGCTTTTGAATTCTCTCTCTCACAAATTTTATGGTGAATACATCTCTAATGGTTCCAAACCCAAGACCACCTAAAATAATTAAACACGCAATGGTGAATTGCAATAGATAGGCGTTGCGGATGGTTTCTTCAAAAAGACCATTAGAAAGGGTTGAGAATCCGGCGTTATTAAAAGCCGATATAGAGTGGAATATTGAAAAGAAAATTCTAGATGGTAAGTCGTTGAACTGAAGTCTATCCCCTAAGGTGAAAAAGAGTAAAAGGGCACCTAGAAGTTCAATAATAAGAGTGAATCTAAAAATCTGTTTCAACAGTTCAGAACTGGTGTTTAACGATTCACCTAAATACCCTTCTTGAATCATATTTTGATGTCTAATGCCAAGCCCCTTTCTACTAAAAAACGCAAAAAGTGTTGCAAAACTGATGATGTTAAGTCCGCCGAGTTGTATGAGAATCATAACAATAAACTGCCCTTTAAAGCTCAAGTAATTTGCAGTGTCAACCACGGTTAGACCTGTTACGCAACTTGCGCTAATACTTGTGAAAATAGCATCTTGAAAGCGCATAGACTCACCGGTAACATTCATTTCAGGAAGAAGCAAAAGCAACGTCCCAAACATTATTAATATTAAGAATGAAAGGATGAGTATGGTCGGTGGACTTAATTTTGCTAAAGGTAAAAAGGTGGATGCCTTTCCGATTTCTAGAAATACAATTAATAGAAAATAGCCTTGAATGATTAGGACTAGAATTTCACTAAGTCTGGTAAATCCAAAGAAGTCGCCGGTTTTTCCAACCAGGTCAATTCCTGTAATTTGAATGGATATGATGTTAATGACCAAGAATATCATTAAGAAACCTTCCCACTTGGTTTCACGCAAATGTTCCATAGGGGAGAAGGAGTAAACAAACTCAATGATGTACTTAAAAATGTAAAATGCGATGCTTGATTTTACAATGATAATAATCCAGCGATTTTCTTCCTCGTTGATTTTAAATCCATGAAAATATACTAGGGCAAGCAAGGTTAGGGTAGCCACTACACCTGAACCAAACCTTAGAGTTCTTAACACATTAAGCTTACTGGCGTATAGTTTTAGGTTCGCTTTTTCGCGAAACCTTTGAAGCTTATCCCACCATGGATTATTTTTGTTTTCCATAATTCAAATTCTGAGCAAACTCTTCTTTGAGTTTACCAGGATTTATAGGTACAACCCCTACTTCTTCACAAACCAGTCCGCCGCTTAAGTTTGCTAACAAGGCAACCTCTTCTGGGGGAAGGTTTTTAGCCAATGCCAATGCTGCGACACTAACCACCGTGTCTCCAGCTCCAGAAACATCCACAATATTCCTCTTAAAAGCGGGAATGTGTTTTTCAGTATTCTGGAATTTGATAAACACTCCATGTTCACTCAAGGTAAGTAAAACTCCTTGGCTATTTAAAGCGTTTTTCAATTTTTCTACCCCGTCAGAAACCGATTGGGTATCTTTTGGGTTTATGGTAAGGCCTAGTCCTTCTTGAATTTCTTTTAAATTCGGTTTGTATAAGGTAACCTTTTTGTACTCTAAAAAGTTCACTTTTTTGGGGTCCACTATCGTGGGAATGTTGAGTTGGTTAGCTCTTTCAACCACGGCTTTAATCACCGAAGAGGTTAACACTCCCTTGTTGTAGTCTTGTAGAATAATTACCTCAGGTCCGAAACTTTCTAAGCAGCTTAGCACATGTTGAACAAACTGCTGGTCGTTTTTTGGATAAGTAGGGTCTTCTTCATCTACCCTTAATACGTGCTTGTTGTCTGAAATGACTCTAGTTTTTACAGTGGTGGGTCTATCACTTACAAAAAGACCTTGGGTAGAAAGGTTTTCTTCTTCAAAAATAGATTTCACCTTTTTGCCCGCGTCGTCATCTCCAATATACCCAACTTGAAGCACGTTAGCTCCCATGGCCTTGCAGTTAACTCCTACGTTTCCGGCGCCACCAAGTCTAGATTCTTTTTTTGAAATATGTACCACCGGTACAGGGGCTTCAGGAGACATTCTTTCTATGGTCCCCCACATATAACTATCAACCATTAGGTCACCGACCAGTAATACTTTGGTTCCTTGAAATGACTGGAATAATTCGTCTGGATTTGTCAAAATTCTACTTTAGGTTTGAAAGAGCAGATTTTATTCTCCTTACTGCTTCAACGATGTTTTCATCAGAGGCAGCAAAAGACAATCTAATGTTTTCAGGAGTTCCAAAGGCATCTCCAGGAACGGTAGCTACGTGACCTTCTTCTAATAAATACATAGAAAGGTCTAATGAATTAGATATTTTAGAACCATTAAATGATTTACCAAAATAGTGCGATACATCCGGATACATGTAAAATGCGCCTTCCGGATTGGATAGCTTTAACCCTGGAATTTCAGATAATAGGTCAAAAGTTAATTTTTTTCTACGAGTAAAGGTGTCAATCATATATTGAACCTTATCGGTGCTAGCTTCTAGCGCTGTGATAGCAGCTCTTTGGGTAATAGAACAAGTACCTGAGGTAAATTGACCTTGTACTTTGTCGCAGGCTCTAATGATGTCTGCAGGTCCGGCCATATATCCAAGCCTCCAACCTGTCATTGCATACCCTTTAGAAAGTCCATTTATGGTTAATGTACGTTCATACATCCCCGGAAGGGAAGCAAAAGAAACGTGTTTACCTTTGTAATTTATCAATTCATAAATCTCATCAGAGATTACGGTGATTTTTGGATAATTTTCTAAAACCTTCGCCCACTCTGACAGTTCACTATGACTGTAAACCGCACCAGAAGGGTTACACGGAGAAGAAAACATGATTACCTTGGTCTTTTCTGTAATGGCACTCTCCAGTTTTTGTGCGCTTACTTTAAAATCAGTTTCAACGGTTGAACCCACAACAACGGGCTTTCCGCCGGCAAGCTTTACCAATTCAAAATAGGTAACCCAATAAGGGGCAGGAATAATTACCTCGTCACCAGGGCCAACCAGCGTAAGAATAGCGTTTGCTAAACTTTGCTTTGCTCCGGTACTTACCAATATTTGTTGAGGTTGATATTCAAGGTTGTTATCTCTTTTAAACTTTGTACACACCGCTTTTAATAGTTCTGGATAACCAGCTACAGGGGTGTAGTGAGAATAATTTTGGTCAATGGCTTGCTTAGCAGATTCTTTAATAAAATCAGGGGTGTCAAAATCTGGTTCGCCCAGAGAAAGGCTGATCACATTTACACCTGTTGCAGCAAGTTCTCTACTTTTTCTTGACATGCCGATGGTCATCGGCTCTTCTAGTTGTTGAACAACTGGAGATAATTCTACCATAGTTTACATAAGGTTCTGAGAACAAAAATAAGACAAAGAAACAGGACCTTGAAAAAAACAGCTGTATTCTTTATTGGCTTAAAAAAATAATACAAAATTTTGGAAACTAAATAGCGTATCTTCTTTTGAAATTGTAAATTGAAGTTTCATTGCTTTTTATGATATTTGCACAAAACCAAGACACATGGAAATCTTTTTAGAGATTTTAAAATACATCTTTCCAGCATTGTTAATGCTTCTTTTAAGTTACGTAATGCTTACCAACTTCATGGAAAATGAAGAAAATAGGCGACGTTATTTCTTGAAAAAGGAAACTCAAAAATCTGCCTTGCCTACAAGAATGCAAGCCTATGAACGTTTGGTGTTATTCTTAGAAAGAATTACTCCGAATAGTATTTTGGTGAGAGTTCCTGCAAAAAACCTATCTGCAAGAGAGTTTCAAAATCTCTTGATTAAGACGATAAGACAAGAGTTTGAATACAATTTAAGCCAGCAAATTTATATTTCTGATGAAGCTTGGCAATTGGTTGTAACTGCAAAGTCGGCTACCGTTAGCATAATCAATAACATTGCGGATAAACTACCTGAAGATGCTACGGGTATTGATTTAAGTAAGAAAGTATTAGAGCATACCATGGGAATCGGAACCTTTCCAACGCGTAAGGCTATTTACTACTTAAGGTCAGAAGCCACAAAAGAATTTTAATCCTTTTTCTTTAGTAAGTTTTGTGCCGCCGTATACGGTGAGATCCGTCCGTTTAATACCTTTTCTAATTGATCGGGGTATTCTGTGGCAATACTTGGATCGTTGTAAAACCTTGACAATACGGCCTCCTCAATAGTATTTTTTAGCCAATGAGCATTTTGATCTTTTCTGAGTTTATCAAAAAGGCCCTTGGTTACCATGTGCCTTTTGTATTTTTCTAATACTTCAAAGGTTTCGGTAAGTCCCGTTTTTTCAAGGGCAGAAGTGGTTATTACAGGTACAGTCCAATTTCTTTCGTCTAAAGGGAAAAGGTGCAAGGCTCTTTTGATATCTAACATGGCATTTCTGGCCCTTTTAATATTGTCACCGTCTGATTTATTGATCAGCACTAAATCAGCCATTTCCATTATTCCTCTTTTTATTCCTTGCAACTCATCTCCAGCCCCTGCAATCAGTAAAAGGACAAAGATGTCTACCATTTCTTTAACCGCGGTTTCTGATTGGCCAACCCCAACGGTTTCAATAAAAATGGTGTCATACCCTGCGGCTTCGCAGAGTATTATGGTTTCTCTGGTTTTTCTAGCCACACCTCCTAAGCTTCCAGAAGACGGACTGGGTCTAATAAAGGCATTTTTGTCTTGGGTAAGTTCCTCCATCCGGGTTTTATCGCCCAAAATAGAACCGTGCGAGACCCCACTGCTAGGGTCTACAGCTAGAACTGCCAATTTTTTGTTTTCAACGGTGATGAGGTGTTTTCCAAAAGATTCTATCCATGAACTTTTTCCAACTCCAGGAATTCCTGTAAATCCGATTCTCAATGATTTACCTGAGTGCGGTAAACAGCCTTCAATGATTTGTTGTGCCAACTCAGAGTCTTCCCTTCTTTTGCTCTCAACCAGGGTAATGGCTCTAGATAAAATGACTTTATCACCCTTTAGAATACCGTTGATGTACTCTTGAGCATTTAGTTTTAAAGGCTTAGAGATGGCCCCTAATAAATTAGGATTAATGGAACCGCTATGAGGAGTTTTTTTGCTCATTAAAGTAGATTTCCTAGGCCAGGTACATCAGGCATGACATCTTTTAATTCTTCTTCTTGAATCTTGCTAGATTTTTCAAGGGCGTTGTTAAAGGCTACTACCATTAGCTCACCCAGTTCTTCTTGATCAATACCTTCAGGAATGGTTACGTCTAAGACGTTTCTATTAACGGTCATTATAACATTGACTCCCTGGCATTCACCCATGACTTGGGCGGTTTCCCACCTTTTCTTGGTTTCTTCCATTTTCTTTCGGGCATCTTTTAACTTGCTCATCATACCCATCATGTCTCCAAACATTACTTTCTTATTTGAATTAGTGCATCAAGAATTTTTATGGCAGAATCAGCGATGACAGAACCCGGACCGAAAACCCCAGCAACGCCGGCTTCAAATAAAAACGGATAATCTTGTTGAGGAATTACTCCACCAACCACAACCAATATATCGGGACGTCCTAGTTTTTTTAATTCTTCAATTACCTGAGGAACTAGGGTTTTATGTCCTGCAGCCAATGAGCTTACGCCTAAAATATGGACGTCATTTTCAATGGCTTGTTGTGCCGCTTCTTCAGGGGTTTGAAACAATGGACCAATATCAACATCAAACCCAATGTCAGCGAAAGATGTAGAAACCACTTTTGCTCCGCGGTCATGTCCATCTTGTCCCATTTTGGCAATCATAATTCTCGGCCTTCTTCCTTCTAAAGCAGCAAATTCATCTGCTTTGTCGCGAGCGTTTTTGAATGACTCATTGTCTTTTATCTCTGAACTGTACACGCCTGAAATGGATTTTATTTCTGCTTTATACCTCCCGAAAGATTTTTCGAGGGCATCACTAATCTCTCCTAAGGTAGCTCTATTTCTAGCAGCATTAACCGCAAGAGCTAACAGATTGCCCTTTCCTGATTCTGCTGCTTTTTCTAATTCTGTTAAAGACTTTTTCGTTTCTTCGGTATTTCGATTTTCTTTGAGTTTTTTAAGCCCCTCAATTTGAGATAATCTAACCGCTGTGTTGTCAACTTCTAATATTTCTATTTCTTTATTGTCGTCAGTTTGGTAAGCGTTTACCCCAACAATAATGTCTTGACCGCTATCAATTTTTGCTTGTTTTTTGGCAGCAGCTTCTTCAATTCTCATTTTCGGTATACCCGATTCAATAGCCTTGGTCATTCCTCCTAAGTCTTCAACTTCAGTAATGAGTTTCCAAGCTGACTCTACCATTTCTTGTGTAAGGCTCTCTACGTATTCTGAACCTGCCCAAGGGTCAACTGTTTTTGTTATTCCCGTTTCTTTTTGAATAAATATCTGGGTGTTTCTAGCAATTCGGGCCGAAAAATCTGTGGGCAATGCAATGGCTTCATCTAAAGCATTGGTGTGCAAACTTTGTGTTCCTCCCAGCGCCGCCGCCATAGCTTCAATGGCTGTTCTTCCTACGTTGTTAAACGGATCTTGTTCTGTAAGGCTCCATCCAGAAGTTTGGCAATGGGTTCTTAAGGCTAATGATTTTGGATTTTTAGGATCAAATTTTGAAACCAACTTGGCCCACAACATTCTTGCGGCTCTCAACTTTGCAATTTCCCTAAAATGATCCATGCCAATAGCCCAGAAAAAACTGAGTCTGGGTGCAAAGGTATCAATGTCCATTCCGGCTGCTAATCCCGTCTTTATGTATTCTAGTCCGTCTGCTAACGTGTAGGCCAATTCAATTTCTGGAGTAGCACCTGCCTCTTGCATATGATACCCAGAAATACTTATGCTATTGAACTTGGGCATGTTTTGGCTGGTGTATTCAAAAATGTCAGCAATGATTTTCATAGAGTGTGCCGGAGGATAGATATAGGTATTCCTCACCATAAACTCTTTTAGAATATCATTTTGAATGGTTCCTGCTAATTTTTCTGGAGGCACTCCTTGTTCTTCTGCTGCAACTATGTAGAAGGCAAGGATAGGGAGAACCGCACCGTTCATGGTCATAGAAACCGACATTTCATCTAAGGGGATTTCATTGAACAACACCTTCATGTCTTCAATGCTGTCTATGGCAACGCCGGCTTTACCAACATCACCTACCACTCTTGGATGATCAGAGTCGTACCCTCTATGGGTAGCAAGGTCAAAGGCTACCGAAAGTCCCTTTTGTCCGGCAGCCAAATTTCTCTTGTAAAATGCATTAGATTCTTCAGCGGTAGAAAAACCTGCGTACTGCCTGATAGTCCATGGTCTTGAAACGTACATAGTAGAGTAGGGACCTCTTAAAAAAGGTGCAATACCCGCACTGAACTTTTCATTCCCAGTACTCTTCTTCTCTGCTTTTTGAGCAGAAAACGTTGTTTTTGAAAAATCCTTCCTAGTCATTTGCTTCTTCCTTTTCAAGACGTTCAATTTCCATATTCAATGCTAAAAATAGAGGACGTAATGGATTTATCTCTCCACTTTGAAGGTCTTTATGATTTGAAGGTGAAAATTGAATCTCACCTTTCATCTTTTCCTTTTGATTGGGGTAAAGGTTGGTTCCTAAAAGAGTGATCTCTCCGCTTTCAAATTTTTCAAGTTTTGCAGCTGCAGATTTACCCACCAAGCCTTGAATGGTGTTGTTATTAGCACAAGCCATCCAACCTCCTTTTGCTTCTAGGTCTACAAATATCTTCCAAGCCTCTTCTCCTAGTTTTTGTGTTAACTCCTCAATGAAAAACGCTCCTTTCCCAGGGTCTTCATTTGCGCTTAGGTAGCTTTCGCCCATCATGAGCAGTTGTTGATTTCTAGCAATTCGCAAACCAAATCCTTCAGGTTCTGCAAACCGGATATCATATGATTTTAAGCAGATCTCATCTGCGCCACCAATAACTGCAGACATGCCCTCTGTAGTGGTTCTAAGCATGTTTACCCAAGGATCATAAATGGTTTTATTGGTCAATCCGCTTTCTGTATAAAGGGTAATATTTCCTGTTTCACCCAAATGAGTAAGTAGATTTTCAAACAAAAGTCTAAAGGCTCTAAACTTTGCTATTTCTACAAAATATTCTGATCCAATGGCAAGGTTAACCCATAGATTTTTAAGGGCTTTGGCGCCAAATAAAACATAGTACTCATGAATATGGGTCAGTGTTAAGGCTAATTCTTGCGCGGTAGTAGCTCCAGAGTTGTGATAAATGTTGGCATTTATGGCCAGGGGTGAAGTATTTCCTAAGTTTTTATCAAGGGTAGATTTTATCCTTGCTAAGTCGCTTTCGCGGGAGGAAAACCAATTGCCGGTCCTCAATAAATTTTCAAAAACATCTGAGTTTATTGAGCCCGATGTTTTTTGAATATTGTAGTTGTTCTTCTCTATGAAATTAACCCATTTTTCAGAGATGGCTTCAGGATTTTCAGAAACCCAATGAACCGTAATGTGTTCTACCAGAATTTGGTTTAACAGAATATCCATGTCGACAGATTCCTCCACATAGAGAATTATTCCATTTACCCCCTCGTTTAATCTTTCAAGTATTTCAAGATTAGAACGTTTTTCATCGGTAACCAAAAACTCTTCAATGATTTGCCAATGTCTATTTTTTCTTGTTGGAATCACTGTTGCCGGAGCACTATTTTCACTATTGTAATAGGGGTTAATAGAAATTCCGTCTTCTGTTTTTGTGGCAAAGTCATACGGAGACTTCCCCTTTAAATCAGCGGTGGCTTTTGTTTCCCAATCTTTAAGTGAAACGCCTGAGAATTCTTTAAATAGTTTGTCCTTCATACCGAATGTTTATCGGTCTAAAGGTACGATTAACCTATGGTTTCTGAAAATTTAGAATATGGGCTTTTACGAATATTGAAGTGTGGTTATTCTACTTCTATCAAGTAAATTTCTTCTCCTGGCCTTACCATCCAATATTTTTCTCTCGCAAACTTTTCAAATAGAGAAGGATCTGACTCTAGTTCGTTTATTTCTTTTTTATTGATTTCTAGCTCTCTAGAATAATAATCTATTCCTGTTTCAAGCTCTTCAATCTCATCGTTTAACTCATGCAGCATAATCCAACTGTTGTCATCAATAAACATCATCCAAACCAAGAAAAACATGGTAGCGACTACAAATTTATTTGTAGAAACCTTAAACCACCTGTTGTTTTTTAGATTTTTCATTGATGACAAGGTACTCCTTTTTTGACCTTTTGCATTAGAACGATTTTTTAGGTTTTTCACAGCCATTTGTTAAGATGAAAATTGAAGTTCACTTAAGTTTCTGTACACCCCATCTTCTAGTTGCATCAGTTCTTCATGATTGCCAGATTCAACCATTTTTCCGGCGTCAATAACGCAAATTTTATCTGCCTTTCTAACGGTAGAGAGTCTATGAGCAATGACAATGCTAGTTCTGTTTTTCATTAAGTTGTCCAGAGCCTCTTGAACTAACCTTTCTGACTCTGAATCTAACGCAGAAGTAGCCTCATCAAGTACAAGAATTGCGGGATCTTTTAATATAGCTCTAGCAATGGCAATTCTTTGTCTTTGTCCTCCGGATAATTGAACACCTCTTTCACCAACAATAGTGTCGTACTTTTCAGGAAACCCATCAATAAATTCAAAGGCATTAGCTTTTCTTGCAGCTTCTTCAATTTCTTCTTGGGTCGCTCCTGGTTTTCCGTATTCAATATTTTCTCGGATGGTTCCGCCAAACAAAAAGACATCTTGGGGCACTAGAGCCATTGAGTCTCTTAGTTCCGAAAGATTATAATCTTCCGCTGGCTTATCATCGTAAAGCACTTGTCCTTTTTGAAGGGTGTAAAACTGATAAACTAGATTTACTATTGTTGATTTTCCTGCTCCCGAAGGACCCACCAAGGCCACTTGTTGACCAGGTTCAACAGTTAGAGATAAATCGTTTAAAACTGTAATGTCGCTTCTAGAGGGGTAAGCAAAAGTTACTTTGTCAAAAGATACCTTTCCGCTGATGATTTTTTGGTTTCTATTTTCTGATTCAAAAACAGGCTCGGTATCTTCTTCCATGATCTCAAGCAAATCTTCAGTAGCACCTATGGTTTTCTGGATGCGGGCGTAAACATCGGCCATCCCACCAATAGACCCTCCAATAAAACCGGAGTATAGAACAAAAGAAAATAGCTCACCCGTTTCAAGATCACCAGAGGCAATCAAGGTCGTTCCCATCCAAATTACAGCTACTATAGCTCCAAATAGCCCAAGAATAATGAAGCTTGAAAAGGCCCCTCTGTATTTACCTCCTTTTATAGCTGTTGCCGCAACCTCATTGGTTTTTACTTTGTATCTAGAAATTTCTAAAAACTCATTGGCAAATGCCTTAACGTTTTGAATGCCTTGTAAGGTTTCTTCAACAATCGTGTTACTTTCTGCCACCTCACCTTGAACTTTTTTAGAATATTTTCTAATATATCTCCCAAATACAACTGCTAGAATTACCACAGGAGGCAGAATGGCCAGCATAAAAAGGGTAAGCTTCACAGAGGTGGTTGCCAAGAGGGTAATCCCCCCAACAATAATGATAATTTGTCTAATAAACTCCGCTAAAGTTGTGGTAAAGGTTTCTTGTAAAAGAGAGATGTCTGCCGATATTCTAGAGTTTAATTCACCCACTCTTTTCTTCCCAAAAAAGGATAATGGCAACCTAATAAGTTGAGAATATACCGCTTGCCTCAGAGAGGCCAAAGACTTTTCTGCCACTTCAACAAAAAGTAAAATTCTAAAGAATGAAAAGATTGATTGAACAATCAATACCCCCACCAAAGTAAGGGCGATGGAATTTATGTTGTTGATGAGGTTAGGCACGCTGGCTTCATCTACTAAGTCGCCCAAAAGCTTCGGAAAAGCAAGGTTTGCAGCACTAGACAAAAAGAGAAATACCAGTCCAATAATAAACTTGAACTGGTATGGCTTTATGTATTTATAAAGTTTTAAAGCCTTTTTAAGGGAAGATTTTTTGATTCCCTTTGGCTTTTTTTTGCTTTCGGTCATAAAATGGAAATAAGACTAGTTTTTGTCTTGAAAATCAAGTGATTTAATTCCCAAGGCTTTTAAAAATTGTTTGGTTCTAATTTTAATGGCCTCTTTGGTAGAAGTAGCGACCCTTTTAGAAATCTTATCATCAGGTCTGGCTAAAAATTTAGAATCTCTATATGAAAAACCTTCACCAATAGGAGTGTAATAGTAGGTGTAAAAAGACTTTCTTGACTCTCCTTCCGGAACGTTGATCTTATTGTAGCCATGAGGTGAATTGTCATCTGTATAGAAAATTACCGCACGGTTAAAAGTAGGTGATACCTTGTCATAGCACTTGGTCATTTCTTTGTCCCAAATTTCTAGGTCACCTCCGTATTCAGGTTGCCAATTCTTGTTTAAATAAACCAATAGATTTATCCTTCTCCATAAATTGGCTTTAGGGTTCATGTTTACATCAATATGTACATCAACGTAGCTACCATTTTTGCCTTGGTGAATTCCGGAGCCCAGAGAGTCTGTGGTGGTCATAAGATCTTCAATACCGGTAATCTTTGTCATGATTTTACACCATTCATCAGATTTAATGACTTCCCTAACTTCAGAAAAAACTGGGTCCCAACGTTCAAAGTGGTAATCTTCAGATTTGTCCTCGTTAAGACTTTTTCTCTTTACGTTAAGCGTTTCCACGGTCGGAAATTGTTCAAACATTTTAGAAGCAACTTCTTCGTTAAAAAAGTTTTCTAACACTAAGTGCTTATAGGGCACCGCGTTTTTAAATTGAGTTGCTAATTCATCGTGTTTCTCAGCACTCAAATACTCCGGATTTATGATTGAATCTAATTTCATTATTGCGTGGTTCTATTTCATGACCTAGCACAAAGGTAAAACTTTGTTTCTATGTAGGCATTAATTAACAGAAGGTTTGCACAATCAACTCGGCAACCTCTTTATCTATAGGAAAGGTAACCATTTCAGAAGAGAATTCCGATAGTTTTACCCATTTAAATACTTCAGATTTCCCTTCCGGGGGAAGGTGACTTTGCGGCACCGTTTTTATCGTTTCCCATTCATGGGAGGTTACTTTGTAGTAAATAGATAGCAGCTGTTCTTCAGGGTTAAATGCTGAAGCTATAAAATGAGGGGTGGTGTAAAAGTGATTTTCAATTTGGATATCAATTTGGGCTTCTTCTTGAAATTCTCTTTTTAAACAATCTATAACACCTTCACCAAGTTCAAGTCCGCCACCAGGAAATTTTGAAAAAACCTTTTGCTGATAGCGTTCTGTGGTTAGTAAGATTTCATTATTTGGGTTGATTAAAACACCGTAAACCCGAACAATAATTCTATTCATTTTCAATGGGTTTAGTGGCTCTTGTCATTTCTCTTTTTCCCGGCGGACCAGGCAGGGCTTCAACCAAAAATCCAACAGATTTCATATTTCTTTTTACATAGCCCTTTGCGCAATAGGTTACGAGTTTTCCGCCTGGAGACAGGCATGAATACATTTTTTGAAAAACCTCTTCTGTCCATAATTCAGGTTGAGCAGAAGGAGCAAAGGCATCATAATAGATTAAATCAAAAGTTGTGTTTGGCGAAAAGTCCTGTAGGGTGGTTTCTGATTTTTCTAGTGTGAAGTTAGGCGATAGTTCAATTTTTTGATTCCAAGGGGCAAGGTGCATTTTGTAATACAAACTTTCAAAGTCTGCAATGACCTCTAACTTTTCATACTGTGTAGCTTTCCACTCTTCTTCTGTTAAGGGGTAGGCTTCTAGGCTTTGATAGAAAACGCTTTCTCTTGGAGTATGAGCTAACGTTAAAATAGCATTAAGACCTGTGCCAAAGCCGATTTCTAAAATTTTTACGGGTTTATTGGGGTTTTGATCTTCAAGTCCATTTTTTATAAAGACGTGCAAAGATTCTTGAACAGCACCATGAAAACTGTGGTAATGTTCATCAAGTGATTCAATGTAAAGTGTTTTAGAACCGTCGGCGGTTGTCCTAACTTCTCGTTTCATAGAAAAAAAACATCCCCTATTCGGGGATGTATAATTTTTTAATTTTTGGTATCGGACCTTGACAATAAATTTGGTGACAACTTATACAGGTGTTCACCATATTGTTGAATGCTTTTTTTACCGTAGTGCTGTCTGAATCTGTGATTTCATGCATGTTGGTCAAATACAAATCAGCAAAAGACTTGAAGGTTGCATTGATTTCTGATGGGTCAGTAGCTTGTGCAGTATGAATCTTATAGAAATCTTCAGGAAAAGATTCAGGTACAATCCCTTTCTCTATATCCTGTTTGATTTTTAGATTGTCCTCATACATAGCCCTCATCAGTGAAGCCAATTCTGAAGGTTGATACATCTCTTTTTCAGTGGTGCTTTTTTCTCCAGATTTTTTTTCTTCACCGTTATTACATCCCACGAAAGTGGAAAAACCGATAGCAACAACAATTGGAAATAAATACTTCCTCATTACCCTTTGATGATTACACCTGTAGCCATAAAGGTTACGGAAGAGATAGGTTCTGTGATTAGGTCAATTTCTTCTTGAGATTTACCTGCGTCGCTAGCTTTGTGTTTTAACCAATTTACATCTTGAACTTCTACCTTAGCAATTCCTTCAATAACCGCTTTTTTTCCGGTTGAATTCATGGGTACAAAAAATTCATAATCTTTGAACCTAACGGTCATGTTTTGTTCATCGTTTAATTTCATTTCAAGCCAACAACCTTTTTTCTGACACACTCCCATGATGTCTCCCTCTACGGTCACTTGCACACTGTCTTTGTCTTCTAGCATAGCTAAAAGCTCATCAGTAGACACAACTCCTTCTTCAGTAATGTTTTGATCTCCAAAAACAGCTATTTCTTCATTTACTTTTACCACTTCTTGAGTTTGCTCTTCAGAAACGGCAGCTTCTTCCTTAGATGGTTGGCTACAAGCCATAAGAGCAATTGGAGCCAAAAGCCATACTTTTTTCATAATCATTCAGTATTTGATGTTCAGGCAATTGATTTGCCTCGGCTCCAAAAGTAAATAAAAAATGAAAGAGATTTATTTAGAATAATCCTTTATTAATGAACTGTGTAAGGGGTGTTAAGGAAAGTTTTTACTATAAAAAGAGTACATTTGCAGAAACTAATAAACGGCTCAAAATGAAAATTACACGTGCAAATACCTCAAAATTGTCAAGTGTTGATTTTTCGAACTTAGAATTTGGAAAAATTTTCACAGATCATATGTTGATTTGCAAATTTTCTAATGGCTCATGGGGTGAGGCTGAGATTCTTCCGTATCAAAAACTTGATTTTTCCTTAGGATTACATGCTTTACATTATGGTCAAGCTGCTTTTGAAGGACAAAAAGCCTACCGTCAAGAAGATGGGTCAGTGGCTATTTTTAGACCTGAAAAAAACTGGGAAAGACTTAATCGATCAGCAGAGCGATTAATGATGCCATCGGTTCCGAAAGAAGTTTTTATTGATGGATTGAAGAAATTGGTGGAGATTGATCAGGAGTGGGTTCCACAAGATCCAGAAAAATCTCTTTATCTAAGACCTTTTATGTTCTCCTCGTCAGAGTTTATTGCTGCTCGTCCTTCTGAGGAATTTATTTTCGCTGTTTTAATGAGTCCTGTAGGAGCGTATTATCCAAAACCGGTAAAGGTAAAAGTAGAGGAGAAGTATTCTCGATCAGCACCAGGAGGCATTGGTTTTACCAAGGCTGCAGGTAATTACGGAGGAGCTTTTTATCCTACGAATGAAGCGATAAAACAAGGGTTTAATCAAATTGTATGGACAGATCCAGTAGAACATAAGTTTATTGAAGAGTCGGGGACTATGAACATCATGTTCAAAGTGGGAGATACTATGATTACTCCTCCTTTGTCAGATAGAATTTTAGCTGGAATTACCAGAGAGAGTATTATTACTCTTTTGAAAAGTTGGGGAATGAATGTAGAAGAGAGAAGAGTCTCAATTGATGAAATTTATCAAGCTTATAAAGAAGGTAATCTTCATGAAGCTTTTGGCATGGGCACCGCAGCCGTGGTTAGTAAAATTAGCCACATAGGATATAAAGGCGAGATGATGGAGTTAGAGATTAAAGATAACTCAATCGCCGATAAAATTAAAAAAGCGCTTACAGACATCCGCTTAGGCAAGGTAGAAGACACCTTTGGTTGGATGGTGAAACTATAATCAAAAAAAAATCCGCTTAGATAGCGGATTCTTTTTTTGGCAACATTCTAGAGTGCCAGCTTTCGCTGAGTGGCACCTCCCATTTATCTCTTAAGTCACCTAAGTTGGTAACCATGTTATTAAATACAGTGGTGTCCTTATGAATATCACCCTCTTCGATCATTTTTTCAAAATCTTCCATGGTGCTACTTACTACTAAACCGCTATCTGATCTAAAGGCAACACTCATTCTATCAAATAGATTGATGTTTATTGATTCACTAATTTTTCTAATGATAGCCACAGAGTCATCAATAGAGCATCCAGTTGCTGGCTGATTTTCTTCATTTACTATTAAAACAATAAATCGCTTATGAAAAATATTGTAATCGCAAGTCAGTTTTTTACCATGAGCTGCCCAAGAACTTACAAACTCTTCTAGAAGAGCTGAGGAAAGCTCTCTTTCTTCAATAGTTAAAGGTCTGTTAGCCTGGTAAATCCAAACTCGTGAGTTGGCAGGGAAATCTTCAAATAATTTCATTTCTATGTGTTTTACCTGTTAACAATTACTGTTTTAAAGTGTTGCTTTTTTCTAAATAAAATTAAAGGTCTTTCGCGTTTGCAATCATTTCCGCAACATCCATTACAGAAACTTCTGACTCTACTTCGTTGTGTTTCACCCCGTCTGTCATCATGGTGTTACAAAACGGACAACCTGTAGCAATAAGGGTTGATTTTGTGGCTAAAGCTTCTTCTGTACGTTCAAGGTTAATGTCTTTGTTGCCTTTTTCTGGCTCCTTAAACATTTGAGCCCCTCCTGCGCCACAACACAAACCTTTGGTGCGGCATCTTTTCATTTCTACCAGCTCTGCGTCTAGCTTTTGAATAAGTTCTCTAGGCGCCTCATAAACTTCATTAGCACGTCCAAGGTAGCAGGGGTCGTGATAGGTAATTTTTTTTCCAGCAAATTCACCTCCTTCAATGGTAAGTCTACCATCATCTAGAAGTGTTTTTAAGAACTGGGTGTGATGCATAACATCGTAATTACCGCCCAGACCAGGATATTCATTTTTAATGGTGTTGAAGCAATGAGGACACGCAGTAACAATCTTAGTTACCTCGTAGCCATTTAACACTTCAATGTTCATCATGGCTTGCATTTGAAAGGTGAACTCGTTACCTGCTCTTTTTGCAGGATCACCGGTACAAGACTCTTCGGTTCCTAGTACAGCAAATGAAACCCCTGAATTATTCAATAATTTCACAAAGGCCTTTGTGATTTTTTTTGCTCTGTCGTCAAAACTTCCTGCACAGCCTACCCAAAAGAGAACTTCTGGTTTTTCTCCTTTGGCCATCATTTCGGCCATGGTTGGTACTTGAAGTATATTTTCTGCCATGTCTATTTTTCTTTAAACACTTGTATTGTGACTTCTTTTTCTTGTAAATCAGTAAAGGCTCCATCAAATCTGGTGGCCCTTACAATATGGTTATCTATCCAGTGGTAATTACCCCCTCTAGGTTTCCCCATTAGTAATCCGTGGTACTTAAATCCTTTTTCTGCCAGCCATTTTTCAGTAACTTCTCTATTTTCTTCAACTCTTGAAGTGAAAAAAGTAATGATGTGGCCTAGGTCGTACCAGCGGTTTAAAGTTTCTAATGCATCAGGAAATTCATTTGCAGTAGCCATTCTTTCTGGCTCTTGATTCGGAATGTCATCGCAAATGGTTCCGTCAATGTCAATTAGGTAATTTTTTATTTCTTCTGGTAAAACAGGACTTACCTTTTTACCATTAACAATAGTTTCTTTTAAACTGTTTTTATCGATGGTCATCATTACGCTTCATCCTTCCAGTTCAATCTATCGGCTTGAGAGAACTGCCAAGGGGCTCCATTGTTTTCTACATTGGTCATCATTACGTTTAGTTCTTGCGGTGCCGCAGACTCTTCCATGACCAAATAATTTCTCATTTGAACAATGATGCTCAATGGGTCGATGTTTACCGGACAAGCTTGTGTACATGCATTACATGAGGTACAAGCCCATAGTTCTTCTCTGGTGATATAGTTGTCTAGTAATGACTTGTTATCATCTACAAAAGAACCGTTGTTGGCATCAATAATAGCTCCAATTTCTTCTGCACGATCTCTAGTGTCCATCATGATTTTTCTTGGAGACAGCTTTTTACCTGTGATGTTTGCCGGACACTCTGAAGTACAGCGTCCACATTCAGTACAAGAATATGCATTCATGATGTTTACCCAGGTCAGATCTTGCACGTCTTTGGCTCCAAATCTTTCTGGAGGGGCAGCGCCTTCTGCCGGAGCAGCATAGGGATCAGCCGAGGGGTCCATCATCATTTTCACCTCATTGGTTACACTTTCCATATTGGGAAATTGCCCTTTTGGATCAAGTTTACTGTACCACGTATTGGGGAAAGCTAAAATAATATGGAAGTGTTTAGAGTAGGGTAGGTAGTTTAAGAAAAACAATATTCCTAAGATGTGGAACCACCAAAATGTTCTTTCAAAAATGTGTAATGTGCCTTGAGAAAATCCTTCAAAGAAAGGAGTTAGAAATTGAGAAACAACAAAGGGACCTTGTTTTGAGTCATCCATAAGTCCTTCAACGGCATTCATTTTTAGCAATGCCATCATCAATACAATTTCTATGATTAAAATTAAGTTGGCATCCTTAAAAGGCCACCCTTTCATCTCTGGTTTATGGAATCTTTCAACCTTTAAGACATTACGTCTAATTAAAAAGATAACACAAGAAATAGTGACTAAAACCGCTAAAACCTCAAAAAAGTTAATAGCTGCCGTGTAAATTCCACCAAGGGGTTCTGCAAAAACTCGGTGTGTTCCAAGAATTCCATCGATGAGAATTTCTAAGACTTCAATGTTAATGAGAACAAACCCGGCATAGACTAAGAAATGACGAATACCTGGAATTGGCTTAGCCTGCATTTTTGATTGACCGAAGGCAACCTTGAGCATGGTTTTCCAGCGTTCACCTTTGCGGTCAGTTCTGTCAAGGTCTCTACCCAGATTAATATTTCGTTTTATTTTACCAACGTTTTTGCCGAAAAACCAAAAGGCTACAGCTAAACAGGCAATGAAGATTAGGTTAGAAATTCCGAAATGCATATTGATTATTCCTTTGGTTCTTTGTTCTTCGCTTCTTGTTCCTTTTTCTTTCTTATGGCTTCCATTTCATTAATTTCTTCTTCAGTGTATTCACCACTTGTTCCAAACACTGCGAAATTTACGTAACGGTTAGGATTGTACTTTATGTCTAGTAACAATCGGTTTAGGTTTACAGATGCCTCATTTAATTCTTTAGCTAACTTGTCATCATTAACCAAGGCTCCTAATGAGCCTTCACCTCGGTTAATCTTACCCATGATAGAATCTGTTTTTTCAAGGGTTCCTTGTAAAGCCAAGAAAGTCTGAGTGATATTGGCTTTGGCAATAGAATCTGAGATGTTTGAAAAATTAGATAATATCGTAGTTAAGGTGTCATTGTTTTTTGCCAAATTTTCAGATATACTCGCCACGTTTTCTGTAAATGTGGTGAGTTCATCACGATTATCTTTTAAATATACGCTTAATTCTGAAGATATTACTTCAATGTTTTTAAATGATCGTTTGATGTTGCCCATGGTTCCAGAGAGGTTTCCGTGCAAGTCATCAGATAAAATCATTTGAAGAGTGACCAAAACGGTGTCAAAAGAAGAAAGTAGTTTTTCCGCTTTTGCTTTTATGGGAGCAATTTGTGCTGAAACTTCTTCGGCTAGCCCCCCTTCAATATTTGAAATCAAAGTGTCACCAGATTGCGCTAATTCTAAAGAATTCCCAAGGTTAATGGTGATTGACTTTTCTCCTAGCAATCCAGAAGAAGTAATGGTTGCAACACTGTTTTTTGGAATGTCAATTGGATTCACCATGTTTACCTGAGCAATCAGTCTTCCAGATCCGTCTGGGTGAAAGTATATTTCTTTTACAAGTCCAACTTTATGTCCGTTGATTTGAACCGATTTTCCAAAGGCAAGGCCTTCAGTATTATGGTAAACCGCATAAAACATTCTATCAGTGCTAAAGATGTCAGATCCCTTCAAGAAGCTTACTCCCCAGTACAAAAGAAAGATGGCCCCAATGGCAACAATTCCTACTTTAAATTCTTTTGAAATTTTCAACGTACATAAAAATTTAGTGGTGGTACAATATTACAACTTCTCTGCTTCACGCCTAGCGTCATCAAGGTTTATTCTGATTCCATTTTTCAACGCAATTACAAATGCATCATCAAATCCTGCAGCTTTTGCTTCTTTTAAAGCACCCAAGGCTTCGTTGTAATTTGAGAATTGACCATAAGTGTATTTAAACCATTGATTGTCTTGGTAATAACTAACATCGCTTAATCCATTAAAGTTTTGAGGAATGCAGTCTAGTTTGTTTTTTCCCAAGGCTATTTGAACCGTAAATACAGGAGCTTCCGCTGGAGGAGTAACAGGGTCTGGAATGTCAATGTCTTTTGGATCTCCTGCAGGAATTACATCGTCAAGCTTTTTGTCTAGGGCAGAAGCCGGAGTAATAGTATTTAAAGAGTCAATGTATTCTCTTTCTGCTTTGTATTCTTTAAATGCTCTGTAGATAGCAGAAGCCATGAGCTCTTTTCCGTTTTGAGAATTTAAAAAATCCTCTTCGCTTTTGTTGGTTAAAAATCCTAATTCAACCAAAACCGCAGGCATAATGGTTCTACTGGTAACGTATAATGGCTGTTGCTTTACTCCCCGATCTTTTCTGTTTACTCGGTCTTTAAATTGACTTTGAATTTTTTTTGCAAAACTGATACTTTGTTTGTGGTAACTATTCTGCATTAGGGTAAGTGCAATATATGTTTCAGGTTTTGATGGGTCAAAACCTTCGTATTTTTCTTCGTAATTATCTTCTAAAAAAATCACTGAGTTTTCCTGTTGAGCAATTCTCATGTTTTCATCCGTATGATTCTTTCCCATGACAATGGAAGAACTACCATAAGCCTTAGGATTTACAAATGCATCACAGTGTATTGATAAAAACAAATCGGCTTCTTCACGGTTGGCTATTTCTGTCCGTTGGTTTAACTCTAAAAACACATCTTTATCTCTGGTGTAAACTACTGTAACATCATCTATGTATTTTTCTATATAACCACCCACCAGTTTTGATACATCTAAAGCAATGTTTTTTTCTTTAGATTTATACCTTCCAGTGCCTAAGTTTCCTGGGTCTTTACCTCCGTGGCCGGCGTCAATAATTATCTTGTGAACCCCCTCGCGCACTCTTTTTCTTGGAGACATTGCCAAGGTGGGAATTAAAAAACCTAAAAGAAAAATTAAACTTATACGTTTGCCTATCATAATTTTTGCAAAATTCTAGTACGGTCTCAATACATCAACGCAAAAAACGTTTGATTTTTGCTTAGCTTTGGCCCGTATTAATGATACAAAAATAACAATCTCTTTTGCCTCTACGTCAATCGTTTGGTTTTTACTTATTAACCGTTTTATTATTATTGTCGGTTTCAGTATATTCTCAGGTAGAGGATACTACTAAAACGGAGATTGGCCTCAATTCTTTTACTGCGGCGGAAGGGCCTGTTGAGCCCCCGGCAGAACCAGTTTTTAAGGACAATGTAATTATTGATGCCTTAGATTCTAATAAAACAGATCTTGTTAACAACATGGCGTACCTCTACAATCAAGCCTATATTGAATATCAAGATATTAAATTAGAAGCAGGTTACATTCAAATAAACTTTTCAGACAACTCGGTTCTTGCCACGGGTATTCCTGATAGTACCGGGAAAATCACTCAGCTTCCAATATTTACGGAAAAGGGAAAGGTTTACCGAACCGATACCATGAGGTATAATTTTCAAACTAAAAAGGCTTACATACGAACTATTATTACCCAAGAAGGAGAAGGCTATATTCACGGAGAGAAAGTAAAAATGGCCGATGATAAAACTTTTTACATTCAAGGTACGGCCTTTACTACTTGTAATTTAGAACACCCTCACTTTCAAATTGTGGCCAAAAAGGCCAAGGTTATTGTCGGTGACAAGATAGTTACTGGTCCTGCGTATGTAGAAATTGCTGATGTGCCAACTCCTGTTTTTGTGCCTTTCGGTTTTTTTCCTACTCAAGAAGAAAAGGCCTCTGGATTCATTATTCCTACCTGGACATCCAATAAAAATAGAGGGTTTGGACTTGTTAACGGAGGGTATTTTTGGGCCGCTAGTCCTTATGCAGACCTTACATTGTTAGCAGATATTTACACTCAAGGTGGATGGGCCGGATCGGCCATGTCTAGGTATAAGAAAAAATACAAGTTTAATGGAAATGTGTTTTTTAAATACAATAGGGTAAAGTTTGGTCAACCTGCTTACGTTGACTACGGACTTCCTTACCAAGACAGTCGAGATTTTGAATTGAGATGGGTCCATAACCAAGATCCAAAAGCCAGGCCTGATTTGCGTTTTTCAAGTAGTGTGAATTTAGCCAGTGCTAGCTATTTTCAAAACAACAATACTGACTTAAATAACTATTTAACCAATACCTTGAGGTCTTCGGTTAACTTGACAAAAACATGGCAAGGAACTCCTTTTACTTTAAACGTAAGTGCTGCGCATACCCAAAATAACAAAACGGAAGAAGTTGATATTACCCTGCCAAAATTGACGTTTACCATGACGCGAATAAATCCCTTTGAAAGGAAGAATCCTGTGGGTAAAAAGCGATGGTACGAAAGAATAGGTATTAATTATACTGGAAATGCAGAAAGTACTATTAACACCACCATAGACGGTCTTTCTAACATGAACAATGCGTTGAATAATGAAACTAAAATGGGAGTGAAGCATACCATTGGCATTTCTACCAACGAGAAAATAATGAAGTATTTTGTATTGACACCCTCCTTCACCTATAATGAAAGATGGTACCCTTCGTACCAACGATATACATATGTAGATTCATTGGGGAGAGCGGTAGCTGATACGGTAAAAGAGTTTTCAGCGGTAAGAGACTTTTCTGTAAGGGCAGCGTTAAGTACTAATATTTACGGGCAGTTTAACTACCGTGGAAAAATTAAAGCCATACGTCACGTGATGACTCCTACGGTGAATTTTAGTTATTCTCCAGATTATGCCTCTCCCTTTTTCAACTATTACCAGAATGATGTTCAAGTAGATAGTAATAATACGACTCAAAACTTAAATCGATATAACGGATATATTTACGGTGCTCCTGGACAAGGCTTAAACGGGGTGGTAGGCTTTACCTTGAAAAACACTTTAGAGGCAAAAGTGAGTTCTGATAAAGATTCAACGGGAGTACGGAAAATGAAAATTTTGGATAGATTTTCATTTAACACCTCTTATAACCTTTCGGCAGATCAATTTAATTGGCAACCTCTAACCATCAGTGCAACCAGTACCATTTTGGGAAATAACTTTTCAATAAACTACACGGGTACCTATGACTTTTACGGGGTGGCTAACGATGGTAAACGAATAAACAAGTCTGCTTTAGAGGTAAACAATAAGTTAATGAGACACTTAAACTCGGTTTTTAACTTGCGTTGGGACTTAAAGGGAAAGGCAAAGAGTGAAAATCGAGAAGAAGTCGTTGAAAAGAAAAGTGAAAATAGGTTAGGTCTTGAGCAAGGAGATTATAATTATTACAATCTTGATTCTTATATGGACTTCAATGCTCCATGGGCCGTTGGAATTGGTTACTCGGTAAACCTAAGAGATTATTTTGATGTGACTCAAGACAGGTTTACCACAGATGTTATACAAACTTTAGACTTTACCGGGTCTTTTGAACCCACCCCTAATTGGGTTTTAGGGGTTCAAACGGGTTGGGACTTCGTAGCCAATGACTTTAGTTTTACAAGAGTGAATTTGGCAAGAGACCTTCACTGTTGGCAGTTGACCATTAGTTGGGTTCCGTTTGGTTTCCAACAGAGTTATAACTTCGGCCTTGGAATCAAAGCCAACTTGTTTAAAGACGTTAAATATGAAAGAAGAAGAAACGTTGGTGACTTCTTGTAAAATTATCTATTGAAGGGATTTTTCTTAAATAACATTTCGTTTTCTTATCCAAATTCAACCTCAGTTTTTGAGGATTTTTCATTTGAGTTAGCGCCTGGAGAAGTTGCCGCTGTAATTGGTCTCAGCGGAAGTGGCAAGTCAACCCTTTTAAAGATTATTGCAGGTCAAATTCAATGGGAAGCGGGGCAAGTAATTTGGGACTCAAAAGAGTTGTTGGGGCCGGCTGACAAACTAATTCCAGTTCAAGAAAATATCAGTTTAGTAAGCCAAGAGTTTGATCTTCGTCCTTTTATTACCGTTTTAGAAAATGTATATGACGATATTAAAGGAGATCCGGAGAGAGAAAAGAAAGCCTTACGGTGGATTAAGAGATTGGGAATGTACGAGTACGCTCATACAAAGGTTAATCATTTAAGCGGCGGACAAAAACAAAGGGTTGCCCTGGCTAGAGCTTTGGTGTCAAAACCCAAAATACTATTGTTTGATGAGCCTTTCAGTAATTTAGATCCCATTCATAAGAATGACCTTTCTGAAATCCTTTACAAAGGACTTAAAGAAACTGGAAAATCGGCGGTGTTTACTTTTCACGATCCAAAAGACGCTTTTAATTTGTCTGATGTTATCTGGGTTTTAGACCGCGGAAAATGGATTCAAAAAGGTCAAGCTATTGATTTATATCAGCGCCCAAAAAACTCAAAAGTCGCTAGGCTTTTGGGTACAGCAAGTTTTATTTCGCCAGAAGAGTACAGGTCTTTAGGAGGCAACCAAGAAAGGCCTTTGCTGGGTGGAAGAGTAATGTTGCGCCCCGAAGACCCAGAGTGGCAAACGCTTCGTAGTAAAATTACTATTGAGAGGAGTGTTTTTCAAGGCTCTCAAGAGCTTTTAGTAGGCAAAACCCCCAAGGGTAAAATCGTTAGGTTTTATAAAATTTAGGACATAAAAAAACCCCGATAAATCGGGGTTTTGATAAGTCGGTCGAATATGTTTTTACTTTAGACCTTTAACAATTGCTGCAAATGCTTCTGGGTGATTCATCGCTAAATCAGCAAGAACCTTACGGTTCAATTCGATATTGTTAGCTTTAAGTTTACCCATGAATACACTGTAGCTCATTCCGTGAAGACGAGCTCCTGCATTAATTCTGGTGATCCAAAGAGCGCGGAAAGTACGCTTTTTGTTTTTACGGTCTCTGTACTGGTAAGTAAGTCCTTTTTCAACGGCGTTTTTAGCAACCGTCCAAACGTTCTTACGACGGCCAAAGTAACCTTTGGCAAGTTTCATCACCTTTTTGCGACGTGCGCGTGATGCAACTGAATTTACTGATCTTGGCATAATTTTTAATTTTTTGCGTAGTGCGTCGGTTTCCCGAACTTTAATTTTGGCTCCTACACAGGGTTAATTAAATAACTCTTAGATGTTTAACATCTTTTTTACTGAAGCAACGTCTGCTTTATCAACAAGACCTGCTTTTGTCAAACGACGTTTACGATCGGTAGCTTTCTTAGTCAAGATGTGACTTTTGAAAGCGTGCTTTCTTTTAATTTTTCCAGAACCTGTAAGCTTAAAACGCTTTTTGGCACTAGAATTTGTTTTCATTTTAGGCATTCTTTCTCCTTTTTATATCAACCGACTTATTTCTTTTTCTTAGGTGCGATGAACATGGTCATACGCTTACCTTCTAACTTAGGCATTTGTTCTACCTTACCGTATTCTTCTAGCTCTTGGGCTAGTTTTAAAAGTAAAATTTCACCTTTGTCTTTATAAACAATAGTTCTTCCTTTAAAGAAAACAAATGCCTTTAACTTAGAACCATCTTTTAGAAACTCTTCAGCGTGTTTCTTCTTGAACTCGTAATCGTGTTCGTCGGTATTCGGACCGAAACGAATTTCTTTAATTACTGTCTTCTGAGCTTTCGCTTGAATTTCTTTTTGTTTTTTCTTTTGGTCGTACAAGAATTTCTTGTAATCGATGATTTTACACACCGGCGGGTCAGCTTTTGCTGAAATTTCTACAAGATCTAATCCCTGTTCTTGAGCCATTTTTAATGCTTCTGATGTAGAAGTAACAACTGGCTCTTCAAGGTTTTCACCGACTACCCTAACGCGGGGTACCCTAATGTTCTCATTTATCCTATGCGGATTTTCTGGTTTGGGCTGTGGTCTGTTAAAACCTCTTCTTCCTCCTTTTCTCAATATCTAAATTTTGGTTAATCGAATTATTCGTTTTCCTCTATTTCTTTGGCTACTTCTTCGGTAACCTTAGAAATGAAAGAGTTAATGTCTAAACTGCCTAAATCTCCTTCGCCGTGTCTTCTTACTGAAACAGTGTTTTCGCCTTCCTCTTTCTCACCAACTATGAGCATGTAAGGGATTTTGCTGACTTCAGCGTCTCTAATCTTTCTCCCTGTTTTCTCATTTCTGTCGTCAATGAGGGCGCGAATATCGGAATTTTCAAGCAATTTAGAAACTTTTTGAGCGTAATCCAGGTATTTCTCACTAATTGGCAAGATTATAACTTGTTCAGGCGTAAGCCATAAGGGGAAATTTCCTGCGCAGTGTTCTAATAAAACAGCAACAAAACGCTCCATAGAACCAAATGGCGCACGGTGAATCATTACCGGACGATGCTTTTGGTTGTCAGATCCAATATAATCTAACTCAAAACGCTCAGGTAGATTATAGTCAACTTGAATCGTTCCTAATTGCCAACTTCTGCCTAAAGCATCTTTTACCAGGAAGTCTAACTTTGGACCATAAAATGCAGCTTCTCCATATTCTACAACCGTTTTAAGGTTTTTCTCTTTGGCAGCCTCAATAATGGCAGCTTCAGCTTTGTCCCAGTTTTCTGTAGATCCAATATACTTTTCAGGTTTTTTAGGATCTCTTAAGCTTATTTGTGCTGTGAAATCTTGAAAGTCAAGAGTCTTGAAAATATAGAGTACTAGGTCAATAACCTTTTTAAACTCTTCGCCTAGCTGGTCAGCGGTACAGAATATGTGCGCGTCATCTTGCGTAAATCCACGAACTCTAGTAAGGCCATGAAGTTCACCCGATTGTTCGTAACGATAAACGGTTCCGAATTCAGCTAATCGCAAAGGTAAATCTTTGTATGACTTTGGTCTACTCTTGTAAATCTCACAGTGGTGAGGACAGTTCATCGGTTTCAATAAATATTCTTCTCCTTCTTCGGGAGTATTTATGGGTTGAAAACTGTCTTTACCGTACTTGGCATAGTGCCCAGAGCAAACATATAATTCTTTGTTTCCTATATGTGGAGTAATTACCTGCTGGTATCCACCTTTCTTTTGAGCTCTTTTTAAGAAGTTTTCAAGTCTTTCTCTTAAAGCCGCTCCTTTTGGCAACCATAGGGGTAACCCTTGACCAACACGCTGAGAAAAAGTAAATAAGTCTAATTCTTTACCTAATTTTCTGTGATCTCTTTTTTTAGCCTCTTCCATCAAATGGTTATACTCTTCAAGCATAGAAGCTTTAGGGAAGGAAACTCCATAAACCCTAGTAAGTTGAGGGTTGTTTTCATCACCACGCCAATAAGCACCAGCAATGTTGGTTACTTTAACGGCTTTAATGAGACCTGTATTAGGGATGTGTCCACCTCTACATAAATCTGTGAAATTTGAATGATCACAGAAGGTAATGGTACCGTCTTCTAGGTTTTGAATCAACTCAGTCTTGAATTCATTGCCTTTATAGAAATCTAAAGCTTCGGCTTTAGAAATAGATCTCATTTTAAATTCAGCCTTTTCACGGGCTAGCTCAATCATTTTCTTTTCTATTTCTGGAATGTCTTTTTCAGAAATAGTTTGATCTCCTAAATCTATGTCGTAGTAAAAACCTTGAGCAATTGCTGGCCCAATGGTCAACTTAACTCCAGGATATAGCGCTTCTAGTGCTTGAGCTAAAACGTGTGCTGATGAATGCCAAAAAGCTTTTTTTCCTTCTTCTTGGTCCCACGTGAAAAGTACCAATGAACCGTCTGTGGTCAATGGGGTTGAAGGTTCAACCGTTTGTCCATTAAAACTAGCAGATAACACGGCTCTAGCCAGTCCGTGGCTAATGCTCTTAGCTACATCAAGTGCTGATGATCCACTTTCAACTTCTTTTACTGATCCGTCTGGAAGTGTAATTTTTATCATTGATACAAATTCTTTGGGAGCACAAAGGTAAAGTTATCCTCTCAAAGAAAAAATGTTTTTATTCAATGCTTTACATTGTTTTTTAGTGGAGGTAGAAAACCGATTTGTCCTAATCAATATCTATGTCAAGTTGAGTAGTTTCCCAACGCATGGTCAGTACATTTGTGTCTAGTGAAATGGTAAACATTTCTACAGGTTTTTTCGTTTTGTAAACAGGAATATCTAGAGAGAGAACGTCGTAATTTTCTTCACGACTGGGTTTCCCTTCAAAGTTAACACCCCAAGGGTATGACTTTGAATTCCAGATGACTTTCCAACTTTCTGGACCAGGAATTGTCCATAAGGTGTAATTTCCGGCAGGTAGAGTTTGCCCTTCAAGGTTGATGTCATTTTTTGTTTTAAAGGTAGTCGCTTCGTTCGCTCCGGTTCGCCAAACTTCATGGAATGGAACTAACTTTCCAAAAATTTCACGTCCTCTCATAGAGGGTCTACAGTAAAAAATATCAATATCAATATCGCCTTTGTGGTAACTGATTTCTTTTTCCGGGCTTTGGCTCTTCGTTTGATTTTTCAAATACTGCATTCCAATAATACCCATTCCAACTAGTGAAACTATAATTCCCAGAATCCAAATAATGCCCTTCTTTTTCATATTTTTATTTTACTGCAATGGCAGAAATTTCAACATTTACATTTTTGGGTAACCCTGATACGGCAACCGCTTCTCTTGCCGGCGGATCACTCTTAAAATACTCGGCATAAACTTCGTTGACCTCTTGGTAAAAGTCCATACTTTTCATAAAAATGGTACACTTAACCACATTTTGATAATTCATTCCTGCTTCCTTTAAAACCTCGCCCATGTTTTGAAGAACTCTGTGGGTTTCGCTTTTTATGGAGTCTAAAACTAACTCACCGTTTTCAGGATTTATGGCTATCTGACCACTCATATATAATGTGTTGTTAGATAGAATAGCTTGGTTGTAGGGGCCAATTGCTGCAGGTGCTTTATCTGTGTTGATGGTTTTATGCATAGAATTTTTATTGAGTGTTTTTCAAAGTTACATTATTAATACATTCAATGCCTTACCGCAATCAAGGTAAATTTTACAATCTTCAGAAACCGATTTTTTAAAGATCAAAAATGTCTATTTTCGCGAGTAGATATTTGTTTCATGAACCTTTTAATCATAGATAACTACGATTCGTTTACTCATAACCTTCAGCATTATTTTGAATCGCTTGGGGCAGAAGTTACCGTGGTTAGAAATGATAAAATACAACCAGAGGACTTTTTAAATATTGATAGATTGGTTCTGTCGCCAGGTCCTGGATTGCCTTCCGAAACCGTGAATTTACATTCTATTATTGATCAGCATTTAGGTGTGATTCCCATCTTGGGTGTCTGTTTAGGTCTGCAAGCTCTGGCAGAGTATTACGGCGCAGAACTCTATAACCTCTCTACCGTAAAGCATGGACTTCAAAGAAGTATTGTTCATAACCAAAATGGCCTTTTCAATAAGATTTCAAGTCCCACTTTCGTGGGATTATACCACAGTTGGGCCGTAAAAAAGGATTCCCTTCCGACGAAAGTCGAAGTGACTGCAGAAAGCGAAGAAAAAGTGGTAATGGCGATAGAGAATGTTGCCGATAAAATGTGTGCGGTCCAGTTTCATCCAGAATCTATTCTTTGTACTGAAGGAAAACAAATGTTGAAAAATTGGATGGAAACCTCCTATGGAATTTAAATAATTTCAATCTTTAAGAAAGCTTGTAAACTTCGTGGCATAAAAGACCAAAAACAAGCTTAAAATCATTATTTTCGCATCTTATAAACTATCCAAAAAATAACGACTCATGGATTATGATGTAATCGTTTTAGGAAGTGGACCAGGTGGTTATGTAACTGCTATTCGCGCTTCACAATTAGGACTTAAAACAGCAATTGTTGAAAAAGAAAGCTTAGGCGGGGTTTGTTTAAACTGGGGGTGTATTCCTACCAAAGCCCTTTTAAAAAGTGCCCAAGTATTTGATTATATAAAACACGCATCTGATTACGGAATCACCGTTAAAGACTTTGATAAAGACTTTAATGCTGTTGTGAAAAGAAGTAGAGGCGTAGCTGAGGGTATGTCTAAGGGTGTTCAATTCTTGATGAAGAAAAACAAGATTGACGTTATTATGGGCTACGGTACCGTTAAGCCAGGAAAAAAGATTGAAGTAAAGGGCGCGGATGGTAAAACCCAAACTCTTTCTGCAAATAACATCATCATTGCAACGGGTGGTAGATCTAGAGTTTTACCCAACTTACCACAAGATGGGAAGAAGATTATTGGTTACCGCGAAGCTATGACCTTAGACAAGCAGCCTGAAAAAATGGTTGTTGTTGGTTCTGGAGCGATTGGTGTTGAGTTTGCAAACTTTTACAATTCAATGGGGACTGATGTAACCGTTGTAGAATATATGCCAAACATTGTTCCTGTTGAAGATGAAGAAGTTTCTAAGCAATTAGAAAGATCTCTTAAAAAGTCGGGAATTAAAATTAAAACCTCTGCTGAGGTAACCAGTGTTGACACTTCAGGTAAGGTTAGCAAGGTTACGGTTAAGACCAAAAAAGGTGAAGAAGTTATTGAAGCAGATGTGGTATTAAGCGCCGTAGGTGTAACAGCTAACATCGAAAATATTGGTCTAGAAGAAGTAGGTATTGCTACAGATAAAGGTAAGGTTTTAGTAAACGATTACTACCAAACTAATGTTCCAGGGTATTTTGCCATTGGAGATATAGTAAAAGGACAAGCTTTGGCACACGTAGCTTCAGCAGAAGGTATTATTTGTGTTGAGAAAATAGCAGGTCATCATGTAGAGCCCTTAGATTACGGAAATATTCCTGGATGTACTTACTGTTCACCTGAGGTTGCCTCTGTAGGTATGACAGAGAAAGCAGCAGTTGATGCAGGATATGAAATAAAAGTAGGTAAGTTTCCTTTTAGTGCTTCGGGAAAAGCTTCGGCTGCAGGACATAAAGACGGATTTATCAAAGTTATTTACGATGCAAAATATGGTGAAATGTTAGGTTGCCATATGATTGGTGCCAATGTTACTGAAATGATTGCTGAAGCAGTAGTAGCTAGAAAATTAGAGACTACCGGAATGGAAATTTTAAAAGCAGTACATCCACACCCAACAATGTCTGAAGCGGTAATGGAGGCTACGGCTGCTGCTTATGGTGAGGTTATTCACTTGTAAGTATTACCAGATGTAAATACAAAAAAAGGTGCCCCTTGGGCGCCTTTTTTGTTGGCACAACTCTTTTATTTGGGGGCGCCTTTTTTGGTGGTGTACCTACTTCCTTTTGGTGCACCTTTTCTTTTTTAACCAGCGGTTAAAAGATTTTGTCAGCATACGCTAACAGTACTAGTATTATAAGAGCAATTGCTCTGTTTCTAATGCATTTCATGGGGTAAAAATAGAAAGGGCCTTGTGATTTCACAAGGCCCTTTAAATATTAAATAATCAAAAATTGATTTATTTGTTTTGGTCTTTAAGTCCTTCTTCGATCATTCCGTAGAATTGATCAAGTTTTGGAAGTACAATGATTTTAGTTCTTCTGTTTTTCGCTTTTCCTTCTTTCGTGTCGTTGTCAGCAATCGGAAGGTGTTTTCCGCGACCAGCAGCAGTCATTCTTTTAGGATCGACATTGTATTCGTCTTGTAGAATTCTTACAATAGAAGTAGCACGCTTTACTGAAAGGTCCCAGTTGTCAAGAATATTCGGTGCAGAAATGGGATCATCATCCGTATGACCTTCAACCATGATTTCCATCTCTGGTTTGTTTTTCAAAATTTTGGCAACTTTCTCTAATAGCTTTTTTGCATCTGAGTTTACTTTAGAGCTTCCGCTCTTAAACAACATCCTATCAGAGATTGAAATGAAAACAACTCCCTTTTCAACGTTGATAGAAACATCTTCGTCGCTAAGATCACCTAGCTCTCCTTTAAGGTTGGTGACAAGAGCAAGAGTCACAGAATCTTTTCTAGTAACCGCGTCTTGAAGGCTCTTAATTGCCAAGTCTTTTTGTTGAATGCTTTCTAAGGATCTTTCTATGTTTTGAGCTTCTTTATGCGAAAGAGTTGCTAGATTATCAATGCTGTTTAGCAGTTTGCTATTAGAATTTCTAAGGTGATTTAACTCTTCTGCTTTTGCCTTTTTGTCTGATAAGCACTCGGCAAGCTCTAATCTAGCCTTGCTTAATTCTGCTTCAGTTTCTTGATTTTTAGCTTGCAGGTCCGTGAATTTACTTTTTGAAACACAACTGCTTAATGCAATACCGGCTACGCCGATGATCAATAGATGTTTTTTCATTATTTGGTTAATTACCTTTTGTGGTGAATGTAATTTTCTTGCGCTAAGGTTAAAAACAAGACGCAATTATCCACGAAATAAACAAAATTATTTGAGAGATCGTAAGGATTTGAAACTATTAGTCAACTTCTTTTAAATGCGTTAGGTCTTGTTGTGAGTTTTTTCCTCCAAATTGAGAAAACCATTGAGTAATTTCTTTTAAATCGGCTTCAGAATTCTCTGTGGGATAATTTGATTTTTTAAAAACCACCTCTTTTTTAGAATAATCAAATCCGCAAAGAATAATTGGTAAGTTGGCTTCTTTAGCTATGTAGTAAAATCCCGTTCTCAACTTATCAACTCTTTTTCTTGTCCCTTCTGGTGCCATAGCGATTAAGAGGTTGTCATTGTTTTTAAAGGTTTCAATGACATTTTCCACTTGACCTCCCGCTCCTCTATGAAGTGGGAATCCTCCTAAAGCTTTAAAAATAAATCCCCAAGGTGCCTTGAATAACTCTGCCTTGCCAAGATATTTAATGTGAGTAAGTCTTAAGGTAGAGCGAATGGCCAACCCGTTGATGAAGTCCCAATTGCTAGAATGAGGCGCCACAATCACCAACCCTTTTTTCACTTCCGTGGGAAAAGGGGTGGGAACCTTCCAGCCCATAAAATTGAAATATTGTTTCCAAAAAAATCGCATGAGGCAAATTAAATCATTTTCGGATTCTATAACAATTGCTTTATTAATTTGTCATATTTGTGTACTCTATTTTTGATTCCAACGTTTTTGATCTATGAGAAAGATTCTCTTCACTATTCTAATTCTTTTCGGTTTTTCAAATGCGATACTTTCTCAAAGTACCCCTTCGACCAATGCGGTTTTTGTGTTTTTTGATGTAGACTCAGATTTGCTTACCCAAAGAGATAAAGCAGCTCTTGATCAGTGGTTAAAGAACAATGGACCTTTAAATGAACCATTGACTGTAGAGTGTCATTGTGATTCTACAGGTTCTAGACCTTATAATCAAGCGTTGAGTGAAAGAAGGGCCAAAACGGTAAAAAAGTATCTCATGGAAAAAGGGGTAGAACCTGAAATGGTTACAACTATTGGAAAGGGAAAGGAAGAATTAAAGTATCACTCTAAAGCAGAGTTTTTTAAGAATAGACGTTGTGAGTTTTTGGTTCCCTTGGCCTTGTCTGCCGAGATAAAAAGCATCCCTATTGAAAGGGGGACAAAATTCAATGTTGCAAATCTTCAATTTGTAGCGAATCAAAGTATCCCAATGGCAAGCTCATTTCAGCCCTTAGATCAATTGCTTTCATTTTTAGAGGAAAACCCAAAGGTGAGTATTGAAATTCAGGGACATGTTTGCTGTTTAGGAGATATGCAATTATCATTGGCGCGTGCTGAAATGGTTATGTATTACCTGATTGATAGAGGAATTCATCCGGATAGGCTTAAAGCCGAAGGGTATAGTAACAAAAGGCCTTTGGTTAAGGAGGTTGATGACGCAACTAGAGCCATCAATAGAAGAGTTGAGATAGAAATTACCAACACCAATTACAAACAAAGGTCAAGGTTTAATGCCAGCACGCTCAAGGTCGAAATGTGGACTTGGGAAATCTATGGCTTAGATTTTATTCAAAACTCTGAGAACCTTTCACCCACAGGAATACACAATCTTAAATACATTGCCGAAATGCTAAAAAGTGCAGGTGGCAAGCATTTTAATATAGACCTCTATGAAAAAAGAGGCGACATGGAATTATTAAACGGCAGAAAGATTAACCTTCAAAACCAATTGCTTAAATTAGGAGTCCCAGAGGAATCAGTAACCATAAATACGGTTAAAGTTTACAAGGGAAAAAAGTTTCGGTTGAGAAATAAAGATGCCGCCACATTAACTCTAGATCCAAGAAAGTAAATGCAATCATTTTTTTTACAAGAAGTTCCTTCCTTAGTTAAAAATCTAACTCCAGATACTCAGCCGCTGTGGGGATCCATGACGGCTAATGAAATGCTGGTTCACGTAAGGCTTGGCTTGTTGGCTTCCTTGAAACTCAAGTCAGGAAAGCTCTCCATTCCTGCAGAGGTAGTTCCGAAAGCGAAGCAGTTCTTAATGAGTGATAAACCGTTGCCAAAAGGAGTTCCACAGCCTTTCTTTTATAAGATCGATGATCATTTAGACACCTTTGAAAACAATATTGAAAAATTAATTTCTGCGCTTCAGTACTTTAATGCTCAAACTATGGAGGTAGAAGATTTTCAGTCATTTCACCCAAGTTTCGGAGAGATGGATAGAACTGAGACAAGGCAATTGCATTATAAACATATTCGTCACCATTTTACTCAATTCGGATTGATTAAAGAGGATTAATGTATAGGTTAAAAAGACTTTTAGTAGGACTGTATTGGTTTTTTCCAATTTACCTTTTCATTCTCCACCTTAGGAGAAGTCTACTTTTAATTTTATTCTGGATTGTCCTTTTCTTTATGGTGGGTGGAAGTCTTTTCGGCTCACTGGGTATTCCCTTTTTATTTCAAACTCCTGAATATTTAGATAGAGTAGGAGCCCTTTCATATTTTATTACCGGAGGTGTGATTGGCCTTTTTATCATGGCGTTTCATATAAGTAGCTATATTTTCTATAGTTTTAGATTTCCTTTTCTAGCTACCCTTGCAAGACCCCTGTATCGATTTAGCGTCAACAACTCTATTATTCCGGTTACCTTTCTGATTTACTATTCTTATGTAATTTTTACTAAAGGACCAGCAGAAGGATTTTCTACCCAAGAATTGCTCTTTTTTATTGTAAGCTTAAATACTGGGGTTGCGGTTATGCTGTTTGTTGTGTTTACCTATTTTTTTGGAACTCTTAAAAAAACAGCCCTTGATACGGTTTCAGAGAAATTAGAAAAGTCGTTTTTTACTTTTTGGAGAAAAAAAGGAAATGCTCAACTAGAACTAGATCAAGAACACAGAGTTCAGATTTATTTAAAAAACTTTTATTCGTTACGAAGAGCGCGAGACTCAAAACATTATTCTAAAATAGAAATCGGTGAGACCCTGCAGCAACACCACAACCAAGCTGGACTATTTTTTATCCTTTTGATTCTCCTTTTTATTTCGTTGAGTCTTGCTTCTGACAATCCCATTTTTAGAATTCCTGCCGGTGCAAGTATTGTGTTGTTGATGACAGTTTACCTGCTCGTTACAGGGGCGTTGTTTTCATGGTTTAAAACGTGGACATACACCGTTGGAGTTATTGCCCTTATTGGTTTTAATTACTTTAGTGGTATTCCGGGTTTTCAAAAAACACACTATGCTTATGGTTTAGATTACAGTACAAAACCCGCTTCTTATTCATTTGAAAACCTAAAAAGGCTTTCCTCCGATAAAAATATTGAAGCTGATAGAGTTGAAATGTTGCTACAACTAGATCAATGGAGGGCAAGATTTCCAGAAGATGAAAATCCGAAATTGGTTATCGTTAATAGTAGTGGGGGTGGATTAAGGTCTTCATTATGGACATTTGGTGTTCTTCAAAAAGCAGATAGTTTATTACAAGGTGGTTTGTTGAATAACACCTTTTTAATGACTGGTAGTAGTGGTGGAATGGTAGGGGCTGCTTTTTACCGTGAAATGGTTTATCGCAAACTGAATAATGACCACAATGCCTTATTAATGCACAAGCCACTTGTAAATCTTGGAAAAGATGTACTCAATCCCGTAGGCTTTGGCATGGTGGTAAATGATTTGTTTGTCAATTTTGAAACGGTAAGACTTTCAGGTCAAAAATATCCGAGAGATAGAGGGTTTGCCTTTGATCAAAAGCTCAATGAAAATACTGAACACTTTTTTGAAAGAAAGTTGGTTGAGTATAAAGAGTTAGAAAAATCAGGACAAATGCCCTTGTTAATCTTGGCTCCTACCATAATTTCCGATGGAAGAAGGTTGTTAATTTCCCCGCAAGGGTTGTCATTTTTAACCAAAGTAGAAAATCCAAATTTACCCGAATCGCCATTGACATTTGACGCCATTGAATTGTCTAAAATGTTTGTTCAACAACAGGCCGATAGCCTTCAGTTTGCAACGGCCTTGAGAATGAGCGCCACGTTTCCTTATATAACGCCCTTGGTTACCTTGCCTAGCTCACCGCCCATTGAGGTCATTGACGCGGGGGCAAGAGATAATGATGGGTTTGAACTTTCGTTGAGGTTTTTATTCCAGTTTAAAGAGTGGATTGAAGAGAACACCTCAGGCGTTGTTTTTGTGAAAATGCTAGCCAATAGGCCTCAAAAAGATGAGCTAACGGGCTCACCTTACACCACTCGATTAGACGCTCTTGTCAAACCAGTAGGTGGGGTAGTGACTAGTTTTGCTAATTGGCAACGGTTCTCAGAAAATGAGGTGTCTATGTATTCGCAGGCTTGGATAAACTTTGACATGGACGTCATCAATTTTTCTTTACTCTCTATAGAAGATGACTTATCGCTTTCTTGGCATTTAACTGAAAGTGAGAAAAAGCGAATAAATAAATCTCTTGAATCAGATAGAATACAGAAAAAACTAGAAGAGTTCGCCCATAAAGTTCACTGACATTAAAAGAATAATTTTTAGTAAACTCAGTATCTTTGTCAGAATAATACACATGCAATGAATAAGGAAGAAGTACTAGCTAGGCTTAATAGCTATTCTAAAGACACTTTAATGGAGACCTTGTCAATAAGGTTTATTGATTGCTCTGAAGACGGTATGCAAGTAACTGCTTCCATGCCGGTCAACTCAAAGGTGCATCAACCCATGGGCTTACTTCATGGCGGGGCAACAGCTGCTTTAGTGGAAACCTTAGGAAGTGCAAGTAGCCTTATTCATCTCAACATTGAAAGAAATGCAGCCGTAGGAATTGAAATACAGTGTAACCATGTAAGGTCAATTAAATCGGGAATGGTTTATGCCAAAGGCACCCTAGAGCATAGGGGAGGTAGAATTCACGTTTGGTCTATTCGTGTAGAAGATGAAAACCAAAAATTGATTTCGCTTTGTAAACTGACCAATATGATTATTTCTGTCCATGAAAAATAGATGGACCTCTTACATACGCTGGGCAGGTGATAGTTTTATAACTCGTTATGAAATAGAAGAAGGTGTTTCAAAAAGCGATATGAAGTTTATGGTGACTCCCTTTTCGGGAAATCACTTGTCGTTTTCTGTTTTGAAGCAATCAAAGTGCGAAGGTATTGATCAGCAGGAGCTTTTTTTTGATGAGGCCATTAGCCCTTCAAAATCAAAGGAAGAGTATATTGAAATGGTTCAGAAGATGGTTGATTTGCTGAATACTACTGATGTGAAAAAAGTAGTGTGCGCAAGGAACCAAAAAATAACTTGCAACCATCAGGTGGTTGACTGGTTTTCTTCTTTGGTAGTAAACTATCCCAATGCGAATGTTTATTTTTTTAATCATCCGTTAACGGGAGCGTGGTTAGGAGCCTCCCCAGAAACTTTGATACAGAGTGAACGCGAAGCCATAAAAACCATGAGCTTAGCAGGAACCAAGGTTTCTTCTGATGCTTCAGATTGGGGAGAAAAAGAATTAGAAGAGCAAAAATTTGTAACCGATTACATACTTAAAGCTCTGGGTGAAAACTCAGTTTCTAATATTGAAACCTCAAATCTTTTCGAGAAAAAGGCCGGTCCAGTAAAGCATTTGTGCACAGAAATTTCTGGAAGAATCACCGATTTTCAAAATTTTGAAAGTGTAACGGAGGCTTTACATCCAACTCCAGCCGTTTGCGGTGTACCGAAAAATAATGCCTTAAAAATCCTTAAAGATTTAGAGGGTTTAGATCGAAAATTATTTAGTGGGTACCTGGGAGTGGTGTCTGAAGAGTCCTCTCATTTATTAGTAAATTTACGATGTCTTCAATTGGTTAAAGGAGGAGTTGTTTTGTATGCCGGAGGAGGTTTGACTAAAGATTCTGATCCTGAAAGTGAATGGAGAGAAACGGAAAATAAGATGCAAACCTTGAAAGGAGCATTAAAAATATGATTCAATCAGCAAAGAAAAGTGTGAGAGATCTAGTGTCTTTGTGCAAAGCACATGGCGTTGAGAATGTTGTTTTTTCTCCTGGGTCAAGAAACGCTCCCTTAGTCATTGGGTTTACAAATGACGACTATTTTACAAATTATGTAATTCCCGATGAAAGGGTGGCAGCCTTTTTTGCCATGGGCATGGCACAAGCCTCAAAAAAGCCTGTGGTCATTTGTTGTACTTCAGGTAGTGCCGCCTTAAATTACTATCCAGCTATAGCTGAGGCCTTTTATCAAAGAATTCCCTTGGTAGTAGTAACTGCCGATAGGCCTGCTGAATGGGTTGATCAAAACGATGGACAAACCATTCGGCAAAACGAAGTTTTTTCAAAACACATTAGGTACGAAGTAAGTCTTTTTAGAGACGTTGAAGATTTTCAAACCATTGCCTATAATCAAAGAGTAATCAACGAAGCGTTAAATGCATCGACAGGCTCAAACCGAGGTCCTGTTCATATTAACATTCCGTTTGATGAACCCCTTTATGATGTTTTTGAGGGTGAGGATACTCCGGCGAAAGCCATTTTTAGGTATCCATCTCATTCGGTTTTAAGCGCGTCAGCCAAAGAGGAGTTAAATCAAATTTGGAGTTCTTACAAGAGAAAAATTATTTTGATTGGACAATCTGATCCTAATTCACAAAACGAGGAAATATTAAAAAGACTGGCACAAGATCCAACAGTAGTGGTGTTATTTGAAAGCACAAGCAATTTAAAAATACCTGAAGGATTTGGTCATATTGATAGATATTTAATGCCCCTTTCGGGGGATGAGCAAGCCAAATTAAAACCAGAGCTTTTGATTACCCTTGGAGGGGCCGTTGTTTCAAAAAAGGTAAAGGCATTTCTGCGAACTCATCGTCCGATTGAACATTGGCATGTTGGTGAAGGAACTCCTCACCCAGACACGTACCAAGTCCTTACACGAAGTATTGATACGCACCCAGAAGATTTTTTAAATTCTCTCTCCATAAATCAAAGTGATAGTGTTGAGGAATACAAAAGACAATGGTTACAAAGAAAGGAGTCTTCTGAAAAGCTACACAATGAATATGTTTCAGCCTTAGAGTGGGGAGATATGCAAGCCATTTATCAGGTTCTAAATTTTATACCCGATGAGGCAGACCTTCACTTGGCAAATTCAACCCCGATTCGATATGCTCAGCTATTTGAAGAGGGAAGAAATGTCCATCAGTATTGTAATCGCGGGACTTCAGGAATTGATGGAACTACCAGCACAGCAGCAGGGTTTTCAATTATTTCTAATGTACTCAGTGTTGTGTTAACCGGTGATATTAGCTTTTTCTACGATAGCAATGCATTGTTTAATAACCATCTTTCTAACCAGCTAAGAATTATTGTAATTAACAATGGAGGGGGAGGTATTTTTAGGTATATACCAGGGCCCCAGAGTACCGGTCAACTTGAAAAACACTTTGAGTCTCATCATGGGTTTACCGCAGAGGGCATAGCAAAATCATTTAACCTTGATTATGATTGTGTTTCTTCAGAAGCAGAGCTGGTTGAATGTTTACAAGATTTTTACAGCCCTTCAAAATCCGCAAAAATCTTAGAGGTGTTTACTCCTCATCTAAAAAACGCGGAACAATTAAAACAGTATTTTAGCGCCCTTAAATAGAATTTTAAAGAAACAGATATGTCAGCGAATTGGAAAACGGTAAAGGAGTATTCTGATATTACGTATAAGAAAAGTGGTAAAGTAGCACGTATAGCATTTAACAGACCTGAGGTAAGAAATGCATTCAGACCTAAAACAGTTGGAGAGTTATATGAGGCTTTTTTAGATGCTAGAGAAGACACTAATATTGGTGTAGTTTTACTTTCTGCCGAAGGTCCTTCGCCAAAAGATGGTGTTTATTCATTTTGTAGTGGTGGAGATCAAAATGCTCGTGGTCACCAAGGGTATGTTGATGACGATGGCATGCCTCGTTTAAACATTCTTGAAGTACAGCGATTAATTCGCTTTATGCCAAAGGTTGTAATAGCAGTAGTTCCGGGCTGGTCAGTTGGTGGTGGACATTCACTTCATGTGGTTTGTGACCTAACCCTTGCCAGTAAAGAGCATGCTATTTTTAAACAAACAGATGCTGATGTAACTAGTTTTGATGGAGGTTACGGATCGGCTTATTTGGCTAAGATGGTTGGGCAGAAAAAAGCCAGAGAGATTTTCTTTTTAGGAAGGAATTACTCGGCGCAAGATGCGGTTGATATGGGCATGGTCAATGCTGCCATTCCGCATGCAGAATTAGAAGATACAGCGTACCAATGGGCACAAGAGATTTTAGAAAAGTCACCAACCTCTATAAAGATGTTAAAGTTTGCCTTTAACCTTACAGATGACGGTATGGTTGGTCAACAGGTATTTGCTGGAGAGGCAACTAGGTTAGCCTATATGACAGAAGAAGCTAAAGAAGGCAGAAACGCCTTTTTAGAGAAAAGAAAACCAAACTTTGATGATATAAAATGGATTCCTTAGGGATCCATTTTTTTCATAAACATATTTTCAATTTCTTGGTTTTAGGATTAGGGACAGGAGTTGAAAGATGAAAATTTCATAGAAAATATTTTCAACCTCAAGATTTTTTTCGTCCGGGGCCTCCAACCTCCTCCCCTTAAAAGTTACGAATAGCAATTTCGAAATTAAAATTTTAATCGTTTGCATTCGATTAATTTTCGTCCAAATTTTACCATTTGACTATGAATCAAGAAAGTTTAAAAGTTACACCTCTATCATTTCCTTGGGCAACAGAAGATCCTTTTTTATTCTGTGCTTACCACCGAGATGAGTATCCATCGGCCAATGAAAACATGGGGCCCAATGTTCCCCTGACTGGAAGAATGTTAGGTCAAGATTTTACCATAAAGGATGGATGGAGAATGTATCATGGAAAGAAAGTTCCTGGGTTTCCAGCCCACCCTCATTACGGATTTGAAACCGTTACTGTGGTAGAGGAGGGGGTAGTAGATCATGCTGACTCTTTAGGTGCGGCCGGCCGATACTCTTCAGGAGATGTTCAATGGATGACTGCTGGTTCTGGAGTTCAACACTCTGAAATGTTTCCGCTGCTAAAGGGGCATGAAGATAATCCTTTAGAGATTTTTCAAATATGGTTAAACCTTCCTGGTAAGGACAAAGGAGTAAATCCACACTTTGGAATGCTTTGGGGAGAAGATATAGAATCCTTTACCTACTCAAACGGAGCTTCTGTACGAGTAATTGCCGGAGCATTTAATGAAGTTAAAGGGGTAAAACCAAATCCTGACTCATGGGCTAATAACCCTGAAAATAATGTGGGTATTTGGACAATTAAAATTCCCGCAGGTGCAGAAATTGAAATACCAAGACAAGCACCTGATTGCCCAAGAAATCTGTATTTTTATAATGGAGATGCTTTGTTGATTAATGGGGCTACCGTTCCATTGAATTCTAGGATTCAAAATCGTTCTATAGAAGAGTTGAAAGTGGTTAATTCATCTAATGGGGAAGCTTTTTTATTAGTGCTTCAAGGAAAACCACTGTTCGAACCCGTTGCGCAATACGGTCCTTTTGTAGCTAATTCTCAATATGAAATTCAAGAAGTTATTTCAAAATTTCAATCCAGCCAATTTGGTGGATGGCCTTGGCCAACACATGAGCAGGCTCACGATGCAGAGTTAGGCAGGTTTGCCAAGCACTCTGACGGACGACTTGAAGAAAAGGGTGAAGTGATATTTAAAAGATAAAAAAAAGCTACTCAAACGAGTAGCCTTTTTTTTGATTTTTATAAGTTTATTTACTCGCCTTTGCGTGATCGGCTAAGAACTGGGCTAAACCACTGTCAGTTAATGGATGTTTTAAAAGTCCAGTAATAGAGCTTAGTGGCCCCGTCATTACATCTGCACCAATTTCTGCACAGTTGATAACGTGCATGGTGTGACGTACAGAAGCGGCAAGTATTTGTGTTTCGTAACCGTAGTTGTCATAGATAATTCGAATCTTTTCAATCAAATCTAAACCATCGGTTGAAATATCATCCAATCTTCCAATAAAAGGACTCACATAAGTAGCTCCAGCTTTAGCAGCTAAAAGAGCCTGACCTGGAGAAAATACTAATGTGCAATTTGTTTTGATTCCCTTGTCTGAAAAGTATTTTAATGCTTTTACTCCGTCTTTAATCATTGGTATTTTTACCACAATTTTAGAGTCAAGAGCTGCTAATTCTTCTCCTTCAGCAATCATTCCTTCATAGTCTGTAGAAATCACCTCTGCACTTACATCACCTTCTACGATGTTACAAATGGCTTTGTAGTGGTTGATTACGTTTTCTTTTCCAGTAATTCCTTCCTTGGCCATAAGGCTAGGGTTGGTAGTTACTCCGTCAAGTACCCCTAGGTCTTGAGCTTCTTTAATTTGGTCTAGATTGGCTGTGTCTATGAAAAACTTCATGATGATAAAAATTCGTTTTGAGCTGCAAAGATATAGCAAAGAGCCTTAGCTAGAAATAAAATCAGTGAAATTGTATGGAAGTAAGGAGTTGATTGTCTACCTAAAGGAAATAAAAAAGGGCAAGCTATTCATATCACACCGCTCAACCGGATACCCTTGCTGCGTTCCCGCCCTGGGGGAGTTCACCAGGAGCTGGTTGTATGAGACTTGCCCGACCGCAAAAGTACAAATGTTTTTTACTTGGCAAAATCATTTTTACCCTTTGTTTGTGGTGTATTTAATTATATTTGCTTTTAACAATTAACTCCAGTTAACCATGAATCCTATTGTAAAGAAGAATGCTATTTTTTTCGGAGGTATAGCGGCCTCAATTTCAGTGTTGTATACACTAATCGCCTACCTGTTTAATTCTGAGTTATTCGTAAATACTTGGATGGGTTTAACATTAATGTTAGTCAATGTTGTATTACTTACTCTGGGAGCTATCTATTCAAAAAGACAGATGGATGGATATATTTCATTTAAAGATTCGTTTTCTGCTTTTATGGTAGCTGCCTTAATCGGACTAGCAGCGAGCACTGCAATGAATATTATAATATTCGGTATAGTAGATACCCAAGCAGCTGGTGAAATTAAAGAACTAACCATTGAAAAAACCATTTCAATGATGGAAGACTGGAATCTTCCAGAAGCAGAAATAGAAAAGGCAATTACAAAGATTGAAGAAAACGACCAATTTGGTGTTGGTTCTCAATTGCAAGGTTTTATGTTTGCCCTTGCATTGTATGCGGTAATAGGATTAATTGTAGCGGCAGTAACAAAAAAGCAGCCTCTAATATTTGATGAGCAAGAAGTTCTAGATACAGAAACAGAAAATTAATTAATGGATATATCAGTTGTAATTCCCTTATTGAATGAGGAGGAGTCTCTGCCCGAGTTGTATTCTTGGATAGATAAAGTGATGAAAGAAAACAACTTCTCTTATGAAGTTGTCTTTATGAATGATGGCTCAACCGATAGATCTTGGGAAATCATAACCGAACTCGGAAAGAAGCACCCTGAAGTTAGAGGAATTAGGTTCAGAAAGAACCAAGGTAAATCGGCTGCTTTAAATGTAGGATTTAAGAAAACACATGGTGATGTGGTTATTACCATGGATGCAGACCTTCAAGATAGCCCAGATGAAATTCCCGATTTGTATAAAATGATTATGACCGAAGGTTATGATCTGGTGTCTGGATGGAAAAAAAAGAGGTACGACCCGATTACCAAAACTATACCCACTAAGTTTTTTAATTGGGCAGCTAGAAAGATTTCTAAAATAAAGCTTCACGACTTTAATTGTGGACTCAAAGCTTACCGAGGTGAAGTAGTTCACAACATAGAGGTTTTGGGTGAAATGCATAGATATATTCCCTTTTTGGCTAAGAATGCAGGGTACACAAAAATTGGTGAAAAAGTAGTTCAACACCAAGCACGAAAGTATGGAACCACAAAATTTGGTTTAGATAGATTCGTAAATGGTCCTTTAGATTTATTGATTTTAGCCTTTGTAGGTAAATTTGGTAAACGCCCTATGCACTTCTTTGGTACCTTAGGTATTCTGATGTTTACCTTGGGTATATTAACGCTCGGCTGGCTCGGCGGAAGAACAATGTACCTACTGGGTATGGGTGAAAATCCAGGTCTAGTTACTGACGACCCCTTTTTCTACTTAATGTTAGTTCTTGTTATTTTAGGTACCCAATTGTTTATGACGGGATTTATTGCTGAGATTCTGCTTCGCAATAGCCGTAAAACACCAAATTATACCATAGACGGTGAAGTAAATATCTAATCATGAGATTTTCCCTTATTTCTCCCACCTTTGGTAGGCCTGAGGAGGTTACCGAATTTTTAGAAAGTCTGTTAGAACAAGATTATTCAGATTTTGAAGTCATTCTTGGCGATGGTACGCCAGGTGATACCCTTCGTCCGGTTTTAAAAGACTTTTTAGATAATTCAGTTTATCCCCTAGAAATAATTTACGAAGAGTTTCTTCCGGTTTCAGCTGCGAGAAATAGAGCTGCAGAAATAGCCAAAGGAGATTACATAATCTTTTTTGATTCTGACTGTATTATACCTCCTGATTATTTGAAGAAATTAGAAGTACAACTACAAAAAACAAACTTAGAGGTTTTTGGAGGGCCGGATGCTGCGCACAAAGATTTTTCAATTCTTCAAAAAGCTATTAGCTACTCAATGACTTCTTTTTTTACAACTGGGGGTATTAGAGGAAAAAAGAGTCATGTCGGCGTATTTCACCCCAGAGGATTTAATATGGGAATGAAGCGGTCGGCTTTTGAAGCGGTCGGTGGGTACTCAACTTTTAGGTGTGGTGAAGATATTGAGTTAAGCATAAGGCTTATTAAACAAGGCTTTTCTACAGGTCTTATCCCTGAAATTTATGTTTATCACAAGAGAAGAAACACACTGAAATCTTTCTTTAAGCAGGTCTTTCGTTTTGGTGCTGCTCGTATCAATATCTGGAACAGACATAAGGAAGAGCTTAAATTGACTCATCTGTTTCCTTCTTCATTCACAGTTGCCTTTTTGTTTTCCGTTTTAACTCTAGTTTTTCTTCCCATTTGGGGAGTAACTTTTTTATATGTATTCCTACTTTATGCAACCGGAATCTTTGTAGATAGCACCCTTCAAAATAAGAATGTTTTAGTGGGATTATTATCTATAATTACCAGCTTCACAATGCTGTTTGGATATGGATATGGGTTTTTGAAAAATCTCTGGGCATATAAGGTCTTAAACCTCAAAGAAGGGTTAAAGTTGTAATTAGAGTAATAATTGTACTCCAAATTACCTATTTTTGTTGTGCTACTTGTTCAAACAATTTTCCAATTCACATGAAAAATGTCCTTTTGATTTCTGCCCTGGTGGTGGTGTCTCTACTCGTTGGTTACACGTTTTTTTACCTGTATGATAAGTCACAAGAAGAGCCTATTGTTTACCAAACTAAGACGGCTTCTTATAGTGATATTTTAAATAAAACTGTTGCCACGGGAGCTATAAAACCGAGAGAAGAGGTAGATATTAAACCACAGGTTTCTGGGATTGTTGAGGCTCTATATATGGAAGCAGGCGCGAGTGTAAAGGCTGGAGATCAAATAGCCAAGATCAAGGTGATTCCTGATATGATTTCTCTTAATAATGCAGAAAATAGACTTGAAATCGCTAAACTTAATCTTGAGAATGCAACCCAAGATTTTAACCGACAAGAAAAGTTATACGAGCAAAAGGTAATTTCATCTGCAGAATTCCAGTCGGCAAGGCTGCGATATGAAAATTCTCGTCAAGAACTTTCTACCGCTCAAGACAATTTAAAAATTGTAAAAGAAGGTACTGCCAAATCTGGTGAAACCTCTCTGACTATTGTTAGGTCAACCGTAAACGGAATGATTCTCGACGTACCTATTAAGGTGGGAAATCAGGTAATTGAGTCAAATAATTTTAACGATGGTACCACTGTGGCAACCGTTGCCAATATGGGCGATATGATTTTTGAGGGGCTTATTGATGAATCAGAAGTTGGTAAGCTTCATGAAGGGATGGACCTCTTTATTACCATCGGGGCAATAGATAATCATCAGTTTCAGGCTGAGTTAGAGTATATCTCCCCGAAAGGGACCGAGCAGAATGGAGCTATTCAGTTTCAGATTAGAGCTAAGGTGACGCTAGATGAAAACTTTTTTATTAGAGCGGGGTATAGCGCTAATGCGGATATTGTTTTGGCTTCTAGAGATTCTGTGCTAGCTCTCAATGAGACTCTTATTCAATTTGATGACAGACAACCTTATGTAGAGGTCGAGGTATCTCCTCAAAACTATGAAAGGAGAGATTTGAAGCTTGGGCTTTCTGATGGAATTATTGTCGAGGTTCTTGACGGAATTTCTGCAGAGGACAAAATTAAAGTTTGGAATGTGAATTAGGTTTTGCCTTTTCTAAGGCAAGAAGGTATTTATCAATGAATAACCCCATTGATTTAGCCTTATACTGCATAATGTACCTTGGGTGTTCCAAGGGAATTATTTCTTCAAATAATTGATTTTGGTCATTTAATCTTTGAAGTGATTTTAAATTTTTTCCTGAACCGAACAGAACCACCTTTTTTGGATTTTGACAGAGTTCTTTCTGTTTTTTCAAGTTTTCTTGAATGAATGGGGTGATTTTTTTTTCAAAACTTGCCCTATCATAAAAATTGAAGTTGACCCAATGTCCTAAATCATTTTTTTGAACAAAGCCCAAAGGTGATACTGCCCCTATGAAAAAGTCTGAATAAAATTTTTCGGGACCTCCGTATTCCTCTATCACTTTGTAAACAAACACTGATGAAGGCTCATGGGTATGTAGTTCGCCAATTTTTATTTTGCAATACTCCTCAAGCCTCTTGCTGTCCGTAAATGGGATTCCAGTTGCACCCGCTCCTTTTCTTCCAGGATTTATTCCTAGAATTAAACCTCTTTCTTTGGTGTCTGAATAGAATTTGTGGTAAAATTCTACCAAAGCATTTTCAATATCTATCGGTTGATCATGATAAGGATTTAATACCGAAAGGGTCGATGAATTAATGCTTAGACTCAGGTTTTTGTAATATGATAGAATTTCTTCTGATAACATGCTGTAATCTTTGAGAAGGTAAAAATAAGAAAGCGGACATTAACATCTCTGCTAATATCCGCTTAATAAAAACCCTAATCCAATAATGCTACTACATCTTAATAACCCATTAGATTAAAAAAAGTTTAGAGTAAAAGAAGTAAATATCCAGGGCAATTTATTTCCTGAAAATATTTTACTACTTCAATATCATCAAAGTCAGGATCCATTTCATCAATTTCGTCCATCAATTCTTGAGAAACTCTTCTTTCAATGCATTCTTCAACATTATCGCTGAAGCTATCATCAAGGTTTTCAAAATCATTTAGAGCAATTTCCCTTTCGTTTTCGGGTAAGCTATTGATTTCTTCTAATAATAGTTCTTCAGCATTGTCTTCTAAGACCTTAACTGATAAAACAAAGTTTTTGACAACAGGATGTATGCCTACAACTTCTTTTTGAACACAATCACAAGCAATTGAAAGAACGTACTTTAGTTAGTCTGGAAACTTATCATAGGTCAATGATTCCCCGGACTGAGAATGACCTAACCACGGAATAAAACAAAGGATTATTGCTAGCTTTTTCATGGAATAAAATATAAAATGTTGTTCCCTTCTTCTACCTTAGTGGATGAGTCTATTATTTTTATGTCTTTGTCAGAATCAATTACGAATAAAGGAATTGACTTTTGCTTTATTAACTCGCTTAATTCTTGGGTTGTTTTTACTTCAACATTTTTTAATTCAATAGAACCTCTGCCAAAATGTACCAATGATTCATAATCAAGTTGCCCCAAGAAGGCTACATTTTCTTCTGGAATATTGTTTTTTAACTTCCTCTCATTAGAACTTATTAACCTCCAAACCCTATTATTACTGAACTCTTCTCTGAAAAGACTTAAAGAAATTAAATTAATGTCATGGTTTGGTGTTAAGGACAGTAGCCTACCGTACTCTGAAAAATCAAAATCTTCAATAAATGAGTCTTTTAATATATTTTCATTAATTGCGTTCAGTCCTTCTTTTTCAGCATCCAAACAATTTGACTTGCTTGTATCTATTAAGAGGGTAGGGGCTCCAAATTGATTCAAGATCTGAGCGAGCCTTCTTGCTCCAGGATGGGCTCCCACAAGAATAACTCCCTTGGGTATGTCTCTTTCCACTCCTAGCCATTTTGCAATAGGTTTTGCAGTTCCTCCTTGAATAATGACCGTACCAACGATGATCAAAAAAGTTAATGGTAGTATTAATTCAGCTTGAACCAACTCACTGGGGCTTGAGGCCTTTGCAATTAATTGTAAGCTAAAGAGAGAGGCTACTGCAGCAGCAACAATTCCCCTGGGGCCTATCCAGCTAATAAAAAACTTTTCACGCCAATTAAGTCCGCTTTTATAACTGCTAAAAGCCACTACTAACGGTCTAATTAAGAACACTACAATGGCAAATAAACCGATGCTAGACCAGCCTAAGTTTTTCATTTGCTCAACTTCAATTCTTGAAGAGAGCAATAAAAATAGGATTGAAATTAAAATAATAGAAATGTCCTCTTTAAAGCTTAGAATACTCTTTAGGTTTTTCACTTTTAGATTTGCCAATACAATTCCCATGATGGTTGCAGCCATTAATCCTGCTTCATGGTGTATCAATTCTGAAAAGGTGAAAACTAGAATCACCATTCCTAGAGCAAATACATTTTTTAGGTAGGGAGGAATTCTATTTTTATTTAAAGACCAACGTAGAAATAAAGCGCCTAGAGCGCCAATTACAACTCCAGCAGATAGGGTAATAAAAAACTCTTTAAAGGCCTCTAAGGTATAGACATCACTTTCTTTTCCGGAGTTAATAAACTCATATACCAATAGGGCTACTAAAGCACCAATAGGGTCAATCAGAATCCCTTCCCATTTTAAAATGGTATTAATATTTAGGTTGGGCTTGACGTTTTTCAGAATGGGCATAACCACGGTGGGCCCAGAGACAATAATTAACGCTCCAAATAAAAACGCATATTGAAAATCTAACCCCATGAGGTAGTGGGCCGCAAATCCTCCGCCAATTAATGTAAATATCGGACCGAAAATAAGAATGTTTCTTACCACATTGGCTTGCGACCTGATCTCAGAAATCTTGAGGGTCAACCCTCCTTCAAACAAAATAACACCTACAGATATACTTACAAATGAAAACAGAAAGTCTCCTGAAAAAATGGAGTCTCCACTAAAAATTTTAGAACCATCTTCGGTGAAAAAAGTACTTAGGGGACCTAAAAAAAGACCTATTAGTATTAGGGGTAGAATTGCTGGGACTTTAATTTTCCAAGCAAGCCACTGAGCAAAAACACTTAGTACTAGAATACTAGCTAACTCTATCATAGAAGGTTTATTTGGTTTTAATGTAAGAATATTTGTAATATCCTCCACCTATAAAACTTCAAAAAAGCTCAATTGTTTTTTTTGGATTACTCTTCAGTAAGCGCCTTTTCAATATTTTCTTGTAAAACTTTAGTTTTTCTAAGAATTTCCCTTTTAAATGTCAATGAATTAGATAGCATCGCATCTAAGGTGCTTGGGTAAAATTCAATTCTTTTTAACTTGGGATTTTGCTGGTACTTTAAAAAATCAAAATGTGATTCAGAATAAGGAAGAACCCTTTCGTTGATGAGCTTAGAATCTTGTTTAATTAAATATTCAAGAGCTAAAAGTTCACTTTTTATTTCTGCGTTTTTAAGAGACTTATAAAGTTCTTTTGAAACAAGGTTTGGAGTCAATAACTGAGCAGAAACACAAGGTTTTAACAGAATTCCTAAGCTGTCTAGAGGGCTTTTGTACCGATTTATTGATAAATAGGCCTGTATTTGGTTGATAGCCTTTTCTGTTTCGTTTGAAATAGAGCTAAGCCTTATGTTTATTTGTTTAAGGGTATTCTTTTCTTTAGTGATTAGCAATTCTTGCTTATCTTTTTCCTTCTGTTCTATTTGTGAATTAATAATGTAAGCGGAAAGTAAAATGGCGCTTATCACTACAATAAATTCAATAAAATAGGAACTTATTGATTTTTTAACTCGTGGGTTTCTACTTCTTAAGTATGACATATTTTCGGATTGTGTTGGGGTCTGAAATTTCGTAAAAAAAATAGACCTAACCTAACCGTAATTAATTAAGAAGTATCCAATCAGTAACTTCAAAGTCACCTTTCCAAAAATGTTTGGCATCTATGGCCGTCCAGCAATTGCTGCCTTTATTGTCACAGATTAATCTTGACCATGAATACCTAGAAGTAAGTTGGTATCCTATTTTTCCAGAACTGTTAATTTGTGGCTTGAGTAAAATATACCCATAATTTTCTGGAAATTTCTCTGAAACTACTTTTAATAAAATTCCAGATGATGATAGTTT
>CBFICS010000005.1:0-147516 GCA_965661055.1 uncultured Schleiferiaceae bacterium | reverse complement strand
CTGCATTCAGCAAGATTAAGCGGCAAGCGCGAAGTTATTGTCGCCAATTAAAAAGTAACGTGTTGAATTAAAGAGCTTCAACGCTATAGCTCTGCATGCTTACATTTCCATTCATCTCGCTGTCAATACCGGTCAGCCCCAAAAATGGAACGCCAAAGATAGTAATCTTATGGCGGGCTTTGTTACATTTGCTACAAATATTGTGCTATGAAAATTGGTGTCATCAGAGAAGGGAAAAATCCACCGGATAAAAGAGTTCCCTTTACCGCTGAACATTGTGTGGAAATTATGAAATCCTTTCCGGGTACGGAGGTTGTGGTTCAGCCAAGTGACATCAGAGCCATTAAAGATGAAGAATACCACAAGGCTTCTGTGAAATTGCAAGAAGACTTATCAGATTGCGACGTGCTTTTTGGGGTGAAAGAGGTGCCTAAAGACATGTTAATTCCTCATAAAACGTATTTCTTCTTTTCTCATACTTACAAAGAACAACCCTATAACGCTAGCCTTCTAAAGGCTATACTCGATAAAAAAATCCGATTGGTTGACTATGAGATGTTGACCAACCCCAAGGGGAGAAGGTTGGTTGCTTTTGGTCGGTATGCTGGTATCGTGGGGGCCTACAATGGTCTTCGCGGATGGGCCAAGCAATATGAGCAGACCGATCTTAGAAAAGCTTCTGATTGTCATGATCGTGAAGTGATGAATGAAGAGTTAAAAAAGCTATCCTTTTCAAAGCCCATAAAAATTGCACTAACAGGCAAGGGGCGCGTATCTAACGGAGCGGTAGAAACCTTGAAAGTACTGGGTATTCGCGAGGTTTCTCCAAGTGACTATTTGACCCAAGAGTTTTCAGAAACGGTGTTTACTCAACTAGATGTCATGGATTACATCAAGGGTTCGGAAGGCTTTGTTAAATCTGAATTCTATTCCAATCCGTCGGCTTTTCAATCTGACTTCATGAAGTTTGCTAAAGTAACAGACCTCTATATAGCGGGGCATTATTGGGATTCTCACGCTCCTTACATCTTTACGCGTGAAGATGCCAAACACCCTGAGTTTAAAATAAAAATGGTGGCCGATGTTTCTTGTGATATTGACGGGCCGGTAGCTTCTACTTTGCAGCCCTCTACTATCGCAGATCCGTTTTATGGTTATGATCCACAGTCTGAAAAGGTCGTCCCTTTCGGGGAGGTTGGGAGTATCGGGGTCATGGCCGTTGACAACTTGCCGTGTGAGTTGCCAAGAAACGCAAGTCATGATTTTGGCAGAGACCTCATTGATAAAGTGTTGCCATCCCTGTTAATCAAAGATTCTGAAACGATTATAGAAAGAGCTTCAGAAACGACCCTTTCGGGGGAATTAACACCGCACTTTGCCTATCTAAAAGAATATGCCGCAAGAGGGTAGAAGACAAAAAAATCCTGACCATGAGTCAGGATTTTTTGTTTTATTGAGCAAACATCTCTTTGACCTTGTCAAAGAAACTCTTATCGTGTTTTCCTGGACTAGGTTTGAAATGATCAGAATCTTGAAGATCTTCTAAAGTCTTCTTCTCTTCTTTAGAAAGGTTTTTAGGCGTCCACACGTTAATGTGAATTAGTAAATCTCCTTTGCCGTATCCTTCAATACTTGGAAGTCCCTTTCCGCGCAAGCGAAGTATTTTACCTGACTGAGTTCCAGATTCAACCTTTAACCTAGCTTTGCCGGTTACTGTAGGTACTTCAACAGAAGCTCCTAAAGCCGCTTGTGGGAAACTTATATAAAGGTCATAGTGTAGATTGTCACCGTCTCGTTTTAACGATTCGTGCGAAGCTTCTTCTATCAATACAATAAGGTCGCCGGGTTGACCGCCCATTGGACCTTCATTCCCTTTCCCTTGTACGCGTAATTGCATTCCGTCAACTACACCTGCGGGAATTTTTATAGAAACGACTTCCTCTTTGCGTTCAAGTCCGTCGGCACCTACACCGCTAGGCTTTTTGTCTACAATCTTTCCAGACCCATGACAATTATGACAGGTTGATGCGGTTCTCATCTGACCAAGAATGGTGTTGGTCACACGTTGCACCTGACCTTGTCCGTGACAAACGGGACACGTTTTAAAGGTCAGTCCGTCGGCGGCCACAGAGCGCTTAATTTTCAATTTCTTTTCAGCACCTTCTGCAATTTCTTCTAGGGTAAGACGTACCCTAACTCTTAGGTTTGTGCCTCTTGCAGCATGTGAACCGCCACCGCGGCCACCGCCTCCAAATCCGCCAAAACCACCAAAGGCTCCGCCAAAAATGTCGCCAAAGTTGCTGAAGATGTCATCCATGTTCATGTGATGACCACCACCGCCGCCTCCTTGAGAGAATGCTTGGTGACCAAATTGGTCATATTTTTGTCGCTTTTCAGGGCTTGACAAAACCTCGTAAGCTTCCGCAGCTTCTTTGAATTTCTCTTCGGCTTCCTTGTCATCTGGATTTTTGTCCGGATGGTACTTAATGGCAATTTTGCGGTATGCCTTTTTTATTTCATCCGCAGAAGCGCCTTTTGAAAGTCCTAATATTTCGTAAAAATCTCTTTTCGCCATCTTATTGTGCTTTTTCTCCTACTACCACTTTGGCGTATCTCAGAATTTTTTCTCCTAATCTATATCCCTTCTCAACTTCATCAATAACCTTTCCAGCCATTTCTGGAGTGGGAGCAGGTATTTTGGTAATTGCTTCCATTTCATCTACGTCAAATTCTTTTCCTACGGTAGATTCCATGGCAGAAAGTCCTTTGGCTTTTAGAACTCCTTCAAACTTATTCTTGATTAAGGTGATGCCATCTAGCGCCGCCTTGTTCTCTTCGGTAGCCTCAATGTTTTTTAACGCCCTGTCAAAGTCATCCATGATGGGAATTAAAACCGTCATTAACTCTTGGTTTGCCGTAGAGAAAAGTTCAATTCTTTCTTTAGACGTCCTGCGCTTGTAGTTTTCAAATTCAGCAAAAAGACGTAAGAACTGATCTTTAGAAGCTGCTAATTTAGCCTCTAGTTTTTCCTCTTTAGTCTGTTCTACCGTTTCTTCTTGTGTATTGTTTTCTTCTTTAACGGAAGTGTTTTCTGTGTTTATCTCTTGGTCTTTTACCTCTGTTTCCTTCTTTGCCATTTTTCCATTTTTAAGGGGTGCAAATATCATAACAATTTATTTGCCAGCCGATTTTTTTAAGACACAATGTCATAGAAATAAAAAAGTCACCCCTATTTGGGTGACTTTTTGTTACTAGATATGTCGTTTTATCTTAGTTTGCCTTCAATTTCTCAAGGGTTAGCTCTAACGCTTTTCCTCTTAAATTTTTAGCAATAATTCTTCCTTCTCCATCTACTAAAAAGGTCGCCGGAATTGAATTTACATTGTAAATTTTTGCTCCTTCAGAACTCCAGTACTTAAGGTCACTTACGTGATTTTCCCAGATAAGTCCGTCGGCCTTAATAGCCTCTACCCAAGACTTTTTGCTTCTGTCTAAACTCACAGAAAACACCTCAAATCCTTCGGCGTTTTTAAAGCGTTCTGATTTATACTTGTTGTAGGTTTTAACAACATTTGGGTTTTCAAGTCTACACGGACGGCACCAAGAGGCCCAAAAATCAATAAGAACCAATTTCCCTTTTAAGCTTGATAGGCTTCTTTCTTTGCCTTCCGGATCAAGAAACGTTAATTCGGGGGCTTGATCGCCAATTCGCAAGGTGCCCATTTGTTCTACTTCACTATCAGGAGAGTAGCTGTTGTAATTTGCGTAGGCAAAACTCATAAGTCCGATTACGAGTAATGATAATAGTACTTTCTGTAATTTCATGTTTCTCTTATTTAATTCTTATAATATCTGCCCCTATCGCGCGCAGTCTGTCGTCAATATCTTCATAGCCTCTATCAATCTGATCAATGTTATGAATAATACTCGTTCCCTCAGCAGATAATGCAGCAATCAGCAATGAAATTCCCGCTCTAATATCAGGAGAAGTCATCGTAGTGGCTCTTAACGGTTGTTTTCTGTCAAGTCCAATAACTGTTGCTCTATGCGGATCACACAGAATAATCTGAGCGCCCATATCAATCAATTTATCTACAAAGAACAAACGGCTTTCAAACATCTTTTGGTGTATGAGCACACTTCCTCTAGCTTGGGTAGCTACCACTAAGATGATACTCAAAAGGTCAGGAGTAAACCCTGGCCAAGGAGCATCAGAAATATTCATAATCGATCCGTCAATAAAACTATCAATCTGGTAATGCTCTTGTTTCGGAATGTATATATCATCCCCTCTGCGCTCTAGTTTAATCCCTAGTTTTCTGAACACCTCAGGAATTTGACCTAGGTGATCATACCCCACGTTTTTAATCGTTATTTCTGATTTGGTCATGGCGGCAAGTCCAATCCATGAACCAATTTCAATCATATCAGGTAAAATGGTGTGTTCACAGCCACCCAATTCTTCAACCCCCTCAATGACCAAAAGGTTTGAGCCAATACCCGTAATTTTTGCTCCCATGCGGTTAAGCATGTTACACAATTGCTGAAGGTAAGGTTCACAGGCTGCATTGTAAATAGTGGTTTTACCCTTGGCCAATACGGCCGCCATTACAATGTTTGCTGTTCCGGTAACTGACGCCTCATCTAGCAGCATGTAGGCTCCCGTTAACTCCTTGGCCTCAACCCCGTAAAAGTGATCGTTCTTGTTGTAAACAAATTTAGCGCCTAGTTTTTCAAAACCAATAAAGTGAGTATCCAGTCTACGTCTTCCAATTTTATCGCCGCCGGGCTTAGGAATATACCCCTTACCGAATCTAGCCAGTAGTGGACCAACAATCATTATCGATCCGCGCAAGCTAGACCCTTTGGTTCTAAATTCTTCTGAGTATAAATAGTCTAGATTAACATCTTTTGCTTGAAAGATATAAGATCCTTTTCCTTTTTTTTGAGACGATACACCCAGGTCTTCTAGTATGTCAATCAGCTTATTAACGTCTCTAATATTGGGGATATTAGAAATGGTTACTTTTTCTTTGGTCAACAGCACCGCGCATAATATTTGAAGCGCCTCATTCTTTGCTCCTTGTGGAGTGAGCTCTCCACTGAGTGGTTTTCCACCGTTTATTTGAAATGTACCCATTGATGTGTTTTAATTTGGCAACAAGATAAAAAGTGATTTTTTGATTAGAAAAAATAATGAAGAAAAAAACCCTGCCAATAGCAGGGTTTAATGTTAATTCTTTCTAAAAGGCCTTTTGAAGTTCTTTTTGTTCTTGCCCTTATGGTTATTGTTGTTATTTCTTCTTTTGTGAAGGGTTTTGCTACCCGCCAGCGAAGGGAAGTTACTTGAAAGCTCAACCCCTTCAAGGTTTAGTTGCCCATTGGCCAAGATGTTTAACTCCTTAATAATAACCGCATCGTCAACGGTATCTTTATTCCAAGTCAAATAACTTTTTTTCATTTGATTGGCTATGGACAAGATCAAACCTTCTTTCAGATCACCTTCTTCAATGGCAATGGCAACGCTTACCATTTCCTTTACTACATTTCCGTAATGTCTAAAGGCCTTACTCTTTCTAGGGTATTTAACCAGTTTAGGCTTTTCAGAAAAAGTCTGTGCATTCGGAATAGGGTATGGGCTATCAACGTCTAATTTAAAATCAGACATGATGAATAGGTGGTCCCATAATTTATGTTTGAAATCAGGAACATCCCTAAGGTGAGGGTTTAAGTTTCCGATAACGTCAATTATAGATTTAGCGACAGCATTTCTCTTTTCTCTGTCTTCTATACTTAGGCAATGATCTACCATGTTTTGAACATTTCTTCCGTATTCGGGGATGTTCATTGCAGATCTGGCAGTATTATACTCCATTTAGATAATTTATTTTGGCTCTTAAGCGCGCTGCAATTTAGCAAATTTTAAGAGAAGCTTCTTTGCCCCTGCATTGTCAAATGCAATGGTTGCTTTTCTATCCGAACTACTTCCGGTTAATTCTTTAACCGTTCCCATTCCAAACCTATCGTGAACCACCCTCATATTGACTTCTAATTCAAAGTCTATTCGGCTTCCGCCGGAAGGCGCAACATCTTGAACTCTTTTGAGGTGACTTGGCGGAGGTGTGCGTTTAAACTGAGGTTTTGGTGTTTCTTTGGGCTTGTTATTGCCATTGCTCTTCCAAGAGGTCCTCGGTTTGCTCGTAGACATATCGTCTGGGAATGAGAACGAATTTATTTCTGAAATCTTGTGATCTAAGAAAGAATCGTCAATTTCTTCTATAAAACGAGAGGGTTCACAGTCTACCAATTTACCCCATCGATACCTTACGTGGGCATAAGTTAAGAATGCGTGTTTCTCAGCCCTGGTCAAGGCAACATAAAACAACCTTCTTTCTTCTTCCAAATCGGCACGAGACCCCATGCTCATCATGTTTGGAAAAAGAGATTCTTCCATACCTACTACAAATACAAAGGGAAATTCAAGGCCTTTGGCCAAGTGAATGGTCATCAAGTTCACCTTGTTCATGTCGTTAGGGTCGTCTCTATCCGCATCCGTCAACAAGGCAACATCTGCTAAGAAGGCAGGCAGTGAAGCATCTCCATCTTCAATCTGCTGTTGCTGTTCTGTAAAATCTTGAATGGCGTTTAAAAGTTCCTGAACGTTTTCGTAACGATTTATTCCCTCTGGGGTTTTGTCCTCTCCTAAGGTATTGATGAGTTTAGAAGTTTGAGCAATGTGCTTAGCCACGTCAAAGGCGTTGTGGTTGTCAAGCATAGCCTGGTACCCTTGAATCATGGTAACAAACTCCCTTATTTTTACTTGTGTGGGTCTGTTTAGGTTGGCCTGAGGATATAGTTCAATATTTTCGGCTACCTGCCAAAGGTTTTTTTGAACTTGGTTAGCCGTAATTGCCAACTTGTCCATGGTAGTTTGCCCGATACCTCTCGCGGGATAATTAATCACTCTTTTTAAAGCCTCCTCATCGCTAGGGTTAATAGCAAGTCTTACATAGGCCAATAAGTCTTTAATTTCCTTGCGTTGGTAGAAGCTAAGTCCACCGTATATTCTATAAGGAATGTTTTTCTTTCTGAGGGCATCCTCAAAGGCTCTTGATTGGGCGTTGGTGCGATAAAGAATGGCAAAGTCACTCCAGGGCAAACTGTCTTGTGCTTGCGCTTCAAAGATTCTTTGGGCTACGTAGTTGCCTTCATCCGACTCAGAGATTGCTGTATGGACAATGATTTTTTCTCCACCGTCATTGGCTGTCCACACATTTTTTTCTATTTGATCTTGATTGTGTTTAATAATAGAGTTTGCCGCTTGCACAATATTATTAGTAGAGCGATAATTTTGCTCAAGTTTAAAAGTCTTGGCCTGTGGGTAGTCTTTTTGGAAGTTTAGAATATTTCTGATGTTAGCTCCGCGGAAAGCGTAAATACTTTGCGCATCGTCACCCACCACACAAACATTTTCAAACCTAGAGGCAAGGGCTTTTACAATTAAATACTGGCTGTGGTTCGTATCCTGGTACTCATCCACCATAATGTATTTAAAGCGATCTTGATATTTTGCCAACACCTCAGGGAAGCGATAGAGAAGCTCATTGGTCTTTAACAACAAATCGTCAAAGTCCATGGCACCCGCTCTAAAGCAACGGTCGCAATAATCAGCATAGAGTTCACCCATCAGCGGCATTTTGGCACTGGCATCAAGCTCTTGAAGGTCTGGTCTTTTGAGGTAGCCCTTAGGCGTAATCAAATTGTTCTTATAAGAAGAGATGCGGTTCATGACCGATTTAGGCTTATAGATTTCCTTGTCAAGTTGCTTTTCTTTAATAAGAGTCGTCACCACTTTTCTAGCATCTTCTGCATCGTAAATGGTGAAGTTGGCAGGATATCCCAAAAAGTGACCTTCAATTCTCAATATTTTAGCAAATACTGAGTGAAAGGTGCCCATCCATAAATTTTTAGATTCAGAGGCGCCCACCACATTGGCAATACGCTCTTTCATTTCAGCGGCAGCCTTGTTGGTAAAGGTGAGAGAAAGTATAGAGAAAGCGTCTACACCCTTTTTCATCAGGTGAGCTATTCTATAGGTAAGAACTCTCGTTTTTCCAGATCCAGCACCCGCAATGACCATCATAGGTCCTTCCGTGTTTATCACCGCCTCTCGTTGAGGCTCATTCAGTAAAGCTAAATAATCTTCCAATGGTAAAAGTCTTGAGGTTTCCCGTAAGTGACAAAAATAGTATCAATATTTAAGACAATAGTAATTATATACGATTATATTCGCCGCCGCAAAACACAATTGGCGAGGGGAAATGTATCTCATTGTCAGAGCGCACTGCAAGGGGAAAAGAAAAAAATAATCAGACCGTTTTGGGAGGTAAAAAAACAATTTACTAACCATCTTATGTTGAAATGATTAAACTTTTTTTAAACACCTATTGCAGTAGTCAATTTTTGTTTTACATTTGCAGTCCCCAAAAAAGAGGGGTGCCAAGTTTTGTGCAAATAACTGAAAACAACATAGGTATAGATGCCAACAATTCAACAGTTAGTACGAAAAGGGAGAGTAAAGATTTCTAAGAAAAGTAAATCCGCTGCTCTTGACTCATGTCCACAGCGTCGTGGAGTATGTACACGTGTGTATACTACAACACCGAAAAAACCAAACTCAGCAATGCGTAAAGTTGCTCGTGTAAGGTTGACGAACGGAAATGAGGTTAACGCTTATATTCCAGGAGAAGGTCACAATCTTCAGGAACACAGCATCGTGTTAGTTCGCGGTGGTCGTGTTAAGGATTTACCCGGGGTACGATACCATATCGTACGTGGAGCATTAGATACCGCGGGTGTAGAAGGACGTCAACAAAGACGATCTAAATACGGTACCAAACGTCCTAAGAAGAAATAAGCAAATCATACTTTAAGATATGAGAAAGACCAGAGCGAAAAAAAGACTTTTGTTACCAGATCCAAGATTCAATGATCCATTGGTAACACGTTTTGTAAACAACATGATGCTTGACGGAAAGAAGAGCGTTTCTTACAAAATCTTTTATGATGCAATTGACATTGTATCAGAGAAGACTGAAGAAGGAAACGGTCTTGAGTTGTGGAAAGAAGCATTGACTAACGTTATGCCTCACGTAGAAGTACGTAGCCGTAGAGTTGGTGGAGCCACTTTCCAGATTCCAATGCAAATTCGTCCAGAGCGCAAAATTGCCACGGCAATGAAGTGGTTAATTCAGTACTCTAGAAAGCGCAACGAGAAAACTATGGCGCAACGTTTAGCGGCAGAGGTTCTTGCAGCGTCAAAAGAGGAAGGTGCAGCTGTTAAGAAGCGTATAGATACGCACAAGATGGCAGAGGCGAACAAAGCATTCTCACATTTCCGATTCTAATCTATAATAAAGAAACAAGGACTCATGGCAAAAAGAGATCTTAAATACACGCGTAACATTGGTATCGCTGCCCACATTGATGCGGGAAAGACAACGACTACTGAGCGTATTTTATATTATGGTGGTGTGAGCCACAAGATTGGTGAGGTTCACGACGGTGCCGCTACTATGGACTGGATGGAGCAAGAGCAAGAAAGAGGTATTACAATTACTTCAGCTGCGACTACTTTAGATTGGAACTACAGAGGCGACAAGTACCATGTAAACATTATTGATACTCCAGGACACGTTGACTTTACCGTAGAGGTAAACCGTTCACTTCGTGTATTGGATGGATTAGTTTTCTTGTTTAGTGCGGTTGATGGTGTTGAGCCACAGTCAGAAACTAACTGGAGACTTGCCAATAACTACAGCGTTCCAAGGATTGGATTTGTAAACAAGATGGACCGTCAAGGTGCTGACTTCTTAAATGTTTGCCGTCAGGTAAAAGAGATGTTAGGTAGCCACGCGCTTCCACTACAAATTCCTATTGGTGCTGAGGCAGATTTCAAAGGAGTAGTTGATTTGATCAACTTCCGTGGAATCACTTGGAACGAGGAAGATATGGGAATGACTTTTGAGGAAATTGACATTCCTGAAGATATTTTAGAGGAAGCTGAAATGTACCGTGAGCAATTGTTAGAAGCGGTTGCTGAATTTGACGATACATTGATGGAGAAGTACTTCGATGATCCTACTTCATTAACTGAAAGAGAGATTTTAGATGCACTTCGCGAAGCTACTATCGCTGGAAAAGTTGTTCCAATGATGGCGGGTTCTGCCTTTAAAAACAAAGGGGTACAAGCAATGCTTGACATGGTAATGGAAATTCTTCCTTCACCACTTGATGTTGAGGCTATTGAAGGTACTAACCCTAACTCTGAAGAGAAAGAAGCTAGAAAGCCTAGCGTTGATGAGCCATTTGCTGCATTAGCGTTTAAAATTGCTACTGACCCATTCGTAGGTCGTTTAGCATTTACTAGAGCTTATTCAGGTGCTTTAGAGTCTGGTTCTTATGTATTAAACACTAGAACGGGTAAAAAAGAAAGAATTTCTAGAATCTTCCAAATGCATGCTAACAAGCAGAACCAAATTCCTGCTCTAGAAGCTGGTGATATTGGTGCATTGGTTGGATTTAAAGATATTAAGACGGGTGATACATTGTGTGATGAGAAGAAGCCAATCGTTCTTGAATCGATGGACTTCCCAGAGCCAGTAATTGGTATCGCTATTGAGCCTAAGACTCAATCTGACGTAGATAAGTTAGGTATTGCTTTAGCTAAATTGGCTGAAGAAGATCCAACTTTCCAAGTTAAGACTGACGAGGATTCGGGCCAGACTATTATTTCTGGTATGGGTGAGCTTCACCTAGACATTATTTGTGACAGACTTAAGAGAGAATTCAAGGTTGACGTTAACCAAGGAGCTCCTCAGGTTTCTTACAAAGAAGCAATTACTCGTCCGGTTGATCACAGAGAGGTTTACAAGAAACAATCAGGTGGTCGTGGTAAATTCGCAGACATCGTTATTACTATTGAGCCTGTTGCTGACGAAGAAAAGCAAGGTCTTGAGTTCGTAAACGAAATTAAGGGAGGTAACGTCCCTAAAGAATACATTCCTTCTGTAGAGAAAGGATTTAAGGAAGCAATGGCTGCAGGGGTATTAGCAGGTTACACTGTTGATAGCTTAAAAGTAACTCTTAAAGATGGATCTTTCCACCCTGTGGATTCTGATGCACTGTCTTTTGAATTAGCAGCTAAGATGGCTTATCGTGAGGCTTTACCTAAGGCTGGACCAATTCTTCTAGAACCGATCATGAAGGGAGAAGTATTAACTCCTGAAGAAAACATGGGTGATATCGTAGGTGACTTAAACCGTCGTCGTGGTGTTATCGAAGGAATGGGAGATAGAGCAGGATCTAAAGTGGTTAAAGCGTTAGTTCCATTATCAGAAATGTTTGGTTATGTAACTGCATTGAGAACGATGTCTTCAGGTAGAGCTACTTCTACCATGGAATTCGCTAAGTTCTCTGAAGCGCCTAAGAACGTTGCAGAAGAAGTAATCAAAAGTGTAAAAGGTTAAATCATATATAATGAGCCAAAAAATTCGAATTAAACTGAAGTCTTACGATCACAATTTAGTAGACAAGTCTGCTGAGAAGATTGTAAAAACAGTGAAGAGCACGGGTGCGGTTGTTAACGGTCCCATCCCTCTGCCAGCGAACAAGCGAATTTTTACCGTGTTGCGCTCGCCACACGTAAATAAAAAATCGCGTGAGCAGTTTGAATTGTCTTCGTACAAGAGACTGCTAGACATCTACTCTTCGTCATCAAAGACCATTGATGCTTTGATGAAGCTTGAATTGCCAAGTGGAGTAGAGGTTGAAATCAAAGTGTAAGTTTTAGAATTAAATAACTTAATCTTCTAGGTAAAATGCCGGGATTAATTGGAAAGAAAATTGGTATGACCAGCATCTTCAGCCCAGAGGGAAAAAATCTTCCCTGTACGGTGCTTGAAGTTGGCCCATGTGTGGTAACTCAAGTTAAAAGTGAGGATGTCGATGGTTACCGTGCCGTTCAAATCGGTTACGGAGAAAAGAAAGAAAAGAACACGCCTAAAGCTGAAAGCGGGCATTTCAAAAAAGCGGGTACTACTCCTAAGAGAAGGGTAACTGAGTTCCGCGATTACGAAATGGACGATTTAAAATTAGGAGATACTTTGACAGTAGACATTTTTGCTGAAGGCGAATTTGTTGACATCGCGGGTACTTCTAAGGGTAAAGGATTTCAGGGGGTTGTTAAAAGACATGGTTTTGGTGGTGTAGGTCAAGCGACCCACGGTCAGCACAACCGTCTTAGAGCTCCTGGTTCTATCGGTGCAGGATCTGATCCAAGCCGTGTATTCAAAGGAATGCGCATGGCAGGCCGCATGGGTGGAACAAGAGTTAAGATCCAGAACCTTCAAGTTTTAAAGGTTGATGTTGAAAAGAACTTGTTGATAGTAAAAGGTTCCGTTCCTGGAGCTAGAAATTCATTTGTAATTGTTGAGAAATAATGGAATTGAATGTAATTGACATCGCAGGAAAGGAAACCGGTAATAAGGTTCAACTAAATGATAGCGTTTTTGGTATTGAACCCAATGATCACGCAATCTACCTAGATGTAAAACAGTACTTAGCGAATCAGCGTCAAGGAACGCATAAAGCTAAAGAGAGAGGAGAAATCGCTCGTACCACTAAGAAAGGTTTCAAACAAAAAGGAACAGGTAATGCTCGTATGGGTAGTTTCCGTTCACCAATCCATAGAGGTGGTGGTACCGTTTTCGGTCCACGTCCAAGAAACTACGGATTTAAGTTGAACAGAAAACTTAAGCAACTTGCTCGTAAATCTGCGCTTTCAATTAAAGCAAAAGGTGACGCGATTACCGTTCTAGACGGGGCTAATTTTGAGCTTCCAAAGACTAAAGATTTTGCTACAATGATTGAAGCTTTAGGGCTTTCAAATAAAAAATCACTTATAGTGCTTGGAGAGTCAAATAAAAACCTATATTTGTCGTCCCGAAATTTTAAAGGGTCTAAAGTTATAACTGCTTCAGAATTAACTACTTATCAGTTAATGAACGCAACGAACGTGGTATTAACCGTTGACTCAGTTGAGAAAATTGAAAACGCATTAACCTCATTGTAATGGATATTTTAGTAAAGCCCATTATTACGGAAAAGGCAGCTGCGGAGTCTGAAGACAATAACAAATTCAGCTTTGTAGTTCGTAAAAACGCCAATAAGGTACAGATTAAAAAGGCCGTTGAGGATTTTTATGGCGTTAACGTTGAAGCGGTTCGTACGATGGTAGTTCCGAGTAAGCGCAAGGCGCGTTACTCAAAATCAGGAGTAGTTGAAGGACGTAAGAGTTCTTACAAAAAAGCTATTGTAGAAGTGCGTAGTGGAGAAACTATTGACTTGTACAGCAATATTTAATTGACATGGGAGTAAGAAAACTTAAACCAATAACTCCAGGGCAAAGATTCAGAATCGTAAACGATTTTGATGCGATTACCTCTGATCAGCCTGAGAAGAGTTTATTGGCACCAAAGAAAAGATCTGGAGGACGTAACAATTCTGGTAAGATGACTATGCGCTACTTAGGTGGTGGTCATAAGCAGAAGTACCGTGTTGTTGACTTCAAGAGAGATAAAGATGGTGTACCAGCAACGGTAAAAGCGATTGAATATGATCCGAACCGTTCTGCATTAATTGCATTATTGAATTATGCAGATGGTGAGAAGAGATATATCATTGCCCAAAACGGACTGAAAGTAGGACAGACTGTAGTGTCTGGACCTGAATCAGCTCCAGAAGTAGGTAACACTTTATTATTAAGTGATATTCCTATGGGTACGGTAATTTCTTGTATTGAGATGAGACCAGGGCAAGGCGCTGTTATTGCTAGAGGTGCTGGAGCATTTGCTCAGCTTGTAGCAAGAGAGGGCAAGTATGCTACCATCAAATTACCTTCAGGTGAGACCAGAATGATTTTGGTTACATGTAAGGCTACCATTGGTGTAGTTAGTAATTCTGATCACGCTCTTACTGTTAGTGGTAAAGCTGGACGTAGCCGTTGGTTAGGTCGCAGACCAAGAACAAGAGGTGTTGCTATGAACCCGATTGATCACCCAATGGGTGGTGGTGAAGGCCGTGCTTCTGGGGGTCACCCAAGATCGAGAACTGGAGTTCCTGCTAAAGGATTCAAGACTCGTTCTAAGAAGAAGGATAGCAATAAGTATATCATTGAAAGACGTAAGAAATAAGATCTGAACTATGGCTAGATCATTAAAAAAAGGACCTTACATTCATTTTAAGCTAGAGAAGAAAGTCTCTACGATGATTGAATCAGGTAAGAAAGGAGTTGTAAAAACTTGGTCACGTGCCTCAATGATTTCTCCGGAATTCGTAGGGCAAACGATTGCAGTACACAACGGAAAAACCTTCGTTCCGGTTTACATTACCGACAACATGGTAGGACACAAGTTAGGTGAATTTGCACCGACTCGTAACTTCCGTGGACATGGTGGAAATAAGAAAGATAAAGGCAAACGATAATCATCTATAAAGACTATGGGTGCAAGAAAAAGAAATAAGGCAGACGCGCTTAAAGAAGCCAGGAAGTCGGTAGCATTCGCAAGATTGCAAAATTGTCCGACCTCTCCACGCAAGATGCGATTAGTAGCTGACCAAATTCGTGGTATGGAAGTAGAAAAAGCTCTTGTAGTTTTGAAACACTCTCCAAAAGAAGCTTCAATTCGTCTTGAAAAACTATTGCTCTCTGCGCTTGCTAACTGGCAAGCTAAGAATGAGGGTGAGCGTATGGAGGACAAAAATTTGATCGTTCAAGAGATCTTTGTCGATCAGTCTCGTACACTTAAAAGAGTACAGCCTGCTCCGCAAGGTCGCGCACATCGTATCAGAAAGCGTTCTAACCACGTAACCATTACTGTGGGTAGCGCTGTAGTTAACGCAGAGAAAGTAGAACAATAACAGGAATTAGAAAGGAATCATGGGACAAAAAACAAACCCAATAGGTAACCGCTTAGGCTTCATCAGAGGTTGGGAATCCAACTGGTTCGGTGGACGTAATTATGGTGATAAGATTGCCGAGGATGACAAAATCCGTAAATACCTGTATGCGCGTCTTACTAAAGCGAGTGTATCAAGAATTATCATTGAGCGCACCCTTAAGCTTGTTACTGTAACTGTTACCACGGCTCGTCCAGGTATCATTATCGGTAAAGGCGGTCAAGAAGTTGATAAGTTAAAAGAAGAGTTGAAAAAACTTACTGGTAAAGAAGTTCAGATCAACATCTTCGAAATCAAAAGACCAGAGCTAGACGCAAAATTAGTTGCAGATAGCGTCGCTAGACAAGTAGAAGGACGTATTTCTTTCCGTAGAGCTACTAAGATGGCCATCGGAGCTGCTATGAGACTGGGAGCTGAAGGAATTAAAATTCAAGTTAGCGGAAGATTAAACGGAGCTGAAATGGCTCGTTCGGAAATGTACAAAGATGGACGTACTCCACTTCATACTTTCCGCGCTGATATAGACTATCACTTAAGTGAAGCACATACAACCTACGGACGTATCGGTATCAAAGTGTGGATTATGAAAGGTGAAGTATACGGTAAGAGAGATTTATCTAACCTTCTTGGAACTGCTAAGAAGAATTCAGGTAAGCCAGGTGGACCTAAGAGAAAGCCTCGCCGTTAGTATTAATTAATAGTATAAAAGTTACTATCCATGTTACAGCCGAAAAGAACAAAACATAGAAAGACTTTCAAAGGTCGTATGAAAGGTAACTCCTTGAGAGGAGCTACTATCGCCTTTGGTTCTTACGGGATTAAGTCTCTAGAGTCTGTTTGGATGACATCTAGACAGATTGAGGCCGCTCGTATTGCTGCTACTCGTTACATGAAGAGAGAAGGTCAGCTTTGGATACGCGTTTTCCCAGACAAGCCTATTACTAAGAAGCCTTTAGAGGTACGTATGGGTAAGGGTAAAGGTGCTCCAGAATATTGGGCTGCTGTTGTTAAGCCAGGACGTATTATTTTCGAAATCGACGGTGTATCACCAGAGATTGCAAAAGAAGCACTTCGTCTTGCTGCACAGAAGTTACCGGTTAAAACCAAGTTTGTTACACGTAGAGACTTAGTTGAAGCGTAAAAAAGCATACGATGATGAAACAATCAGAAATTAAGGAAATGACCACCCAAGAGTTATCGGATCGCTTGGTAGAGGAACAGTCTAATATCAATAAATTGGAGATGACACATGCGGTTTCTCCACTAGAAAATCCGTTGACTATTAGGTCAACCCGTAGAACAATCGCTCGCATCAAAACCGAGTTTACAAAAAGGGCACTAGACGCATAACGCCTGGTAATTCGAAGATAAAATGGAACAGACCAGAAACTTAAGAAAAGAGCGCGTTGGGATCGTTACTTCCAATAAAATGGACAAATCAATTGTAGTAACAGTTGAGAGAAAAGTAAAACACCCTAAATATGGAAAATTCGTGAAGTTCACGAAGCGCTTCCATGCTCACGACGCTGAGAACTCATGTAATGAAGGCGATACAGTTCGCATCATGGAGACACGTCCGTTGAGTAAGACAAAAAATTGGAGAGTTGTAGAAATCATTGAAAGGGCTAAGTAAATCATGTTACAACAAGAATCAAGATTAAGGGTTGCAGATAATACAGGTGCCAAGGAAGTCCTTGTGATCCGTGTATTAGGTGGTACCAAAAGAAGATACGCCTCAGTAGGGGATAAAATCGTGGTAACCATAAAGGAATCTACTCCTGCTGGTAGCGTGAAGAAAGGTCAAGTTTCTACCGCAGTTGTTGTTCGTACAAAGAAAGAAGTACGTCGCCAAGATGGATCATACATCCGTTTTGATGACAACGCTTGTGTATTGTTAAATGCTAACGGTGAAATGAGAGGAACTCGTGTTTTCGGTCCTGTATCACGTGAATTACGTGACAAGCAGTACATGAAAATCGTTTCTCTTGCTCCAGAAGTATTATAATTAGAAAAGACATTTGCAAAATGGCAAAGTTCAAAATTAAATCAGGAGATACCGTAAAGGTGATTGCTGGCGCTAATAAGGGTAGCGAAGGACGTGTACAACGCGTTATTGCTAAATCTGAGCGAGTAATCGTTGAAGGAGTTAACATGGTATCCAAGCATCAAAAACCAAGTGCTACAAATCCACAAGGTGGTATTGTACAGGTTGAAGCTCCAATCCACATTTCTAACCTTATGTTAGTTGATCCTAAATCAGGTGAGCCTACAAGAGTGGGAAGAAGAGTGGAAGAGAACGGAGATATCGTTCGCTACGCTAAAAATTCTAAAGAGATCATTAAGTGATGGAAAATAGACTCAAAAAGCATTATCAGGAAAATGTAATTCCTGCCCTAATGGAGGAGTTTGGTTACAAGAATGTAATGCAAGTACCTCGTTTGACAAAAATCGCTTTGTCTCAAGGAGTAGGAGCTGGAGTAGCCGATAAGAAACTTATTGAATACGCTGTGGAAGAAATGACTACCATTACTGGCCAAAAAGCGGTTTCAACTAAGTCTAAAAAGGATATCTCTAACTTTAAATTGAGAAAGGGAATGCCAATCGGTGCACGTGTAACCTTAAGAGGTGAGCGCATGCTTGAATTCCTTGATCGTTTTATTACTTCTTCACTTCCTAGAATCCGCGATTTCGGTGGAATTCAAACTAAAGGATTTGATGGTAGAGGTAATTTCACCATGGGAATTACTGAACAAATCATTTTCCCAGAAATTGATATTGATAAAGTAAACCGTATCAGTGGTATGGATATTACTTTTGTAACAACCGCTAATACAGATAAGGAAGCGCTAGCCCTACTTAGAGCATTAGGTCTTCCATTTAAAAAATAGTGTAGAGATGGCTAAAGAATCAATGAAAGCCCGCGAGGTTAAACGCGAAAAGCTAGTAGCGAAGTACGCTGATAAACGTGCGGCATTAAAAGCAGCGGGTGATTATGAAGCCCTTCAAAAGCTTCCTAAAAACGCTTCTCCTGTAAGATTACACAACCGTTGTAAACTAACAGGTCGTCCAAGAGGGTATATGAGACAGTTTGGTATCTCTCGTGTAACTTTCCGTGAAATGGCCAACTTTGGTTTGATTCCGGGAGTTAAGAAAGCAAGTTGGTAATCTAATAAGAACGAAGAAGATGCATGCAGATCCCGTATCAGACTATCTAACAAGAGTGCGAAACGCCGTTAGAGCTGGACACAAGACAGTTGAAATTCCTGCTAGCAAATTAAAGCTAGAAATTACTAAGATATTGAAAGATCAGGGTTACATCCTTAACTACAAAGTAGATGATTCTGCTGTACAAGGAGTAATTAAAATCGCTCTTAAGTATGATAAAATTACTAAGACTCCAGCGATTCGTAACCTTGAGCGTATTTCAAAACCAGGTTTGAGAAAATATGCTCATACCGACGTTTTACCAAGAGTTAAAAACGGACTTGGCGTTGCTATCATCTCTACTTCTCACGGAGTAATGACAGATAAGCAAGCTCGCAAGGAACATGTGGGTGGCGAAGTTCTATGTTATGTATATTAATTAGGTTTAAAAACTAGACCATGTCAAGAATTGGAAAAGCCCCAATTACTATCCCTGAAGGTGTTACAGTAACCATTACTGACAACACGGTTTCCGTTAAGGGTAAGTTGGGAGCGTTATCTCAGGAAATCAATCCTGATTTAACCGTAAAAATCGAAGATGGAGTTCTTACCGTAGAGCGCCCTTCAGACAGCAAACCTCACCGTGCAATGCACGGGTTATACAGATCTTTAATCAACAATATGGTGATTGGAGTATCTCAAGGTTTCAAAAAAGAATTAGAATTGGTAGGTGTGGGTTACCGCGCTTCTAACCAGGGTCAGATGCTAGACATCTCTGTTGGTTTTTCTCACAACATTTTGTTTGAGATTCCAAAAGAGATTACGGTTGAGACTAAAATGGAAAAAGGTAAAGCTCCTTACATTGCTTTGAGTTCATACGACAAGCAATTATTAGGTATGGTTACCGCAAAAATTCGCTCATTCCGTAAGCCTGAGCCATACAAAGGAAAAGGTATTCGTTTTGTGGGTGAGTATATTCGTAGAAAAGCTGGTAAATCTGCTGCTAAATAATTTTAGAAATGGCATTGACAAAAGAACAAAGAAGATTGAGAATCCGTCGCCGTATCAGAAAAACGGTTAGTGGTTCTGTTGAACGTCCTCGCTTATCTGTTTATCGCAGCAACAAAGAGATTTACGTTCAGCTAATTGATGACCTTACAGGCACTACATTGCTATCTGCATCTTCTGCAGAAAAAGCAATCGCTGATGAAAAAGGCAACAAAGTAGAAAAAGCTTTTTTGGTGGGTAAAGCCATCGCGCAAAAAGCAAAAGATAAAGGAATTGAAGTATGTACCTTTGATCGTGGAGGTTACTTATATCACGGACGAGTTAAGTCTTTAGCAGACGGAGCTCGTGAAGGTGGATTAAAATTTTAAGAAGCTATGCTTAAAGGAGTAAAAAATGCCCAAAAAGTAAAACCAGGTGGTCTTGATTTAGTAGATCGTTTGGTAGCTGTAAACAGGGTAACCAAAGTAACAAAAGGTGGACGTACCTTCGGATTTTCTGCAATTGTTGTTGTAGGAGACGAAAAAGGCGTAGCCGGATTCGGTTTAGGTAAGGCAAAAGAAGTTTCTGAAGCTATTACTAAAGGAATCGAAGATGCAAAGAAGAATTTATACAGAATTCCATTAGTTAACAACACTCTTCCTCATGAAGAAGATGGTAAGTTTGGTGGAGCACGTGTATTCCTTCGTCCTGCATCTCACGGTACAGGAGTAATTGCCGGTGGTGCAATGCGTTCTGTACTTGAATCAGTAGGCGTTCATGACGTGTTAGCAAAATCTAAAGGATCTTCTAACCCTCATAACGTTGTAAAAGCTACCTTTGAAGCCCTTTTGAAACTTCGCGATGTTCGCCAAGTAGCAAAAGACAGAGGAGTTAGCATGAGCAAAGTATTTAACGGTTAATCCAAAACGCTTAAACAGTAAAACGATGTCTAAAGTTAGAATCAAACAAGTACGCAGCGTAATCAATCGCACCAGCCGTCAAAAAGCAACTATGGTAGCATTGGGATTAAACAAAATGAATGCTGTAGTTGAAAAAGAAGTGACTCCACAGATTGCTGGTATGATCAGCAAGGTAGCGCACCTCATTGAAGTAGAAGAAGTAAAATAACAATCCCTTTTAATCTATAAAGGATGGACTTAAGTAATTTGAAACCCGCAAAGGGTTCTACGCAAAGCACAAAGCGCATCGGTAGAGGTGAAGGTTCTGGACACGGTGGTACTTCTACACGTGGACATAAAGGAGCTAAATCTCGTTCTGGTTACAAATCTAAATTAGGATTTGAAGGGGGACAAATGCCGTTGCAAAGACGTGTGCCAAAGTTTGGATTTAAAAACATTAACCGAGTATCCTACGTAGCGGTTAACGTTGAAATGATTCAAACTCTAATTGACAACAAGAAAGTTAAAAACACTTTGACTTTTGAAGATTTTGTTGCCAATGGACTTGCTAATAAAAATGAGAGAGTAAAAATTTTAGGAAGAGGAGAACTTACTTCTAAAATAAATGTAACTGCTCACAAATTTAGCAAAACTGCTGTTGCCGCTATTGAAGCTGCTGGTGGTTCTGTAACAACCCTTTAATCAATAGCATTGATGAAGAAGTTTATCGAAACGATTAAGAATATCTGGAGAATACAAGAGTTAAAGGACAAGATTCTCTTAACTCTTGGACTTCTTTTAGTTTACCGTCTAGGATCTAACGTTGTATTACCTGGAATCAATCCTGATTCACTTTCAGATTTGCAGGCACAATCTAGTGATGGACTATTAGGTATTCTTAACGCCTTTACCGGAGGAGCATTTGCTAATGCCTCCATTTTGGCGCTTGGTATCATGCCTTATATCTCGGCTTCTATTGTGATGCAACTTTTAGGAATGGCTGTTCCAGCGGTTCAGAAAATGCAGAAAGAAGGAGAGAGTGGGCGTAAGAAAATGACGCAAATTACTCGTTACCTAACTATTCTAATTGCAGGTGCACAAGCACCGGGTTACATCGCTAACCTTGTCGCTCAGAATGTTGGTTTTACGATTGATCCTACCATGTTTTACTTGGTGTCTTGGACTACCTTAGTAACAGGAACCATCTTTGCTATGTGGTTGGGTGAGCGCATTACAGATAAAGGAGTAGGTAACGGTATTTCTCTGCTTATTATGGTGGGAATTATCGCAAGTCTTCCTCAAGCTTTCATTCAAGAGATTCTTGCTAAAACAGGAGCTCAAGGAGGTGGATGGGTTGTATTCATTATTGAGATTGCCTTTCTTTACCTTGTTATATTGTTTGCTATCGCACTTGTACAAGCGGTTCGTAAAATTCCTGTACAATACGCAAAGCAAGCCGTTGGTGGACGTTCTTACACAGCGCCATCTTCAAGAAGTTTTATCCCTCTAAAGGTAAATGCTGCTGGGGTTATGCCTATCATCTTTGCTCAAGCTATTATGTTCATTCCTGTTACGGTTTTAACCTATTCAGGATCTGAAAATGAAAGTATGGGTTGGGTGCTGACACTTTTCGGTGACATCCAAGGATTTTGGTACAACCTTACGTTCGCTGTATTAATCATCATGTTTACGTATTTCTACACCGCAATACAAGTAAACACGAATAATATTGCTGACGACCTTAAGAGAAACGGTGGTTTCGTTCCTGGTATTAAACCTGGAAAGGCAACTGCTGAATATATGGACAATGTTCTTTCTAAAATTACCCTTCCGGGATCCATTCTTCTTGCATTCGTCGCTATATTGCCGGCCATTGCAATGAAAACGGGAATGAGTACTCAGTGGGCCTATTTTTACGGAGGTACATCGTTATTAATTATTGTTGGGGTTGTATTAGATACACTACAACAGATCGAGAGTTATTTATTGAACAGACACTATGATGGCTTGATGAAATCAGGTCGAGTAGCTGGACGTTCTGCAACTAGTGCAATTTAAAAATTGAGGAATTAGGTATATGGCTAAACAGTCTGCAATTGAACAAGATGGTGTAATTACCGAAGCATTGTCAAACGCGATGTTCAGAGTTGAATTAGAAAATGGACACGTAGTAACTGCTCACATTAGTGGCAAGATGCGAATGAACTACATCAAATTGCTTCCAGGAGATAAAGTAAAACTTGAAATGTCTCCATACGATTTGTCAAAAGCTCGTATTACCTACAGATACTAAAAACAAAGCACAATGAAAATTAGAGCCTCTATTAAAAAGAGAAGTGCAGATTGCAAGATTGTCCGCAGAAAAGGACGTTTGTACATCATCAACAAGAAAAACCCGAAGTTTAAACAACGTCAGGGTTAATCAAATTCGTTAACGATTAAGAAAGAATTATGGCGAGAATTGCTGGTATCGATTTGCCTAAAAACAAGCGCGGAGAAATTGGTTTGACTTACATCTTTGGAGTAGGTCGCTCACGTGCACGTGAAATCCTAACAGAAGCAGGTGTTGATTTCAACACTAAAGTTCAGGATTGGAATGATGATCAACTAACTAAGATTAGAAGTGTTATCTCTGATAACATCAAGGTTGAAGGAGAGTTGCGCTCAGAAATACAGCTTAACATCAAGCGTCTTATGGACATTGGATGTTATAGAGGTATTCGTCACCGTAATGGTTTACCATTGCGCGGACAACGTACAAAGAATAACTCACGTACTAGAAAAGGTAAGAGAAAGACTGTTGCTAACAAGAAAAAGGCAACTAAATAACAGATAGCATATGGCTAAGTCAAACAAGCAAACCGCAAAGAAAAGGAAGGTTAAAGTTGACCCAATCGGGGAAGCTCACATCAGTGCCACCTTTAATAATGTTATTATTTCATTGACCAACGGAAGTGGTCAAGTGATTTCTTGGTCTTCTGCAGGTAAAATGGGATTCCGTGGTTCTAAAAAGAACACTCCATACGCTGCGCAGATGGCTGCTGAAGATGCCCTTACAGTGGCATTAGACGCAGGTCTTAAGAAAGTGAAAGTATACGTGAAAGGACCAGGTAACGGTCGCGAGTCAGCGATTCGTTCTATCCACAACGGTGGAATCGAAGTAACAGAAATCATTGATGTTACTCCAATGCCACACAACGGATGTCGTCCTCCAAAAAGAAGAAGAGTTTAATTACAGTTAATTAAGAAATCAAATGGCTAGATACAGAGGTCCCCTTACCAAGATAGCTCGTAGATTCGGAGAACCGATCTTTGGACCAGATAGCTCTTTCGAGAAAAGAAACTATCCTCCAGGACAACACGGTTCAGGTCGTCGTCGTGGTAAAAAATCTGAATATGCTATTCAGCTTGCTGAAAAACAAAAAGCAAAATATACTTACGGAATTCTAGAGCGTCAATTCGCTAACATGTTTGATAAAGCATCTAGAAGCAAAGGAATTACCGGTGAAGTATTACTACAACTTTGTGAAGCACGTCTAGACAACGTTGTCTTTAGAATGGGAATCGCTCCTACTCGAAGAGGTGCTCGTCAACTTGTAGGTCACCGTCACGTTGAAGTGAATGGAGAGATTGTAAACATCCCTTCTTACAACGTGAAGCCAGGTGATGTAATCAGTGTAAGAGAGAAGTCAAAATCTCTTGAAGCGATTACAAACTCAGTTTCATCTCGTAACAATCAGTTCGAGTGGATTGAATTTAACGATTCTACCTTATCAGGTAAATTCCTTTCAGTTCCACAAAGAGATATGATCCCTGAAAACATCAAGGAGCAGCTGATCGTCGAGCTTTATTCAAAATAACCTAATAATCCACTTTTTCGATATGGCAATACTCAATTTCCAGAAGCCTGACAAAGTGATTATGAATTCATCAACTGACACAAGCGGTCAGTTTGAATTCAGACCTTTGGAACCAGGATACGGACTAACCGTTGGTAACGCTCTTCGCCGTGTACTACTTTCTTCGCTAGAAGGACACGCATTTACTTCAGTAAAAATTACTGGAGTTGATCACGAGTTCTCTACAATGAAAGGAGTGGTAGAAGACGTAACGGAAATTGTTCTTAACTTGAAACAAGTACGCTTCAAGAAACAAATTGAAGAACAAGATGCCGAAACTCTTACGATTAAGATTTCAGGACAAGACACGCTAAAAGCTGGTGATCTTGGTAAATTCATCAATAATTTCCAAGTTTTAAACCCAGATCTAGTAATTTGTCACATGGATTCTTCTGTTGAAATCGAAATGACGTTAACCATTGAGAAAGGTCGTGGATACGTTCCTGCAGAAGAAAACAAGAAAAGTGATGCACCGATTGGTACCATTGCTCTTGATTCTATCTACACGCCAATCAAAAATGTTAATTACAGCATTGAGAATTACCGTGTAGAGCAAAAAACGGATTTCGAAAAACTTATCATCGAAATCGAATCTGACGGAAGTATTGCTCCTAAAGAAGCACTTACTGAAGCAGCTAAGATTTTAATTCACCACTTTATGTTGTTCTCTGATGAGAGAATCACTCTTGAAGATAAGAGCAGCAATGAAGTAGAGAGTTATGATGAGGAAATTCTTCACATGCGTCAACTACTTAAGTCTAGACTTACGGACCTTGACCTTTCAGTTAGAGCATTAAATTGTTTGAAAGCTGCAGAGGTTGAAACACTAGGTGACCTAGTAATGTATACTAAGGCTGACTTGATGAAGTTCCGCAACTTTGGAAAAAAATCTCTTACTGAGCTAGAGGAGCTTGTGAAAAACAAAAACCTTGAGTTTGGTATGGATGTCACAAAATATAAATTGGACAAGGAGTAATAATGAGACACGGAAAGAAAATAAATCACCTTAGTCGTAAGGCTAGTCACCGTAAGGCTATGCTATCTAACATGGCATGTTCGTTGATTGAGCACAAGCGAATCAATACTACAGTAGCTAAGGCAAAAGCGTTAAAGCAATTTGTTGAGCCACTTATTACTAAGTCAAAAGAAGATTCAACTCACAACCGTCGTGTTGTATTTTCTTACTTGAAAAATAAAAATGCAGTTACGGAATTATTCCGTGATGTATCTGCAAAAGTAGGTGATCGTCCAGGTGGATATACTCGTATTATTAAAACGGGTAATCGTCTTGGTGATAACGCAGAAATGGCTATGATAGAATTAGTAGATTACAATGAAATCTACACTCAAGATTCTAAGTCAACTAAAAAGAAAACTACAAGACGTCGTTCTAAGAAGGCTGCTGATTCAGCAACTGATAATACGCCTGTAGAAACTAACGAAGCTCCTGCTGCTGAAGAAAAAGCAACACCAAAGAAAGCTGCTGCTAAGAAGACTACTAAAAAGGCTGCTCCAAAAGCGGAGAAAGCTAAAAAAGAGTCTGATGACAAAACGGAAGAGTAAAAACGATGTTTTTTAATTCGCATAAAAAAGGATAAGGCTTTGTGGTCTTATCCTTTTTTTTTAACTAATTGATACTGAAATGGGTGTAACAGAAAGAAAAAAAGCAACGCTACTTTTGCAAGACGGAACCGTATTTTACGGAAGATCTGCCGGTCTTGAAGGTACTGCAACCGGGGAAATTTGTTTTAATACTGGAATGACTGGTTATCAGGAGATTTTTACTGACCCTTCATACCTTGAACAGCTTATGGTTACGACCAATGCGCATATAGGAAACTATGGTATTCATCCCGACGAGGTAGAATCAGAGTCTATAAAGATTTCTGGTTTAATTGTTAAGAATTTTAGCCACTACGCTTCTCGTGCAGGAGATGTAAAAACGTTAAAAGAATACTTTATTGAAAATAATAAAGTGGCCATTGCTGATGTAGATACAAGAGCTCTTGTTCGCCATATTAGAGATAAAGGAACCATGAATGCCATAATCTCAACAGAGGTTAATGATATCTCTGAATTAAGAAAAATGCTTGATGACGTTCCTAGTATGGAAGGACTTGAGTTAAGCTCAAGAGTTTCTACTAAAGAACCTTTCTTTGTAGGAGACGAAAATGCTCCCCTTAAAGTTGCAGCCTTAGACCTTGGGATTAAGAAGAATATTCTGCGTTGCTTGGCAGAAAGAAATGTTTACATAAAAGTCTTTCCATGGAACACCCCATTTGAAGAAATGAAGGCTTGGAATCCTGATGGTATCTTTTTATCAAACGGTCCTGGTGATCCAGCAGTAATGACTGAGGTTGTGGGTGAGGTGAAAAAGGTTATTGAATCAGGTATGCCCACTTTTGGTATTTGTTTGGGACATCAAATGATCGCTCTTGCCAGTGGACTGTCTACTTACAAAATGCACAATGGCCATAGGGGAATTAACCACCCAGTGATTAATTTAGAAACTGGTAAAGGTGAAATCACTTCACAAAACCATGGTTTTGTGGTAAAAAGAGAAGATGTTGAAAACAGTGATTTAGTTGAATTGACTCATGAACATTTGAATGATAAAACGGTTGCTGGTATTAAGCGTACGGACAAGCCTTGTTTTTCAGTTCAATATCACCCAGAGTCTTCTCCAGGTCCACATGATTCACGATATTTGTTCGATAATTTCATTGACTTAATGAACGCTAATAAATAACCGATAATGAGTTTTATTACAAACATTCACGCAAGACAAATTCTAGACTCTCGTGGTAACCCAACCGTGGAGGTAGATGTAGTTACAGACCAAGGTGCTTTTGGTAGAGCAGCTGTTCCTTCTGGTGCTAGTACCGGAATTCACGAGGCTGTCGAGCTAAGAGATGGTGATGAAAATACTTATATGGGTAAAGGGGTTTTAAAGGCAGTTCAGAATGTCAATGAAACCATTGCTGAAGAATTGATCGGAATGGATGTTACCGAGCAGGTTGACATTGATCGTTGGATGAATGACCTTGATGGAACACCTAATAAACAAAACCTTGGCGCCAATGCTATTCTTGCGGTTTCAATGGCTGTAGCAAAAGCAGGGGCTCAAACAACAGGGCAGACACTATACCGCTACATTGGCGGAGTAAACGCTCGTACCCTTCCGGTACCCATGATGAACATCCTAAACGGTGGAGCTCATGCTGATAACAGCATTGACTTTCAAGAATTCATGGTTATGCCAGTGGGTGCAGATACCTTTTCTGAAGGTCTGCAAATGGGGACTCAGATTTTCCATCATTTAAAAAAGGTCTTGAGTTCTAAAGGGTACTCTACCAATGTTGGAGATGAAGGAGGTTTTGCTCCGAATATTAAATCAAATGAAGAAGCTATTGAAACCGTTTTAACTGCTATTGAAAAAGCAGGATTTAAACCGGGTGAGGATGTATACATTGCTATGGATGCGGCGGCTTCTGAATTCTATGATAAGAAAACGGGATTGTACACCTTTAAAAAGTCTGATAATAGACAAATGACTTCTGATGAGTTGGTTGATTATTGGGCAAACTGGGTAAATAAATATCCAATTTTATCTATTGAAGACGGTCTTGATGAAGACGACTGGTCAGGTTGGGCAAAGAAAACCCAATTGCTAGGGAATAAAGTTCAGTTAGTTGGTGATGATTTATTTGTTACCAACGAAGAGCGTCTTGCACGTGGTATTAAAGAAGGGGTAGCAAACTCAGTACTTGTAAAAGTTAATCAGATTGGAACCCTTTCAGAAACTATAAATACCGTAACTTTGGCTCATAATAATCAGTACACCTCAGTCATGAGTCACCGCTCAGGAGAAACAGAGGATAGTACCATTGCTGACCTTGCTGTTGCTTTAAATACAGGGCAAATTAAAACAGGTTCAGCGTCGCGTTCTGATAGAATGGCCAAGTACAATCAACTTCTAAGAATTGAAGAAGAACTAGGAGACTTAGCCATTTATCCAGGCAAGTCTTTTAAATTTATTAACCATTAAACATTCTATTGAATGGATCGCATAAAAGAAAAATTTGCACAGGGCATTGAAAAAGCTCAAGTTGAAATTAGAGAATTTTTAGCTGAACATGGTGATGAGGTTGTTGGTGAAGTAAAAGTTAGCCAACTATATCAAGGAATGAGAGGCTTAACCGCTCTTGTTTATGAAACCTCAAAATTAGATCCAGCTGAAGGTATTCGCTTTCGCGGATATTCGATTCCAGAGCTTCAAGAAAAGCTTCCTACCTACCCTGATGGAAAACAACCTCTACCAGAAGGAATTTTCTATTTAATGCTTATGAACGAGCTTCCTACCGAGGATGACGTAAGAAGATTAAGTAACAACTGGGTGAGAAGATCTAATGTTCCTCACCATGTATTTAAAGTAATTGATGCACTTCCTCAATATGCTCACCCTATGACTCAGTTTGTAGCGGGAATTATGGCGTTGAGAACAGAGTCAGAATTTGCTAAAGAATACAGAAACGGTATTCATAAAAAGAATTACTGGGAGCCAATGTATGAGGATGCAATGAACCTTATTGCTCGTTTACCTCGTATTGCCGCTTATATCTACAGAAGATTATATCACAATGGTGACCACATCGAGCCAGATTACAAACTAGATTGGGCGGGTAACTTTGCTCATATGCTAGGGTTTGACAATGACGAGTTCCAAGAGTTGATGAGACTTTATATGACGATTCACTCTGACCATGAAGGAGGAAACGTATCAGGTCACACCATTCACTTGGTAGGTTCTGCCTTAAGTGATGCTTACCTTTCTTTCTCTGCGGGTATGAACGGTTTGGCAGGTCCTTTACACGGATTGGCAAACCAAGAAGTTATTCGTTGGATTCAAGGAATGAGAGATGAATTAGGCGGTGGATTACCTTCTAAAGATCAAATCGCAAACTATGTGAAAAAGACCTTGAGTGAAGGAAAAGTAGTTCCAGGATTCGGACATGCTGTTTTGAGAAAAACCGATCCTAGATATACTGCTCAAAGAGAGTTTGCCCTTGAACACATGCCAGATGACGAATTGTTCTTGATTGTCTCTAGAGTATATGAAGTGGTTCCAGAAATTTTACTAGCTACTGGTAAGGTTAAGAACCCATGGCCAAACGTAGATGCTCATTCAGGACAATTATTAATGCATTACGGATTAACGGAGTATGATTTCTATACTGTGTTATTCGGTGTATCTAGATCTTTAGGTACCATGTGTGGATTGATATGGGATAGAGCCATTGGTTCTCCACTTGAGAGACCAGGATCTACTACTACAGAACTATTAAAAGCGAAATTTGCTAATAAGTAAATTGAGTTTTCAATGAATAGAAAAAGCTCCGACGAAAGTCGGAGCTTTTTTATTTTACACTTATTATAGAGTTGGAAGCCATGTCAGAAATCACAATTTCTCCTGTGGGTAATGCTAAGATATCTATGGGTCTAAAAGGCGCGTTTTTGTTGCCTTTAATAAACGGTTTTTGAGCCGTCACACCCCGGTCTTTATTCAGGGTAAACAACTGTATTTGTCCGTTTACACTTCTAAAATCTCCAAGACTTGCTACGAGTAAGTTAAATTTCTTTTTCAAGGAATAAAAAGCAATGGCAGAAATGCCTTGACCACGGTTTAGTATAGCTACTGGTTCAAAAAATTGATCGCAAGACTTAGAGTTGCCGAGCATTTCATCTGCTAGGTTTCCCTGATGACAAAAGGGATAACCGAAATGCATCTTATCACGAGTAAGCGCATTTATTTCATCTTTTGGTTTGGGTCTGCTTTCACTTTCTATTGCCTTATCTGCCACCCAAAGCACTCCTGTTTCAGGGTCGGTGTCAAAACCATAGGACGCTCTAAGTCCAAAGGCTATTGTGTTTTTCTCTAGAGTTTGAGGATTTAAAGAAATTAACGAGGCGTAAGGTGGCTCAGGTATGCAGTTATTACAGTTTGAAGACAAATGAATAATTATGTTGCCAATGGTATCTGATTTCAAGTAATTGGCTTGAACCTTTTGCTTGGGTGGTAAAGCGATCACCCTAAACACCTCCAATAAAGGATCATTTAAAGCAATTTTTGAAATTTCGCCACCTTGAGAGGTGTACAGTATTTCGTTAATTATGGTAAGTCCGAAGGGCTTGTTTAAACCCTTTATGAATACCGTTGGTTTGTCATAGTGATCAGCCTTCCATTCTAATTTATAAATGGCGTTTTCTGAAGAAGAGGTTACATATAAGTTTTGTGAGGTGTCTAAAGCCATTTGTCTGGGTGAAGGGACCTCGCCAAGTGTTATGGCCTCCATTCCAGTGGGAACTGAAATTCCTTGGGAATAGCTGTTGAATTGCAGGAAAATAAGGAAGAGTAGGGTGGAAAAATATCGATTCATGTTTTTGTTTTAAATCTACGTCGTAACAATGTATACTCATATCCCCCGAAAGGGTGATTTTTAATTGTGTACTTTACTGAAAACTAGTTAAATAATTTTATATATTTGCAACCCTTTTTTGGCGGAGTATGGTGAAATACCAAAAGAGGAAAATAATAAAAATTAATTTTTTTCAGTTAGTATCTGTTAAAACACACCAGCGGCTGAGAATACAAAGTTTCTCTGAATGTCAGACGAAGCAAAGAAAGTGCAAGAGGAAAAAGTTGTTCCTCAAGCAGAAGCTACTGTAGAAGCAGTAGAAGAAACAAAGGTTGAAGCACCTGTTACTTCACCTGAAGAAGATGTAGATTTTGATTGGGATGCTTTTGAGCACGGAAGATCAAATTTACCTCAAGCTGAAGTTGAAAAACTCGAGCAAATGTACGCTGACACTTTAACTAGCTCTGTAGAGCACGAAGTAGTTGAAGGTAAAGTGGTAAGCATTACGGATCGCGAAGCTATTATTGACATAGGTTCTAAATCTGAAGGAGTTATCTCAATGAACGAGTTCCGCTACAATCCTGATTTAAAAGAAGGAGAACTTGTAGAGGTATTGGTTGACAAGCAAGAAGACAAAAATGGCCAATTGGTATTGTCTCACAGAAAAGCGCGTTCAATCAAAGCTTGGGATAGAGTAAACGAAGCTTTTGAAAGCGAAGAAATCGTTAACGGATTCGTTAAATGTCGTACTAAAGGTGGTATGATTGTAGACGTATTTGGATTAGAAGCTTTCTTACCAGGATCACAAATTGATGTGAAGCCTATCCGTGATTACGATATGTACGTTGAAAAAACTATGGAATTCAAAATCGTTAAGATTAACCATGAGTTTAAAAACGTTGTTGTTTCTCACAAGGCTCTTATCGAAGCGGATCTTGAAGAACAGAAAAAAGAAATCATTGGTAAGCTTGAAAAAGGTCAAGTACTTGAAGGAGTTGTTAAGAACGTTACTTCTTACGGTGTATTTATTGACCTTGGAGGTGTTGATGGTCTTATCCACATCACTGACCTTAGCTGGAGCCGCATCAACCACCCATCTGAGGTTGTTGAGCTTGACCAAAAATTAAACGTTGTAATCCTTGACTTTGATGAGGCTAAAACACGTATTCAATTAGGTCTTAAGCAGCTTCAAGCTCATCCATGGGATGCTCTTGATTCTGATGTTAAGGTAGGAGATAAGATCAAAGGTAAAGTAGTTGTTTTAGCTGACTACGGTGCATTTGTTGAAATTCTTCCAGGTGTTGAAGGTCTTATTCACGTATCTGAAATGAGCTGGAGCACGCACTTGCGTTCTGCTCAAGACTTCATGAAAGTGGGTGATGAGATTGATGCAGTGGTTCTTACTTTAGATAGAGAAGAGCGCAAGATGTCTCTTGGTATCAAGCAAATGACTCCAGACCCTTGGACTGATATTACTACTAAATACCCTGCTAACTCTAAACACAAAGGAACTGTAAGAAACTTTACAAACTTTGGTGTATTTGTTGAGTTAGAAGAAGGTATTGATGGTCTTATTCATATTTCTGACCTTTCTTGGACTAAGAAAGTTAAGCATCCATCAGAATTTACTTCTATTGGATCTGAATTAGAAGTGGTAGTTTTAGAAATAGATACTGAAAACCGTCGTTTAAGCTTAGGTCACAAGCAAGTACAAGAAAACCCTTGGGATAACTACGAGGCTGTATTTGAAGAAGGATCTATCCAAACAGGAAAAGTAACTGAAGTATTTGATAAAGGTGCTAACGTTATGTTTGAAACTTACGGGGTTGAAGGATTTGTTCCTACACGTCACATGCAGAAAGAAGATGGTTCTAACATCGCTGAAGGAGAAAATGTAGACTTTAAAGTAATTGAGTTTAACAAAGATTCTAAGCGTATCGTTCTTTCTCACGCGGCTACTTACAAGACCGTTAAAGAAGCTGTAAGTTCTGACGAAGGTGCTGCTCCTAAAAAATCGACTAAAAAATCAGCAAGTGCTTCGGCTACTCAGTCTGAAAAGTCAACTTTAGGTGATTTAGACGCTTTAGCAGAATTAAAAGCTAAAATGGAAGATCAAGAAAAAGGAAAATAATCCTTTTGATTAATCATACAGAAGGCTGTCCGAAAGGGCAGCCTTTTTTTTGGGGTATATACACCCTTTTTTCTCATGAAGTACATGACACATGTCATTGAATTTAAAGTTGTGAATTGCCAACTTTGCCGCCCTATCTATAAGTGATATTATGAACGACTATTCTCCCAAAGAAATATCACACCAATTTAATGAGGCCGCTCGAGTTAAGGCTGATTACTCTAATCATAAGCTTTTTGTTTATTCAATATTAGGTGGGGCATTTATTGCCTTTGGCGGATTGTTATCCATTGAAGTGGCGGGTGGTATGCCCGGTCTTGCAGAATCTAATCCTGGAATTGTAAAGTTTATGCTGGGGGCAGTATTTCCCGTTGGACTTATAATGGTTGTGGTTGCTGGCGCAGAATTGTTTACTAGTGATTGTGCTGTTTTGCCGTTGGGTTCTTTATCTAAAAGGACTTCTTGGGTTGAACTATTGCGCGTTTGGTCCGTCGTTTATTTAGGGAATTTTGTTGGAGCCCTATTGGTAGCGTGGTTGTTTGCTTTTAAAACCCATATTTTCAGTGCATCTCCTTGGAATGAGTTCTTAAACGGACTTGCAGTGAATAAGGTGAATTCAGATTTTTTCAGCGTTTTTATTAAAGGTATTGGTGCCAATTGGTTGGTGTGCCTAGCCGTCTGGATGAGCTTTTCAGCAAGGGATGTAGTAGGGAAATCTATTGCGCTGTGGGTTCCTGTTATGGCTTTTGTGACCATGGGGTTTGAACACAGCATTGCCAATATGTTTTTTATTCCGTCGGCTATCTTCTATGGCTCAGACATTTCTTGGAGTCAGTTTATTATTCAAAATTTAATTCCCGCAACCTTAGGTAATATTGTGGGAGGGGGAGTTTTTGTTGGGGCTGCATACTGGTTTATGTTTTTGAGAGAATCTAAAAATCAGCACGTTGAAAAGGAGTCAAAATCTATCGTTCAGGTGGTTGAAAGTTTGAGGAAACCTGAGTACTCAGAAAATTAAAAAGGCACTGTCTACTATTTGCAAAACAGTTTTTTGAATCATCAATTTGAAATTGTACCTTTTTGAACCATAATCAAACGGATGACTGTGAAGATTTTATTTTGTGATGACCATGCGGTGCTATTAGATGCATTGGTTAATATCTTTCCAAAAGACAAGTATACGGTTGTAGGAAAATGTACTGATCCGAACGAAATCAATAAATACATGGAGGTAATGGAACCTCATGTGTTAATCGTTGATTTGAATTTACCGGGTAAAGACGGATTGACCATTATATCAGAAATCAGACCTAAGTATCCTGATCTACTAATTCTAGTCTTGACTTCTTATAATGACAAGGAATTAGTGAAGAAGGCAGAAGAAGTTGGTGCCAATGGATACCAACTTAAAAGTTCTTCTTCTGAAGAGTTATTAGAGGCCGTAAAGAACCTTGCCTTAGGAAGCTTTATCGCTCCCGCCGATTTGACCTTAGATGCTTCTCTTAACCAGTATGGAGATGACTTTTCAATTAAGTATAAGATTACCGGCAGAGAATTAGAAATACTCAAGCTGATAGCCGAGGGCTTAAAGTCTAAAGAAATTGGTGATAAATTATTTATTAGCTATTATACAGTTGATACTCATCGCAAAAATTTAATGAAAAAATTGGGAGTGAATTCTAGTACTGAATTAGTGAAATTCGCCTATGAAAAGAATTTGGTGTAGCCTAATTATTCTTTTTTTTTCGCTTTCGCTGGAGGCACAACTGACCGTGGTTCCGGATGACTTTTCATTGATAAAATTAGAAAGTGGCGTATTGTTTCTTGAAGATACTACCACTCAATTAACTCCTGATGAAGCCTATTTTAAATTTTCAAACGGAGACTTTGTTGACGCCAATGGTTTTCTAAATTTTGGATTTTCAAAAAGCGCCATATGGTTGGCAATACCCCTGAAAAAATCAGGAAAAAAAGATCTCGATGGGATTTTAGAAATCGCTAACCACTCCATTGATTTTGTTGACTTTTTTAGACTAGACGGTCAGTCTTTAACCCTTCTAGAGCAATCGGGTGACTTTGTGCCAAGAAAGGATTGGAAAACCCAATTTGCTACTCCTTCTACCAAAGTCTATTTGTATCCGGGAGATTCTGCTGTGTTTTTTGTTAGGGCATTTAAACCTACTGGGGCTATGTCTTTACCAGTCTATGTTTGGTATCGTCCGGAGAGAGTTCTCAATGCCCAAAGAGGAAATCTTTACACAGGAATTTTTTCTGGAATTACCTTGCTATTAAGCCTGTATACTTTATTGCTTTTCTATCAGTTTAAACAATCCATTTATATTTTTTATTCATTGTACATTTTGTCAATGACTGTCTATTTGTGGGCTGGAACTGGTTTTACCGAGTTTTGGTTTTGGCCTCAAAATATTTTAATTCAAAATAGTATTACCGCTATCGCTTCGGCCTTGGTGTTTATCTTTTTATCACTCTTTAGCTACAAGTACCTAAACCTAATAGCAAAGTCATTTCACGGTGCGTTTTTGATTTCGGCTGTGGTTTTTGTTGCGCTTTTGCTAATTGCGAACATGTTTTTCCCCGCCTACTTCTCTAATAATTCTCAGCTTTTCTTAAATGTATTTTATGTGGTTGTTGTATTTCAACAACTCAACTTATTTACTGCTGCTTTTAGAAAGTACAAAGAAGACAAACGGTACTACGGATTTTTTATCATTGCCTATAGCATTCCCTATCTTGCGGTTTTATCTAAATTACTCATAGAATTCGGGGTGCTACCTGACTTTTCAAGAACCATGAACCCCATGCTTTTTGGATTTATTATTGACGTAATTCTTTTTGCCTTTGCCCTTACATATCAATTGAGAAATATGTACTTAGACCGTCAATTACTTCTAGAAAAGCAAGTGTTGGTGGCGAAAGAATTGGTTTCTGCAAGGGTTACTGGTGAAGAAACGGAAAAGAAGAGAATTGCCCAAGAGCTTCATGATGATGTAGGCTTTAAACTATCAAGCTTAAAACAAGAGTTAGAACAAAAAATAACTGACCCTTCAATATTTAGTAAGCTATCTGAGGTAATAAGTCACACCAGAGAAATCACCCATAACCTTTACCCAGGCAGTCTAAAGTTTCTTGGAATAAAAAGGGCCATTGTCAATTTGGTCAATGAAATAAAAACTACCGCAAATTTTAAGATTGATTTAGAGTTTTACGATTTCCCAGATCGGATGACTCCTTCGCATGAATTGCACTTGTATAGAATTGTTCAAGAAGGGTTGAATAATATTCTTAAATACGCCGATTGTACTCAGGTTAATGTTGATTTTTTTACTCATGATTCAGGACATGTAATTACCATTGAAGACAATGGCGTTGGTTTTGATAAAAGTGTTGTTGGAGAGGGCATAGGCTTGCAAAGTATAAGGTCAAGGGTAGAAATGTTAGGCGGTAAATTTGAAATTGATACCCAGAAATTAAGGGGTACAGTTCTTATAATTGAGTTACCTTTGGTAAATAACACTGACCAAAATATTGATGATCATTAAAGAGATAATTTCATTTTTAGAATCTTGGGCTCCTAAGTCTTTACAAGAGTCTTATGATAATTCAGGGCTTATTGTAGGAGATGAAAACCAACAAATTACTCAGGCCTTAGTTTCTCTTGATTGTACAGAAGAGGTAGTAGACGATGCCATAAAAAAAGGTTGTAACCTAATCATATCACATCATCCTATCGTTTTTAAGGGGCTGAAATCTCTAACGGGAAAGAATTATGTAGAAAGGACTGTCTTAAAGGCTATTAAAAACGACATTGCTCTTTACGCCATTCATACCAATTTAGATAATGTGCACACCGGTGTGAATTTTGAGATAATGAAAAGGTTGAATATTTCTAATCCTACTATTTTATCTCCAAAAGATAGCCTGTTGAATAAACTAGTAGTTTATATACCTAAGACACATTATGAAGAAGTTCTTGAATCTATGTTTTCCGCTGGCGCGGGAGCTATAGGGAATTATTCAGAATGTAGTTTTAGGCAGGAGGGAGTTGGATCTTTTAAGCCAAATGAAAACACCCAGGCATTTATTGGTGAGGTGGGAGTTAGACATTTTGAGGAAGAGGAAAGGGTAGAGGTGCTGGTAGAAAACCATCGATTGTCAAAGGTTCTAGCAACCATGATCAATTCTCATCCCTACGAAGAGGTGGCCTATGATATTGTTCCTTTATCTAATAAACACCAACAAATAGGTGCAGGAATGGTTGGTGAGCTTGACGAAGCCATAGATGTTTTAGAGTTTTTTAAAGATCTCAAAGAGAAATTTAATGTTGGCTGTATAAGACACACCCCCCTAGTAAAAAAGAAAGTAAAGAGAATAGCAGTTTGCGGAGGATCAGGATCCTTTTTGATTCATGCTGCAAAAGCTTCAAAAGTAGATGTTTATATAACCGGAGATGTTAAATATCATGAGTTTTTTGACGCTGATAATCAGATGGTTATAGCTGATATTGGGCATTTTGAAAGTGAACAATTCACCATTGAGCTGTTAATCAATGAAATTCGAGAAAAATTCCCTAATTTTGCCCCTCTTAAAACAGATGTGAACACGAATCCATTATCGTATTTATAACCATGGCGAAAACGAAAGAAATAACAGTAGAAGATAAGTTAAGAACGCTTTACGATCTTCAAATCATTGACAAGAAGATGGACCAAATCCACAGTATGCGTGGTGAATTGCCTCTTGAAGTTGAAGATTTAGAGGATGAAATTGCAGGTCTTGAAACTCGTCTTGGCAATTTCTCTACAGAAATTGAAGAGTTAAATGCTGATATTAAAAGCAAGAAGCTACTTATCAAAGAAGCTAAAGAAAAAATAGCTAAATACGAGGAGCAGCAAAAGAACGTTCGCAACAATCGTGAGTACGACGCCATTACTAAAGAGATTGAATTTCAAAATCTTGAAATGGAACTTGCTACCAAGCGCATTAAAGAGTTTGAAGCAAAAATCATTACTAAAGAAGAAATTAAAAGTGCCTCTGAAGAAAAGCTTAAAGAGAGGTCAACTCACTTGAAGCACAAAAAAGAAGAGTTGGATGGTATTTTGCTTGAAACTCAAAAAGAAGAAGACATGCTTAAGGCGAAACGCGAAGAGTATGTTGGTAAGATTGAAGAGCGCCTAATCAATGCATATGATAGAATCAGAAACAACACTAAAAACGGTTTAGCGGTTGTTTCTATTGAAAGAGGTGCATCAGGTGGTTCATTCTTTGTTATACCGCCACAGCGTCAATTAGAGATTGCTCAAAGAAAGAAGATTTTAGCTGATGAACATTCTGGTAGAATTTTAGTTGATCCAGATCTTGCAAAAGAAGAGGAAGACAAAATGGACCAAGAGTTTGCAAAAGCTTTGAAATAAAAATTTCACATATTCAGTAAGGGATTTCAAATGAAATCCCTTTTTTTTGCTTTATGAAAAAGCTACTTACCCTTATAATACTATCTACCTTTACTCTTAGTGGGTGGTCTCTTGACTTCTCACCACGGGCCACAAAGGCATTTAATTATTTATATGCTCTGAAGATTGATAGTGCTATTTTTTATTTTAATCAGCTTAAGGTTTATGAACCTAAAAATAGGGTTGATGGGTATTTAAAGCATACAGAAATATTCTTGACTTTATTTCTTTCTGAAGATCATTTAGAATATGAAAAGCAGCAAAACAATTTAGAGACCTATCTTAACAGAGTCTCTCAAGAACCCAATAGAAATACCTTCTCACTTTATTGCGAAGCAGAAATTTATTTTCAGCAATCTATCTTGGCTGCCAAGTTTGGTGAGTCATTTACAGCAGGCAGAAAAATCACCAAGGCCTATGATGTTTTAGAAGAGCTATTGGCAAAAGATAAAGCGTTTGCACCGGCCGTATTTCTAAAAGGTCTTATAGAACTTGGTTTTGGCTCATTACCCCCCACCTACAAATGGCTAGCTAGCATGTTTGGATACGAGGGCGATATTGACAATGGATATGAAAATGTTAAGTGGGGCTATTTAAAATCCTTAGAATTATATCCCTACTTGCGATTGCCATTTTCATTTACTTATGGGTATACCGTTTTTCAAATGGGATTAGATCCTAGCTTCTCTACTTCATCCTTAAACGTGAAAACCGAAGAAAGCAACCTGATTCTTTTTTTAGAAGTGTCTATTTTGTTTTCAAAAGAGAAAAATACAGAGGCTTTACTTTTATTGATGGACAGACCCGTAGAAGGTGTTTACGACTATCCGTATTTGTACTACCTCGAAGGCAAAGCAAGACTAGCAGTGATGGATTCTAAAGCAGTTACTTGCTTTGAGGACTACCTGCGAATTTACAAGGGTAAACACTTTATAAAATCTACCTACAGGTATTTGATGTGGAGTGATATTATTTGGAATAAGGGTTTGCGTTCTTGGGAATATAAAGACAAAATTGAGAACGCTGGTTTTGAATTTAGGGGGGCAGATGAAGAGGCTCTGCTAGAGTTAAAACGTCCGTTGACCAAAGAATTAATAAAAGCTAGACTGGCTTTTGATGGAGGTACTTTTTTGTTGGCTGAAGAATATTTAAATAGTATTAATTTCGATCAATTGTCAGACTTTCAAAAAGTAGAATGGTATTACCGAAGGGGTAGGGTTACCCAAGCCATGGGTGAGTATGATGAAGCCGAAAAGAATTACCTAAAATGTTTATCTTCTAATAAACAACAAGACACCTACCAAGCCGCAAAAAGCAGTATGCAATTGGCTCATATTTATGAGTTCAATATGAGTAAACCCAAAAAGGCTAAAATGTACTACGAGTTGGCTATGAGTTATTCAGGTTACCCTTACTACGAAGGTATTTATCGACAAGGAAAGGCAGGGTTGCGAAGACTCAAATAAGGGGGGTTACTTTGAACAAACGTATAAAATCTCTCCCTTGGGCAAACGGTATTTTTCAAACATTTCATCTGAAAGAATTGAGGAGTAATCTACAGGATTTACCACAAAACCAGCTGCTTTAAGTCTTTCTGAATAATCTAAACCATACTGTCTTACGTGGTCATATTGCCCAAACAACCTTTCGCGTTCTTTAGGATCGGTAATGGTGGGATCTTCAAAGGTCTTTTCTAAAGTGTTGTCTAACGGTACCTGCATGATGGCAAGGCCTCCAGGCTTGAGAACTCTATTCAACTCCTTCATACATTGAGCATCGTCGGTAACGTGTTCTAGTACATGATTACAGAAAACTACGTCAAATAGATTGTCCTCAAAGGGAATGTCATGAATATCCATTTTTACATCAGCCAAGGGTGAAAACAAATCTGCTGTGGTGTAATCAAGGTTTTTCATCCCGCGAAAGCGGCCATAAAAACATTGCTCTGGAGCTACGTGAAGAACCTTTTTGTTGGCCGTAAAAAAATCAGTTTCTTCTTTTAGATACAACCATAAAAGTCTATGTCTTTCAAGAGAATTGGTGCCTGGGCTTAAGGCGTTTTCTCTTTGGGTGTTTCCGTAACCGTAGGGGAAAAACTTGCGATAGCTGCGTCCGTCAATAGGATCGGTAAACCGGTCTCCTTTAAAAAGGACAGGCGCTAATGCTTGAACCGCGTAGCTCATTCTAATTAAAATAGGACGCGGAATATTATTTAGAGCAAATTTTATAGCAGAGTTCAACATGTTATTCAGTAATTCCTAGTGCTTCGTAAATATAGTCAAAGGTTGATAAGATGTCTGGTTTTCCATCAACAATAGCTACATCATGTTCAAAATGTGCAGAAGGTTTACCGTCTTTGGTTAAAATACTCCAGCCGTCGTTTAATTGCTTAATTCTGTGTGTCCCCATGTTGATCATGGGCTCAATGGCCAAAACCAATCCTTCTTGAAGTTTTTTGCCACGACCTCTTTTACCGTAATTGGGTACTTGAGGATCTTCGTGCATTTCTCTTCCTAAACCATGTCCTACTAATTCTCTTACCACCCCATAACCATGTTTTTCTGCATGATTCTGAATAGCCCAGCCAATGTCGCCTAAACGTCTACCTACTCTCATTTCTTCAATACCTAGGTAAAGACTTTCTTTGGTAACCTTTAATAGTTTTTTAATTTCTTCAGAAACTTCACCTACTTCAAAGGTGTAGGCGTGGTCACCGTAATAGCCGTTCATATATACGCCACAGTCAACAGAAATAATATCGCCATTTTCTAAGGGTTTATTAGTAGGGATTCCATGAACCACCATGTCGTTTACAGACATGCAAAGTGAATTTGGGAAATCGTACATTCCTAAAAATCCGGGTACACCCCCATGGTCTCTAATGAATTCTTCAGCAAGCTTGTCCAGTTCTAGGGAGGTAACTCCAGGAACAATTTTCGGAGCTAACATTCCTAATGTCTTTGAAACTAATTGTGCGCTCTCGCGCATAATTTCTATCTCTTCTCTTGACTTATATTTTATCATAGTCTATTTAAAAATTTTAAACAACCCACCTTTTTTCGATTCCTTTTTTTGAGGGTTTGTGGTCGGATTGATTTTGTGGTAAACTTCACCCCAACCCGGAAACCCTCCTACATTTCTGTCGTCGATAAAAAGGTCACAGTGAATTTTTCTGCTCACCTTAGGGTCTAAATCTTCTTCTTCTGGGTAGCTCTTGTTTACAGCATAAAACTCAATTCCGTTTTCTAAACAAAAAGCAACTGCCTCATCTAATTTTCGACCGTGTCTGTAAGTCCACAGTATTAAACGATGTCCATCGTTTTGAAGTCTTTTTAAGGTATCAAAAGCAAACAGCATGGGTTTGCCGATTTTAGGGTATCTATCTTCTACAATGGTTCCGTCAAAATCTACGGCGATAATTAATGAATCATTCATGCGACTTAGTACTAATTGGTTATTAAAAGGTTTTCTCCGGTCATTTGCTGAGGAACCTCAATATTCATAAGTGATAAAATAGTAGGTGCAATATCTCCTAATTTTCCTTCTTTTAGTCCTGTTACATTACTTTCAGCGCCAACCAAATAGCACGGAACAGGTACGGTTGTATGGGCTGTATTGGGCGAGCCATCTTCATTGATCATGCAATCTGCATTTCCATGATCAGCTAATATAATAAACTGATAGCCATTTTTAAGTCCTGCGGAAACCACTTCTCCGGCACAGCGGTCTACCGTTTCACACGCTTTAATGGCTGCGTTCATGTCTCCTGTGTGACCTACCATATCTGGATTGGCGAAATTCAGGCAAATAAAATCGGCGGTCTTACCTTCTAACTCTGGAATGATTTTGCTTTTGATTTCATGGGCACTCATTTCTGGCATGAGATCATAGGTGGCTACTTTGGGAGAAGGACAAAGAATTCTTTTTTCATTCTCAAAGGGTTCTTCTCTTCCTCCTGAAAAGAAAAAGGTAACGTGAGGATATTTTTCTGTTTCTGCAATTCTTATTTGACGCTTACCACTTTTCTCTAAGACCTCACCTAAGGTCATATTGATGTTTTCTTTGTGGTAGGCTATATGAATATTTTTAAATGATTCATCGTAATTGGTCATGGTTACGTAATGCAAATCCAGTTTTTTCATTTGATATTCTGGATAGTCATTTTGACTCAACGCCATGGTTATTTGACGGCCTCTGTCTGTTCTAAAATTAAAACAGATGACCACATCTCCATTTTCAATTTTAGCATCATGCAGTACTATAGGTTCAATAAACTCATCAGTAATATTCTGGTCGTATTGTTTTTGAAGCGCTTCTGTGGCTGACTTCTCTTTTGTTCCGGTGCCATTTACTAAAAGGTCATATGCCTTTTTCACTCTTTCCCAACGGTGATCTCGGTCCATAGCAAAATACCTTCCCACAATAGTGGCAAGGGTTCCGGTGGTTTTTGCCATGTGACTTTCTACCGTCTTTAAATAATTAATACCTCCCCTTGGGTCGGTATCTCTACCATCAGTAAAGGCATGTACAAATACATTATTGACTTGTAAATCATGCGCCATAGAAAGCAAGCCGTTGAGGTGATTGATATGAGAGTGAACCCCTCCATCAGAAACTAACCCCATTAGATGCAATTTCACGTTTTTTGATTTAGCCAACTCCATGGCTTCAACCAATGCCTTGTTGGTCCACATGGTTTTTTCTTGAACGGCTAAATTTAATTTTGCCAATTCTTGGTAAACTACTCTACCTGCGCCCAGGTTCATGTGACCCACCTCTGAATTGCCCATTTGGCCTTCGGGTAGCCCTACATTCATACCTGAGGTATGCATTTTAGTGAACGGAAAATTGCCCTTAAGGCTATCCATAAACGGAGTGTCTGCTTTATCTACAGCAGAGACTTCTGGGTTTTTAGCAATTCCCCATCCGTCAAGTATCATTAGCATTACTTTGCTCATGCCCTTTACATTGTCGAGTTAAATATTTTCGCGCGAAAGCGGACTGCAAAGATACCAATAAAAAGTGCCCAAGCAATTGGATGAACTGCCCTTATACCAGATGTTCTGTGATATCTTGAGGGCTGATTTCAACGGGTGGTTTGCCTGCCTTAAAAATTCTAGCTTTTAGATTGCCCTTTAGGTGTATTTTTCCGTTCTCTACCCAAAGCCAAGACCCTTCTCTAAGACCGATAACTGGCTGAGAATTGAAATGGTGAAATTCATTAATTCTGGTTTCGCGAGTTTCGCCTTGATGTTTAGAATTGGGATCTGGATCAAGGTAGTGAGGGTTAATGTTGAAGGGAACCAAGCCAAGGGTGTCAAAGCTTGGTGGATAAACAATAGGCATGTCATTAGTAGTACATAGACTCAGTCCGGTAATGTTTGATCCGGCAGATGATCCCATGTAAGGTGTGCCATTTTTAACCCTTTTGGAGATTAGGTCCATCAAGCCATTTTCGTACAAAGTTTTGACTAGAACGAACGTATTTCCACCCCCAGTAAAAATTCCTTCGGCTTGTTCAATGGCTTTTTTAGGGTTTTCGTACTCATGAATTCCTTTGACATTTAGTCCAAAAGGGGAGAGGGCTTTCGATACAAGGTTGGTATACTCAGCGTAAGAAATGCCTCCTGGTCTAGCATAGGGAATAAAGGTCAAAGTATTTATTCCTGTAAAAAACTCCAGCACTTCATCTTTGATGTAGGCCATGTATTCACTTCCGTGGATTTTTGAAGTAGAAACGATCAGTAATTTACTATTCTTCATCTTCTTTGGTTAAATCGATTATTGCAGTCCATACGCTTAAATACCCCTTGTGAAACTCTGTCCAAATCGGGTATACTTTTCCGTTTCTAGAGGTAATATTATTATAGTCACCAAAAAACACCTTTGGGTTTACGTTAAAACCTTCGAGGTTAATTTTTCTGTGTTGCCAAGAAAGTCCGCCGTCTTGCGAATAAGTAAAAATTACATCCGTACTGTCATTGGTATAATTACTTCTATCGTAATAAACAGAATAAACAGCCCCCGTCTTATTGTCAATAGACATCCACGGCAAGAATTGGTGAGTGTTGGTTGTATCTTGATTTACTTTAGTTGGGGTGCTAAACGTTTCTCCGTTGTCATCAGAATGGGCTAAAAAAATATCAGCATTGGTTTCACCATGTCTTATATCTCCCCACATTACATAGATTCTACCGCGGTACGGACCTTCTGAGTTGTCAACCGCGGTAACGGGCATTCCGTTGGTTCTATTTAACCCTGGAATATTCATGGTCCAACCACCCGGTTGCTTTGCCACAACGGTGTTTTCTTCATTCCATTCAGTTCCTGATTTTTTTGTTTGGTTGAAGTAAATTTTTTCATCATATGACCATGCAACATAAATTTCACCATTGGGGCCAAAAGAAGGAACGGCTCCTTCAACGGTTTGGTCGTCGTCTAAACAATTTCCTGAAATTTCATTGATGGCAATTGGGTCTGACCAGGTTTCACCGCGGTCAATGCTTCTTGAAAAAAGAATGTTAGACTTATCTTCTTCATCAGGAGAATTGTATTTGTCAAACTGAGTCCAAGTGACAACGATCTCTCCCGTTTCAAGGTTAACGGCTGCCCATTCTTTGTCTTGGTCTTTAGGATGATTAAGCCCCATAAAGCTACCGTCAGACCAAGATTTGCCTCCGTCATCAGACCATTGAACCACAATACGGTCAAGAATACTATCACTCTGCCAGTTCTTTCCGGTAGGATCAGAAAGGTGAAAATAATACGCCCTTCCGCTGGCATCATGCACAATACAAGGATCTCCCCAAACACCATAACTCGATTTGATCTTTCCTTTCTCCCAGGTAAATCCACCGTCACTTGAGTAATAAACATTATTCAGAACACTGGCCGCCACTAGGTTGTTGGGGTCTGCAGGGTTCACTGAAATACTCGGTTCACAGGTGCCTGTAATAAATCCGGGTGTTTGGTGAATTTTCACGGTTTTTATTTGCTGGCCAACAACCGTTTGGGCAGAAATAAAAAGCAAAGCTAGAAAGGTCAAGTTTTTTACATTCATTGAATAACAAATTCTCAATTTGGACAATGGTTTGATAAATTTTGATTTTTTTTGAAGTTATTAAAAACAAAATTCACCACGAATCTATAAAAATAACAACACAGACCTGATGAAGCGTATTTATTTAGCATTTCTTTTTTTGACCCTTCTGTGTTCATTCTCAATTCATGAATACTATATAAGCATTCTAGATGGAGAACAAGTTGGTGATGAGTTTCAAATTTCTGTTCGTTTAGATGTAGAAGACATAACTACCTTACTGAAGACCAAGTACAATGTTATTCCATTTTTAGGAGAAAAAAATGAAAATCCTCAGGTTGATTCTTTGTTAAACACCTACCTAAAAGAACAGTTTTACATTGTTCAAAAAAGAGAAAAATTCCAGCCTGTATGGGTAGGTAAAGAGGTAGAAGAAGACCTTTTGTGGATTTATTTTACCTTAGAATCTCCAAAATTAAATAAGCCTTTTACCATGACCAACACTCTTTTGTTTGATTATTTTCCGGACCAAGTAAATGTGGCGAGGCTAAAAGCAGAAGGTTATAAGAAGAATGCGTATTTTAAATTGAACCAACCAACATTTGAATTTAAACCCTAAACTATGAGTGATTTTCAACTTTATTTCTGGCTAGGAATAGACCATATTACCGACCTAAATGGCTATGACCACATGGTCTTTTTGATCGCCTTATCATCTATTTATCTGTTTAAGCAATGGAAAAAGCTTTTTTGGATCATTACCTTTTTCACATTAGCTCATTCAACTACCCTAGCATTGGCCGGGTTTGATGTAGTTTCTGTTAATGGCAGACTCATTGAGTTTTTGATTCCGACCACCATTTTTGTAACGGGAATATTTAATCTTACCAAGATGGGGCAGGACGTCAAATCAAAGATTAAATATTGGATTGCCGGATTGTTCGGATTGATACACGGGTTTGGCTTCTCTTTAGAGTTTAAAAAGATTGTAGCTGGCGAACCCGACACCCTAATGATATTGTTGCCGTTTAACCTCGGCGTTGAGGTTGGACAAATTATCGTAATATTGTCAATATTGACTGTCTCATTTATTTTTCAACGTATTATTTCAATAAAATCAAGGGACTGGAATCTAGTGATTTCAGGTGCCGTAATTGGTATCTCTTTGGTTTTAATGTTAAAAAACTGGCCTTAATTAAATAGGTGCAAACGACCATTATGAAAAACAAATTTCTCCTTGTTCTTGCCGCTTTCGCGGGAGGAACTCTCTTAGCTCAGAACACAAACACCTCGAAATTTAAACAACTAGGAACAGAAATACCTACGCCTAATGTTTACAGAACGGCTTCAGGTGCTCCTGGTCATCAGTACTATCAGCAAAAAGCTGATTATGTAATGGACATTGTCTTAGACGACAAAAATCAAATTATTGAGGGGTCTGAAGAAATCACCTACACCAATAACTCTCCCGATCCGTTGGAGTATTTATGGGTTCAGTTAGATCAAAATATGAGGGCTAACAACTCAACCACCCAACTTATTAAAAAGGGCGGAATGAGAGAAAAAATGACCTACAATAGTTTAAAGAACACTTACTTCTACGATTTTGATGGTGGATTTAAAATAGAGTACGTAAAGAGGTCTGACGGTTCTGATATTCCGGTAATCGTGAATAACACCATGATGTTGATTCCTCTTAAAAAGCCGTTGCAACCCGGAGAAAAATACAGCTTTGAAATAAAGTGGTGGTATCACATCAACGACAGAATGGATATTGGCGGAAGATCAGGTTTTGAATATTTTGAAAACGAAGACAACTACTTGTACACCATTGCACAGTTCTTCCCGAGAATGGCAGTTTACAACGATGTTGATGGCTGGCAAAACAAACAATTTTTAGGTAGAGGTGAATTTACTTTACCGTTTGGCGATTATAAAGTTAATATTACCGTGCCGTCTGATCACGTGGTGTGCTCTACCGGTAGATTGACCAATGCCAAAGAGGTATTAACTGAAGAGCTAGCCTCTAGATTAGAGAAGGCAAAAGAGTCTTTTGAAGAACCTGTTTTTATTGTAACCCAAGAGGAAGCTATAAAGGCTGAGGAAAATAAGAATTTTAAAGACACCAAAACTTGGAGCTTCTATGCGGCAAATGTTAGAGATTTTGCATTTGCTAGCAGTCGCAAGTTTATTTGGGATGCCATGGCGGTTCAAATCGGTGATAGCACCGTAATGGCCATGTCATATTACCCAAAAGAAGGAAACCCACTTTGGGAAAAGTATTCCACTAAGGTAGTGGCTCATACGATTAAGACGTATTCTAAATTTACGGTTGATTATCCTTACCACAAGGCGATTTCGGTTCACTCAAAGTCAATTGGTATGGAGTATCCGATGATTTGTTTTAACGGAGGAAGGCCAAATCCTGATGGTACGTATTCAGCAGCTACCAAATACGGAATGATTTCTGTGATTATTCATGAGGTTGGCCACAACTTTTTCCCAATGATTATTAATTCTGATGAACGTCAATGGACATGGATGGATGAGGGGTTGAACACTTTTGTTCAATACTTGACAGAGGTAGAATGGGACGTTGATTATCCTTGCAGAAGAGGTCCTGCGTATAAGATTACCGATTACATGAAAGGCGATAAAAGTAAAATTGCGCCTATTATGACCAACTCAGAATCTATTTACCAATTTGGTAATAACGCTTATGGAAAACCAGCAACGGCTCTTAATATTTTGAGAGAAACGGTAATGGGTAGAGAACTTTTTGACTACAGTTTTAAAGTTTACTGCGAGCGTTGGAAATTTAAGCACCCCACACCGGCAGACTTTTTTAGAACTATGGAAGACGCAAGTGCTGTAGACCTAGATTGGTTTTGGAGAGGTTGGTTTTACACCAATGACCACGTAGACATTTCTTTAGATGAAGTGAATGTATTCACTCCTTTTGACGGTAACCCTGAAGTGCTTGAAGAAGACCTAGAGCTAAAAGATGAAAAGCGCAGGTTTATTGGTGATACTAGAAATGAGGAAATTGCCTCTGAAACGGTAGTAGCAAAAGATTCAAAAACGGTTGACTTTTACAATTCTAAAGAGTACCGTCCGTATAAACCAAGTGATAGAGATTTTGAAAAGTACGAAAGACAAACAGACGCATACAACCAAGAAGAAAAGGACCTTTTGAAGGGTGATTACAAATTTTATGAATGTACTTTTTCTAATAAAGGCGGACTTATTATGCCTGTGATTTTAGAGTTTACCTTTAAAGACGGAAGCACAGAAGTACAGAAGATTCCCGTAGAAGTTTGGTTGCAAAGCGAAACAGAGTTTGTTAAGACTTTTGTGTTTGAGAAAGAAGTTGTGAAGATAGAATTAGATCCGTTTTTAGAGACGGCAGATACAGATCGCAATAACAACTATTGGCCAGCTGTTCAAGAGCCCTCAAGATTTGAGCTTTATATTAGAAATAGATAGTTGTAGATGAAGCAAAAAAAAGCGGCCTTTGGCCGCTTTTTTTATTCGTATAAACTGAGTTTCGTTCCGGGTTTCAGTCCCCATTTATCAGAGAGACCCGCATTAATTTCTAAAACGTAACTAGCAGGACCTTCTGAAGGCAATGAAGTTTCGTTAAGGGGTCTAGCATTTTTTTGAATACTCACGATAGAAAACTGATCATCAATGTAAATGATGTCTAAAGGAACATACGTGTTTTTCATCCAAAAAGACTGAAAGCGCATTTCGCCCATAAAAAAGAGCATGCCACGATTGGTTTTCATGTTTCTTCGGTACATCATTCCGTACTCTTTTGCCTCTATGGTTTTTGCAAATTCTAACTCAAGGGCTGCTAAAGTGTCTCCTGTTTCTGAAATTAGCACACCATTGCCATCATGTCTAAAGGGTGGAACATATTCTTTCTGGCCTTTAACTTTTTTGGGTTTGCTAGTTGAACCTGGAGAAAGTACAGTAAACAACAGCCAAGCCACAAAAGCTAAAAGTGTAATTACAGCTAATAATTTTCTTCCCTTGTTCATGATTTGTTTTTGTTAAGTAGAGGTTTTAAAATAAAAAAAAGTCCTAATAAAACGAGAGGTATGCTGAGCCATTGTCCCATGTTCAAGTCCATGTTAGATTCAAAGGCCACTTGGTTTGCTTTTAGATATTCTACAAAGAATCTAAACCCAAAAACGGTGATTAAAAATTGACCAAACAAAGAACCCAGCTGGTTTTTAACGTCAGTTTTCCAAAATTGTAAAAACAATAAAATGAAAATTAAAAGGTAACCAAAAGACTCAATGAGTTGAGTTGGATACCTTGGAACCCCATAACCATAGGTAACAATCGTTTTATTGTTTACGATTTCATTGTTTCTGTCTTCTAAAAAGAAAAAGTTAAGATTATCGTTGTCTTCAAGGCTAATAAGTTTCTTGATTTTACTATCAATGACTCTAGAAGTTGCGTCAATATCTGCTTGATCGCTAAGGGTAAGGGTTACTTTATACTCTGGGTAAATTAAAGAGTCAGTAATTAATTGATTTTCTGTTTTAGAAAATTCAACTTCAGAGAGATTATCCCCTAAATATCCCAAAAACGACTGTTCCGTAGGTTGGATAAATACCGTTTCAATACTTGAATTAGCCATTTTACCGTAAATCTCACTATTGGTAAAATTCCCGAAACGAATAAAGGCTCCTGCTAAAGCAACGGTAATCACCACCCGGTCTAGAATCCATAAAACACTTTTCTTACTTACTTTTTTAGAGTAGATAATCAGGCCTAGAATAATAGCGATAGCGGCTCCATGACTGGCTAGTCCGCCTTCCCAAACTTTAAAAATTTCTACGGGATGTTGACTGTAATAGTCCCATTGGTAAAAAAAGACATGACCTAATCTAGCTCCCACGACAGTGGAAATAACCATATAAGTGAGAAGCTGGTCAAGTTGATCTAAAGGAGTTTTTTCTGCCTTGAAAATTTTCTTCATGACTTGAAAACCCAGAATGAACCCTACGGCAAAAAGTAGGCTATAATATCTCAAGGTAAAAAAGCCAAGATCTAATCCATTGTCTAAGGCCCAAGTAAACGTTAAAAATGTGTGCATAGCTGGAATTATTGCAGCGAATTTAGTAAATCTTCTGGTTGTAGCGTTCAGGGAATTTACCTTGAATATTTTTGTAAACGGCTTCTATTTGCGCCATGTCATTTTGAAAGTTTTCGGTTGGATAGATTATTTCCTTTACCCCAGCAATTTTTAGCTTGTAGTCTAAATATCCCAAGGTTACCGGTACCTTAGCCTGCGTGGCAATTCTATAAAAGCCAGTCCTCCATTTTTCTACCCTTTTTCTCGTTCCTTCTGCTGGCACTAGCAGTACCAAGTTCTTTCTTTCTTCAAAGAGTTTGATGGCGTATTCTGTTAAGTTGGTATTTTGACTTTGGTTAACCCCAATGGCTCCGGTATATTTAAAGAAAAAGCCAAAAGGTCCTTGCGTGTACTTTTGTTTAATAAAGTACCTAACGTCAACACCCATTAACCAAAATCCGCCGAGAGCGAAAATCAGGTCCCAATTGCTGGTATGCGGTGCCGCAATCATTACAGATCTTTTGACTTTAGAAAGGTCTATAGATAACTTAAATTTCCAACCTGCTAGGGTAAAAACCAGTTTTGCAATTAGTTTTTTCATACAATTCTTTATAAATCGGCAAAGTAATCTTCAGAAAACCCTATGAGGAACACTTTTTCTGAAGCCCTTGTGAATGCTGTATATAACCACCTAAGATAGTCTTTGTTTACTCCATCGGGAAGGTAGCTCTGCTCAATAAAAACATTTTTCCATTGGCCCCCTTGTGCTTTGTGACAAGTTACGGCATATGAAAATTTAACTTGTAGTGCGTTTAAATACGGACTGTTAGAAATGGCTTGATATCTTTTCCACTTATGTGGGATGTCTTGGTGTTCTTCTTCAATTTGCTCAAAAAGTCTTTTAGAATCTTCATAGGGAAGTGCAGGACCATCTACAGAAAGCGTGTTGAGCAATAATTTTGTTTCAAAGGCTGGCTCATTGGGGTAGTCAACCAATTTTACCGTAGCATCTGCGAAGTCAAAACCATAGAGTGAATTTCTGTTTCTAAGTTCTAAAACTTCAATGATGTCACCATTGGCAATAAAGCCCGGTTTACTTTTTTCAGAAATCCAGAAATAATTGTTTTTCACCACCATGAGGTTGTCTCCGGCAGATATTTCGTCTTCCTTCCAAAGTACTCTAGATCTTATTTGTTGGTTGTATTGGTTGGCCCTTTTGTTTGATCGTACAATAAAGGTGGTTTCTTCTGTGTTGCCATCAGAGTATGATTTTGAGAGGGCTTCTTCAATATCATAACCATCAACCAACCTGATAACATCAGGACCTAGAGAAAATTGAGGAGTGATGTTGTGGTCACTTTCTTGAAGACCTCTAATTTCGGTAGCGTTTTCTAAAATAGCAGAATCACTGGCTTGTCTAATTACCTGGGTAAGCATAAAATCAGATACCTCAAGGTCAAATTCTCTTTCTAGCTTTTCTGGGTCAAGGGCCGGACTATCAATACTTCCCACCGGAGGAAGCTGGGCCGTATCACCGATTAACAACAACTTACATCGGACGCCATCTTTGACAAAAGATATTAAATCGTCTAAGAGAGAGCTTCCGTCAAGTTGGTTTCCTTGCGATTTATCAGAAATCATGGAAGCCTCATCAACGATAAATAAAACATCCTTCCCTTTGTTGGGTCTGGTTTTAAATTGTCCAAATCCTTGTCCCTTTTTGGGAGGGTGATATATGAATTTGTGAATGGTAAAAGCAGGCTTTTGAGTATACTGAGTAATGACCTTTGCTGCTCTTCCGGTAGGAGCTAGCAATACAACTTGAGTATCTAATGTTGGCAGAGTGTTAACTAAAGTGCTAACTAATGTTGTTTTTCCGGTACCTGCAAACCCTTTTAACACAAATGCACTGGGCCTAAAGGGGCTTTCTAAATACTGACTTAAATGAATTAATAGTTCATTTTGCTGTGTAGTTGGTTCAAATTTAAACCGTTGGACCAACTCCGTGTATATAGATTTTTTTTGCTCGCTCATTGTGAGTGTAAAAGTGAGAACTTGAACTGGTGAAAAAAAATTTTAAGGTGGAAAAAAAATTGTAAGTTTGTCATGATTCAAAAAGCTTAAAAAAGCCTTATTAACGATGAAAAAACAGACATTAAAGATAGTTCAATTAGTCTTAGGTGTAGTTGCCGTATTTTTAGCTTACATGATTTACGCTGTAATTATGGAGCCTATCAGTTTTGGAAAATTAAAAAATCAAAGGTTTGATAAGGTTAAATCTACTTTAGAGAACATTAGAGAAGCAGAGTTGGCGTATAAAACTCAGTATGGATCATATACAGGAGATTTAGATGTGTTGATCAACTTTATTGACACAGGTCATATTACCATTATTGAAAGAAAGGATACTTCTTTTATGGAGTACAACAAGTTGTTTCAGAAAGACATGAACAAAGACTCTGTTATTGAAAGAGTTTTAGGTAAAGAGCCTGTAAGGGGAACCATAGAGGCTTTTCCATCAGATTTTGATGCAAACTCAATGAGATACATTCCTGGAACGGATGTAGAATTTTCTTTAGCAGCCTCTAAGCTTGACAGAGGTGGAATTATGGTTGATGTGTTTGAAGCTTCAGCTTCAGAAAAAGTTATCTTCTCTGACGTGAGCAACAAATATGAAAATTACATTAACCCAGGATATTCATTAACTGTGGGATCATTAACCGAACCGACGATTAGTGGTAATTGGAAATAATAACATTATTGAGGCTGTTGATTCTATCTTAGACTCAACCCAAGATAAAGATTGTCATTTGTCCATCTTTAGGTATGAAGGTGGACTTTCTTTTTGTGTACTTCGCAAAGACATCAATAAGTTTATATTATTGGCAGATTACATTGCGCATGATGCCATTGAAGCAGCTTCTCATTTAGATCAGTTTGAAGGCGATTACGATACGGTAACGCTGATAGAGAGTAGGCCGTCAGGTGTTTTTGTTCCTGAGGTTTTGTTTGATGAAACTAGAAAAAGTGAATGGCTCAATCAATCAACCTTGAATTACGTTTCTTCTGATAGTATTCAAGTGGAGAAGATTCATTCGGCTAAAGCGGTTTTTCTTTCAAACAGTCACAGTCAACTAAGCTCACATGTAAATAGATTGTTCAAGAATGTTAACGTGATGAGTTCTCAGGCCGTTTTCACGGAAGGGGTTTTGGGTGAGTCGCGATATAAACCAGGACATAAAATCTATGCTAGTATTACCGGTAAAACCATATCGTTGGTTTATGTAAATGAAGGAAAACTTCAATTGAGTAATCAATTTGTCTTGACTTCTGAGCAAGATATTTCATATTACATTTTGGCTGTTATTGACCAATATGGTTTGAAGCCTGATGAAGTTGAGGTTGTTTTTTCTGGAGATATTGAGATGACCAAAGCAGGTGAAAAACTGATTTCGGGATATGGGGTAAAAGCTATGTTTGAACCCTATCCTTCGCAGTACAAGTACAGCAGCTCATTTAGTCAAATACCTCCTCACGCATTCTTCATTAATTTTATTTCTCATTCATGCGCATCATAAGTGGAAACCATAAGGGTAAACAGTTACGTGCCCCTAAAAATTTACCGGTAAGACCCACAACAGATGCGGCTAAAGAAGCCTTGTTTAATATTTTAAACAATGATATTTACTTTGACGAGGTATCTGTGTTAGACTTGTTTTCTGGCACAGGAAACATTAGCTATGAGTTTGCTGCCCGAGGTTCAAAATCTGTAACGGCGGTTGATCAAAACAACAACTGTGTTCGGTTTATTAAGAAAACTTCAGATTCATTAGATTTTGAAATTGATGTATTTAAAGATGACTGTGTTCAATTTGTGAAAAGAGCCCATAGAACTTGGGACATCGTTTTTGCTGATCCGCCTTATGATTTTGAAAAGTACCCAGAATTATTAGAAATAATAATTGAAAAACAATTGGTGAACGAAGGGGGATATTTAATTTTTGAACACGATAATCAACGTTCTTTTGATGAACATCCTCACTTTATAGAAATGAGAAAATACGGTAAAGTCCGCTTCTCTTTCTTTAATGCATCTCTACCCACTGAATAAATTTTTCTACCGCCTTTTTTCTGTGACTAATTTTTCCTTTTTCCTCCATAGTCATTTCAGCAAAGGTTTTTGAAAATCCTTCAGGGACAAAAATAGGATCATAACCAAACCCGTTTTCTCCACGTTTTTCAGTAGTTATTGTTCCCTTGACAGTTCCTTCAAAGGTTTTTTCAATATTTTCACCTACATAGGCTATGACGGTTCTAAACTGCGCATTTCTATGGTTGAGGTTGCTCAGTTTGTCAAGAACCAAGTTCATGTTGTCGTCGTCGCTTCTTTGAGGTCCGGCATATCTAGCAGAAAACACTCCAGGCTCATTTTGTAGCGCTTCAATTTCAAGTCCTGAGTCATCGGCAAAGCACGCTACACCAAAATTGTTAAATACGTAATGGGCCTTTTCTAAAGCGTTTCCCTCTAGGGTGTTTTGGTTTTCTGGTAACTCTTCACGAATGTTAAGCTCGTCAATCCCAACAATGTTGTATTGAGGTAAGGCATTTTTTATTTCCTTAATTTTATTTTGATTCTGCGTGGCAAGGACTATCTTCATACAACAAATTTAAAAGTAAAGGTATGAGGATTTATCTGATAATTATGGTTTTTTTGAGTGCCTTTCCCTTAGGGGCGCAAACGTATCATGAGACCATTTTAGAATATAGAAAATCAGAAAATATTAAATTTAAAGATCCTGCTAAATCTCCCTTGCCAAAGGATCAAGTAACTGAATTTGACTCTTTGCCATTTTTTACAATAGATAGCAACTATAGAATGGTTGCCAAGTGGACTCCATTAATGGACCAAGAAGTATTTGAGATGCCGACATCTACCCAACGAAAACCAAAATATAGAAGGGCGGGGTTTATAGATTTTGCGCTAGGGGAAGATAGTTTGCGACTGACAGCATACCAAAATATGTCATTATTAAATAGACCGGGATTTGAAGATTACTTATTCATTCCGTTTGCAGACTTTACCAATGGAGAAAGCACTTATGGCGGTGGAAGATATGTTGAGGCAGAACTTCCAGCCCAAGGCGAAACAACCATTCTTGTTGACTTCAATAAAGCCTACAATCCTTACTGTGCTTATGATACGAGGTTTAGCTGTCCCATTGTGCCCGATGAAAACTACCTAAAAGTAGAAATAAGGGCCGGAGTACAATATCACCAAAAAATGAAAAAGTAAGTCGGTCATGACTTATATCAGGTTTTAAAGCATAGACCCATTGTACTTTTACAGTGTTCGAGAGAACTACATTTCATAATAGTTTGGGTTTGATAAAGTGTGATAGCTTTAGGGCTTCGTTTTACGGAGCCCTTTTTGTTTTATCACCTATTCATTAAGAGATTTATTGAATCTAATGAACTCTTTGAAAAGCACTCTAGTAAAAAGTATTATTTTGGCTCAAATTTGAATTTTGTGAGTTCTAAAAATACCTCCGACAAGAATAAAAGAATACAAAGGTGGTTTAAGATTCTTTCAGGTCCACTGCTTTTTTTGGTTTTGTTTAATTCCTTATCAAATGTAATGGAAAGCCCTCATGCAGCCGTTATTTCTGTTTCTGGATGGATGGTTGTATGGTGGTTTTTAGAGGTTGTTCACTTGGGAGTTACCGCTCTGCTACCATTAATTCTTTGGCCGGTACTCGACGTTGAGTCTATGGCAGAAACCTCAATTCATTATTCTCATCCATTAGTTTTCTTGTTTTTTGGAGGATTTGTTTTGGCGTTGGCCATTCAAAGATGGGGACTTCATAAGAGAATCGCCTTGTGGATATTGACCAAAAGCGGACCCAAGCCCCATCAAATTTTATTTGGGTTTATGATGTCTACTTACTTGTTAAGTATGTGGATTTCTAACACGGCAACTACTGTAATGATGTTGCCAATTGCCTTATCTGTTATTGAGGTAATTTCAGGAGAACTCAAGAAGTCATTCACGGTCTCACTTTTACTCGGAATCGCCTGGAGCGCAAATGTTGGAGGTATATCAACCTTAGTAGGTACTCCGCCAAACTTGGTTTTTGCTGGGTTTGTTTCGGATCAATTACAAACTGAAATAAGTTTTTCAGAATGGTTAATCATCGGACTTCCGATTTCATTGTTACTTTTTTTTAGTTGCTACTTTATACTTAGGGTAGTCATTAAAATGTCAAAGCTTCCCAAAAAGGTAAACACGTCTTCTATTCAGAAAGAATATGATAATTTGGGTAAAATGGGCGTAAATGAAAAAAGGGTTTTACTGATTTTTGTTTTGACCGCTTTGGTGTGGATTTTCAGATCCATCTTGGTTAACCAATTAGGTATTTCTGGTTTAACAGATACCTCTGTGGCGATAATTTCTGCGGTTTTGTTGTTTGCCCTTCCCCGAAAGGGAGGAAAAAAAGGTCTATTGGCCTGGTCTGATACAAAAGAGCTGCCTTGGGGTATTCTCCTCTTGTTTGGCGGCGGACTTGCTTTGGCTTCAGGATTTAAGTCCTCGGGACTTTTAGACGCCATAGGCAACCTACCTCTTCAGTCATTAGGAGTCTTTGGCGTTTTGTTAATGATTATTATTATCAGTGTCTTTTTAACTGAATTGGTGTCAAACCTTGCTTTGGTAACTACCGTACTTCCTATAGTTTATGGAATAGCTATGGCTTTGGGTGTGGAGTTTTATGCATTGGCAATTCCATTTACCATCGGGGCTTCATGCGCATTTATGCTGCCAATGGCCACGCCTCCCAATGCCATCATTTTTTCAAGTGGGGTGATAAAAATAAAAACCATGGCTCGATTAGGAATATGGGCTAATGCAGCCAGTATTCTAATTTTGACCATAGTGGCTTATATGATTATGATCTAACCGGAGAAACAACCTCCTTGCCCTTTTCTAGAAGTTTTTCAGGAATGGAAGACTCAATAATTCTAGCCAATCCTTCAATTAGGTTTATTTTCAGTTGAGTTCTACTGTAGACGATACTAATTTCGCGTGTGGGCTTTGGGTCAGCAATCGGTTTGACCTGATTTCTGGCATCGCCGGTTAAATCTAGAGCGGTTAGATATGGAATTAAAGTCATTCCAAATCCTTTGTCAGCCAATTTAATCAAGGTGTTAAATTGACCACTTTCAAATTGAATATTTGATTGAGAAGTCGCCCCTTTTTGTCCGCAAAGGTTTAATACACTATTTCTAAAACAATGTCCTTCGTTTAAAAGGAGTAAGTCATCAGTAGACAATTCAGAATTTAGGATGAACTCTTCATTGGCCAGTCTGTGGCCTTCGGGTACATAGGCTGTAAACGGCTCATAATATATAGGCTTTTCTACAATGCTATGTTCGTCTAGGGGTGTTGCTAATATTCCTGCGTCTAATTGATCTTTTCTCAGAGCCGCAATGATTTGACTGGTTTGCATTTCTTCAATAATGATCTCAACCTTAGGCATCTTAGCGGCTATTTTTTTGGCAAACCTAGGCAAAAGGTAGGGTGCAACTGTCGGAATAATTCCCAGTCTAAACGTACCTTCAAAGTTTCCAGTGGCTTCTTGAGTTAGCTGAAAAACCTTTTCAGACTCATTGATAATAGTTCGCGCTTGTTCAATAATTTTTAAACCAAGGGTAGTTGGTTTAACCGGTTGTTTTGAGCGATCAAACAATAACACTCCCAACTCTTCTTCAAGCTTGTGGATCTGCATGGATAGGGTAGGTTGGGTCACGTGACAAGCGTCTGCAGCCTTTGCAAAGTGTCTAAAATTGTCAACGGCTACAATGTATTGGAGTTGTGTAATTGTCATGATTGAATCTACTTATAACTACATAAATAATATCAACCAAACTTAACGAAAAATACCACTCACATTGGGTATATTTGAGGTAAATAAAATTGAATATGGAAACAAATAGCATAGGCTTAGACGCCCTAAAGTCAACATCATTGTCAAATAGTTTAAATACGCTTTTAGCAAACTTCCAACTCCATTATCAAAACCTAAGAGGGTTTCATTGGAATATAAAAGGGTCTAATTTTTTTGAATTACACCTAAAGTTTGAAGAGTACTATACAGATGCCGCTGTAAAAATTGATGAGGTTGCAGAGAGAATTTTAACTCTTGGAGATACTCCTTTACACAGCTTTTCTGACTATCTTGCAAACAGTGATATTCAAGAAAAAAAGGGAATAGTGGGAGATGAAGAAGCTGTTACCTTTGTTGTGAATTCTGTAAAGCGCCTTCTTGAAATTGAAAGAGAAATTCTTGAAAAAGCGGGTGATGCAAGCGACGAAGGAACCGTAGATTTATTGACCGGGTTTATTTCTCAACAAGAAAAAGAATCTTGGATGTTACGAGCATGGCTTAATAAACATTAGTATGAATAAATTTTCAAACATATTTTTTGGGGCCACAATTGTGGCCCTTTTGTTTGCTTTTAAGAGTGATAGTTGGAGTCCTAGACTAATTATTGAAGAAGACACAACGGTTGAGTATATCTTTAAAGTCGACAATACCGTTTACGACCAACAATTTTTTACGGGAGAAGTAAAGAGTACGTTGAGTATGCTTTTTGAAATAGACTTGAACTTGTCCGTTTTAGAGAATAAAAACATTTCTACTAAACTAACCGTAGATCACATAGTGGTTGAGCAGAACATGGGGTCAATGAGTTCTATATACGATTCTTACATTGACGATACGACGGGGGTTAGCGGGGTGCTTTCAAAAGAATTGAAACCCGTTTTGTCCAGTGAAGCCACCGGAGAACTTAATAGTTACGGAGTGTTTGTTGAAAAGCCTGCCTCCACTGATCCTACGGGATCTTTAGAGAATGCTTTGAGTGGATTGTTTTTTGACTTTCCGAAAAGAGATGAAATTAAAGTTGGAGACCGCTGGAAGGTTGTTAGGGGCGGAGTGGCAACGAATACCCTTGAGTTAGAGTTAATAGAACTGAAATCAAAAACGGCAAAGGTCCATTACAACTTCACTTTGGTCGATAGCTCACAAGTGAAAACTGTAATTGAGGTTAATACACAAGGGCAAATTGAGTTTTCTACAGAAACAGGATTGGTAGAGAAATACAATGAAACCCAAGAATATAAAACTTTTTCTAATAAAGCCTTGTTAGGTTCCATTCAAACAAAAATAGAGAAAGTTGAACCTTGAAGAACTAATAGATAAGGTAAGCAATAGCTTTTCTAGTGGCTTGGATGGCAGAGAGGCTCAATACAAGGCAGTTCCACCCGAACGTCCTAGAACAGATTTTGAAAAAATTTTAGAGAAAAATCCTAAACAAGCGGCGGTTTTGGCCCTACTTGTTCCGGGAAGATCAGGTGCTGAATTGGTGTTTATTCTAAGAAATACTTACCCTGGAGTTCATAGTAGCCAAATTGGATTTCCTGGGGGTAAGGAAGAAGACCAAGATTCTGATTTTTGGCAAACGGCCCTCAGAGAAACCGAAGAAGAATTAGGTGTTCCTCCAGATTCTATTCAAAAAATCGGACAATTATCAGAAGTTTATATTCCACCAAGTCATTTTCTGGTATACCCTTTTGTAGGGTACGCCAAAAGCTTTCCAAAGTTCATTCCTGATCCACGAGAAGTAAGCGAAGTGTTTACGCTTTCGGTGAAAAATCTTTTGCATCCAGCAAATTTTTACCAGCAAAAAGTTAGTGTTGGCAGTTTAGTGTATTCAGTTCCAGCCTTTAATGTTGAAGGTAGAGTGATTTGGGGGGCAACGGCTATGATGGTTTCAGAGTTAAAAGAAAGAATTTTATTGTAAGAAAAATAAGACTCTACTTGCACAACATAAATTTTATCTTTGCCCCAGCAATTAAAGACCATGAATTTAAATCCTTTTGCAAGAGATCCCTTTGGGTACAATTATATTCTAAAGAGAGCCGTAGTTTTTTGCTTTGGCTCTTTGGCTTGGTATAGATTCAACGCAGTTAACAAAACGGTTATAACGGGAGGAGATGTTCTTAGAAATCTTCCGGACAGAAACGTGTTGTTTGTAAGCAACCACCAAACCTACTTTGCTGATGTAGCTGGGCTTTATCAAATATTTAATTGTTCAAAGTGGGGTATTTACAACAGGATTAATTTTTTCTGGCATGTATTTAATCCACGTATTAACGTGTACTTTATAGCCGCCAGAGAAACTATGAAGGCTGGTTTCTTACCTAAGTTGTTTGCTTATGCGGGTTCTGTGTCTATTAAAAGGACTTGGCGAGAAGCAGGTAAAACCGTAGATCGCGGTGTAGATCCAACAGATATTACCAACATTAAAAAAGCCATTCAGAGTGGATGGGTAATTACTTTCCCACAAGGAACTACCAAACCCTTTGTCAAGGGAAGAAGAGGTACTGCTCATATTATTAAAGAATTAGAGCCAATAGTTATTCCTGTTGTGGTTGATGGTTTTCGCAGAGCTTTTGATAAAAAGGGGCTTTTTCTGAAGAAAAAGGGCTGTGAGCTCAAAATAAAATTTAAAGAACCACTTGATATCGACTATAAGAAGTCTTCAAATGATATTTTAAATCAAATTATGGATGCGATTGAGCAGTCTGATGACTATATTTGGACTCCTCCGGTTGAAGAAATTCCCCAAAACTAGTCTATTACTCATTTGAACAGCCCCTTCTAACATTCGTTACTTTTCATTTCATTTGAATCAATTATATTTGATAAATAAATTGATTTTAATGAAAAAGCTTACTTCTCTTATATTTCTGCTTGCTGGACTTGTTGCTATTAATGCTTGTAAGGATGATATTATTGATAATTCAATAGATCCTTCAGAGGGTAAAAATGTTTTCCTTGATGTTTATCACTATTGGAATGGGAATCTGTTAAGTAAGGATTCAATTTATGAAATCCCTGGCGGTAAGGTCAAAATTACCAATGTTAAGGTTCTGTACTCAAACTTTGTCTTAATTAATGATGGAGATTCTGTTGATGCTGGAAAGTATTTTGGAATGTCTACTTTTAATAACAATATTGTGCCTCTAGGTAATATTGAACCTATGTCATATTCTGGTGATATGTATATATCAGCAGGACTTGACTCACTTCACTCTGCATTGCCACCAGTTTCTCAACCGGTAGGTTCTCCAATGGCAGAAGGTTCTACATACAGAGGCGGATTAGATGGTTACAACTTTTTAGAAATTACAGGATACTTTAAGGACGGAGCAGATACTTCAAATTCAGCTCCTTCAGAACCTTTTAAGTGGGTGCTGGGTACAAAGTCCTTTAATAGTACTTTTCAGAGACCTGCCAATTTTGTTCTTGCCAACGCCAAAGAAGCACATTTTGCTGCAAATATTGATGTTAGGTTGCTTATGATTTACAATCCGGCACAAGTGCCTATGATAAATTGCGATCCAACCGATGCCGATGACTTTGCTAAGGCAACCGATTTGTTTAATGCATTTAATGATGATGCCTTTACCTTAGATCAATGATGAAATTTAAGTTCTCCATTATTGCTTTAGCTGCCAGTCTCCTGGTCATTAGTTGTGAAGATGATAAACCAACAAAACCAGTAGAGAAGCAAACTGTTTTTTTATCGACTGAAATGACAGTAGATAGTAATAGGGTTGGACTAAATCAAGATCTTTCTGTACCTGGCTCACAGTGGCTAAGGGTAGAAGGTATGAGGTTTTACCTTTCAAGAATTCAGCTTCAGAATTCTAGTAATCAATGGGTAACGGCTTCAACGGTTGAGTTTTTTAGTATGGCTGATGGTAAAAACACTGTTGAAATGTCTCTTGCCAAGGGAAGCTATAAAAAGATCAAGTTTATTGTAGGCCTAGATGCTGCTCTTAACGCAACCGACCCCAATTCGGTTTCTATTGATAACCCTTTGAGTTCTAGCAAAGCAATGTATTGGTCGTGGGCCTTAAAATATAGGTTTTTAGTGCTAGAAGGAAGAACCTTATTTGACAACAATGGGACAGATTCTTTACTGTTGTTAAGTTACCATCCAGGGGCTGATGAGTTGGGGTATGTTAAAGAATATGAATACCCTATAACAATTGGCTCTGGGGTAGACACTCTAAATTTCGGCATAGACATTCCAGGAGTGTTCAATGGTCCTGGGGGGCAAATTGACTTCTTGACAGAGAATTCTACGCATATGGAAAATGCGGCTCAATATGCAATCGGAGAAAAAATGTTGATGAATTTAGCGGCTTCTTTTTACGCAAAACCGTGAAGTGGTTAGTCCTATTCATTTTTTTATTTCTTCTGGGTTGTACATCTAATACCCAAGAAAAATGGGATGTTCCAGAACTTCCACATCATTTTTCAGAATTTCCAGAGCACTTAATTCCTTTACAAGCTGAGGTTTCCCTCGGTAAGGATTTGTTTTTTGATGAACTCCTTTCAGGAAACCGTGGAATATCTTGTGGAAGTTGTCATCTTCCAGAGTTAGCTTTTACTGATGGTAAGCCCATTTCCATGGGAGTTAAAGGCGCCATGGGCTTTAGGAATTCGCCTTCACTACTCAATGTGGTTTACAAGCCAATGTATTTTGCCGAAGGAGGTGTTTTTCCCCTGGAAAGGACCATCAATCCACCCCTTGAAACCGACTTTGAAATGGCTCATAATATGGGGCTGTTAATTGAAGACCTAAGGGAATCTGATTATTCAAAAAGGTTTGAGAATATTTATGATAAAGAAGTTCAACCCCGCCATGTGGTTAGGGTGTTGGCTAGTTATATGCGCACCTTACTTTCTTATAATTCAAAGTTTGATCAATACATTCAAGGAAGTTATTCTTTGACTCCTCAGGAACAGCAAGGACTTAAGCTCTTTACTTCAGATCAGTTAAACTGTGAAAAATGTCATCACCTACCCATGACAACTAGTTATTTTTTTGCGGTAAATAAATTTGATTATGACTCTGAAGAACCTGGGCGTTATAGATTAACCCTTTTAGAAAGTGACTGGAAGAAATTCATGATTCCTAGTTTGAGGAATGTAGAAATCACCGCTCCTTATTTTCACAATGGAGGTGCAAAAACTTTGTCAGAAGTTTTAGATCATTATCAAAAAGTAGATTCATTAACTCTTAATGAGGAGACGTTCGCCGTCCGTGAAATTAATCAAGAAGAAAAAGAGCAACTCATTGCGTTTTTAAAAACCTTGACGGATGAGAAGTATTGGGGCAAAAAGTAACTGTTAGCCTTTATCCCTTCATCTTAAAGGACTATTTTTGAAACAAAATACAGCAAGATGAAAATCCATTTAATCGCTATTGGAGGGAGTGCAATGCACAATTTAGCTAGAGCTCTTCATGAGTCAGGACACCGTGTTTCAGGGTCTGATGATGAAATTTTTGAACCTTCAAAGTCTCGGTTAAGTGAATATGGATTACTGCCCTCTTCTATGGGGTGGGATTCATCGCGTATTGTAGAAGAACTGGATGCCGTAATCGTAGGGATGCATGCAAGAGAGGATAATCCAGAATTGCTAAGAGCCAAAGAGCTTAACCTGTCCATTTATTCTTATCCAGAATTTTTATACGAAGCTTCAAAAGACAAAACAAGAGTTGTGGTTGCTGGATCTCACGGTAAAACGACCATAACATCCATGATACTTCATGTTTTACACTATCATGGTATAGAAGAAGACTACATGGTGGGGGCTCAGTTAGAAGGGTTTACCACCATGGTAAAAATGACGGAAGAAGCCAATTTTATGGTTTTAGAAGGAGACGAGTACTTGAGTTCACCTATAGATAGAAGACCTAAGTTTTTGCTGTACAAGCCTAATATTACCGTTATTTCTGGAATTGCTTGGGATCACATTAATGTCTTTCCAACATTTCAAGATTATCTTGACCAATTCTCAAAATACCTAGATGTTGTAGAAGAAGGGGGAATGGTAGTTTACAATGCTGAAGATCCTGTACTAAAAGAGCTTGTTGAAAATCACGGAGGGGATTACAAGATGCAATCTTATAGCTACCCCGAACATTTTATTGAAGGCGATCAGACTATTTTAATTACTGATTTTGGCGAAGTTCCCTTGAATATTTTTGGGAAGCACAATCTGCTAAACCTTGAAGCCGCGAGAAAAATCTGTAATCAGATGGGAGTTATGGATGATGATTTCTATGAAGCGATACAATCCTTTTCAGGAGCTTCAAAAAGATTAGAGCTCATCGCAAGCTCAAATTCAAAATCGGCCTACAAAGATTTTGCACATGCACCCAGCAAGGTTAAAGCAACCGTAAGTGGTACTAAAGATTCGCACCCAAATAAAAAACTTATGGCTTGTCTTGAGCTGCATACCTTTAGTAGCTTAAACCCTGATTTCTTGCCTCAGTATAAAGGAGCCTTAGATCATGCTGATAAGGCAATTGTGTATTTTAATCCAAAAGCGGTAGAGCATAAAAAATTACCTGATTTAGATCCATCAAAAATTGCCGAAGCATTTGGTAACGCAAAGGTGGAAGTCTTGTCAAGCGCAGAAGAGGTAAAAGAAGCCACCATGAAGTATTCAGACGCTGATTCTATATTGCTTTTGATGAGTTCGGGTAATTTTAATGGCTTGTCTTTAGACGATTGGGGTAAAGAGTGGGTAAATAAATAATAAAGTACATGAGTTATTTGTACTTTTGTTTAGTCAAAATGATAAAATGAAAGAATTAATTGGTCAGAAAGAGCTCGATGTAATTTTAAACAGATTGTGTTGTGAGCTCATTGAGAACCACGGAGATTTTTCAGAATCAGTAATCATTGGTCTACAACCAAGAGGAGTGAAATTTGCTGATAAAATTGCCAAGTTACTCCTAGATAAATTCCAAGTTTCTAATGTTAAAGTAGGTTCTCTTGATATCACCTTTTTTAGAGATGATTTTAGAAGAAGAGATGAACCCTTCACAGCAAATCAAACAAAAATCGACTTTTTAGTAGAAGAGAAGAATGTGATTTTTGTGGATGATGTGCTCTATACTGGACGTTCTGTTCGTTCTGCAATGGATGCGATCAATTCATTTGGAAGAGCAAAATCATTAGAACTTGCTGTTTTAATTGACAGGAGGTTTAGTAGAGAATTACCCATTCAACCCGATTATTCAGGAAGAAGGGTAGATGCAATAGCCGAAGAAAAGGTTCAGGTAAATTGGGGTAGCGAGAAAGAGAAAAGCGGGGTGTACATAATCAGATCAAATGGAAATGAGTGAGTTGAGCGTAAATCATCTACTTGGTATTAAAGATTTGACCAAGGAAGATATTGAACTGATCTTTAAAACAGCAGATCAGTTTAAAGAAGTCATCAATAGACCTATTAAAAAGGTGCCTTCTTTAAGAGATATTACCATAGCAAACTTGTTTTTTGAGAATAGTACACGCACAAGATTGTCTTTTGAACTGGCTGAAAAAAGATTAAGTGCAGACGTGATTAATTTTTCAGCAGCATCTTCCTCGGTTAAAAAAGGAGAAACTTTAATAGATACCGTCAACAACATACTTTCTATGAAGGTTGATATGGTAGTTATGAGGCATCCTAACCCAGGAGCACCCGAGTTTTTATCAAAACACGTAAACTCCGTTATTGTAAATGCTGGAGATGGAGCTCACGAACATCCTACCCAAGCTTTATTAGATGCCTTTTCTATTAGAGAACATCACGGTGCTGCTTTCGCAGGAAAGAAGATTGCCATTATTGGTGATATATTGCACTCTAGAGTTGCAGTGTCTAATATCTTATGTCTTCAAAAATTGGGTGCTGAAGTGATGGTTTGTGGTCCTTCGACGCTTATCCCTAAGTTTATTCATACCCTTGGAGTAAAAGTGGAATACAATTTGCAAACTGCTCTAGAGTGGTGCGATGTAGCCAATATGTTGAGGGTGCAACACGAAAGACAAGATATGAGGTTTTTCCCTAGTGTAAGAGAGTATACCATGCAGTACGGTTTGACCATGGACCACCTCAATGCTTTGGATAAAAAAATCACAGTAATGCATCCAGGACCAATAAATCGCGGAGTAGAAATTACCAGTGAGGTAGCTGACTCTGATCAGAGTATTATTCTCAATCAAGTTGAAAACGGAGTAGCCGTTAGAATGGCTGTAATGTATCTTCTCGCATCAAAGACAAAATTAAAAGATCAATAAAAAATTAATTTTTACCTTTAAAAAAACCAACCCCACTAAGCGCATGAAAAAAAACTACTTTCTTCTATTAGGAATATTAATAGGTTACCTTGGCTTGGGTCAATGCACCATTAATACCGCACTTACTCAACCTGGAATTTACTCTCCAGGGTCGACCACTCCAGATTCTGTTGTAGTAATGCCAGATGGAGCTGCAGCTTCGTATTACGATGAATCAGCACAATTAGTGGTTCCTGCCGATACAATGATTGATACCATGGGCTTTACCATCCCTGCAACTATAGATTCTATGAAAATCACAGGGTTCTCAGGTCTGCCCGCATCACTGAGTTATGCATGTGATAACTCTGATTGCCTTTGGATAGGGGGTGATAATGGTTGTGTGAATTTTACGGGAACTCCAACCACTGGCGAAATGGGAACTCATAATGTTACTGTTCAAGCAACAGGTTATGCTACAGTTCCTGGCTTTGGTCAAATGTCTGGTGTTTTTAATTTTTACATGAAAATCTCTATCAATGGTCCGGTCTCTGTGAATGAAAATGACATTATTGATAACTCATTTTCAATTCATCCAAATCCAATGACAGATAAAACATCGATTACTTACAGAGCTTCAGAAAATTCAAAGTATACCTTGAAAATTCTTGATATTACAGGTAGACAAGCAAAGATTTACCAAGGAGTTTCGGTGGGTGGAGAAAATGAAATTTTTATTCAGAGAGAAAATATGGCTCCTGGTCTTTATTTGTATTCTTTAACCATTGGTGAGTACACTAGATCTGGACGACTTATGGTAAAATAATGCCTTTTAAATTAACAATATTAGGTTGTGGTGCGGCTACGCCCACAAGCATTCAAAATCCAACCGCTCAAGTCCTTCAAATGGCTGAGCGGTTTTTTTTGATAGACTGCGGTGAGGGTACCCAAGTTGCCTTGAGAAAGAACAAGGTGAAGTTTAATAAAATCGACAATATTTTCATCAGCCATTTACACGGTGACCATTACTTTGGTTTAATTGGTCTGTTGTCAAGCTTTCACCTTTTAGCTAGAAAAAAACCGCTTACTGTTCATTGTCCTCAAAACTTAAGAAAACTCATAGAGTTTCAACTTAGGGTTTCGGGTACAAAACTCAATTACCCATTGGTTTTTAATGAGGTCAAAATTACAGAGCCACTGCGTATTTATGAAGATAAAATGGTTTAGGTTTATAGCATCCCCCTAAACCATTCTATTGCTACCCAAGGATTTTACTTTGTAGAAAAGAAAAAACCGAGAACGCTCAATGGCCGCGTTTGCAATGATTATAATATTCCTGTATACCTAAGAAACAAGATTAAGGAAGGAGCAGACTTTACCCTAGAAAATGGTGAGATAATTCCAAACTCTGAACTTACTTTGCCAAGTCCTCCTTCTCATTCTTATGCGTTCTTCTCTGACACAGCCTATTCTGATCAATATGCTTCGTTTATTAAGGGGGTTGACCTTCTGTATCACGAATCTACTTTTTTGAATACAGAGTCTGAATTGGCTGAGAAAACTAAACATTCAACAGCAAAAGATGCCGCTAAAATGGCCAAAAATGCTTCTGCTAAAAAGTTGTTATTGGGGCATTATTCTGTTAGGTATAAAAATCCGAGTGAATTTTCTAAAGAAGCCAAAACGGTTTTCGAAAACGTTCAACTAAGTTTAGACGGTTTGGTAATTAATGTAAATTAGGACAATGAAAAAAAGCTCACCTCTTTTTGTCCTTTTTCTCACGGTCTTTATTGACCTTTTAGGTTTTGGATTAATCATTCCTATTTTACCTATTTATGCTAAAGAATTGGGCGCAAGTGGATTGGTTATAGGAATTATTGTTGGAGCGTTCTCACTGATGCAATTCTTTTTCGCTTCCTTTTGGGGAGGATTAAGTGATAGGTTTGGGCGTAGGCCCATAATATTGACCAGCATAGCCACTATGGCTATTTCCTATATTATTTTTTCGCAAGCAGCAACCATAGCTTTGTTGATTTTTGCTAGACTTTTAGCAGGGTTTGGTTCTGCCAACTTAAGTGCTGCTCAAGCGTATATTTCTGATGTAACCACCCCCGAAAACCGAACTAAAGCATTTGGAATTATCGGCGCCGCCTTTGGTATGGGTTTTATATTTGGTCCTTTAATAGGTGGGTATGTTAAAGAGCATTTTGGTTTAGAGTATGTTGGGTTTACCGCGGTGGCTTTCTGTCTTGTAAACCTGGTTTCCGCTTATTTCTTTTTACCGGAAAGTATTGCCGAGAAAAACCCAAATTCAAGAATTATTCCCAACCCTTTTGGTGACTTAATTGATGGCTTTAACAAAGATATTATTAGGCAATTATTGGTAATTAATTTTGTCTTTATTGTAGGGTTTAGCCTTATGCAAGTAACGGCATCACTTATGTGGAAAGAGATTTATTTGTTGTCTGAGGCTGAAATTGGGTATGTGTTTGCCTTTATTGGAATTTTGGCGGTGGTTATTCAAGGCGGTCTTATCGGAAAGATCAATAAAAAACTAGGTGAAAAAAGAATGTTGGTGATTGGGAATGTCTTAATGTTTATTGGACTTACTTCCATGCCATGGGTTCCAGTAAATGACTTTATCCCCTATGAATTAATAACCTTAGTTTTTATCAGCTTTGGAGTGGCCTTTTTAACGCCCACCATAAATACTCTTTTGTCAAAAGTGGCTACCGAAAAGGAGCAGGGAAAATACCTGGGTATAAATCAAAGTTTTGGTTCGCTGGCAAGGTTTATTGGGCCGTTAATTGGAGGTCCACTTTACGGTGTATCCTACCATCTGCCGTATGTAGGTTCTGGAGTGTTGATGGCCTTAACCACCGGGCTTAGTTTTTATCTAGTCAAAAGAAAATTGAAATAAAAAAGCCCTGCAGACCGCAGGGCTTTTTTGGTTTAATCATTCATGCTGATTAAAAACTCTTCGTTGCTCATTGTACTTGAAATTCTATTCTGAATAAATTCCATCGCTTCGACAGGGTTCATATCTGCAAGGTATTTTCTCAAGATCCACATTCTGTTGAGAACATCTTTGTCAAGAAGTAAATCTTCACGTCTAGTACTAGATGCCGTAAGATCAATGGCTGGATAAATTCTACGGTTAGCAATTTTTCTATCCAATTGCATTTCCATGTTACCAGTACCCTTGAATTCTTCAAAAATAACTTCATCCATTTTAGAACCGGTATCAATAAGAGCGGTAGCTAATATGGTAAGTGATCCTCCGTTTTCAATCTTTCTAGCTGCACCAAAGAACCTTTTTGGTTTGTGTAATGCATTGGCATCAACACCCCCGGAAAGAACTTTACCGGATGCAGGAGAAACTGTGTTGTAAGCTCTAGCCAACCTTGTGATTGAGTCTAGTAATATGATTACATCATGTCCACATTCAACCATTCTTTTGGCCTTTTCTAAAACGATATTGGCTACGCGTACATGTCTTTCTGCAGGTTCGTCAAAAGTTGAAGCAACAACTTCGGCGTTTACCGATCTAGACATATCTGTAACCTCTTCAGGACGCTCATCAATTAATAAAATAATCATGTACGCCTCTGGGTGATTGGCAGCAATAGCGTTAGCTACTTCTTTTAACAAGGTGGTTTTACCTGTTTTTGGCTGCGCTACAATCAATCCCCTTTGACCTTTACCAATAGGGGTAAATAGATCAATAATTCTAGTGGAGGTTGTTCCTTTGGTTCCAGTAATATCAAACTTTTCTTGTGGGAAAAGGGGAGTTAGGTGCTCAAAGGCAACGCGGTCTCTAACAAAATCAGGAGCTCTTCCGTTAATCTCTTCTACCTTTACAAGTGGAAAATACTTTTCTCCTTCTTTTGGAGGTCTTACTTGTCCAATAACGTTGTCACCAGTCTTCAGTCCAAATAATTTAATTTGTGACTGACTTACATAAACATCGTCAGGAGAGTTTAGGTAATTGTAATCTGAAGACCTTAAAAATCCATACCCATCAGGCATTATTTCTAAAACACCCTCGCTTAAAATAATTCCATCAAACTCAAAGTCTCTATCTCTAGGATCTTTGGGTTTATGATATGGATTGTTTTTATGTTGAGGATTTTTGTTTTGATTTTGGTTGGAGTGGTTTGGTTGAGAACTTTGCTTTCTTTGAGGTTGGTTTTGCTTGTTCTCTTGGTTCTCATGGTTCTTTTGACCTGAGTTTTTTGGTTGAGAAGGGTGGTTGTCACTTCTACCTTTGTGGTCTGTGTGATCTTTTCCTTCTTGGTTTGAAGGAGCTTTTGCCACTCTTTCTCTTTTTGGCTTTGGTTCTTGAGAAATCTTTTCTTCAGCTTTTGAAGAAGAAGAAGAATTTAAACCTGTAATAGCTTCAACTAGTGAGGCTTTATTCAAGTAACGTGCTTTAGGAATGTTTAATGACTGTCCCAACTCCTTGAGCTCAGGGAGCTTCATGGATTTTAATTCGGTTTCCGAATACATGAAATATTGTATTAGAATTTATTTTTTGGCTAACTATAAACGTTTTATAAACGAAATGTCCTGAAACGGATTTGATTGAGTAGTAATGTGTGTATGCAATATTACAAAGAAAACCTCTCGTTATATCTTTTTTTAATAAAAAATATCCATTTTTGCCAAAATTATATACTCAATGATTCAAAGAATTCAAACTCTTTATATGGTTCTTGCAGTGGTAGTTGTAGGAATTCTAATGGCATACTTCCCCATGTGGCTAATAGGAGAGGAGCCTTTTATGGTCGCTGATAATCCGGTGTACTTATTTGGATTAGGGCTTTCTTTAGGGATTGTTTTGGCCAACGTATTTAATTTCAAGAAAAGAAAGTTACAAGTTGTTTTAAACCGTCTGGTAATCTTTATATCCTTTGGGGTATTTGGTTTTATGCTTTATGAGTACATCACGTTGAAATCTGATGACACCATTTATTTTGGATACAGCTTGATGTCACCATTAGTCCTAGTGGTGTTAATGTCTTTAGCAAATCGTGGAATCATTAAGGACGAAGAGTTAATTCGCTCTGCGGATAGAATTAGATAGAATTACCGCTTTCCTAACTCAATAACCTCAAGGTTATCAACTTTTCCTTGGTCTAAAGAAAATCGCAACATAGTTCTGATTTTATGGAAACCATGATGTCCGGCAGCACCAGGGTTCATATGTAGACAGTCTTTTGCAGAGTCAAACATAACCTTGGTAATATGACTATGTCCACAAATAAATAATTGTGGCTTTTCAGCTTCAATGATTCTAAGACTATACGGATTGTATTTAGGAGGGTAACCTCCAATGTGAGTTATGAAGACCTTTACGCCTTGCTCTTCAAATAATAAGTCTTTGGGGAATTCAGATCTTATTTTAGTATTGTCAATGTTTCCGTAAACTGCTTTGAGGGGTTTCTTCTTGGCAATTGAATCGGTTACAGAGAGGTCGCCTATATCTCCTGCATGCCAAACTTCGTCAACGCTATCTACAAACTTTAGGATGGCTTCATCGATGTGACTATGCGTATCTGAAATTAATAAAATGCGTTTCAAGGTAATTCGTTTAGCTTTGTACTTTTATTTCCCCCGAAAGGGAATGTAAAATTAGAATATAATTTATGGAGCCAGTTAGGTTTAGGTACTTTATTCAACTTTCTTTTGAAGGAACCTCATTTCATGGTTGGCAAATACAGCCCAATGCCAATAGTGTACAAGAAACGTTGAACACCTCTCTAACCACGATGCTTCGCGAAGAAGTTTATACAGTAGGGGCCGGTAGGACTGATACGGGCGTACACGCAAAAGAAATGTTTGCTCACTTTGAGGTAAGTCGTGAAATTCAATCATTAGAGCAATTGACCTACCGGATGAATAAATTTTTGCCAACAACTATTGCTATCCAGAAAATATTTTTGGTGGGGCCAAATGACCATGCTAGGTTTAGCGCGGTAAAGAGGGGCTATAGGTATTACATTGACACCCAGAAGAATCCTTTTCAGATTGATAAATCGTGGTACTTTTCAAAAAAACTTGATTTACAATTGATGAACAAAGCGGCTAATCTTTTGTTGGCCATTGAAGATTTTAAGGCTTTTGCTAAGGCAGGTCATCAATCAAAAACTACTTTGTGTCACGTTGAGCATGCCCAATGGGAAGAAATTGGCGGTCAATTGGTTTTTACCATTCAAGCAGATCGGTTTTTGCGAAATATGGTACGGGCCATTGTTGGCACCCTTGTAGAGGTAGGGTTAGGGAAAATGAATTTCGAAGAGTTTAAAAAAATTATTTCTGAAGGAGAAAGGTCAGATGCTGGTGTATCAGCTCCAGCCTGTGGTTTATACCTTGATTTAGTGGAGTATCCTGAGGGAATTGTAAAATAATTATATGTCTGATGTAAGCGGAAAAGCGTTTGACTTTTCTTTATTGAAAAAGGTTATTGGGTACTTGAAGCCTTACAGATCAATATTCTATGCGGCATTGTTTACCACTCTCTTAATTGGGGCGCTTGCAACCGTAAGGCCGTTATTGATAAAAATTGCCATTGATGATTATATAGCAGACTTTAACAAAGAAGGTCTGTTTATGATAACCATGATCATGGTGGCACTTCTGGTTTTAGAAGCTATTGTGCAGTTTTTCTTTACTTATGCGGCCAATTATTTAGGTCAGAGTATTATTCGAGATATACGTGTACAGCTCTACAAGCACCTATTGCGTTTTAAGCTTTCGTTCTTTGATAAAACTCCCATCGGTACCCTTGTTACAAGAGCGGTTAGTGATATAGAAACTATTGCTGAAATTTTTTCTCAAGGCCTGTTGGTCATTTTTGGAGACTTGTTTAAAATCGCCGTGATAGTGCTCGTTATGTTTTGGGCCTTTGATTATAAATTGGTTTTAATCTCATTGTCTGTAGTTCCGTTGCTTTATGTAGCGACTCGCTGGTTTCAAAAGGCCATAAAAAAAACCTTTAGCGATGTAAGAAATCAAGTAGCTGCCCTGAATGCTTTTGTTCAAGAGCATATTGTAGGAATGAATGTCGTTCAACTTTTTAATAGGGAACAGGCAGAGTATAAGAAGTTTTCTGAAATTAATGAAAAGCACAAGCAAGCCAATATTAGGTCTATTTGGTATTTTTCTATTTTCCTCCCGGTTATTGAGGTCCTAAGTGCTGTTAGTATAGGACTTGCTGTTTGGTTTGGAGGGGTTGCCGCGGTGCAACAATCAGAATCGCTAAGTGGAAAAAGATTGTTTTACAGTCTCATGGATTGGAACTTGCCTCCTGAAGACTTGCTCATTACTTTGGGTGATATTACCTCCATCATTATTTTCATAAATATGCTTTACAGGCCACTGCGTCAATTGGCCGATCGTTTCAATACATTGCAAATGGGAATGGTAGCTTCCGAGCGTGTGTTTAAATTACTTGAGAATTCGTCAGATGTAGAAGATTCTCCAAACGGAGTAGTCGAAGAGGTTAAGGGTAAAATTGAATTTGTGGATGTTGAGTTTTCATACAATCCTGATGACCCCATCTTAAAAGGCGTAAGCTTTGATGTGGAGCCAGGTCAAACGCTTGCAATAGTAGGTGCTACCGGAGCTGGAAAATCTACCATTATTAGTTTGCTGCTTCGATTTTACCACCATCAAAGTGGAAAAATTCTACTCGATGGAAAAGATATTTCAACACTAGATCTTGAAAATCTGAGATCTCATTTTGCATTGGTCTTACAAGATGTTTTCTTGTTCTCTGACTCTATTTATAATAACATTACTCTCAAAGAAGATATTGATTTTGATGAGGTAAAAAGTGCTGCCGAAGTGATAGGCGTTGATTCTTTTATCAGTGATCTACCTGATGGTTACGATTATGACGTCAAAGAAAGAGGGGGAATGCTTTCTGCGGGACAAAGGCAATTGTTGGCTTTTTTAAGAGCCTATGTTACCAATCCAAGCATTCTCATTTTAGATGAAGCCACGAGTTCTATTGATCATCATACCGAAGAACTTATTCAAAACGCCATTGATGTGTTGACTGAAAATAGGACCTCGATTATTATTGCCCATAGGCTTGCTACCATTCAAAAGGCCGACAAGATTGTAGTTCTTGACAAGGGTAGGGTAGTTGAGGTCGGCGGACATGAAGAACTGCTTGCCAAAAAAGGAGCTTATTACAACCTTTATGAAATGCAATTCAGTTCAGAAAAATAAATAATGTAATAATTTTGATGTTATAACATTTATCTTTATGTTTGTCCTGTTCAATCAAACAAAGAAAAATGAAAATTACAAGAAACATCTTTTTAGGACTTTTTGCTGCATCAATCGTAGCATGTAGTTCTGCCCCTGAAGAAACAGTAGAAACAACTGATGCAAAAGAAGTTGTAAAACAAGACAAAGCTGATGCTTACTCAGTTGAAAATGGTGACAACACAATTACTTGGGTTGGTTTTAAAACTTTTGGCTCAGGAAGACACAACGGTACTATTACCATTACTGATGGAAGACTGTTTGTAAGAGGTGAAGCATTAGAAGGTGGAAAGTTTTCAATCGATATGAACTCTATTCATAATGAAGACTTACCGGTTGAAGGAGATTACAACCAAGAAAAATTAGTAGGTCACTTGAAAAGTGCTGACTTCTTTGATGTAGCTAATCACCCTCAAGCAATGTTTGAAATTACTGAAGTAACTGCTGAGAACAACGAGGAAAAAGGGACTTCTCACAAGGTATCAGGAAACCTTACTATGAGAGGACTAACTAAAAATATTTCTTTTCCAGCTACTGTAGAAGTTACTCCAGAAATGGTTTCTTTCCAGGCACCTGAATTCAGTATTGATAGAAAGAACTGGAACGTAATGTACGGTTCTACTGGAATTGAAGGGATTGCAAAAGACAACCTTATCGATGACAATATTTTGTTGACAGTTAATCTTACTGCAGCTAGAAAATAATTGCTTAGTTTGGTTCTGAAAAGAACCTGTAGATTGCTTTAAAGGAGCTAGATATTATCTAGCTCCTTTTTTATTTTATTAAATCTCTAAGGGCCTCGTTTAATTCTGTGAATGCAAATGTATAGCCTGCATCAATAATCTTTTTTGCAGAAACTGAATGCCCCCCTAAAACCATTTCTGCCTTATCACCTAAAAGCAGTTTTAAAGCAAATTTTGGGGCGTTTGGCAAGAAAAACGGCCTTTTTAAAACCTTGCACAGAGCTTTTGAGATTTCAATTTGAGAATGGTGGTTGGGGCAAGATCCGTTAAATGGTCCCTCTAAAGAATTTTCTGCTAGGAAAATAAAAATTCCTGTAATGTCCCTTTCATGGATCCATGAATAGATTTGTTGACCATCTCCTAAACCAGAAGCCAGCCCGAATTGCGCCGATGTTTTTAAAGGAGCCAAAGCGCCTCCATGGCTGCTTAAAACAATTCCCGTTCTAACCCAAGAGGTAGAAACTCCGAATTCTTGAAGTGTCATGTAAGGTCTTTCCCAATGCTGGCAAACAGTAGATAAAAATCCCTTTCCTGGTGTGTCCGTCTCTTTGTGTTCTGTTCCAGAATTTACGGGGTAAAACCCCACCGCAGAACTTCCTACGAAAGTAGAAACGGGATGGTTGTTTTTTATAATATGATCCACTAGAAGTTTTGTACCCAAATATCTACTGTCAAAAATTTTCTGTTTTTGATAAGGGGTCCAACGGCCTTTAGCAAGTGGTTCACCAGCTAGGTGAATTACCGTGTCAATGCCTTTAAAGGTTAAAGGATCAATGAATTTTTTTTCAATGTTCCAATAAAATGTGTCGGTTTGATTAGCCTTTTCTTTGGTAGAGGTTAAAACCTTAACGGAATGTCCTCTTTTTTTTGCCTCCTCTTGAATCAATCTTCCAATTAATCCAGTACCTCCGGTAATTAGTATATTTTTGGGTGTAGTCATTAATATTTATATACAAGTTAACATGCATGAAATAGAGCCTTTTTACTTGTGGCGATCAAAATACCTAGCTTGTCAGGATGAAAGATCTCCTTTTTTTGAATATGAAAATAGTGAAGTATTCTATACTCACGCAATTTATGATCATGTTATACATCCTCAATGGGATGATTTTGGTTCTGAAACTCTTTTTATTAAACAACTCTATGCGGATTATAGTTCAGGGTTTACTATTTTAGAGTTCGTTGGAGAGTGGAATGACCTTCTTTCTAATGACTGTATGATATTGTATAGGGATGTAATTGAGGATATGATTCATCAAGGAATTGATAAGTTTATTCTAATTGGTGAAAACGTTTTTAACTTTCATGCAGACATTCCTGATTATTATCAAGAGTGGTACGAGAATATTTCAGAGGGTTTTATTGTTTCTATTGGCTGGTTACCTCACGTGTATAAAGAGCTAGAAAATTATCGATTACTGCCATATTTTAATCCCTTAATGGGATTTGAAGGCTGGCGAACTAAAGGTCCTATAGCCCTATTTAATGAAGTCACTCAAAGGTGGAATGAGGGCTTGCTGCACTAATTTTTCATACTCATCTTTCTCATTAACCAAAAAAACATGGAAGGAAACGCGCTTTTTAGGTAAACTGAATAGATTTCCCATTTTCCAATTAAGAATGATTTTTTTCCAGCTTCAACTTTTTGCCTAAGCTTTTTGGCAAAAATAGATGGTGACATTCCCTTTTCTTGGGCTTTACTGTTTTTCTTTAGTGGTTTGCCTTCGGTGGTAAGTGAGTTGAGCGTAACTTCTGTATTTATAAACCCGGGGTAAACTAGGTGTACATCAATTCCCTGGTCGTAAACTTCCTCTCTTAGACTTTCAAAGTACCCTTGAAGCGCGTGTTTAGAAGCAGAGTAAATGCCTAGGTAAGGCGATCCGAACTTGCCAACAATGCTGCTTATGGTAATAATGGCCCCAGACTTCCTTTGTAAAAAGTCTGGAAGTATAGTTTTGGTTAAAAGGATTTGACCATAAAAGTTAATATCCATTATTTTCTTTTCTACCTCAAAGGGCATGTCGATAATTTTACCGTGTTGCCCTATACCGGCATTGTTAATTAAGACATCAGGAATACCGATAGACTTTACCACTGATTGATAGAGGGGAGAAAGAGAATCTCGCTGTTCAAGGTCTAGAGGGATAATGTGAGTTATTTCCTCGGGATTTCCGCATTCTCTTTTCACCTTTTCTAATAGTTCTACCCTTCTAGCAGATAAAATTAAAGTGTTTCCTCTGTTAGAAAGTTCTTTGGCCAAGGCTTCACCTATTCCTGATGAAGCGCCCGTAATCCAAATAATTTTATCGTTTAATTTCATCCCACGAAAGTGTTTTTAACGTCAACCAAAGTAGTGATAAAGTCAGTGTTTACAAACCATTTTTATATTTAGAAATCCTTCCTTACCTTTAATCCGATAAAAAAAGAAAAAACTTTATTCAAAAGGTTTGTGAAAATAGATTTTCGTCCTATATTTGCACCCCGATAAAGAAAACAGAGAAGAAGGCTTAAATAATATATACGATGAAACGTACATTTCAACCATCGAATCGCAAGAGAAAAAACAAGCACGGATTTCGCTCACGTATGGAGAGCGTAGGAGGCCGTAAGGTATTAGCATCTCGTCGTGCTAAAGGAAGAAAAAAGATTTCAGTTTCTGACGAAGGAAACTACAAAGGGTAATGAATTATCATTCATATAAAAAAGGTGTTGCCATTGGTCAACACCTTTTTTTTATGCTTATATTTTTGAAAAATTTTTAGGAAGATAAAAAACTCGCGAAATGCCAAAGGATAACAGTATCAAATCGGTTTTAATTATTGGATCAGGTCCTATTATTATTGGACAAGCCTGTGAATTTGATTATTCAGGATCACAAGCGTCAAGATCACTTCGTGATGAAGGGATAGAGGTTACTTTAATCAATTCTAACCCAGCAACCATTATGACAGATAATGTAGTTGCAGATCACGTTTATCTACTTCCATTGGAAGTAGAATCTATTAAAAAGATTCTTTCTGAACGTAATATTGATGCCGTTCTTCCTACTATGGGAGGTCAAACTGCATTAAACTTGTGTATTGAGGCTGACCAACAAGGTGTTTGGGAAGACCACGGTGTAAAAATTGTTGGGGTTGATATCGCTGCCATTAATATCACAGAAGACCGTGAAGAGTTTAGATTGTTGATGGAGCGCATTGGTGTTGGAATGGCGCCTTCACAAACAGCTAAATCATACCTAAAAGGAAAAGAGATTGCTCAAGAATTTGGATTTCCACTTTGTGTTAGAGCGTCTTATACCCTGGGGGGAACCGGAGCAACTTTTGTATTCAACAAAGACGAATACGATGATGCGTTAACTCGAGGACTTGAAGCTTCACCCATTCATGAGGTGATGATTGACAAGGCCCTTTTAGGATGGAAAGAGTACGAATTAGAACTTTTACGTGATAAGAACGACAACGTTATTATCATTTGTTCTATTGAGAATATGGACCCAATGGGTATTCATACCGGTGATTCAATTACTGTTGCTCCGGCCATGACCCTTTCTGATAGAACCTACCAACGAATGAGAGATATGGCCATCCATATGATGCGCTCTATCGGTAATTTCGCGGGAGGATGTAACGTTCAATTTGCGGTAAGTCCTGATGAAAAAGAAGATATCGTAGCGATTGAAATTAACCCAAGGGTAAGTAGATCTTCAGCCTTGGCTTCAAAAGCTACGGGATACCCTATTGCAAAAATTGCTGCCAAACTAGCTATCGGTTATTCACTTGATGAGTTGTTTAACCAAATCACTAAAACTACAACGGCATATTTTGAGCCAACGCTTGATTATGTAATTGTAAAAATTCCTCGTTGGAACTTTGATAAGTTTGAAGGTGCTGACAGACGTCTAGGACTTCAAATGAAATCGGTGGGTGAAGTAATGGGTATTGGAAGATCATTCCAAGAAGCCATTCACAAAGCGGCTCAATCTCTTGAAATAAAGAGAAACGGACTGGGCGCTGATGGTAAAGGTTATACTCAACAAGATATTATCCTTGAAAAACTTGAAAAAGCGAGTTGGGATAGAGTTTTTGTGATTTACGATGCTATTCAGTTGGGAATTCCATTGAGAAGAATTCACGATATCACCAAGATAGATATGTGGTTCTTGAAGCAGTTTGAAGAGCTAGCATTGATTCAAAAAGACATTGAAGGTCACACGATAGATACCATTCCGCAAGAGCTTCTTTTAGATGCAAAAATGAAAGGGTTTGCCGATAGACAAATTGCGCATATGATGCATTGTCTTGAAAGTGAAGTCCACGAAAAGAGAACCTCTTACAACATCAATAGAGTTTGGAAACTAGTTGATACGTGTGCGGCAGAATTTCCTGCACAAACTCCTTACTACTATTCTACCTTTGAATTAGATATACAAGAAAAAGGCGGTGTGCCTTTTGCTGAAAACGAAAGTGAGGTTACTGAAAGAGAAAAAGTAATCGTATTAGGTTCAGGTCCTAACCGAATTGGTCAAGGAATTGAGTTTGATTACTGTTGTGTTCACGGTGTGTTAGCAGCTAAAGAAGAAGGGTTTGAAACCATCATGATGAACTGTAATCCTGAAACGGTTTCAACAGACTTTGACACTGCCGATAAATTGTACTTTGAACCTGTATTCTGGGAACATATTTACGACATCATTTTGCATGAAAAACCCAAAGGGGTTATCGTTCAATTAGGAGGGCAAACCGCTCTTAAATTGGCTGAAAAATTAGAGAGATTTGGAATTCCAATTTTAGGAACTAGTTACCAAAGTCTTGACCTTGCAGAAGATAGAGGAAGGTTCTCAAGCTTATTAGAGGAAATAAACATTCCTTATCCAAAGTTTGACGTGGTTACCACAGCAGATGAAGCTTTAGACAAGGCTGATGACTTAGGCTTCCCCATGTTAGTTCGTCCTTCTTATGTATTGGGTGGCCAAGGCATGAAGATTGTGATCAATAAGCAAGAACTAGAACACCACGTAGTAGAGTTATTCCGCCATTTCCCTAACAATAGAGTTCTTTTAGACCACTATTTAGAAGGTGCTATTGAGGCGGAAGCAGATGCTATTTCTGATGGCGAAAATGTTTACATTATCGGTATCATGGAGCACATTGAGCCTTGTGGAGTTCACTCTGGAGATTCTAACGCAACATTACCTCCTTTTAACTTAGGAGAATTGGTGATGCAACAAATCAAAGAGCACACGCATAAAATTGCTAAGGCAACGAATACCGTCGGATTGTTAAACATCCAATTTGCGGTGAAAAATGACGTTGTATACATCATTGAAGCAAACCCGAGAGCTTCTAGAACGGTTCCGTTTATTTGTAAAGCATACGGTGAACCTTACGTGAACTATGCGACCAAATTAATGTTAGGTACCAAGAAGCTAAGTGATTTTGAATTTAATCCACAGTTAGACGGATTTGCTATCAAGATGCCTGTATTCTCCTTCAATAAGTTCCCTAATGTGAATAAAAACCTAGGGCCAGAGATGAAGTCTACGGGTGAAAAAATTCACTTTATTAAGAACTTGAAAGATCCTGTATTTACTAAGTTATATGCAGAGAGAAACTGGTATTTAAGTAAATAATGAGAATATTAATTATTGCCCTAGTGGCGTATGCCGTAATTCGTTACGTATTAAAATTAGTAACTCCTCAGAGAGCAGCGGCTGGTCGCGGATCTGATCATGTTACTATGAAATACGACAAAGAGAAGGCAAAAAGTAAAACTCCTGATAACGTAGGTGAGTACGTAGAGTTTGAAGAGGTAGAAGACTCTTTAAAATAATTTTTCCGCTTTCGCGGGATGTGTATCTTTACCATTGATGAAATCAGGAAATCAAAAAATTTTAATCATAACGTATTACTGGCCCCCCGCAGGGGGGCCGGGGGTACAACGTTGGTTGAAGTTTGCCAAGTACCTTCCTGAATTTGGGTTAGACCCAATCATTCTTACGGTTGACCCTAAAACAGCAACCTATCCCATTGTAGATGATTCTTTGACGCTTGAAACTTCTGATATGGAAGTTCATTATGCCGAAACAAAAGAGCTTTTTAGCTTGTATAAAAAAGCTAGCGGTAGAAGCGAAGTTCCGTATAGTGGATTTGCCAATGAGTCTGATAAACCGGGGCCAAGACAAAGACTCGCTAAGTTTATTCGCGGTAATTTCTTCATTCCAGACCCTAGAAGAGCATGGAACAAAAGAGCGGTCAAAAAAGCCTTAGAGATTATTGACAAACAAAACATAAAGCATGTCATCACAACCAGTCCGCCGCATTCTTCTCAGTTGATTGGACTAGAACTCAAGAAAAGGCGTGATATAGCATGGATGGCTGATTTAAGAGATCCATGGACTGATATCTATTACTACAACCAATTTTATCCGACCCAGCTTGCACGTAAGTATGACCTCCGCCTTGAGCGAACCGTTTTTGAAAAGGCTGATTACATAAGTACGGTAAGTAAAGATTTGGTGAGGCTTTTTAAAGAGAAGTCGGCAAAGATTCATGAAAGCAAATTTGTGATTTTACCCAATGGGTACGATGCTGACGATTTTTCTGAAAATCTTGATGCGGTTACTTCGCAAAAGTGGACCATGAGTTATACAGGTACGGTTACTAAAGATTATTCTTTAGAAGGGCTCTTTACCGCATTGCGTGAATTGCCTGAAGACGTAGCGAACCGTGTAAAAGTTCAATTTGTAGGCAGAAGAGATGAGGTTCTTGAAAAGACCCTAGAGTCAATGAAGACCGATTTTCCTGTAGAAGTGGTTACCAAAGGTCACGTTGATCACAAAAAGGCTGTAGCCATCATGAGAACGAGTAATGCCTTGCTGTTGGGCATACCGAACATTGCCAATAACAAAGGAATACTGACCGGAAAAATCTTCGAATATTTAGGTTCTCAAACCCCCGTGTTAGGTCTCGGTCCAGTGGATGGAGATGCTGCTGCTATTTTGCACGAAACAAAAGCAGGGGAGATGTTTGATTATTCAAACGTGCAAGGAATAAAGAATTGGATAATAGACTCTGTAAACGGAGGAAATCAATATTTGTCGTCTTCTCATCATGACTACGAAAGAAAAAGCCTCACCCAAAAATTGGCTGAGGCTCTTCTCAAGTAGCAATCTACTTTTTTATTCTTCTGTAGATCCTTCCTTCTGCTTCTTATAGAAAGTAAACAGTCCGAATCCTAGCGACCCAAACAATAAGATAGAGAAGACAAGTGATATCTTTTCTCCTGTGTAATACGATCTAGGGTGGAATACAAATTCAATTTTGTGTTTTCCATTAGGAATTTTCAATCCTCTTAACAAGTAGTTTACACGGATGTGATCAACTGGCTCACCATCAATGAAGGCTTTCCAATCATTATTGCCACCCTCGTAATAGATTTCTGAAAATACAGCCAATCTATTGTTTGAAGTGATATTAGCTTCGTACACCATGTGTTTCGGGTCGTATTGAATAATGCCAATGGTAGATGTAGAGTCCGTGATGTTTTTAGGTAAATCATCAACGTATGAACTATATCTCTTATCGACTACCACCTGAGTTTTTGGTGCGAAATCACTCAGTTTACTCATTTCATCATTTGCGTTTTCGGCAGAGATGATTTGGTAGGGCAACCAGGCTGCTCCACAAGCCCCCGGGTTTCTTTGTGCAGTAACTTGACCTTGTTGATTACCAACAATAAACCACTTAGCATTTAACATGTCAAAACACGCCATATTAGACTTTGATAATTGATTTTCAATAAGATCTTGGTATCTAATTAGTTTTGCTCCGTGATAACCACCAATAGATTTGTGGTAATAAGAAGTATAGCTATCTGAGATCAAACCAGCAGTTGTGTTAAATACCCTAAAGTGAATGTCTTTATCTTGAAGAATGATTTGGTCTGCCGGAGTTGGAGCAAATGCTGCTTCATAAGATCTTTCTGTTTGAAAGTCGTCAGCGTTTAGGTGTTGCTTATCAAATCCCCATTGATCGATAAGCACAGCAACGGCTAAAGCAGATATAGCCAAAACAGGCTTAACCTTTTCATTGACCCACGCCCATACTATTGCGAAGGCTGCAACACACATACCTAATGTTTTAAAGGCACTCATTCTCATTAGTGAGGCTCTATCATTGTACAAAGAGTTTAGGTTAAGACCTTGTTCTTTAAGTCTTATGTCATTTTGACTAACAAAATCAAACATAGAAGATCCAAACAACGCAATGAAAAGAGAAAGACCTCCGGTAATGTAAAGGGTGTATTTTAGGTATTTTGAAAGTTCTTTTTTAGAAAGTTTTGACTTCACCAATTGTCCTAACCCGTAAAAACCGAAGAAGGGAGCTACAAAGAATAAGACGGTAAAAGACATTGATGGAACCCTAAACTTGCTATAAATAGGCAGGTAGTCAAATAAGAATTTATTGAAGTGATAAGAGTTTTTACCCCATGCCATTAGTATAGAAACAATAGTAGCTGCAATTACCCAGGCTCTAACTTTACCTTTAACCACAAACATGGCCAAAACAAACAAAAAGAACACAATGGCACCTATGTAGTAACCACCATTTACTAAAGATTGATCTCCCCAATAGAACATTTGAGAGATGATTTGATTCGCTTGTTTTTCTGCAGTCTTTTTAGGGGCGCCTCTTTGTTGAAGCGCGCTTACATATCTTGGATAAAGCTCACTGTGAGTTTCCGTTCCTTCATAGTTTTGAGCCATACCTCCACCTGAAAAGTCAGGGTAAATCAAGTTTAAGGTTTCCGCTTTTCCATAACTCCAACTCATAGCATAGTCAAAACTAAGTCCTCCTTTTGACTCAGCCTTTTGCTTCAGTTCAGAAGATCCTCCACGCATGGTTTCTTTGGTGTATTCGTAGGTACTCCAAAGGCTGCTAATATTGGGACCTATGGCAATTACAGCCGCCACGGCTAAAACTCCAGTGGCCTTTAAAAACTTGTTGAAAGATTTGTCAAGTAAAGAGTAAATGAGTTCAACAAACCCTATGATAACTATAAGTATAGCTAGGTAATAAGTAATCTGGAAGTGGTTAGAAAAAATGCTTAATCCCAAGAAAAGGGCAGTGAGACTAAATCCCGCTAAAAGTTTTCCGCGATAAGCGAGTAGAACCCCTACCACAACAGGAGCCATGTAGGCTGCAGTTCTGACTTTTGCATTGTGACCTGCTCCGTAAGAAATAATAAAGAAGGCGCTAAAGGCAAATGCAATACTACCAATAGCAGCAATTAGAGGGTCCGTTTTCATAGCAATTAAGGCCAAATAGAACCCAAACATTAAAATGAAAACTATATAAATTCCCGAAGAACTTCCGCCGATTACACCCAGTGTCTTTTGAACATAGTAAATCCAATTACTTGGGTATTCAGTCGAGATTTGGAATGTTGGCATACCGCTAAACATAGCCTCGGTCCACAAGGGTTCGTCATCATGAGTTTCTCTGTAATCGCGAATTTCTTTTCCTTTGGCATAGCCAAGTTTAATATCGTCTTGTTCTAGAACCTTACCTTGCAGTGCAGGATAGAAATAAATGAAGTTAACGAGTAAAAGACCTACAATAGGTAGGAGGAAATGAAGAATTTTTTTATTCTTTAGCATATTGAAAGATATATTTAATGCGGATGGCTAATATAGCAGGAATTTGTTTATTTAAATTTGTAGAAGGATTAAATCTATGACATACCCCAATGTAATTATTGCTGGCGCTCCAAAATGTGGTACAAGTTCACTTTACTTTTGGTTGGCTGCCCATCCTGAGGTTTGTGCAAGCAAACAAAAGGAGACCTTCTATTTTGCTGATTCAATAAATCGATTTAATAAAGGAGCTAATTTTATTGAGCATGGACTCTCAAAATACGGTCAACACTTTGATCATTGTGAAAACAGCAAAATAGTTTTTGAGGCAACGGCACCTTACATGTATTATGATAATGCCCTTGAGCAGATTCCGAATTTACCGAGTCAACCAAAGGTGATTTTTATATTGCGAAATCCTGAAAAACGTTTAATGTCGCAATATCTTTTTGAAAAGTACCGAACGCAAAGAATTGACGTTCCTTTTGAAGAGTACATAAAAGAAGAAGGCGTATTAGATCACGGTAATTACATTCGGTACATTAAACGTTGGGTAGAAAAGCTAGGCGAGGATAGGGTTCATGTATTAATTCTTGAAGAGATGCTAGAGGACCTACCCAATGCAATGAAAGACCTTTCGAATCACCTAGATATTAGCCCTGAATTTTATAATGACTTTGATTTTACCGTGAGAAATGAAACGGTAAAAATTAAAAAGAAGTGGCTTCACCAATTTGGATTAAAAATTCAGAAAAACATTCCACATAAAGTGCAAGAAGTATTGCTTCCTATTTATTTAAAGCTAAATAGCGGAGGCAAACCCACGGCAAGTATTGAGGAGAAAGAAATGTTTAAAAAAGTCATTTCGGGTTATTATGATAAGAATAACCAAGAACTATTTTCGTTTTTAGGCAGAGAAATACAGAGTTGGAAAAATGGGTAAGGCTGCTAAACAAGGTTTTTTAAATTCAGTAATAGCCTATATAGGTGTAGGATTGGGAGCAGTAAATACCATGTTTTTGTTTCCTCGTCTTTATGAAGGGAATATAGGTTTTATGGGATTAGTAACACTTCTTTTAGCCTATTCTTCAATATTTTCATCTTTCGGTCATCTAGGAATTCCACATGCTGTAATTAAGTATTTTCCAATTTTTGATAGTCGTCAAAAAGCTCAGTACTTTTCTTTTGGTTTACTGATTTCAGCAATCGCTTCAATGCTTTTAATTATTTCATCCTTCGTTATTCCATTTAGTATAAATAATACATGGATATACTTTTCAGCTACTGCTGTTTCGATGCTCTTTTTTGAAGTTTTTGCTTCTTTGTCTCATATCGACAAACAGACAGTTGTTCCTTTGTTTTTAAAAAATGTTGGTAGAAGACTAATATTGCTTTTTACCTTGTTAATTTATTGGGTCTATAAAATAGAAGACAATACATTTTTAATGATTTTTTCATTTGGATATGTTTTACATACCCTAGGAATGCTGTATTATTCAAGACACCTAATTCCTTCATTTAATATTAAAAGTCATTTTTTTCAATTTAGAAAACAATGGTACTTTGGGGTAATTATCATGCTGACTTCAAGCTTGGAATTGTTACTTTCAAGAATTGACTTTTTAATGATAGGATTTTATTTAGGAAAGTCAGATGTAGCAATTTATTCTATTGCTTTTTTTGTGGGGTCAATCGTAAGCATACCCTCAAAATCTATTACTACAAGTTTAAGGCCTTATATTTCTGAGGCATGGGCAAATGAAAACTTGCAAAAGCTAAGAAGTATTTATGGTAAAGGGGCCGAAATTCAATTATTGGTTAACTCGTTGATTTTCTTCTTTATAGTGATAAACCTTGGTTTAGTTAACCAGCTGTTGCCCGATAGCCTTGGTTTAACCCAAAATGTAATTGTTTTTATAGGATTAAGTCAAATAGTCTTAGGAGGAACCGGTCCAAGTGCCATGATTTTACTCAATTCAAAGTATTTTAATCTAAACTTTAAACTAGGATTTTTAATGCTCTTCTTGTTGGTAGGGTTTAATATTATTATGATTCCAAAACTTGGAATTGAAGGTGCAGCTCTTGGCTCTTTAATTTCAGTTGTTATTTATGAAGTAGTCAAGGTGTTTTTTCTTTACAAAAAATTTGAAATGCACCCTTTTTCAAAAAAGTACATTATCTATTTAATATTCTCGGTTACCTTGATTGGTATGGCCATATTTGCAAAACCATTGGATTATTCCGTTTTTGAAATTCCTGTCATATTAAATCTATTTGGAATTTCCGTCTCATTATATTTTGCGTATTCTTGGAAGAAGAGGGGAATAAATTTAAACTAAGCAGTGATGAAGGTTTTGTTTGTGACTCATTGGTTTCCGAAAAAAGAAAAGCCTAGTCAAGGTGTTTTTATTATTGAACATGCTAAGGCATTAATCCATAGCGGGGTTGACCTCACCCTTTTGTCAATTCAATTTCAAAAAGGATATTTTCCAAAGGCAACCATTGTTGATAAGGTTTATCAAGGAATTAATGTAAAGGAAGTTAGCCTGACTTTTTTTTCTTACAAACTTGCCTATGTTGCCCCTTGGATTCTATTAAAAGTATATGGCCGTTTTTTTCGAAAACTTGCTTTAGACTTTTCTTTGTACGACGTTGTTAATAGTAATGTTTTGTTACCGGCCGGATATTTTGGGTGTTTCTTGGCTAATTGTATGCGTAAGCCTCATGTAATTACTGAACATTGGTCCAAGGCACATTTCCACTTACGTGGGAAATTGTATAAATTTTCTTCTGGTCACTCTCGTTCAATTCTCAGGAAATCATCAGCGTTAACTACCGTTTCAAAGTTTACTTTAAATAATTTAAAAAACAGTGTTACTGACCTTCCGGAAATTGTTCAAATAACTCCCAATATTGTTCCTGCACCAACTACTTATTCAATTAAAGAAGAAAGTACAAATAAGTATTTAAAACTGTTAGCCGTCGCAAACTGGAAGACCTCCAAGACAGATCCTAAGTTGCCATATTTAATAATAGATTCTGTTGCTCAGTTTTCTATTAATAATCCTGACTTGAAAATAGAATTATCTTTTGCTGGAGGAGGAGATGCAATCCCCTTGATGAAGAAATATTCTGAAAATTTAAATATTGACTTTAGGTGGAAGGGCTTTTTAACAAAACCCGAATTGTATAAACTTTTTCAAGATTCAGATATTTTCCTTCACGCATCAAAAACAGAAACTTTTAGCTTGGTGATAGCCGAAGCTTTGAAAAATGGCCTTCCTGTTATTGCAAGTAATGTTGGGGCAATTCCTGAGCTTGTTAGCGAGGCAGATGGTGTTCTTTGCGAAAATACAATTCATGATTTTGTTTCCGCTCTCGAAGTCATGACAAAAGATCCGAAAAACAAAAAAGAAATTGTAGAAAAAAACAAAGACAGATTCACTGAGCAAGAGGTTTCACGATGCTTTTTGGAAGTGTATAATTTAATACTTTAGAAAATAAGGTGCCAACCTATTAAACACGTAACGTTTATATCCTTCTCCTTTTATTGGGGTTAACTTTCCCTTTGGAGTTTGCATTTTTTCATAGCCAAACAATCCTAGGTATGGTCCAAGTTTTTTTGCTTTCCATAAAAATACTAGTCTAGTGTAAATGAATAGAAAATTATCAGATGTGTTATTTTCAATTGGGAAAGATACTCAGAAACCTGATTCATTACTCTTTTTAAATAATGTTTTTATTATCTTCCGCAGCGTTAAATAATTAATATTCATCGTTTGATTAAAGGCGTATCATTATTGATGAATAATTAGGAACAATTCAATAAATTTACCTCATGGTAAAAAAGACAATTGCATTATTAACAGGAATCATTTTTTCCATTCCTGTTTTTAGTCAAAATACATTAACAATTACTACCGCCGCAAATCCAACTATAGTTTGTGAAGGAGAGGAAGTTAATTTGGTTGCCACCGTGACTGAACCCGATAATTACACCTACACTTTTGATGGTGCTAATGATCATATCTCCATTCCAGATGATCCGGTTTTTTCAATTACTCCCGGTGAAAATTTCACCCTTGAAGCTTGGGTAAAAACGGTCGATAATAGAGCGACCTTCTCTTCTACAGTTAGTAAAGGAGTAGAAGGTACCCCTGGATATAGATTGGGGCTAAAGAACGGAATGCTTTTCGGAGAAACGGCTATAGGTCCTGTCTCAATTTCAACTTCAGGTGTTACTCTAGTAAATGATGGGTTTTGGCATCATATTGCTTACGTTGCTGACTTTTCTTCAGGAACCTTTGAAGTTTATTTAGATGGCTTTGTAGATGGTGTTTCAAATGCCACTCCAGTAACTCCTCCTGTTTTAGGAAACTCATATAATATGGCAATTGGTGCTGCTTATGGTGGCGTAGGTGCCGATCACTTTTTCTTTGGAGACATTGATGAAGTAAGAATGTGGAAAAGAGCCCTTACAGGATCAGAACTACAGAACAATGCTTCAACGCATATTAATCCATCCCTTCATATGGACCTTGTCATGTACTTTGACTTAAATGAAGGAGTGTCTGGAGGCACAGTATTGGATTGTTCGCCCACGGGGTTAATTGGTACTCCAACCGGTGGAGCTTCTACTTCAATTTCGGCCCTTAATCTGGGGTGGAATTTTGGTGTTGTTTGGTCTACTGGAGATCAAGGGTTGAGCGTTGTAACTAAACCTACAGTTAATACCACTTATACCGCTCAAGCAGGATATTGTAAATATCAGACGTCGTCTGATGTATCAATCACAGTTGACCCATGTGACTCTCTTTCAAATCTTCCCAATAATTACTCTACGGTATGGGTTGCGAACTCATTCTCTCCAAATGGTGATTTAAAGAATGATGTTTTCTTAGTACAAGCCAATAGTATTGTTGAATATGAAATAATGATTTTTAATAGATTAGGTAATATTCTATATCATTCTAAAAACATAAAGAATGGCTGGGATGGAACTGATCCCTCTGGTAAGCGTGTCGCTGAAGGAGTCTATGCCTATAAAATACTTTTTGTCGATGAGGAGGGGAATCCCCATGAAAAGCAAGGTTTTATTAACCTTACTAGGTGATTTCCTTAAATAGAGTTGAAGATGCCGCATAAAACATATGAAAAAACTAATACTCAGCTTTGTATTACTGTTACTATGTAATTTCAGCTTTGGTCAAAACCCTTTAGCTGGAAGCGGGTATACCTATAAGAGTGGTACCAACTCTAAAATTCAAATTCCTGCCGGTTTAGATACGGTATCTTTTCCAATTACTTTTACTGCTTGGTATAAACCTAATGGGTTTTCTCAAGGAGCCCTTTTTGTAAGTCAAGAGAATACCACGGGTTATTCTGGTTTTTCAATAGTCGCTACTACTACAAATATTCAGGTAATTATTGGCGCTGGTACCGGTTTTTCTTTTAACGATTACAAAACCCATAACTTTCAAACAGGAATGTTTGGAACCAATATTGGTTGGACCCATGTGGCTGTGGTCTTAAATTCAATTAATAATATAGATGTCTATGTTAATGGAATTTTAAAGACGGGAAATACCTTTGGTAATGGAACTACAATGGATACAGATCCAACTTATACATCTTCTATTGGATATCGAAAAATATTCAATTTTGATCAATACTTTGATGGAGAAATAGATGACGTGGCTTTGTACAGTAGAGCTCTTCTTCAAGGACAAATAAGAAGAGTCATGACCCGAGGAGCTCAAAACTATCAGATCGACCAACTATTCAGGTATCAGATGAATTCTGTTACCGGGACTACCATACCTGATGGAACTCCTAATAGTTGGGATGGTACAGTTGTTGGGACTGGCGTTACATTTCCTCATTCTGGGGCTGCAATAGGAGATACTAGTATTTGGGGAATTCCAGCAACTTTGCCGTTTTCTTTGGCTTGGCCGAATGGTAGTGGTCCAACAGTATCTACCAACAGTGTAAATATAGAAGCAGTTTATATTTATAAGGTGTATGGGCAACCCAATACTTTAAACGGAACCACAGGTAATTGCTTAAGTGATCCATACTGGGGAGTCTTTACTTCAAGAACGGGATTTACCGCAACACCTCCTCCTTATACGGTAAACTATCCAGGTAGGTCCGTAGGTTACACAAGAGAGGATAATTCTATAGACCCGTGGTCGCCTGCTAGTTTTTCTGGGGTAACAATAAGTAGTGCTGGTAGAGCGGAATACATTTATGATTTAACTATTGACTCAACAGGGTATATTGTAACCCAAGATACTGTAGTTTGCGACTCGATTTTTACCATTATTGGTCCTCCTAATGTCAATGGCTCTAAACTACTTTGGAATACTGGTGATACAACTAGTAATATTACAGTAAACAGTTCAGGGGCCTATGTATTAGAAATCTTAGATGATTGTATTAATGGTTTAGATACTGTTCAAGTCGATCTGTTTTACCTGCCTCCCTTTGATATTAAAGATACCGTTTCTTGTCAGGGAACCCCACTGTTAATGGAAGCTCCAGGTGCTCCGTTTGTGATTTATAATTGGAGTAATGGAAATACTGGGAATGCTCAAGTTTATCCAGATACTGGGACCTTCTGGGTTACTGCTGTTAATGGACTTTGCTCTGTCACAGATACTTTTAGGATATTTCATATGCCCGATATTTCGGTTCAAGATTATGCTATTTGTGATGGAAATCCACCCACCATAACTTTGCCTGATATTTCTCCAGGGAATTATTTGTGGAGTGATGGTTCTACTGGTTCAACGTTTGTTCCGTCAACTTCCGGAGAGTTTTGGGTGCAAGCAACCCTCGGGAGCTGTGTAAAAACAGATACGTTTAGAATTAATCTTTTAAGCACAACTCTTGATGTTTTGGATGATTATATTCTGCAATGCCACGGCAAAAACGTAACCTTTGTGGTGCCTGATATAGGATACCCTATAGAATGGTCAAATGGCCAGACTGGAGACTCTGCCTTTGCATACAATACAGGTTGGTTAATAGTTACCTATCAAACAGTTTGTGGACCAGTGTCAGATTCCATCTTTGTTGAGTATGAAGTATGTAGAGACGACCCCTTCTTTGAGCCTTCAAGCTTTACTCCCAACGGAGATGGGTTAAATGATGTGTATCGTATTCAAGGATTTTTAGGGTCTTATTATGAGCTTAGAATTTTTGATCGACAAGGCAAACAGTTATTCTATACCAAAGATCCAAATGAAGGGTGGGATGGAAAAGGAGCGGAACCAGGTGTTTATGTAGCCCGATTCCTCTATAGAGACCAAAATGACAAGGAGAAAGAGAAAATAATTCACATTACCTTGATTCGGTAAGTGATTATTTTACACGGGTCCAAATAGTACTTCTTCCAATTAGGCTAAAGCCAATATATCCTTTGATAAACAATTTATCTTTTGCTTCCATTCTAGCAAAACAACTGTAAAGAGAGCCGCCTCTAGGATCATAGATTTCACCGTCTGACCATTCTTTGTCATCAGCGTCCCAAGAGAGATTGGTTAAAATTACCTTACCAACAATGGGTTTTTTCTGTTCGGCTTTGTCTTCGTTTTTCTTATCTAACTTTGGACTGGTGCCATCGTCATTTACATTGTTCTTTAACCAAATGATTTTTCCAAAATACTTATCCCCCGATTTGTAGACTTCTATTTTAGAGTCTTTTTTTTCATTGAGCCAAATTCCTAATATCTCATCTGACTGACTCATCCCTAAAAATGGAATTACCAACAAGGCAATGGTGATAATGGCATTTCTCATAATCTAATCTCTTTTATTGTTGTCTTTAATTTTCTTTTTTACTCCTGCAATACTTGCATCTAATTCAAACCCTATTATCAAAACTAATGAATTCACATAAATCCATAACATGATTATGATTAATGTAGAAATAGATCCGTATAGCTTATTGTACTGTGAAAAGTTATCTATGTAATATCCGAATAAAAATGAAATAATCACAATCAGGGTGGTGGCTAATAGTGAACCCGGACTAAAGAAGTGCCAGTCACTCTTTTTCGTAGGACCAAAATATATCAGTAAAGAAATACTCGTTTGGACTAGAATAATCAAAGTAATTACTCTTCCTCCTTGTATTAGGTCAACAACGTAGTTAGATAGCAGGTCTAGTTCTACAAAATAATTACCTACAGATTCGGTAAATATTAAAACCACTATGGTAATTATAAGAAGTATAGAAAGGATGATGGTGAGTCCAACGGCTACAATGTATTGTTGCCAAAAACTTCTGAAATCAATTTCATGAACAGATTGCGAAAAGTTTGTGATTATTGAATAAACCCCATTGGTTGCAAATAATAGGGTGGCAATAAAACCTATTGATAAAAGCCCTCCTTGTTTGTGCGTAAGAATATCGTCAATGGTGCTTTTGGCTTCTTCATAGGTCTGTGGTGGCATAATATCTTGCATGAGTTCAAATAGCTCCATCTGAAATCCATCAATTGCTATGTAGGGAATTAAGGTGAACAAGAATAGTATGGCCGGAAATATGGCTAAGAAAAATGAAAAGGCTAATGATGAAGCCCTCGTCGTGATTTTTCCATCAATGATTCCCCGGATAAAAAAGCTTACAACATCATATAAAGACATGCCTTCCATAAACGGAAGTGGCACCTGTTTGGTTTTTCGTTTGACAAACCGATAGAATATCTCCCATTTATTTTGGGCCTTCTTTCTGATCATTTAATTGCTTTTAGACTAAGATCTAAACTAAATATTTGATGGGTTAAAGCGCCAACCGAAATAAAGTCTACTCCGCAGTTTGCATAGTCCTTTATGTTTTTATCAGTAATGCCACCGCTAGATTCTGTCTCTGCTTTACCACCAATTAAAGTTAAGGCTTTTTGTGTGTTTTCTATGGAGAAGTTGTCAAGCATTATTCGGTCAACCTTACAAGATAAAGCTTCTTTTACCTCTTCTAGGTTTCTGGTTTCTACTTCAATTTTTAGTGGCTTGTTTTGCTCCTCTAGGTATTTTCTAGTTTTTTCAACCGCTTTTGTAATGCCACCACAAAAATCTATGTGGTTGTCTTTGAGCATTATCATATCGTAAAGGCCAATGCGATGATTCATTCCTCCTCCTAAGGTTACAGCCCATTTTTCTAAATGGCGTAGACCAGGGGTTGTTTTCCGGGTGTCTAACACTTTTGTTGGAGTATTCTCAAGCATTTTTACGTATTTAGCGGTCTGCGTTGCAATTCCACTTAATCTTTGCATGAAATTCAAAACCAAACGCTCTGTTGTTAATAATGATCTTTCTGGACCACGGACAATAAACGCAACATCCCCTGGCTTTATGGGGCTTCCGTCTTCAAGTAAAATCTCTATTTCTAATCGTGGGTCGTAAAAGGAGAAAATCTCTTTGGCAAGGGCTACCCCTGCCAAAATTCCCTCTTCCTTAACAAGAAGTTTAGCTGCACCAGATTGGGTGTCGGGAATACAAGCTAGGGTACTGTGGTCTCCATCTCCAACGTCCTCCGTAAAGGCGTTTTTAATAATCTCTTGAAGATTAGGAATGTTTAACATGTCCTTTCAATTATGCTTAATATTGCAAAGGTCTTAACTTTTGAACGAAGATACAATTATGGAGATTTGCTTTTGGGTAATTGGTAAAACAAATGCAAAATACTTACAACAAGGTGAAGATGAGTATTTGAAAAGAATTCCTCACTATACCAAGTTTTCTTATGTGCAATGGCCTGATGTGAAGAGAGGAAAGAAAACTTCTGAGGTAGAAATAAAAAAAATAGAAGGTCAATTTCTTCTGTCAAAATTTGAAGCCTCAGATTTTGTAGTACTGCTAGACGAGAACGGAAAACAGTTTTCTTCAGAGAAATGGGCCGTTCAAATTCAAAAATGGATGAATACGAGTCCGAAGAGACTGATTTTTATTGTTGGAGGTGCCTTTGGGTTTTCTGACGACGTTTATCAACGGGCTCAATCTAAAATTAGTTTAAGCTCAATGACCTATTCTCATCAAATGGTGAGGATGATTTTTTTAGAGCAGTTGTATCGCGGTTTTTCCATTTTAAATAACGAAAAATACCATCATTCATAAAAAAAGCCCCATCATTTGATGGGGCTTTTTTATTTATAGAAACATTATTTAATCAATCCAGTCAGCAATAAACAAGTTGGTTGCATGTGTGCCACCATTCTCTCTATTTGAAGAGAAAATCAGTTTTTTACCGTCAGGTGAGAACATTGGGAAAGCATCAAAAACACCATCTTTAGTGATTTGCTCTAATCCTGTTCCGTCTACATTAATCATATATAAGTTAAAAGGGTATCCTTTCTCATAAGCATGGTTTGATGAGAAGATAATTTTCTCCCCAGAAGGGTGGAAGAAAGGAGCCCAGTTTGCTTGACCTAGGTTGGTAACCTGTTTTAAGTTACTACCATCAATGTTGCATACATAGATTTCCATTTCTGTAGGCTTAACTAGGCCTTGAGAAAGTAATTCTTTATACTCAGTAATTTCTTCCTCTGTCTTTGGACGGCTAGATCTAAATACCAACTTTGACCCATCAGGTGAAAAGAAGGCGCCGCCATCATAACCTAGCTCACTGGTAACTTGAACTTCATTACTTCCATCTATGTCGCAAACGTAAAGTTCAAGGTCGCCAGACTTAATTGAGGTATAAACAATCTTTTCTCCCGTAGGAGATACCGTCGCTTCTGCGTCATAACCAGGACCTGAAATAATGGTATCAATCATGTTGCCTTTAGTGTCAGCGATGAAAATATCAAAATCAGGATAAATTGGCCAAACGTAAGCACCATCTTCTCTTTTAGCGGGCTCAGCAGGACAAGCAGAATCACCTAGGTGAGTTGAAGCGTAAATAATAGTACTATCTCCTGGCATAAAGTAAGAACAGGTGGTTCTACCTAAACCGGTAGAGATCATTTGCGGTTTGTTGTTGATTAAGTCGTCGTTCTTCCAATCAAATGCAAAGATTTGATCACAATTCAATCCCCAATTTTCATGGTTAGATTGGAAAACTAATTTTGATCCGTCAAAGCTAAAATAGGCTTCTGCATTGTCACCGCCATTGGTCAACATTTTCACATTGGCTAAATGGGTTTCTCCATAATAGTGAATTGCCGACTTTTGAGTCTCCCCAGATTTTCCATCTGCCGAATAAGACCCTTCTGAGTTTTGATTTCCCGAATTACAAGCAGCTACTAAAGCAGCTAGTGCAAAAAATTTAAGTTCTTTTTTCATTATTTAGTTTTCATCTTTTTTTGGTACTGGGTCATAGCCCCATGTTCCTAGGGGGTGACATTTACTCAATCTTTTTAACCCCAACCAACTTCCTTTAAAGGGTCCCCATATTTTTATTGCCTCAACCATGTATTCTGAACAGGTAGGCGTATGTCTGCAACTAGCTGGAGTAAGTGGAGAGATTAAATATCTATACAAATACACTAATGCTAATAGTGGTAGCCCTAATATCCATTTTAAGTATTTGATGATTAAATTCACTCTGAAAGAATATATGTTGTGCCTTCTGCACCGTCTTTTAATTGAATGCCGCTTTTAGCCAAATGATCTCTGATTTGGTCAGAAAGTGACCAGTTTTTATCTGTTCGTGCTTGGTTTCTCAGATTGATTATTAAATCCATGGCTGAATCTAAAGTCTTTGAGTTGTCTGAGCCTCCGGTCTTTTTCAGTCCTAAAACCTCAAAGATAAACGAATTGAAAAACGAGAGTAAATCCTCTTTATCTGTTGCAGAAATAGTTGCCTTTTTAGCTAAAACATTATTGATGAATTTAACCCCTTCAAATAGGTTTGCAATAGCAACTGGCGTATTAAAGTCATCATTCATTGCATCGTAAACTGATTTAATAAGTTTAGAAACGTCTGTTGAAGACTCTTTAGAAACGGAGAGGTTTTCAAGGTTCTTTACCGCTTCTAGTAAACGGTTGTAGCCCTTTTCTGCAGCCAAAAGTGCGTCGTTAGAAAAATCTAAGACACTTCTATAATGGGCTTGAAGCATGAAAAATCTCACGACAGATGGATCAAACCCTTTTTCAAGTATATCTGTGTTTCCGGAAAATAGTTCTTCTGGAAGCAAGGTGTTTCCAGTTGACTTACTCATTCTCTTTCCGTTAAGAGTAAGCATGTTGGCATGAAGCCAGTATTTAACGGCGTGCTTTCCGTTTGTTGCATGGTTTTGTGCAATTTCACATTCGTGATGCGGAAATTTCAAGTCCATACCCCCGCCGTGAATGTCAAATTCTTCTCCTAAATATTTTGTGCTCATTACAGAACACTCAAGGTGCCATCCTGGAAATCCATCACTCCAAGGTGAAGGCCATCTCATAATGTGAGTAGGTGAAGCTTTTTTCCATAAGGCAAAATCTAATGGACTTCTTTTTTCAGATTGTCCATCTAATTCTCTTGAGCCGCTTTGTAGCTCTTCAATTTTTCTTTTTGATAGAATTCCGTAGTCACCATTAATGGAGTTGTACTTCTCCACATCAAAATATACAGAACCATTCTCAACATAGGCCAAGCCATTGTCAATGATGGTTTTAATCATTTCAATTTGCTCAATAATGTGTCCGGTAGCTGTCGGTTCAATAGAAGGAGGCAAAGCATTGAACTGCGCCATTACGTCATGAAATCCCGTAGTGTATCGCTGAACGATTTCCATAGGTTCAATGGCTTCAATACGGGCCTTTTTAGAGATTTTGTCCTCACCTTCATCCGCATCATTCTCCAAATGACCTGCATCGGTAATGTTTCTTACATACCTAACCTTATATCCTAAGTGTAAAAGGTATCTGTAAATGGTATCAAAAGAAATAAAGGTTCTACAATTTCCTAGGTGAACATCACTGTAAACCGTTGGTCCACATACATACATTCCAACATGAGGTGCATTTAATGGAGTAAAGGTTTCTTTGTTACCTGAAATAGATTCGTAAATTTTTATCTCTTGATCTTCGTACCGTACCATATTAGTTTGTTAAGCCCCAAAGTTAGTTTTCATCTGAATGTAATCTAGAAATTCTTTTTTGGTGTCAGTGTTTTTAAACATACCTCCAAACTCTGCGGTAACCGTACTTGATTCAATGTCTCGGATACCTCTAGAATTAACGCAAAGGTGTTTTGCATCAATTACACAAGCTACATCTTTAGTGCCTAAAGCTTCTTGAAGAGCAAATACAATTTGTCTTGTAAGTCTTTCTTGAACTTGAGGTCTTCTGCTGAAATGATCAACAATTCGGTTCATCTTAGAAAGGCCAATAACCTTTCCGTTCGAAATATATGCTACATGCGCTCTACCTACAATAGGTAAAAAGTGGTGTTCGCAAGTAGAATAAACCGTAATGTTCTTTTCTACAAGCATTTCACCATATTGGTAATTGTTCTTAAAGGTGCTAAGCTTCGGAGCATCTTTTGGGTCAAGACCCCCAAAAATCTCGTTAACATACATTTTAGCGACTCTCTTAGGAGTGCCCTTTAGGCTGTCATCAGATAAATCTAGGCCCAAAGTTTCCATGATTCCCTTCACGTGCTCTTGCACTTTCTCCAACTTCTCTTCTGCAGTCATGTTAAAAGCGTCTTCTCTCAATGGAGTAGTGGGTGCGCTAGAGTGATGACCGTCACCAATAGAATCAATTAATTCCTCAACTGTGGGCATTGCCCCGTTCTTTTTTTCCTTCATAACTTATATTGTTTCCCAATACAATCGGACCCTATGTGTCCAAAGGGGATGCAAAGGTACCTAATTTTAATGTTTTGTCCTTCATCAAATTGTCAAACAACAAATGTCTGTTTCAGTTTTTATTTTTTATATTTTTTTAGATAAAATCAATTGTTTTTTACAAATTTGATAATCGGTAAAATAAAACCTTGAAAAATTCTTGTGTTCTCAACTTTTGTCAGCACATTTGGCAAATAAAGTTTTTTTAATGTCATCAGTTATAATTAAAGGTACGGGACACGTACTACCTGATAAAATGGTTTCTAATCAAGATTTTGTAAAAAATCTTTTTTTGGATGAAAAAGGGGTGCCTTTTGACAAGGCAGCCGATGAGTTAATCCAAAAGTTTGAAGCGATTACTGGAATTCAAAACAGAAGGTACGCTCGAGATGAACAAAACAACTCTGACCTAGGTATAGAGGCTGCACAAAAGGCCATTGATGAAAGTGGGGTTGATCCAGAAGAAATTGGGGTAATCATCGCTGCTCATAACTTTGGTGATGTTGAAAAAGAAACGGGAAGAACCGATGCTGTTCCTAGTATTGCTTCTAGAATTAAGCACGGATTAGATATTAAAAACCCAAGCTGTGTTGCATTTGATATTTTATTCGGGTGTCCTGGCTGGGTTCAAGGAATGATTATTGCTGAGATGTATTTAAAGATGGGCCGTGCCAAATACGCTTTAGTCGTGGGTACAGAAACTTTAAGTCGTGTCTTAGATAAATCTGATAGAGACTCAATGATTTTTGCCGATGGGGCAGGCGCCTCTTTATTAGGATTAGATGAAACGGGCGAGTACGGAATCATACACTCAAAAGAAAGCACATTTGCGCAAAGAGAAGCTTACTATTTGTATGAAGGACCATCTTATAAGCCCGGTTCTGATATGAATGAACGGTTTTTAAAGATGAACGGTCGCAGAATTTATGAGTTTGCATTGAAAAATGTTCCTATGTCTATTAAGCAAACCATTGATGAAGCAGGATTAGCCATTTCCGATATTAAAAAAATCTTTTTACATCAAGCTAACACTAAACTAGATCATGCCGTAGTAGAAAGGCTATTTAAGTTATACGATACCAAGTGTGATATTGAAAAGGTAATGCCTATGAGTATTAAGAACTTTGGTAATAGTTCTGTGGCAACCATTCCAACTCTATTTGATTTGGTTCGAAAAACAGATTTTGAAGGACATAAACTCAACGACGGAGATTATATCGTTTTTGCCAGTGTAGGTGCAGGAATGAATATCAACGCGATGGTTTATAAATACAATGCTTAATTACATTCTCAAGCTAAAGCCTAACGCTATATTGTTTTTATCTAATTGGGTCTGAACGGGGTTTACCAAGTCAGATGCATAAGGGTAATATTGACTATGCTGTCTCACATAATTGTAAGAAAGGTCAATAGAAAAGCTGGGCTTTCTGTAACCCATACCAACGGCATAAATATCTCTTCGACCTACTTTTGCATTAAAGTTGTAAGGGCTAGACAGAAAGTTGTACCCACCTCTTGCGTAAAAACGGTCTGCTTTTAATTCTACCCCAAATCGAGCGTTTAACGTTCCGTTTAGATAACTGTTTATTTCTTTGTTAACTTCATCTCCTAATCTTGAAAATCCTCCCCAAGTAAACGGAAGGTACTCAAGATCAATATCAATAAAACCGAATTTTTTCATCACAATGCCTGACGCCAATGTTATGGATGGTGGTGTGTAAACAGTATAAAAATATTCTGGATTTTCTACAGATGCTTCTTCACCATCAATTGAATTTGCAAACCTCGCTGAGATGATGGTTTCAAATTGTCCGGTCATAAAAATGGCCTCAGGTGTCTTAATGCTGGCCGCTAACCTGATGATGTTATTTGGCTTGTAAATGAGACCAAATCTAGCGCCAACTCCAACACCATCTGCAGAAAAGTAGTTCTCTTTTACAAAACTATGAATAGAGTCTCCAGTAAAGCCAGACTCTTCCAATACAATGTAATCTCTGTAAGTGATGGTTGGAAAAACTAATGATAGTCCCCAGTGCAGTTTTTTGTTTACTACATCTGCATAGGTGAAGTTTACTTCTCCTTTACCGCCTCTGCGGTCAATTTCAATTTTTTGTTTAGGATTACCTAGGGCTTGAGAGTCGTAGGTTCCGGTAGACGGGTCGTAATCAATTAAAAAGGTATAATAAGCGGTTCCTTCATCGTAAAACCCGTTGTCATATAAATTGTCAGGGTTTATTCCTTCGGCATTTCTTATCCATGCATCAATGACAGAGCTTTCCGGATTGTTAGCCACAATGGCCTGTGATTCTCTCAAGTTCACCCCTTGATTATAAGAAATAGAAACGGTAGCCGAGTAGGGGTCTCTAGGGTTTAGTTTCTTTACATAGCCAATGTTGTCTAACAAGAATTTACTAGAGTTTTGAAGGGTGCTTTTGTCATAGTAATCTGCGTAGCCAGTTGCATTGTAAAAATTAACACTGACCCCAAATTCGTCCATTCTAAATATGCTCGCTGCCGCGGGATTTTGAGAAATGGAACTAAGGTCGTTACCAACTCCAGACATAGCCCCTGCAAGGGCAGTAAATCTGCCTTGACCCTGATAGCCCGGTTGAGAAAAGCGCAGGTAATCTTGAATTCCTTGCCCCTGTATTTTTCCAAGTCCTATGGCAAGGACGCCAAGGATGATTAGCTTGAATTTTGTCATCATGTGGTTTTATCTTCTTCCTCTTGAGCCTGAATTAGTTCTCGTCGGGCTACTCGTACGACTAGGTGATGAAGTTCTTGACCTATTCGGTGTGTAATTTTGGCCAGAACCTCCTTGGCTTTGGCTAGGTGTATAGCTTCTTGATGGGGTTCTGCTGGGTGTGTAGCCCCCGATTCTTGATCTAGACCTAGAGTTTTTTCCGCTAGAGTATCTACCTTGTTGCGTTCTAACCTCGCGATGAGAAATGTTATTTGACCTTTGACTGTGTGGGGTATAAGTGCTCCTTCTTGTGGCTCTTTTAGAAACCCCATTGGTTGGAGTTGAATAGGTTTTGTTACCGGTTACTCTAGATGATCTACTTACCCCATTATTAACATAGGCTCTTCTTCTGTTAGGATTGTAATTGTGGTGATCATTATATCCGTAATAGCCTCCCCAGTAAGGATTTCCCCAATAGGGGTTTCCCCAATACGGATTGCCGTAATGTGGATAGCCATACCCTGGATAACCCCAAGAATTGTATCCGTACCCAAACCCGACTCCATACCCAACACCCCATCCTGAATATCCACCATACATCATATCAAACCTTGAGTAGGGAGATCCCCAGCCCACGTTGTAGTTAATGATGGTCGTTGTGTTTCCTCCTCCGCCGGAAGGCGTATAAACACGATCTGAATTTACATCGTCAGGAGAATAGTAATCGTACTGCTGGTCTTGGTTTAACGGATCGTAATTAGGAGTGTTGTATTGGTCTTGGTCAGAATCAAAGCTAGAGCTGACAGCATGGCCCCCGTAAGATTCGTCATAGTAAATACCATCTTCATAGAAATTGTTAACCATTTCATTTCCTGATGAACAAGATATCAAAACAACGGGTGTGATTAGGAGGAAGGCGGCTTTTATTTTACTATGTATCATGTTTTCTTACCTCTTTTATTTATTAGCTTTGTGGCATTAAAGATAACAATATCTGTACCAAAATATTTCGCGATGGCAAAGGGATTAACAAAGAGATCCGATGATTATTCAAAATGGTATAATGAGCTGGTTGTAAAAGCGGATTTAGCTCAAAATTCAGGCGTAAGAGGTTCTATGGTAATCAAACCATATGGTTACGCTATTTGGGAGAAGATTCAAGGAGAGCTTGATAAGCGCTTCAAAGAGACAGGACATGAAAATGCCTATTTCCCGCTATTCATTCCCAAATCATATTTCAGTAAAGAAGCCAGCCATGTGGATGGTTTTGCTAAAGAATGTGCCGTTGTGACTCATTACCGATTAAAGAATGATGAGAACGGAAAGGGAATTATTGTTGATCCAGACGCTAAGCTAGAGGAAGAGTTGATTGTAAGACCCACCTCTGAAACGATTATTTGGGATACCTATAGAGATTGGATCCAGTCTTATAGAGACTTGCCTATTAAAGTGAACCAATGGGCCAATGTAGTGCGTTGGGAAATGAGGACTAGATTGTTTTTGAGAACGGCAGAGTTTTTATGGCAAGAAGGACATACAGCTCATGCTACCCAAATGGAAGCCATAGAGGAAGCAGAAACTATGTTAGAGGTTTATGGGGACTTTTTAGAAAAGTTTATGGCAATACCTGTTTTGCGAGGAATAAAATCGCCTAACGAAAGGTTTGCAGGTGCATTAGAAACCTATTGTATTGAAGCTTTAATGCAAGACGGTAAAGCTTTACAGGCCGGTACGTCTCACTTTTTAGGTCAAAATTTTGCCAAAGCTTTTGATGTAAAATACACAAGCAAAGAAGGTAAACAAGAGTATGTTTGGGCGACTTCATGGGGAGTTTCAACTCGTTTGATGGGTGCGTTGGTTATGACGCATTCTGATGATAACGGATTGGTATTGCCTCCAAACCTAGCACCTTATCAAGTGGTTATTATTCCCATTTACAAAGGGCAGGAAGAGTTAGATATGGTTTCTGAAAAAGCCTTGGAAATTAAAAAGGAGCTCGAAGCTCTAGGAGTATCGGTTAAGTTTGACAACAGAGATACCCATAAGCCAGGTTGGAAGTTTAATGAGTACGAGCTTAAAGGTGTGCCTATTAGAATTGCCATTGGCCCTAAGGATATAGAAAAGGGTACGGTTGAGGTTGCACGAAGAGATACACTAGAAAAAGAATATTTACAACGAGCAGATGTTGCGATAAAAGTGAAGCACTTGTTAGAGCAAATTCAAGAAAACCTTTATACTAAGGCTGCTGATTTTCGTTCTGAGAAAACCTTTAAGGCCGATTCTTGGGATGAATTCGTAAAGATTTTAGACGAAAAGGGTGGGTTTGTTTATGCTCACTGGGACGGTACTCCTGAAACTGAAGAATTTATTAAAGAGAAGTGTAAGGCAACCATTCGATGCATTCCTATCGGAAATAAGTTAGAGGATGGAAAATGTATCCTTACTGGAAATCCTTCTAAACAACGCGTGGTTTTTGCAAGAGCCTATTAATATGAGTTCAAATAAAAAAATACTTGAGTTATTAGCAGGTAAGTCTTCTACTAAGCAATTGGTTTTTAGAGAAACAAAAGCTGTTTTTGATGAATTAAAACTTCTGCTGAAAGAGATTGCTCAAGAGTTGAACGAGTCTATTTGCTCTATAGATAAATCGGTGGTCGTTGAATTCTTTGACAGAGGCACCTATGAAGCCGAAATAAAGTTCTCTGGAGATACTTTGATCTTTCATATGCATACCAACACATTTGCCTTTTAAAAAAATCACCACGTTCATAAAACTCAATACGTTAAAAAAAATCAGTCCAATGGTTATTTTGGAATGATTAACGTTTATAATTTCTTGAGTGATTCATTGTATTTTAATAGAGTAAACGACTATGGATTACTATTGGGTAGAGTATTTGTCAATAAAGAGAAACATTTTTTTGTGGAGGGAAGAAGACAGCTCGCTTTTGCTTTTAACGATTTAGAAAAACAAACAGTAACAAAAGATGCTTTGAGAAGTGTTGTTGAGGTGGCAATTATTCAAGCCATTGAATTTGATTTAACGGCCCCAGATATTAATCAGGCTAACGTTGTGTCTGTTTCTGACATACGATCAATATCAAATGATTTAAAAATTTCAACCTCTAAGAAGCTGGGTTTCAAGATGAGTTATCGTTTGGATAAAAAAAATGAAAAAAAAGATTGATTTTTTTGATCTAGGGTTTGCGGGTTTAGATTTTTGATTTACATTTGCACCCGCAATCGAAAGATAGCACGCTCTTAAAACATTAATGGCCCGTTCGTCTATCGGTTAGGACGCCAGGTTTTCATCCTGGAAAGAGGGGTTCGATTCCCCTACGGGCTACAAGATTTTTGAATAGGAAAAACTATTATGGCAAATCATAAGTCAGCATTAAAACGCATTCGTCAATCAGAGAAACGTCGCGTACACAACAAATACTATCACAAGACTACACGTAATGCAGTAGCACGTCTTCGTGAAAATACAGACAAGAAAGAAGCAGGAGAAAAGCTTCCTAAGGTAATCTCTATGCTTGATAAATTGGCTAAGAAGAACATTATTCATAAGAATAAGGCTTCTAACCTTAAGTCTAAATTGACAAAGTATGTAAGTAGCTTATAAGCTATTACCTATACATTATTTTAAAACCTCATCGATTTCGATGAGGTTTTTTTATTCGATTATATTCGATTACTCTTCTTCTTTACAGCGGGTTTGGAGTTACCTTTCAGAAAAAAGAGAAATGACTCCCATACCCATTACTTGCCTTTCTGAAGAAGATAGACCCAGAGAAAAGTTCCAATTTTCTGGTAAACACTCATTGACCAATTCAGAGCTGTTAGCCATCATTTTAGGAAGTGGTTATGCTCAATATTCCGCTTTGGCATTATCTCAACAAATTTTATCGGAATCAGAGAATGAGTTGTCATCTCTTTCCAAGAAGACGGTTTCTCAACTCACGCAAATAAAGGGTGTTGGGCAGGTAAAGGCCATAACTATTTTGTCTGCACTTGAACTGGGTCGACGAATGGAGCATCAACGTGTGAGACAAATTCCTGAAAAAGCCATTTCGTCTTCAGAAGATGTATATCTTATTTTAAAGTCAAAGCTATCTGACCTAGCCCATGAAGAGTTTTGGGTGGTTTACCTCTCTCAGGCTCATGTAATACAACGGTATGAATGTTTGAGTAGGGGAGGTATTACGGGAACAGTGGCAGATATCCGTCTGATCTTGTCAAGAGCTTTAGAGTTAAAGTCAACCTCAATTGTCTTGGTTCACAATCATCCTTCAGGTCAATTGAGACCGTCTCAGGCAGATATTGATTTAACCCAAAAGGCAAGTAGTGCTTCTTCCCTCATGGATATAAAAATCTTAGATCATTTAATTATTTCGAAGCATGGATATTTTAGTTTTGCTGATGAAGGATACATAAGTTGATTTTGTAGCTTTGGCCTATGATGAAAACCATGTTATATGTTGGTGCTCGTCCTCAGTTTATTAAAGCCTTACCACTCATTAAAGCTTTTGTAGACGCGGGGGCTTCTCTAGGTGACCTTTTGTTTGTGCACAGCGGGCAGCACTATGATGAGCTAATGTCTGAGGTTATCTTTTCTGACTTAGGACTCCCGGCGCCAGACTACCATATGAAAACCTCCCACGTAAGTTTTGGATCTCAATTGGGAGATATGGTTGATTCACTTATGGAAGTTATAGCTGCAGAAAAAATTGAAAGGGTCATCGTTTTTGGAGACACCAACACCACTCTTGCAGGTGCTTTAGCCGCAAAAAGGGCCAATTGCATTTTGGTGCACATTGAGGCCGGTCTACGGTCGAATGATTGGTCCATGCCAGAAGAGCAAAATAGAATTGTTGTAGACAGGTTGTCTGACATACTGTTTACACCAAATAAAAAGTCAACTGAAGTTGCAAAAGAGGAAGCGAAAACCGCAACGGTGGTTGAGTGTGGAGATATAATGCTTGATGCCTTACAGCTTTTTAAAGACAAACTAAACCAAGCTAAATACCCTTCAGAGATATTTTTTACACTCCATAGACAATCAAATACCGATTCTGAAGAGTGCCTGCTCTCTATCCTCAATGGGGTAAATCGTTTGGGGCTTTTAGTGGGGTATAGAATATGCTTCCCTGTTCATCCAAGAACTCTTAAAGCATTAAAACACTTTAAGGTAGATCTTGAAGAATTTTCTTCGATTCATTTTTGTGACCCACTGAGTTACACCGAAACCTTAGCCCAAATAAAAAAATCAAAATTGGTTATTACCGACTCTGGTGGATTGCAAAAAGAGGCTTATTTCTTAAAAAAGCCGGTTTTGGTAGCAAGAGAAACTACAGAATGGACAGAGATCATTGAAAGCGGGTGGGGGTATTTGGTAGGGAGTAATCCAGAAGAAATTATGACAAAAGGGAAGGTTCTGCTAAGCGCAGATCTTACGAACCATATTCCGTTTTACGGCGACGGCAACAGTGCAGAGATTATTGTAAAAACACTTCTGTAATTATATGCAAGACACGGCAACTACATGGTGGTTTTCTGAGTTAAACAAAAAGTTGTTTTTTGCTTCTTATAAAAAGAGGATGCAATATCCTGAATTGGTAAAAGCGTACCGAGAAGGATTGGCTTGGCTTTTAAAAAGTGAATTGAAAGTCCAAGTTTTTAAATTTCCAGAATTGTCTTATACTCATTCAGAAAATAAAGGGTTACCTACAGAAGTCCTGCTCAAGAATTTCGAAGTTTTACCTTTAGATGAAACCGTAAATGAAGTGGTGTGGCAGCAAAGATATTTCTTTGAAAATCAATGTACTAAAGGTTGTCTTATGATAACACATCCTGCTATGAACAAGTCAAAAAGAAAGCCAGACTCAAAAAGAACTTTGCGTTTGATACAATCTCTGCTCTATCACCTTACTTCCCCGAAATGGTAATTTGTATCTTTAGTCAGAATATTATTTATGATAACCGTTTATACCGATAAAATAACGCCGAGAATAAAGTATATTTTCTCTTTAATCTTTCAAGATGTATTGGGAGTGAAAGTTGAATTTACTTCCAACGAGGCTATTTTTGAAGATACTTCTGCAGTCCTGTTGAATTACTCTAAAAAAAGAGTAAATCGCGGAGTTACTATAATTCCTGCTGAGCTGTTGTTTGAGTCAGATATTTTTGAACAAGAGATCTATGTAGAAGACCTTGACGGACTGCCTGTTTTTTTTAATACCCAAGGAAACTCAGCCTTGCCTTTTGACCCTTTTGCCGCTAGCTTCTATATGGTGACAAGGTATGAAGAGTATTTACCCTATATTGCAGATGAACACGGCAGATTCCCGCCCACCGAGAGCTTAGCCTATAAAGAAGGCTTTCTCAAAAAGCCTATTGTAAATCACTGGGCAAGCTTGGTGAAAAGAAAAATCCAAGCGGTATATCCTGAAGTAAATTTTAATCCACCTAAGTACAAGTTTCTTTCTACCATAGATATTGATAATCTTTATGCCTACAAAAGCAAAGGCGGATTTAGGACGATTGGAGGGTTTTTAAAAGACTTGGGTAGCTTTTCATTTGTAAACGCATACAATCGCTTTCTAACGGTTTTAGGGATTTTAGACGATCCTTATGATACTACCGAATACCAAGCGTCTCTCAAAGAATCCTTGCAGTTTGATGCCCAATACTTTGTCTTGTTTTCTTCTTTTGGTCAGTACGATAGAAACGTTCCGTTTTACTCTCCAAAATTACACGCAGCGGTAAAGGGTATTAATGATTTTGCACCTGTTGGTATTCACCCTAGTTATAAAAGCAACACCTCTGAGTCAATTCTTGAAAAAGAAGTCAAAGGACTAGAAAAGGTTCTTAATATTCCGGTAAAAAGAAGTAGACAACATTTCTTGATGCTTAATTTCCCAAATACCTATAGGCATTTGATCAACTTTGGAATCACAGAAGATTACTCTATGGGATTTTCAAATGATTTAGGATTTAGAGCCGGAATTGCGCATCCATTTGATTTTTACGACCTGGAGATGGAAGTGAAAAGGCCCTTGAAAATTTATCCTTTTCAAGTAATGGAAGGTGCCCTGATGTATTACCAGTCCATTCCTGCAATAAAAGCATGGCCACAAATAAAAGAGATGATTGATGCGGTAAAAGAAGTAGACGGAATGTTCGTCTCTGTATGGCACAATAGAATTTTTAGCGAAGTAGAGCCCGAGTGGAAGGGGTGGAATGATCTTTACATAAAAATGGTAAAATACGCCCTACCATGATTACCTTTCTACCTGATTCAGAAATTGATACTGAAAAATGGGATGCGTGTGTAAGAAAGAGTCCTTCTGAATTTGCCTATGCCTACTCTTGGTACCTTGATATAAGTGCACCCAATTGGTCCGGTTTGATCTTGAATGATTATGAAGCCGTAATGCCACTTACGTGGGATGTTAAATGGGGTGTGAAATATATTTTTAGACCTACAGGCGTTCAGCAACTGGGAATCTTTTCTCCTTATCCCATTTCTGGGAAACTCATGAATGATTTTTTAACTAGCATTCCTTCAGATTTTAAATATGGTGAAGTCTATTTCAATAGCTATAATCACAATCATGAATTTATCGAAGTTGAAAGACAAACCAATTTAGTATTACACCTTTCGCAAGATTATCAGCAGATAAAGTCTAATTACAACTCTCGAACAAAAAGAAATTTAAAGAAGGGAAGGAGTCATCAATTTTCAGTTTTTCAATCGGATAGTATAGACAGACTCTTGGTTATTTTTAAAGAGAATATAGGGAGGAGTCTTTCACTTCGCAAAGACTTTTTTCCTGTAATGAAACAATTGATGTACGTTGCAAGGCATAAGGGTATGGCAGAAGTTTGGTCGGTTTGCGATGAAACAAATACCGTTATCGCAGGCTTTTTTATTTTGGTCAATAAGAATAGAAAGGTGTTCTTGTTCTCTGCAGCAAACCAGTATGCCAAAGAAACTCAGGCAATGACTTGGCTTATTGATCAGTTTATTCAGGCAAATGCTAACTCAAATGCCATTTTTGATTTTGAAGGTAGCAACTTACCCGGCTTAAGAGATTTTTATGCAGGATTTGGAGCAGAAAATGAAGATTACGCTTTGCATGTTTTTAACCGACTGCCTTGGCCACTAAACCTACTCAAAAGGTGAAAAAATATAAACACATATTTTTTGATTTAGACCATACCCTTTGGGATTTTGATAAGAACTCAAAAGAAACTTTACAAGAGCTTTTTGTGGAGTTTAAGTTAAATGAGTTGAGGGATATCGAGTTTTCTCATTTTTACCAGAAGTATTACGAGGTAAATGACTGGTTATGGTCCCAGTATAGAAGCTGTAGAATAAGTAAGAATGAGTTGAGATCAACCCGTTTCAAAATGGCCTTAGAAAGTTTTGGAGTTCTAAACCACAAATTAGCCGTTGAGCTTGATGCCTTTTATGTAAAGCACGGCCCTCACAAGACTAATTTACTGCCAAACTCAATTAAAACTTTAGAGTATTTAAAAGAACATTACTTACTTCATATCATCACCAATGGTTTTAGTGAAGTTCAATCAATAAAAATGGAGAAAACAGGAATTGAAAAGTATTTTTCTTCTGTTTTTACTTCCGATGATATTGGGGTGAACAAACCCCATCCCAAAATTTTTTCACAGGCTCTTTTTCAAACCAAGGCTACAAGAAAAAACGCCATAATGATCGGAGATAATTTAGAGGCAGATGTAAAAGGGGCCATGGGGATAGGAATGGATGCAATATTTTTCAATCCAAAGAAACAACCTCACCTTGAAAAACCGACCTTTGAAATTTCTGACATGGAAGAACTGATAACTATATTATAGCATGGCTCACAGTTTTGATAGCATACTTACGGAGATAAAAAGCAGAAAATTTCACCCTGTTTATTTTTTGATGGGTGAAGAGTCCTTTTTTATTGATCAAGTGGTAGACGCTCTTGAAAAAACTGTTTTAGACGAATCAGAAAAGAGCTTTAATCAGACCATATTGTATGGTAAAGATACCGATATAGTGACCGTGGTTTCTGAAGCTAAACGATACCCAATGATGGCTCCATACAATGTGGTGATTGTAAAAGAAGCTCAGCATTTAAAATCGTTTGATGCGCTAGAAGGGTATCTTGAGAACCCTTCACCCACCACAGTTTTGGTTTTTGCCCACAAATACAAAAGCCTCGACAAGCGCAAGAAGGTGGGTAAGCTATTGGCCAAAGATCATGTCATGTTAGAAGCCAAGAAACTGTATGACAATCAAGTTCCTACTTGGATAGAAAAAAGGGTAAAGTCAAAGGGGTTTTTGATAGATACCGTAAGTTCGGCAACCTTAGCAAATCAAGTAGGATCAGATTTAGCTCGATTGAACAACGAGTTAGATAAGCTTTTTGGCTTACTAAAACCCGGCTCCTCCATAACCTCTCAGGTCATTGAAGAGAATATTGGTATTAGCAAGGAGTATAACAACTTTGAGTTAATCAACGCAATTGCTCATCGAGATCGTTTTAAGGCTTTTCAAATACTTGATTACTTCAAGAAAAATCCAAAAGAAAATCCGCCTATCTTAACCATGGGAATCTTGTTTAATTACTTTTCAAAGTTATTGATGATTCACGGTTCTCGAGGAATTGATTCTTCTGCAATCGCAAAGCTTATAGGGGTAAATCCATACTTTGTTAAAGATTATCAGTTAGGTGCAAAGCATTACTCAATGGCAAAGTCTCTCAATATTATCAAATACTTAAGAGAGTACGATGGAAAGTTAAAAGGCATTGGTTCTGGAGATGTTGACCCCTATGAACTACTGCGAGAACTTCATGTTAAAATCCTTTTTTAAGGGTCTCTACAATTGTTTATATTTGGAAATCATAAAAACACACTATGAAGAACCTACTCCTCACTATTATTTTTGGTTTTTCAGCTTTTGCCTCATTTTCTCAAGGAATCTTACGTGGATTCGTTTATGAAGAAAGTTCAGGAGCTGCCATTCCCTTTGCAAACGTTGCTGTGGTTGAAGCAAAAGTCGGTACAGTTTCCGATTTTAATGGATTTTATCAAATCAATGATTTACCTAAAGGTGTTTACACCGTAACCTACTCATTTGTAGGTTATGAGACGGTAAGTCAAAAGGTTACTATAGAAGACAATAAAATTTTTTCAAAAAAAGTTTACTTAAAAGAGTCTTCAGAAATACTAAACGACATTAACCTTTCGGGAGAAAAACAGAAGGCAAAAGTAGAGGTCCTTACCTCGGTAACCACTTTGAACCCAAAAACCATTGAACAGTTTTCGGTTGGAGGAGACCCTGATATTATTAAAGCAATACAAGTTGTCCCTGGAGTTGTAACAACCGGTGACCAAGGAGGACAATTATACATTAGGGGAGGTGCACCCATTCAAAACTTGGTGCAGTTAGACGGAATGATCGTTTACAATCCGTTTCATAGCATCGGGTTTTTTAGTGTTTTTGACACAGATATTCTTCAATCTGCAGACGTTCACACGGCTGGGTTTAATGCCGAGTATGGTTCTAGAACAAGTTCTGTAATGGACATTAAAACCAGACCAGGAAATACTAAAAGGTTTGCCGGGAAAGTGTCTACAAGTACCTACATGTCTAAGGTTTTGTTTGAAGGACCTATTGGAAAGAAAAATGACAAGGGAATTGCCAATAGCTCTTTTTTAGTTTCCGCAAAACACTCTTATTTAGAACAAACCAGTAAGGTATTATATCCTTATGCAGAAACCGAATATGACGGGCTGCCTTTTAGCTTTACAGATGTTTACGGTAAGTACACTTTTCAAAGTAAAGGAGGATCTCAGATAAACCTATTTGGTTTTAGCTTTTCTGATGGTGTTCAGTTTGGGGGTGATAAATCCATTAACTGGAATTCTAAAGGTTACGGGGCAGACTTCACTATTGTTCCTCCGTCTTCAGCAACGCTAATTAGAGGTAATCTCGCTTTTTCTGATTACGTAATAAACAGTTCAGAAATTCCGGGTCAGCCAAGAGAGAGTTCAATTTCTGGTTTTAACGGTGGACTTGATTTTACCTATTTTTTGAGAAAATCAGATGAGGTGAGATATGGTTTCCAAGCCATTGGATATGCAACCGATTTGGTGTTGACCAATGAGGTCGGAACTAAAATCCGTCAAAATGAAAATACCACAGAAATGGCGGGGTATGTAACTTATCGATTTGTATCTAATCGTTGGGTTGTGAATCCTGGGTTTAGAATGCATTACTACGGATCCATTGGTGAATTTTCTATGGAACCTAGGCTGGGTGTCAAGTTTAAGCTCAATGAAAAAATGAGAGTTAAAGCATCTGGAGGTCTCTACTCTCAAAACCTTGTCGCTGCCAATAGTGATAGAGACGTTGTGAATTTGTTTTATGGGTTTTTAAGTGGTCCGACCAATTTACCTTCTAAATTTAGAGACGAACAGGTAACTGGTAAACTTCAAAGGGCTCAGCATGGTGTTTTAGGGTTTGAATATGATGTATTAGACAATCTTACTATGAACCTTGAAGGGTATGTGAAATATTTTTACCCTATCTCAAACATCAACAGAAACAAACTATATGAGGATATTCCAGCTTACAACGACAAGCCGGAACTGTTGAGAAAAGATTTTATTGTAGAAGAAGGTCTTGCTCGCGGAATTGACTTCTCATTGAAATACACTACCAATAGAATTTATATTTGGGCGGTATACTCCTATACTAAGGTAACAAGAGATGACGGCGTTCAAGTTTACTCTCCTCATTTTGATAGAAACCACAACGTAAACTTGGTAGCTAGCTATAAATTAGGAAAGAAATTAGATTGGGAAATCTCAACCCGATATAATTTTGGATCAGGATTTCCATTTACCCAGCAACAAGGATTTTATCCGTCAATGTCCTTTACCGATGGTTCAGGAAGACCTAATTTAGACTACGATTATACCTCTCAGAACGGTCAGTTAACCATTAATTATGGAGAGTTGAATAAAGGTAGACTGCCTAATTATCACCGAGTTGATTTAACCGTTAAAAAGCACTTTGAACTTTCTAAGAATTCTGATTTAGATGTTTCTGTAGCTGCTACCAACGTATTGAACAGAGAGAATATTTTCTATTTTGACCGTGTTGACGCAAAAAGGGTGAATCAATTACCCATAATGCCAACACTTATTGTTTCTTGGGGCTTCTAAAAAAGCGAAACTGTCTTTGGGGGATGAATAAGAATGCCTAATTTTGCAACCGTCTTTTCAACATGTGAAAATTACGGTATGGGAAACACCAAATACATTTTTGTGACCGGAGGGGTAACCTCCTCACTAGGAAAGGGAATTATTTCTTCTTCCTTAGCTACCTTGCTTCAAGCAAGAGGATATTCTGTAACCATTCAGAAATTAGATCCATACATCAATATTGATCCAGGTACTTTGAACCCATATGAGCATGGGGAATGTTATGTAACCAATGATGGTGCAGAGACGGACCTTGATCTTGGTCACTATGAACGTTTCATGAATCGTCCTACGTCACAAGCTAACAACGTGACTACCGGAAGGATTTACCAATCAGTAATTGAAAAGGAAAGACGTGGTGATTACTTAGGAAAAACCGTTCAAGTAATTCCTCACATCACAGATGAAATTAAAGATAGAATTAAGCAGCTTGGTAATACAGGTGAGTTTGAAATAGTTATTACTGAAATTGGTGGTACAGTGGGTGATATTGAGGCATTGCCTTATATAGAATCCGTTCGTCAACTTAGATGGGAGTTAGGAGATGATTGTATGGTGGTTCACCTAACACTTCTTCCATACCTAGCTACCACAGGTGAACTTAAGACCAAACCTACCCAGCACTCTGTAAAATTACTTCAAGAATCTGGACTACAGCCAGATGTTTTAGTTTGTCGTGCTGAGCATGAGATCGGAGATGAAATCAAAAGAAAATTGGCCCTTTTCTGTAATGTTAAGAAAGATGCAGTAATTGAGTCTTTAGATGCTTCAACCATCTATGAAGTTCCGTTGTTAATGTCAAGAGAAAGACTAGATCAAGTAGTCTTGAAAAAGCTTAACCTTCCGACTACCGGAGAGCCAGAATTGACTCGCTGGAAAGACTTTTTATATAAATTAAAATACCCAAAACACGAAGTTGAAATTGGGTTAGTAGGTAAATATGTAGAGTTAAAAGACTCTTATAAGTCCATATCAGAGGCATTTATTCACGCGGGCTCTACCAATGAGTGTGATGTGAAAATTAGATGGATTCATTCTGAGAAAATTACTGATAAAAATGCTGGACACATTTTCAAAGGTTTACACGGTATTTTAGTAGCTCCTGGATTTGGTGAGAGAGGTTTTGAAGGTAAAATTGCTACGGTTAAGTTTGCGAGAGAAAACAAGGTTCCGTTTATGGGTATTTGTTTTGGTATGCAAGCTTCAGTCGTTGAGTTTGCTAGAAACGTTATTGGTTGGGAGGATGCGAATACTTCAGAAATTAGTAAAGATTCTAAGCATCCAGTGATAGACCTGATGGAAGCTCAGAAAAAGGTTACCGAATACGGTGGTACGATGAGGCTAGGTGCCAACGACTGTGATCTTAAAGAAGGATCATTAGCTCAAAAGGTATATAAGAGAAAGGAAGTTTCAGAAAGACACCGTCACCGCTATGAGTTTAACGGAGATTTCTTAGCTGACTTTGAAAAGAACGGAATGATAGCCACAGGAGTAAATCCTGATACTGGATTGGTAGAAATTGTTGAAATTCCTGAACACCCTTGGTTTATTGGAGTTCAATTTCACCCAGAATATAAAAGCACAGTAGCAAACCCTCATCCTTTATTTGTTGGATTTGTCAAAGCAGCTATTGAGCACAATCAGATAGAACAATAATTTACTATGGAGCAAAAAGGATTAGATAAGAATACCTTAATTGGGTTTTCTTTAATTGGAGCCATTGTCATCTTCTTTTATTTTTGGAATGGACAACAAGCCCCTCTAAAGCCAGAAGCTAGTATTGAAGGGACAGAAATTCTTTCTGATTCAATTCAAAAGGTTGAGGAAGCACCCTTGGTGGTGAAAAAAGATTCTACTTTGGTAGATACCCTTAAAGAACAGTTTGTTCAAATTGAAAGTGATAAACTTCAATTGACTTTTTCTACTAAGGGAGCTCAAATTACACAGGCTTATGTAAAAGGGTACCAAACTTATGACAGTTTGCCTCTTAATTTAATAGACAATAGTTCTCTACTTTCTTTCTCATCTAACAATAAAAGGTCAAGTGATTACTTTTATTCGGTAGAAGAAAAAAAGATTGAGGGTAACTCTGTAGTGGTATTTACTTCTATAAATGCTCCAACTCCCGTTGAAATAACATATTCTCTTCCTAAGGAAGGGTATATGATTAGTACTTCAGTACGCGGAATTCAGTCTTCTGGTGTTCCAATGAATGTTCTTTGGAATCAAAATACTCTTCGTCAAGAAAAGAGTTTAGAGAATGAACAGTACGCGACGACCATCGGATATTTAGAAAATGGTGATGACTATGACTATTTATCTGAGAGAAGTAATGATTCAGAAGATTTGTCAAACCTGAGTTGGATAGCTCACAAACAACAATTCTTTTCGTCAATCTTGACTCCCGTAAACGGTATGTTTTCATCGGGTAAATTAACTTCGTCACTTACTGAAGGAGATGAGGAAATAACCAAAGTATTGGTTTCAGATTTACAACTTATTGCTGAAGGAAATACAACTTCATTTGAATTGTATTTAGGTCCAAACCGTTTTGAAACCCTTCAAGCATACAATAAACAGTATGAAGAAATCATTCCTTTGGGATGGGGGATTTTTGGCTGGATCAACAAGTACGTGGTAATTAAAGTATTTAACTGGTTAGATACTTATAATTTGAATTATGGATTAATCATTTTGATCATGACCTTAATGATTAAGATGGTTTTGTTCCCCTTTACCTACACCTCTTACAAGTCGATGGCAAAAATGAGAGTTCTCAAGCCAGAGATTGATGAGATCAATGAGAAGTTCAAGGATAAGGATCCGATGAAGAAGCAACAAGCAACCATGGACCTTTACCGCAAAACAGGGGTAAGTCCATTAGGGGGGTGTCTTCCCATGCTTTTACAGTTTCCTATTTTGATTGCCATATTTAGATTCTTCCCATCAAGTATTGAATTGAGACAACAAAGCTTTTTGTGGGCAGATGACCTAAGTACTTACGATAGTATATACAATCTGCCTTTCGATATTCCATTTTATGGAGATCACATCAGTTTGTTTACCCTATTAATGACGGTGTCAACCCTTATTTATACATGGATGAACTCTCAGATGACTGGGTCAACACAACAAATGCCGCAAATGAAGTACATCATGTACTTGATGCCGATTATGTTCCTGGGTATCTTCAATAATTATGCTGCTGGATTGAGTTATTACTACTTCTTAGCAAACATGATTACATTTGGTCAGCAATGGATTATTAGATCAGTTACTGATGATGAGGCCATTCATGCTAAGCTTCAAGAGAACAAGAAGAAGCCTAAGAAAAAATCTAAGTTTGCCGCTCGATTGGAAGAGATGCAAAAGCAATCAAACAACAAATAAAAAAAAGGAACCTTCGGGTTCCTTTTTTTATGTCTATACAACGGGTTATTTTATTGGTTTAATGTTACGGCATGTATTCCGTGACAAACGTGGGTGATAGGGGGTTAGATTTGATCTTAAGGGGTTGATTTCATCTATTACATTCTACTTGAATAAACAAACTGCAGAGATGTAACCATAAAAAAAGCCCGAGCATTTGCTCGGGCTTTTTTAGTCTGTTTAATTTCTTATTGACCTGATCCATAAGTTTCAGTGTATCCGTTTACAAACTCTAGTTGTGTGTTGCCAGAAGCAAGTCTCCAAACAATAGTAGTAAAGCTAATGTCTGTAGGGAATCCATAACTAGTAGATGCTTTTGGAATAGCGATTTTAATAGGAGTGAACTCAGTACCGAAAATATCTCCGTTAGTAAAATTAACACCAAAAGGGTTAACTTCACTTAAAGGTAAGCCCCAGTCGGGTGTGTTTGCTCCTGCAGCCCAAAGAACTGCTTCATGATAATATGAATCACCAGGAGTTACTAAGTACGTTCCGTCTAATTGAGCAGCATTTTGTACCCAACGAGTTGGTGTCGCTCCAGATCCAGTAGAAACGGTAGCTACAGAAGATACTTGATTCAAATCAACCCCAGGATATTCTCTTGCTTCAATTTCGTCAAATACTAAATATGACTCAACAAAGAATACCTCACCTTTCATATCTTCAAATACTTGAATTTTTGGGTAAACAATGTAAGCAGTATCGTTTTCCCTGACCGCATGGGTTACCCCTAATTTTGGAGTAAGGGTTAGAGCTTCATCAATTTTACTTACCAACTGGTTGTAATTTTCAACTTTCGCCGTATCAACATAAAAGTTAGGAACAGCAGATGTAGGGAAATTTGTCAAAAAGGTCGTGACATCGGGTGATTCTAAATCATCTCCTGTATGGCTTGATATTGGAATAATATCGGCGCCAAATTTTGCCTTTGCTATAATTAATTGTTCAGCTCCGTTAGGACAATACTGACACCAAGTTCCTGTGGTTTCTTGAACCAATACTCTTTTCTTAGCCTCGACGGTTAAGTTTTTTGTAGGGTAGCCGCCAGCAGTTGGATTTTCACCAGGATCAGTATCTCTTCGCTTACACGAGGAAAATACTATCGCAAGCGAAGCAGTAAAAAGTAAAAGTTTTTTCATGATTCTTAAATTTCTATACCTGCAAGATAAAAAGAATCTTAAGAGAATGATAATTTTTTATTACTTCAGTTATTTTTCGAAAACTTTGTGAATGTTAACCTCAAGGGTAAATGATCGCTAAAACCTCCCATGTAAATGGGACCTTTCCAAGAGCGGAAAGGAATGTCAGTCTTGTACTTTTCTGAGTAAGTAGTTAACATGTTTTCATTTACTACTTCAACTTTTAGATTTTTGCATTGAGTTGCAAATTTTTTTGAAATAAAAATTTGATCTAAAAAACTGTATTCACCCCGGTAAAAATGACTTCCGTTGGGAAGGTTTGTCATGCAGTTTATCAAGTATTCACTTTGGTTGATTTTTTCAATACTTTCTGAATCAGGTGAGTCGTTAAAGTCTCCGGTAATTATCACTTGATCTCTACCACTTTCAATCAAACTGTCTGTGAAATTAACCAAGGTATTTGCCATGGTGATTCTTTTCTGGTTGGCTTTTTCTCCCCCCCTTTTAGAAGACCAATGGTTCAAAAAAATGTCTAGCGTATCATTCTGAAAAGTAAATAAGGTTACCCAAACAATAGGTCTTCCTCTAAAGAAGGTTTCTCCTTGGGGTTCAATTTTAAAAATGTCAAACCCGGAAAACATTTCGCTATTATATAATAAGGCAAGGTCAATTCCCCTTGGGTCTGTAGAAGGGCAGTGGGCTATTTTGTAGGGGGTAGACCTTAAGGGAGGTGAGTAAATTAAATCTTCTAAAACCAATGAGTTTTCGATTTCAGCCAACCCTACTATATCTGGAGGGTACATTTCTCCACTCGCTCTTATTCCTTCTGCTATCTTTTTTACCTTATCGTAGTACTTGAAAGAATTCCATTTTTTATCAGAGTGGGGTAAAAACTCGTGATCCGCGGTGTGAGGATCGTCAATAGTGTCGAATAAATTCTCAACATTCCAAAAAACAAATTGGTACGTTTGATCTGAATTCAGGGTTATCTTTGGGGTGTCTTTTTTAATTTGACATCCGTAAATTAGAAGACCAATAAAAAATGTAAATAGGGCTTTTTTCATAGCCTACCAAGATATGAAATACATTTTCACCTTTGCGTTTATAATCCTTTACAGTCGCTTGTGTTTTGCTCAAGAAGACCCGCCGAACTATTTTATGTCGTATCCCTATGACGCTTATGAAATCATGAAGTCACCAAGCGGTTGGGATGCAAAAGATTGGCTGACAGCAGGAGCAATAACTACGGCAGGCGGTGTGTTAATTTTAGCGGACGAAAGTATTACCTCCTATATTCAAAGGAATCAAACCGAAGGACTTTCTAATTTTTCAAAATACGTTGCTGAACCCGCAGGTTCTGGAGTGATAACCGTACCTGCTCTTTTAACCCTATCAACCATTGGTTGGGCGACAGAAAATCACCAACATACCTACGTAGGGCTACAAGGAGTGAAAGCTTATTTGCTTGCAGGTGGAGCTACCATGGTGTTGAAATTTGCCTTTAGAAGAGAAAGACCCAAAGAACAGGAAGTTCTAAATCCTTTAAAATTTCAGGGGCCGTTTACACCTGGAACGGACCATTTGAGCTTTCCCAGCGGACATACATCCACCGCTTTTGCCGTAGCTACTGTATTGGCAAAAGGGTATCCAGAATCAAAGTGGGTAGGGTATGTCAGTTATTCTTTAGCCACCTTGACGGGGGTCTCTAGGATTTATGATAATTACCACTGGGCTTCAGATGTGTTTATAGGAGCAGCTCTTGGATATTATATTGGGAAAATAATAATGGATAAGCCCCATTGGCAAATCACTTCAGGTCACGTTAACAGACAAAGTACCATGGGGGTGATTATGCCTCTTTAATCTTCTAATTTATAAGCAAACTTTCTCAAAATAAATCCGTGCTTTTCATGTCCAACTTGTAAGTTGAGAATGTATGCACCCGGAACGATTTGCTCTACAGGAATGGTGACGTTGTGTACTCCTACTTCAAAATCACCAAGCCTCCCAGATTTCACAACCGCTCCGTTTGAATTTATAAGGGAGTAATACACTGGGTTTTTTACAGAAATGTTTAAGGTGAATTCTATCTTTTTCTTGAAAATTCTATCTTTTATCTCTATCTCTTTTTCTCTCAGAACCTTTAATTCATTTCTTATTTCAGAGATGTTTAATAGGTAAAGGTTTTGTCCGCCTAACGCGTTTTTTTCATCAGATATTAAAAGTGTGGTATCGTTTAAAAACGAGATGGCTTCTCTTTGAGAAAAAGAATCAAAATGAAAAGTGGAGGCATATCCACTAAAAAAATCTTCTCCCCAAAAATCTTGAAAAGTCCACAGTTTATTGTAACCCAATAAAATTAAACATCGTCCGTCAGGACTTAAAGCAGCCCCCGTTACACTATTCATTTCTTTTGGTTTTTCACCTAACCAAATAGAGTCTTCCACGCTCAATTCATAATCCCCCGTAAGGGTAGGCACAGAATATAGATAAGTATAGCCGGTAAATGGTGATGTTCGGTTTTTAGAAAAGAGGTATATGGTTCCATACTTAACAACCATAGCTTCCATGTCAAAGTTTTTCTCCTCATCTTTTGCCGGAAAAGACTTTTGATTAGTGTATGATATGGTAGTCTTGACGGCTCTTACAGTGTCTTTTGCATAGAATTGCCTTTGGTCAATTTTATAAATACAAAGGTCTTTTCGGTTATTTGAATTATTGCCAAAATCACCAATGAAAATAAATCTATCGTTAGTGGTAATCTCTTCCCAGTCAATGTTTTTGGCCCCTTCAATATAAACGGATCTAATTATCTCACCGTTTACATCAACCCCGTAAATAACGGGCTCGTTGCCGGAGTCATTGGCAGCGTAGAGTAAACTGTCTTGCCCCATAAACATTCCGGAAACCTCGTGTAATTCATCTGGAAATTGATAGACTGTGTCAACAGGATTACCCAATGAAAGTAGAGAAAGCAGTGAGAAGTAACTGTGAATAATAAATTCCATTAGTAATTGGCTATAGACAAAGGTAAGAATATAGAAAGTGTGGCTTCAACGGTCAATTCTTTCGGTGAAAGAGTCGAAAAGTAAGACGAGTTGATGGCCGGTTCAGAAGGATTTAGCATGGGCTTTATTTATTTTTTATTCTAATCATGCACCCATCACCGTAGCTCAAAAATCGAAAATTATTTTCTAATGCGTATTGATAAAGTTTTTTCCAATCGTCACCGATGGCGGCGGCCACCAATAAAATCAATGTGCTTTGAGGTTGATGAAAGTTTGTAAATAATAAGTCAACTACTCGGTATTTATACCCTGGAGCAATGATTAATTGAGTTCTTGTAGAAAATTGTTCAACCCCCTTGCTATCCATCCAATTCACTATGTTCTGAAGAGACTCTTTTCCGGATAATGGGTTTTCAAGGTCATAAGGTGTCCATTGGGTGATTTCTGGAATTTTTTCATCAGAATCTTGTAAAATACACCCTAACCAATACAAGCTTTCTAAGGTTCGAGCTGAGGTAGTTCCTACTGCCACAATTGAGTTCAAGTGATTGATAACTCCGATGATTAATGACTTGCTAATATGAATTTCTTCATAATGCATAGGATGATCATCTAAAGTGTCGGCGGTAACAGGTTTAAAGGTACCGGCGCCCACGTGTAGGGTTGCATAGTCAATGGTGTGCCCAAAGTCAGTTAAGTGGTTCAAGAGTTCCTCTGAAAAGTGAAGTCCTGCGGTAGGAGCCGCAACAGAACCTTCGTAAGTTGCGTAAACGGTTTGGTATCTATGGTTGTCTTTTTCTTCAACCTCTCTATTTAAATAAGGAGGAAGCGGAGTCTTGCCCAAATATCCGAGAACTTCAGCAAAGGTCAAATCTAAATTCCATGAAAAGGTAACTTCATATACGCCATCGTTTACCTCTCCTTTGTCGGCCGTCAAAATTAAATCTTGACCCGATGCATTCACTAGGATAGATTTTGGGGCTCCTTTCCATTGCTTGGCTCTGCCAATTAAGCAGTTATAAACAATAGATTTTTTTTTCGCCATGGCTTGTTGAACATCCATCCCCCTTAAGGGTTCAAGGCAAAAAACCTCAAAGGGTTTTTGTCCTTCGCCTCTCGGAAATAGAAGTCGAGCATGAACCACCCTTGTGTTGTTAAACACAAAGTGATATTTCCCATCTAACAAATGAGGAATATTCTTGTACTGTGAAGAAGATATTTTGCCATGGTCAATGATGGCTAATTTGCTTTCATCTCTTTTGTCTAATGGATATACAGCAATTTTTTCTTGCGGAAGATCGTAGGTAAAATCTTGAATACTAAGTTTCTTCGGATTCATAAAACAAAGGTAAAACGTACAACTGGTAAAAAAGGTCTTTTTTTGTTTTTTAACGATCTTTGCTCGCCACCAATAATACCTTACATTTGGATTTACATGGCATCCCCAAAAAAAACAAAAATTACTGTAAGTGTTACCAATGATCTTGTTACTGATAACCGAGTAAATAAGGTTTGTAATACATTAGAGTCTATGGGGTTTACTACCACTCTTGTGGGAAGGAGACTGCCCAATTCAATGCCGTTTGAAAAACCATACAAAGGCGTTCGGTTTTCCTTGATTTTTAAATCTGGCGGACTCTTCTATGCGGAGTATAACCTTCGGTTGTTTTTTTACTTGTTGTTTTCAAAACAAGATGTTTTACTGTCAAATGACCTAGACACCTTATTGCCCAATTATTTAGTGTCTAAATTGAAAAGAATTCCTCTGGTATATGATACCCATGAGTATTTTCTAGGAGTTCCTGAAATTCAGGGTCGATGGGTAAAGAAGGTTTGGGCTCTTATTGAAAAATGGATTTTTCCAAAACTAGAATATGTGTTTACGGTCAATGATTCTATAGCCCAATTGTATTTTGAAGATTATGGAATCAAACCAAAGGTTTTCAGGAATATAGGTGATTACCCAGAAAACATACCTACGCTTTCGCGATCTGAAATAGGCATTCCAGAAAGTGCCTTTTTATTGATTAATCAAGGTTCTGGAATTAATGTTGATCGGGGAATGGAAGAAGCCATGGAAGCCATTGTGAATTTACCTTCAGTTCACTTGATGCTGGTTGGAGACGGAGATGCTATTCCTGGTTTAAAGGAATTGGCGGTCAAACTTAAAATAGAAGAGAGAATTCACTTTTTTGGAAAAAGGCCCTACGCCGAACTGTTGGCTTTTACGCGTTTAGCAAATGCAGGATTAACTCTTGACAAGCCGACCAATATCAATTACAAATATTCGCTTCCCAATAAATTGTTTGATTACATATTTTCTCAAATTCCTATTTTGTGTTCGCAAGTGGTAGAGGTGAAGAAGATTGTTGAAACTTTTCAAATTGGTGAAATTGTAGACTCTCAAGACCCAAATTCTGTGGCTTCAGGCATTTTGCGATTAATGCAAAACACAAAGGCGCCATACCAAAGTGGACTTGAAAAAGCGTCTAAAGAATTTAACTGGCAAGAAGAGTCAAAGGCGATTGCAAACGTTTATCAACATTTTATTCAATAAGCCTCTAATAAATATTGACTATATTTAAGTAATAAACTAAGCATATGTATACCTCAAAAATAGCTGGAACAGGCCATTATGTTCCAGACAACATTGTAACCAATGATGACCTATCTAAGTTAATGGACACTAATGACGCTTGGATTCAAGAGAGAACTGGAATTAAAGAAAGAAGGTTTTCTAAACCAGGATCAGACGATTCAACTAGCGGCATGGGGACCAAAGCGGCAAGAATGGCTATTGATAACGCAGGACTAACTCCTGATGATATTGACTTTATTGTATTCGCTACCCTAAGTCCAGATTATTATTTTCCGGGGCCTGGAGTATTAGTTCAGAAAAACCTGGGAATAAAAGAAGTGGGGGCATTGGATGTTAGAAATCAATGTTCAGGATTTGTTTACGCACTCTCTGTTGCAGACCAGTTCATAAAGACAGGTATGTATAAAAATGTTTTGGTCATAGGATCAGAATTGCATAGTGGAGGTCTTGATATGACAACCCGAGGAAGGGGAGTTTCAGTTATTTTTGGAGATGGAGCTGGCGCCATAGTTTTGTCTCGTTCAGAAGATAAAACCAAAGGGGTTCTTACAACTCACATGCACTCTGAAGGGCAACACGCCGAAGAACTGGCTTTGCTATCACCCAACACCCAAAAATGGGTTCCGGAAATCATCAAAGAAAATGATTCTGAAGACATATCATATTACCCTTATATGAACGGTAACTTTGTCTTTAAGCACGCGGTGGTGCGTTTTGAACAAGTGATTCAAGAAGCTTTGGCTGCCACAAATAAAGAAGTGTCAGATATAGATCTTTTGGTTCCTCATCAAGCTAATTTGAGAATTGCTCAGTTTATTCAAAGAAAATTAGGATTGTCTGATGACCAGGTCTTTAACAATATTATGAAATACGGAAATACAACGGCAGCAAGTATTCCAATCGCCTTAAGTGAGGCAACTCAAAGTGGTAAAGTAAAAGAAGGAGACCTTGTTTGTCTAGCGGCCTTTGGTAGCGGGTTTACTTGGGCTTCCGCCTTAATACAGTATTAAAAAAAAAGTGGGGCTGAAGGCCCCACTTTTTTTTAAAAAGGATTAGTTGCCCAAACGCTTAACTCGGTAATGAATCCTCTGTCATCCATAGACAGAGCGGAAACTATTGAGTGTGCAATTTCTTCACTTCTTAGTTTGTTGTCTACCTCTTTTCTTTCTACACGGTCTTCTTGGTTAAAAGCAGTGGTGACCTCAGAAGGATTGATTTGAATGACCCTAATATTCTCTTTTCTCAACTCATCACGCCAAGATTCGGTCATCCCCGAAAGGGCAAATTTGGAACCCGCATAAACTGAACCTCTGGCAAAGCCTTTTCTACCAGCTGATGAGCTAATGTTAATAATATTTCCCTTCCCAGCTTTTTTGAAATAAGGCAAGGCATTTTTTGCAGCCATTGCCGCTCCAAATACGTTGGTTGCAAATACCTTTTCAAAATCTTCAAAAGTTACATCACTTAATGAGGGGAAAATTCCAAATCCAGCATTGTTGATCAAAACGTCTAATCCACCTAAGTGTTGATCAACTGCATCATACATTTTTGAAATACCTTCTTGATTACTTACATCAGCTGAAACTCCAAAACATCCTATTTGCCGAGCGACCCTATTTACTTTGTTCTCGTCTCGACCCGTTATTAATACTTTTGCTCCATGATTTATTAGCATTTCTGCAGTTGCTTTTCCGATTCCAGAAGATCCTCCGGTAATAATAATTTTTTTATCTTTTAAGTCCATTATTTAATATTTTAGTTTTGAAAGTTAAAGCCTTATCCTATTTGTTCTCTTATGTCTTGTTACCCTTGGCCTTTTTCTCTTTTACAGGTTCTGGGTGGGTGGCATGGTTGCCTATTATCTATGGTTTTGGACTGATTCCTTTATTTGAACTATGGTTTAAACCCAGTGCCTTAAATTTAACAGAAGTTGAGTCAAATACAGCCAAATCAGAATTGTTTTTTGATATTGTAATATACCTTTCTGTTCCTGTAGTACTCGCTCTAAGTCTTGTCTTTTTATTCAACCTAAATCAGACAGAATTGTTCTCTTCTTCTTGGTGGGGAAGGGTTTTTTCTATGGGATTTATTTACGGGGTTTTGGGGATTAATGTAGCGCATGAATTGGGCCATAGGCTCACATCTTACGAAGCGATTTTTGCAAAAATATTATTGGCTATGAGCCAGTATATGCATTTCACCATAGAACATAATAGAGGTCATCACAAAAATGTGGGAACTCGAAAAGATCCCGCCACCTCTCGGATCAATGAATGGTTACCTGTTTTTTGGGTTCGTTCCATTGTCATGGGATATTTGTCTGCTTGGAATCTTGAAAACCATCGCTTAAAGCTTGAAAGCGGGAGGTTGAAGGTTTTCAAAAACGAAATGATTCATAACTCCCTAATTCAAATTATGGTCTTTTTAGGAGTATATGAGTTTTTTGGGGGAAAGGTAATGGTTGGTTATGGGGTTTCTGCTCTAATAGGGATTTTGCTTTTAGAAACGGTTAACTACATCGAGCATTATGGCTTGGTGCGAAATAAGGTTTCAAGAACTTCTTATGAAAGAACCACGCCGGTGCACAGTTGGAATTCTAATCATCCCATTGGTCGGTTAACACTTTTTGAGTTAAGTAGACATTCTGACCATCACAGCCGACCCAATCGAAAATATCAAGTACTCCGCCATCATGAAAATAGCCCACAGATGCCCACAGGATATCCAGGAATGATGTTGTTGTCTTTGCTCCCTCCCCTTTGGTTTGCCATAATGAACCCTAGAGTGAAAAGGTACCAAAATGGGTTATCTAGCTAATATTTTTGCTTTGATAAAGTCTGAAATAAGATAGGTCGTAGCCTTGGCCAACATTTTTGAAGACAACTCATCACTGGGTTTGCCTTCAGGTAAGTGAAGATATTTTGCGTTTTTATACTTGCTTACGGATCTAATGTATAGTCTTGCCTCATTTAATGATACCCCAGAAGGAGTTATGGCACTGGTAGGCATATACTCAATGGCATCTAAATCTAATTCAACACCATAGGGATGTTCTGGAAGGGTGTCAAGCATTGATGAAATAGAAGATTCAATATTTCCTTTTCCTTGCATCCAATGGTCGTGAAAAGCTAATTGAAAGTTTGAATAGCCAAACAGGGTGTCAAGCATGGCTTCATTGTTGTAATTCTGATGTAACCCTAATAAATAGTAGTCATTTAAAAGTCCTTCGTTTTTTGCATAACTAAAACCGTTGCCACTGTGTCGCCCTTCAGCAGGTCTAAAGTCTGCATGAGGATCAAGATTAATGGCAGAAATAGCTTTTTGTAAAGCATGAGATGTTCCTTTGAGCAAAGGATAACAGTTATTGTGTCCACCGCCAATAGCAATGGGAATTTTCTTGGCTTCAACAATCAGTTTTACTACTTCAGAAACTCTGTCGTCAATGACCTCGACAAGTTCACGGGCCTTTTCAATGCTAGGACTTGCGCTATATTCATTGAGCAAATCATCGCAAATAACATGGCCCAACAGAAGGACCTCTGAGCCCGATAGAAATCGGTTTTCTTGAACATTTAATAAGGTAGGTAAAAGGTTTGACCAAGCATTTCGCGCACCGGGAACACCGTGATTACCTATTACACCCAGGTCTTCAGGAATGCCAAATAAAACAAAATTCCCCGGCGTTTCGGCCAGGGGAATTTCAGGGTTATAAAAATGAAAATGCTCTGCCCACTTTGATTCTCCACTGCGTTTGTTAATGAGTGAAGAAATGGTCTCAGGCGTGTAGTACTGAACTTTCATGAATTAGTATGAATAGGCTCCAAACATCTCTGAAGACCTATGGAGGTCTTGAGTATTAATTATGATTACCGGAATTTTTGCTTCGTTGGTAATGATGTTTTGATCAAAATTTGCTCCAAACAGGTTTACTAAGCTAGATTCATGGTGATTAATCATAGAAATCATATTGCTTTTTACCTCTTGGGCAAAATTTAAAAACTCCTTGTAAAATTCTTGTTTTCCTTGCGCTTTAGAGACATCAAAGTTAATTTCTTTTTTCTCTAAATAATTGATAGCAAATTTAACATTTCTTGCAATGGCATTGGCAGAATATTCATCGTCAGAATGGGCTGCCAAAAGGTGAATTTTGGCGTTGTAAATTTCAGCTACTGCTGCCAAGAATTCTAATTGCTGTTTTTCTTCGGCTAAAAAGTTAATGGGAACGGAAATATCCGATACAGGATTTAATGGAGCGTTTTCTTGAACCATTACAAACGGCACTTTAGATTGAGTAACCATTTTTAAAGGTCTGCTTCCAAACAAATATTGAAATCCTGTTAGTGGGTGAATGCCTAAGAATATTAGGTCAATGTCTAAAACGTCAACCGATGCCTCGATTTCTTCAAATACATCGCCTGTTCTAACGGCCGTTTGAGACTTTACACCTTCTGGTTGGTATTGCGCAACCAATTTATCTAGTTTGTCTAAAGAGTTGTCTTCATCTCTTTTTAGCTCGGAAATATGTAATAAATGTACCGTGGTGTCGCCCCTTTCACTAGCTCTAAGGTAAGCTTCTTTTAATGAAGATACGGTGGCTTCAGTGAAATCAATTGGGACTAAAAAATTAAGTGACATAACGAGAGTTAAATTATTTTTTCATGGTATGAATCTAACTTTAAAGGTAGGATATTTTTAGCTTATCCTTTGGTACTCTTTGTCCTTTATTTTTGAGTATTTTCTCTTTCCAGGTCCGTACATTATTTGTCCGTATAAGGTGCTGAACCTATGTTTTTTAAGGAATTTTCTTTCTAATTCAGCAAACTCGTATTCAGAATCTATTTTACCTAGGTTTATGTATTCTCTCTTAAGTAAATTTCCCCATTGGGTTGCATCCTTTCGTCCTAAGTACGAGACGTCTGCATCTCTAAGAATAGACTGCATTAAATTTTTAGGCCTTTTGTTGATTTCAGTTTTAAGAATAAGTTCTGCAATGAAATCAATTTCACTGTCAGAGAAATCTAAGTCCTTTTTTACTTCGCGAAGCATCTTTGCGCCGCGTAGTTCATGATTTGCGTAATCTTCTATATACCCCATATCATGAAATAGGGCACTTACTTGCAAAAGTTGTTTTGCCCTTTGACTAAATCCATAATAATTCGCCATTTTAACAACAGAATCAATTACCATTAATGTGTGTTCTGATCGGTGATAGCAAAATTCTTTGGGTAGTTCATTTTCTAACTGATTCAGCCAGTATCGAGTAAATGTATTCAAAATGTGTTGGGGTTGATTATCGGAATTCAAATTCTAAATTTTTGAAGTTTTACAATTGATGCTGGGTTTCAATTACTTGTAATTTTTTTTTGAAATTTCAGAAGGAGCTACCCCAAACTCTTCCTTGAAAATTCTTGTAAAATAAGCTGGAGAACTAAACCCGAAGCGATAAGAAATCTCTGATATGTTACCGGTTTTTTGTTCTATTTCTTTGTAGGCTTTTTTAAGTTTATAAGTTCTTATATACTGAGTTGTACTCATTTCCGTAAGGGCTTTTAGCTTGCGGTGAATTTGTGTCCTACTCATATATAGCTCATCACTGAGCTTTTTCATATCAAAGTTTTCATTGTCAATATTCTCATCAATTACTTGATCAAGCCTTGCTAAAAAGGCCTCGTCAATACTAACGGCTTTAATCTCGGTTAGTTTTTTACGGGTTAGCTTTTCACCTTGGCTAAAAATTTGACGCCTTAATTCAACTACGCTTAGGGCTTTAGCTCTAAGGTGTTCAATGTTTACGGGGCTTGGTAATACATCGTCTGCACCCGCTTCAATCATTTTTATTTTTCGATCTTCATGGAGCCTATCAACCAAGAAAATTACAGGAATGTGACACGTAGCTTCTGTTTCTCTAATAAAGTGAAGATAGCTTTCGCATTTTTCCCATTCGTTAGTAGCGTGGAGCAATATAAGATCAGGAATATGTTCCATGGCTTGCGCCATTCCTTCTGAAAAATCTTTGGCCTCAAGTAACCTAAATTCCTTTTGAATCATTTGGTCAACACCTTCGTCTTTGAACGGTGATCCGACTCTTAGAACGATAGGTTGGTTTTTTTGTCCCAAAAGATTTATGTCTATAATATCAAGGGTGTTGGTTTCATCAATGTCCTTGAAATTAATTACTTTTTTAGGGTTGACATTTTCTAAAACCTTGTAATTTTCAAATGGAAAATCTTCAGGTGACCCATAGAGAGGAATTAATACGGTAAAGGTTGTTCTAACCTCTTTTTCACTGGTAACCGCAATGGTGCCGTGCATAGCTTCAACCAATTTCTTTACGAGAAAAAGCCCCAAGCCAGTACTTTGGTATAGTCTTAAATGGGTTTCATCTTGATAGAATGGGTCAAAGGTATGAGGGACCTTTTCTGGAACAATTCCAATCCCCGTATCGGTAATGGTCACCTTCAATCTTTTTTCAGAGGCATCTCTTGTGATGTGAATGGATAAATTTCCGCCTTCTTTGTTAAATCGAATTCCGTTGGCTATTAAAACTTGAAATACCTTCTGAATTTTTGATAAGTCAAAGAAAGAAACAATAGGTTCGGGTGACTTTACAATATCAATTTTGATAGACTTTTTAGCTGCAAAGGGCTCTAGACTTTCAATAATTGATTCAATAATATCTCTATAGTCGCCTTTCATTAATTCTAAGAAAGGCTCAGAAACGCTCATGTTAGAAATGTCGAGAAGGTCAGATAGCATATTTCTAAATTTGCTTCCATTTCTAAAAGCGATCTTTAGTTTTTCTGCTTTTGATTCATCCTTTTCATCTCTTATCAACTGTTCTAACGGATGAAGCATTAGGGATAAGGGTGTTTGAAACTCTTTTGCCAAGTTGGCCATTATTTGGCTCACCCTTTTTTCTTCTTTTGATCCTTCTGCGTCTAGCATGTGTTAATCTATATAATGGCTCATTAGTTCTCCCTCAATAAAAACTTTTTCAATATTTGATTCACCAAATGAATACGGTATTTGAGCAAAGGAACTTACGGGTGTGCTAATAATAAAGTTTGCTTTTTTTCCAATGGAGATTGAACCCAATTCGCTTTCTAGCTCTAGAGCCTTTGCACCGTGCAAAGTGGCTCCCGTCAATGCTTCGTTAGGTGTCATTTTGTATTTGATACACGCTAACGACAATACGAACTCCATATTGCCTGTTGGTGTGGTTCCTGGGTTGTAATCTGTAGCTAGAGCTACCGGTAAGCCGGCGTCTAACATTTTTCTTACTGGAGCGTAAGGAATATTCAAAAAGAAAGAACAAGAAGGAAGAACGGTTGGCATCGTATTGCTTCCTTTTAACGCTTCAATATCTTCTGGATTCATGACTTCTAAGTGATCTACACTTACCGCGTTTTTGGCAACGCATGCTGCGATGCCACCAAGGGCCGTGAATTGGTTTACATGAACCTTTGGTTTTAATCCATGGGCTATTCCGGCTTCTAAAATTTCATTCATTTCCTCTACAGAGTAATAACCGTTTTCGCAAAAGCAGTCAATGTAATCGGCTAAGCCTTCTTGCGCAATGACAGGAAGCATTTCATTTTTTATCAAGTCAATATACCCTCTGTGGTTCTCTTTGTATTCTGTGGGAAAGGCATGGGCTCCTAAAAAGGTCGCCTTAATGGTTACGGGGCTATACTTTTTTAGTCGTTTAATTACCCTAAGCATTTTTAGTTCAGCCTCCACGGTAAGTCCATATCCGCTTTTTATTTCTAAGGCACCGGTGCCTGACCTTACGACTTTGTCTAGACGGCCCCACGCTTCTTCAAATAATTCTTCTTCATCTTTCTCCGCTAACTTCTTTGCGGAATTTAAAATACCACCTCCCTTGGCTGCGATTTCTTGATAGGTAAGGCCCTTAATTCTATCTACAAATTCACCTTCTCGGGTCGCCGCAAAAACTAAATGGGTATGAGAATCAACAAAAGTTGGAAAAACTGCTCTATCACTAGCGTTGTGAATTGCACCTACATTGGCTACGTCACCGGCAGATAGATCTTCCATCTTACCAAAGTTTGTAATAATACCGTCTTCAATCTCTAAGAAGGCATGGTACAATACGCCGGTAGTACCTTGGTCTGCACCTGGCTTAACAGAGGTGTTAGGTTCTTCAATACCAACGAGTTCTTTGATGTTTGTTATGAGTTCTTTCATGCTTTTTCTTTAGTGTTTCTAAGGTAGGGAAATTGTATTTGCAAGTAAATGCATTTTTATGATTTTTCTGTTGTTTGTTCAATTTGTCTATTCATTAAATGTTGTTGAAAAATTGATAGATTACCATAGTCTTTGCGCCTTTAATTCTCTATTTTTGAAGCAATGAGCATGCATTCAATCGGAAATATTATCAAATTGACCACCTTTGGAGAATCCCATGGATCTCACATTGGTGGAGTTGTTGAAGGAGTTCCTGCGGGTCTCTTGGTTGATTTTGAAGAAATAAAACGCCAAATGGCCAGGAGAAGACCGGGGCAATCTTCTATCACTACCGCTAGAAATGAACGGGATGAGGTCATGTGGTTAAGTGGCATTTTTGAAGGAAAAACAACAGGTGCTCCCATTGGTTTTATCATTGAGAATGGGGACAAGAAAAGTAGTGATTACGATGCTCTTAAGAATGTTTTTCGTCCCTCGCACGCCGATAAGACCTACCAAGACAAATACGGACATAGAGATCATAGAGGAGGGGGAAGGTCTTCTGCTAGAGAGACCGCGTGTAGAGTAGCTGCGGGAGCCCTTGTAAAGCAGTTGATTCCGGAGGTCCAAATATTTTCATTTGTTCAGCAAGTTGGTCAAATAGCAATTCCTCAAGACTTATCTCAATTAGATTTTTCACAAATTGACAGTAATGCGGTAAGATGTCCGCATGGCCCTACCGCCGAAAAAATGATTGAATACATTGAGAAGTTGCGTGATGAAGGAGATACCATTGGCGGCGTGGTTACCACCGTGGTGAAAAATGTTCCCGCGGGCTGGGGGCAGCCTATTTATCAAAAACTTCACGCGGCTTTGGGCAACGCTATGTTGAGTATTAATGCGGTAAAAGGATTTGATTATGGAAGCGGTTTTTCTGGCTTAGAGCAAACGGGGTCACAACAAAATGACCAGTATGCCGAGGATGGTTCAACGCTTTCTAACAACAGCGGAGGAATTCAAGGTGGAATTAGCAACGGAAACGATATTTACTTTAGGGTTGCCTTTAAACCCATAGCTACCATTTCTAAAGAACAAAAAGCTCTTAATCAAGATGGTACGTCGGAAACACTTTCAGCAAAAGGTCGTCATGACCCATGTGTGCTGCCAAGAGCCGTACCCATAGTGGAAAATATGACAGCACTTATTCTAGCAGATTTTGCGCTGCTATCTAAATTAGACAAACATTCTAAATGAAGAAGAAACTACCCTTACACATTCAAATAATTATTGGACTTGTTGCTGGTATTGCCTGGGCGTTGGCCAGTGGATATTTAGGTTGGTCTGAAATAACTTTAAATTGGATTAAACCCTTCGGAACGATTTTCATCAATCTTTTAAAAATGATTGCGGTTCCTTTGGTGTTGTTCAGCATTATTTCTGGAATTACCGGTTTATCTGATGTAACAAGCCTAGGTAGACTGGGAGTGAAAACTCTAGGAATGTACTTAGTTACCACCATTTTTGCGGTTTCAACCGGAATTCTTTGGGTGAATACTTTTAATCCCGGCGGACATATTCCCGAGGAGCAAGGGATTGTAAATAGAATTTCTTACGAAATGTGGGCTCATGAAAACCAGGTAGAAATTCTTGACAACAAAGATTACTTGTCAAATCCTGAATATTCTCAATACCTAACGCAAGCTCAAAGTAAACTCGCAGAATATTCTTCAGATAAAACCACCTCTGAGAAAATAATTCAGGCTGAGAAAACCAAGAATAGCGGACCTCTTCAATTTATTGTAGATATGGTTCCGAGCAATTTGTTTTACGCTTTGAACGATAGTTCTATGCTGCAAATAATCTTTTTCGCCATTTTCTTCGGACTTACCATTGTTATGATACCCAAAGAAAAGACTACCACGGTGGTTTCTTTTGTTGAAGGAGCAAATGAGATTTTTATTAAGATGGTAGACCTTGTGATGAAAGGGGCTCCGTATTTTGTATTTGCCTTAATGGCTGGTTCTCTGGCTGACCTTGCGGGAGATGACCCTGCCAGAATGTTTAGCATTTTTTATGCTTTGGGTTGGTATTGCCTTGTGGTAGTATTTGGTCTTGCGGTTATGATTTTTGGAATTTATCCGGTGATCGTAGCTTCCATTCTCTCAAAAAAGCAAAATGTGAAATTCTCTTCAGCTTATATGTTCTTTATGAAGGGGATAAGACCTGCTCAGTTATTAGGATTTTCTACTTCGTCAAGCGCAGCTACCCTGCCCGTTACTATGGAATGTGTTCATGACAACCTGAAGGTAGAAGAAGAGGTTTCTAGTTTTGTACTGCCAATTGGTGCCACCGTAAACATGGATGGTACTTCACTGTATCAAGCAGTGGCGGTAATATTCTTGGCGCAATTTCACTTGGTGGACCTAACTTTTACCCAACAGTTTATCATTGTATTTACAGCTACTTTGGCTTCTATAGGGTCAGCAGCCGTGCCTAGCGCTGGGCTGATTATGCTTATTATCGTTTTAGAATCTGTAGGATTAAATCCCGCATGGATAGCTATCATTTTCCCCGTAGATCGCATACTAGATATGATAAGAACCGTTGTTAATATTACTGGAGATGCTACCGTAAGTACTGTAATTGCGCAGACCGAAGGAAAGCTCGGTAAAGTTGACTAATTCAAATACCCTAAACAACCATAACAGAAAATTGAAAGTAAATGAAAAAGTTTTTCAAAATAGTACTGGCGCTACTTATAGTCCTTGTAGGTGCCATGGTTATTATTCCCGTTTTATTTAAATCTCAAGTCATTGAGATCGTTGAAAAAGAAGCGAATAATTCGGTAAACGCAAAAATTGAATTAAGAGAAATTGATCTTTCACTATTTTCAGATTTTCCAAACTTAACCCTAGAAATCTCTGATTTTTCAGTGCAAGGGGTTGACAGTTTTCAAGAGGTTTCTTTGGCTAAAATTGGAAATTTCAAATTTGAAATTGATTTGGCCAGCTTACTTTCAGGATCAGAAATTAAGATTGTTGATGTAAGTATTAATGATGCCTTTGTAAATGTTTTGGTGATGCCTTCAGGAAAAGCCAACTACGACATAGCAAAGCCTGCAGAATCAAACGCTATTTCAGAAGGAGAGAACACAGAGGCCGCAGAAAATTCAGACTTTTCACTCTCATTAAAGAGTTATTCGCTAAACAACTTTAACCTTTCATATATTGATAAACAAGGCAAAGTTTCTGCCTCTATAAAAAATTTAAACCACAGTGGGTCGGGTGACTTTACACAAGCGGTAGTTGATATAAAGACCTTGACGAGTATTGAGTCTTTATCTGCTTCCGCAGGAGGGGTAAATTTCTTAACCCAAGCCAGTGTAGATTCAAAAGCAGATGTTGAATTCAATTCAGAATCATCAACGGTGACTTTTGGTGAGAACTACGTTTCACTAAACGCTTTGAAATTGGCTTTTACAGGAGAGGTGAAAATGCTAGAAGAAGGCTTTGATCTCAATGTAAAGGCTTCAACTCCTTCTACGGATTTTAAGGAGGTTTTGAGTTTAGTTCCCACTTTATACATGCATGATTTTGATGGATTAAAGACCAGCGGATCTTTTCAGTTGGGCTTCATGGCAAAAGGGGTCTATTCTGAAGAAAGCATGCCTGCCTTCAATCTAGACCTAAATTTAAATAATGGTTCCTTTAGTTACCCAAGCCTTCCCGCGAAAGCGGAAGAAATAAAAGGTCAACTATTGGTGAACCACCCAGGTGGCGACCTGGATAAAATGAAGGTTGATATTAATGGTTTCTATGTGAAGTTAGGCAGACAACCCCTTTCGATGGATATGCATCTGGAGAATGTGATGTCCAATATTTTTGTTGATCTAAAAGCAGCGGCAAATATTGATTTAGCAACCATTGAACAAGTAATGCCTATTGATAGCCTTGAGTTTGCCGGTCTTTTAGATTTTGATTTAACGGTTAAGGGTAGACAAAAGGATTTTGAAAATCAAAATATAGATAAGGTTGAGTTGCAGGGGGTAGCCCATGCTAAGAATCTTGTTTTCACCGGAGAATTACTGCCAAAAGCCGTTTCAATTCGTTCCGGATCTATAGAGGCTTCGCCTTCAAAGGCAAGTGTTAAGAATGTAGAAATGGTGGTGGGGAATTCAGATTTCTCTTTCTATGGTACCATAGATAATTTGGCGGCCTTTGCCTTGAGCGATGATTTGTTAAAGGCAAATTTTGTCTTTAACTCTAAGGTGGTTGACTTAAATGAATGGATGGAAGAAGTTCCTCAAGAATCTTCGGAAGAAGTCAATGAAGAAACTACAGAATCTGCGTCATTAGAAGTGATTCCAGTTCCTGATAATCTTGACTTAGCCTTAGTGGGATCTATTGAAGAGTTGAATTTTTCAACCTTTCCAGCTTCAAAAATTAATGCGAAAATTACCGTAAAAGACGCTAGAGCTAGTATTGAGAATGGTAGCATGAACGCCATGGGAGGGTCGTTGACCGCCAATGGATATTACGACACCAAAGACCTTTCAAAACCTGAAGTTAGCTTTGATATGACCATGAAGAACATGGATATGAAAGCCGTTACCAATACTATGTCTATGGTCAAGAGTATGGCGCCCGCACTTGAGTCAGCCACCGGTAATTTTAACGCAAGCATGTCTATGAAGTCTATCTTGAAATCTGATATGATGCCCGACCTGAATCAATTATCAGCCAGTGGACTTCTCAATACTAAAGGAATTGGTTTTGCTCACAAGACGTTAGAAGATATTGCCAATTTGGTCAAGAATGATAATTATAAGAAGATTAGGTTTCAAGATGCATTGATCACCTTCAAGATTGAAAACGGAAGGTTATATGTAGAGCCCTTTGAAATGAAAATTGGAGGTTATAAAGGAACCTTTGAAGGCAGCAGTGGAATTGATAAAACCATGGATTACACTTGGCGTGGTGAAGTTCCCGTAAAGGATGTAACCTTGGGGCAATCTCTTCCAGATTTTTTAAACGGTTCAGCAAATATTCCTTTAGAAATATACATTAAAGGCACTACAGATAGTCCTGTGGTGAGCCTAGGAATAGGCGGTTCAAAAGGGCAATTGGGTGATGTTGTTAAAGACTTGATTTCTGACGAGATAGAAAAGGCCACTGAGAAAATTAAAGATGAGGTAAACCAAGCAGCGAGTAACTTAGTGCTTGAGGCAGAGAAGGCCGGTGATGGTTTAATTGTGCAAGCCCAAGCTAAGGCAGATCAAATAAAGACAGATGCTAGAAGAGAAGGTGATGAAATTTTGGCCGATGTAAATAAAGAGATTAAGCGCCTTGAAAATGAAGCAAAAGGAAATTTCTTCGCCGAAGAGGCTGCAAAAATAGCGGGAGAAAAATTGAGAAAAGAAGCCAAAGCAAAGGTTGATGAGCTCGTGGGTAAAGCCAATAAAGATGCTGATCAACTGGTTGAAAACGCTAAGAAAGAAAAAATAAGGTTAGTCGAAGAAGCCAAGAAAAAAGCAAGTGTTAAATGATAAAGTTTATCTCAACCCTAACATTTTTACTTTTATCACTTTACGGATATAGCCAAATTGAACTTGGGTTATGTGAGGGATATGAGTACAATGATAAGGCCAAAAAGCAAGTTGAAAAGGCCATTAAATCATTGGCTAAGAAAGATATTAGAATGGCGAGGGTCTATTTGTCAAGTGCATTAAAAGAGCAAGAAGACAACGTAGACGCACTATACCTAATGGGTGATCTTTCAATTAAGGAAGGAAATACTATTAGGTGTGAGATGTTTTGGAAGGAGTTGCTTTCAATTTGTCCGACGTATCTCGCTGAGGTGCAGTTTTACTTAGGCATTGTTTTACTAGAAAACGGTAAGCCAGAAGAATCTGAAAAGCAATTAGAAGCCTTTTTGGCCAATGGTGAAAGAGACAGAGCTTATGATAAGGAGGCCAAAAGGACACTCCGAGAAATAAGGTTAAAAAGAGATATGTTCGCTAATCCCGTGCCCTTTGATCCTAAACCGGTAAATGGTATTTGTACTAGCGATGATGAATATTTAGCCATTATCTCTCCGGATGGTGAATATTGCTTTTTCACAAGAGAGTACATGAAGGTTAATAAGTACGCTGGGCCTGCCCAAACAGGAAGAAAGGTTCAAGAGTTTTTTATGTCTCAGTCTTTACCCGGAGGATTTCAAGTGGGTGAGGCGATGGAAAGTCCTTTTAATCAAAACTACAATGAAGGGGGACCTTCAATTACAGCAAATAATAAAGAGTTATACCTAACGGTTTGTCAAGATGGCAAAGACGGCAGAAACTGCGATGTGTTTTACACGTTCAAGGATGAAATGGGCTTTTGGGCTTCTTTGCGTTCTGTGGGTGACAATGTAAACAGTCCAGACTCTTGGGAGTCTCAACCTTCTATTTCTGCCAATGGAGATGTTTTGATTTTTTCTTCTAACCGCAGAGGAGGCAGAGGAGGATTAGATCTTTATATATGTAGAAGAAATCCAGACGGTACTTGGACAGATCCAGAAAACCTAGGGCCTACCATAAATACTAGAAGAAATGAAAAGTCGCCATTTATTCATTCAGATAGCCAGACTTTGTATTTCTCTTCAGACGGTCAAGTAGGTGTTGGTGGATATGATATTTACTATTCTCAGATGCAAGAAGATTTGACCTGGTCAGATCCTATGAATTTGGGATATCCCATCAATACAAAGTCAGACGAATTGGGTCTTTTTGTGAGTCTAGATGGTACCACCGCTTTTTTTAATTCTAATCAGCTAAAAGGTCCTGGAGGTTGGGATTTGTATTCTTTTGAAATGCCCGAAATAGCAAGGCCTAATAAGGTCGCATTGATTCGTGGGACCTTAAAGAACGATCAGAATGAGGTGGTAAAAGAAGCTCAGCTAGAAATCAAAAACCTAGCTACTAAAGAAGTTCAAACCGTAAACGTAGATCAAAACACTGGAGAATACACCACGGTAGTAAAAATGGAACCCCAGCAAGATTTAATAGTGAAAGTAAAAAAGGATGGAGCTGCTTTTAGTTCTCAGTTTATTGACTCAGAAAAGCCTGGAATTATTGAAGCTGAGGTGGAAGTAAATGATCTGGCCTTAGGACGGGAGTACAAGCTTAACGATATTAATTTTGAAACAAACTCATATGATTTAACCAATAAAACCCAAATGGTAATTGATGAGTTTAGTATTTTTTTAGAAGAGAATCCTTCGGTAAAAATTTCCATTCAAGGACATACAGATAATGTGGGTAATAGCTCTGATAACGTAATGCTGTCTAATGAAAGAGCTAGAGTTGTTTATGAATACCTAAACGCATTGGGAATTCCTAAATCTAGAATGAGCTATAAAGGATTTGGTTCAAGTAAACCCGTAGCATCAAATGATAGTGAAGAAGGTCGTCAAAAAAATAGACGAACGGTTTTTGTAATTACCGCTATGTAATTAGGCAAACCTATTTATTAGGTTATTAAAAAATTGGCTAGCTAGTTCTTCGCTAGAAAACGAATACTTTTTTGACTGTACACTGAAGGTCAAAAAGTACCAATGCGCGGTAACCACGTATCGTTGCCCATTTACTAAAAAGAAATAGGCAGAAAAATTTTTCGATTTATGGGTATTAATGGTTTTATACCCTCTAATGTTTTTCTTCATCGCATAAAAAAAAGCCGATACAAAGTACCGGCTTTTTTGTTATGAGGATGTAAAGATTACATTCTTCTTTCTTTAATTCTAGCAGCTTTACCAGTACGTTCTCTTTGGTAGAAAATTCTAGCTCTACGAACTTTACCGGTTTTGTTTACTTCGATTTTTTCGATGCTTGGACCGTTGATTGGGAAGATACGCTCTACACCAACGTTTCCTGACATTTTTCGAATAGTAAAAGTTTCAGTAACACCCGCTCCACGACGCTGAATTACGATTCCGCGGAAGAACTGAGTTCTTGTTTTTTCACCCTCTTTAATTTGGTAGTATACAGTAATTGTATCTCCAGCTTTGAACTGAGGAAGTTCTTTCTTTGTAACATACGTGTCTTGTACGTATTTGATCAAGTCCATTACAATCAATTTTTTAGTTTTTATTTACGCCAACATTCACCATTCTATTCGGGCCAGAGGTTGAAGCAAACTCGTAACATTTTGCCTCCCATGTAAATGGGATGTCCAAAACGGGCTGCAATATTACGAATAAAATTTAAATTAGATACAAATATTTTCTACTCTTCTTCTAATAAATCAGGTCTTCTTTCTTCTGTTCTTTTCACGGCTTGTTCGTAGCGCCATTCATCAATTTTCGGAAAGTTTCCGCTGAGTAGAATTTCAGGAACTTCCCAACCGTCATAATTGGCCGGTCTTGTGTATACTGGGGGTGCTAACAATCCGTCTTGAAAAGAGTCTGTTAACGCAGAGGTCTCGTCGTTTAAGACACCCGGTATGAGTCTAATTACCGCGTCGCTAATTACCGCGGCCGCAAGTTCTCCACCAGAAAGTACGTAATCACCAATAGAAAATTCACGGGTAATCACATGGTCTCGTAATCGCTGATCAACGCCTTTGTAATGTCCGCAAAGAATAATAATGTTCTTTTTTAGGCTAAGCGTATTGGCGTCTTTTTGGTCAAACCTTTTTCCGTCAGGTGTCATGTAGAGAATTTCATCGTATTCTCGTTCGGCCTTGAGTTCATTGATTAAGGTAAGAATAGGTTCAATCATCATAACCATTCCGGCACCTCCGCCAAACTGATAGTCATCAATTTGATGGTGTTTGCCCAATCCATATTTTTTTAGGTCGTGAATTTCTACTTCTACAATGCCATTTTTAATGGCTCTTTTCAATATGGAATCGCCAAACGGACTTTCTAAAAGTGAAGGGATGGCTGTAATGATGTCAATTCTCATGTGACAAAGGTACGCTGCACTATTTAATCAATCCAATTTCTTTAAGCCTTTGTATTAAATAATCGCCAGCCAAAATATCGTCATACTCTTTATTTTGTGATTCTTCCACACATTGCGGCAAACAGTTTAATGGCATTTCTGGCTTAGGATGTAAGAAAAAAGGCAGGCTGAACCTTGGGTTTGTCCAATCTTCTTCTTCGGGATTTATAACCCTATGAGTGGTTGAAGGAAGCACGTTGTTGGTTAACCTTTGCAGCATGTCGCCGACATTTACTATTAATTGTCCGGGTTCTGCTTGAAGGGCTAGCCAGCTTCCGTCTCTCATTTTCACTTCTAATCCTTTTGAGCTTGCGCCCATTAATAGGGTAATTAGGTTGATGTCTTCATGTTCAGCAGACCTCAATGCATCTCCTGGGTTGGCTGCAAGAGGTGGGTAGTGAATGGCTCTAAGAATTGAATTTCCGCCACTTACGTGGGAAGTAAAAAAGTCTTCATCACATTTTAAGTGTAAGGCGATGGCCTTCATCAATTCTATTCCAATGCTTTCTAGAATTTTAAAACTCTTCATCCCCAAGGGGTTAAACATCGGAAGCTCTTCTACATTAATGTTTTTTGGGAAGGCAGGGTGTCCATCATTTTCTTTATTGGCCTTTTGTCCAAATTGCCAAAACTCTTTTAAGTCAGGTGCATTTGAATCTTTAGCATGCTCCTTCCCGAAAGGCGTGTACCCCCTTTGACCCGCAAGTCCTTCAATGTTATACTTTTCTTTGATCTCCGCCGGAAGGCTAAAAAAAGTTTGTACTTGATCGTATAGTTCTGTGCGTAAATTTTCTTCAAAACCATGGCCTTCAATGACCACGAAGCCAGTCTCTCTAAACGACTCACCTAGCGAGTTTACAAATTTTAACTGCCTAGAAGGATCGCCTTGGGTAAAGTCTTTTAAATCTAAAACGGGAATGCTATTCATGATATCTGTCCTTTTACAAAGCCAATGTAAGGTAAATGTATCCGAATCGGAAGAGAACGAGCTATCTTTTTTGTTTCAAATAATATTAAATATAGAGTGAGAATTTTGTTGGGATATTGTGATTATTGGTACATTCGTTTTACTTAATAATGAATATTCAATGGACCCAATTTCATACGACAAAGGTCAGTTTTCTAACGAAGATTTAATTCACGCCTACCACAAGATTTCTCTCCCAAGAATGATAGAAGAAAAAATGCTCATTGCACTAAGGCAGGGCAGAATTTCTAAATGGTTTTCAGGTTTTGGTCAAGAGGCCATTTCTGTAGGGGTCGGATTGGCAATGCAATCTGACGAGTATATTTTAACCATGCATAGAAATTTGGGGGTTTTTACTACTCGTGAAATTCCTTTGAAAAGGTTGTTTAGCCAATTTCAGGGCAAAATGAATGGGTTTACAAAGGGTAGAGATCGTTCGTTTCACTTTGGTTCTAAAGAACACCATATTGTGGGAATGATTTCTCACTTAGGCCCTCAGTTAGGGGTTGCCAACGGAATAGGTCTTTCGCATAAAATTAATAAAAGAGAAAAAGCTACCGTAGTTTTTACTGGAGATGGTGGTGCCAGTGAAGGTGATTTTCACGAATCGTTAAATACAGCAGCTGTTTGGCAGTTGCCTGTAATTTTTGTGGTAGAAAACAATCACTGGGGACTGTCTACGCCTAGTAATGAGCAGTTTAAGTGTAAGCAGTTTATTGACAAGGGCACAGGCTATGGTATGGAAGCTGTGCAAATAGATGGCAATAATATTTTAGAAGTGTGGTCAGTAATTTCTGAGTTAGCCGAAAGCATTCGTAAAAATCCACGTCCTATTTTGGTTGAGGCCATAACCTTTAGAATGAGGGGGCATGAAGAAGCTTCGGGTACAAAATATTACCCAGAAGGTCTTCAAGATGAATGGAGTGTTAAAGATCCTCTTGAGAATTTTGAAAAGTTTTTGGCCAGTGAAGGAGTTCTTACACAAGACCAAATGGAGAAAATCAAATCGGACTATAAATCAGATATTCAACAAGCTTTTGAAGCAGCCTTTGAAGAGCCTGAATTGGTTTTTGATGCCAAAGAGGAGCTTCTAGATTTATACGCACCCTTCACAGAAAACCTTACAGAGCCAACTAAAGCCGCTAAAGAAATTAGGCTGGTTGATGCCATTTCTGATGGACTTAGAGAGTCTATGAAAAAGCATGACGACTTGGTTATTATGGGGCAGGATGTTGCAGAATATGGAGGTGTCTTTAAAATTACCGACGGATTTGTGTCTGAGTTTGGAAAAGATCGTGTGAGAAACACGCCTCTTTGTGAATCAGCAATTGTAGGTGCCGCCTTAGGTTTATCTATTTCTGGCCAGAAAGCAATTATGGAGATGCAGTTTGCTGACTTTGTTACAGAAGGTTTTACCCAGATAGTCAACAACTTGGCTAAAATACATTGGAGGTGGGGGCAAAATGCGGATGTTGTAATTCGCATGCCAACAGGGGCTGGGGTAGCCGCAGGTCCGTTTCACAGCCAGAGCAATGAAGCTTGGTTTACCCATGTGCCAGGCCTAAAGGTGGTTTATCCATCAAACCCCTATGACGCTAAAGGATTGTTGGCAAGGTCTATTGAAGATCCTAATCCCGTAATGTTTTTTGAGCATAAGGCATTGTATAGAAGTTTAACGGGGAATGTGCCGGAAGGATACTACACCCTAGAAATAGGAGAAGCAGGGGTTGTGAACGAAGGAACTGATCTTACCATAATTACTTATGGTATGGGAGTTCATTGGGCTTTAGACGAAGTAAAGGGCTTAGATGGATATTCTGTAGAAGTTATTGACTTGAGAACCTTGGTGCCACTAGATCAAGAGACTCTTATTCAGTCGGTTAAAAAAACAGGTAAGTGTTTAGTGTTACAAGAAGACACTTTATTTGGCGGTATCGCTTCAGAAATTTCTTCAATAATTCAAGAGAACTGTTTTGAATACCTAGATGCACCGGTAAAAAGGGTAGGAAGTTTAGATACTCCTGTTCCATTTTCTGCGGTATTAGAGAAAGGGTTTTTAGCAAAATCTCAATTAAAAGATGCTATAGAAAATCTATTAAATTATTAATGGTTATTTGATTATCTTTGAAGTCGTTAAATAAAATCAAATTATGGCTACCGATAAGTTAACACCAAGTGTATTAGTCGCAAAGTTTAGAGATAATCAAAATAATAACAAGACACTAAAATCACTTTTTGCAAGTCAATTTTTAGGCAAATTTTCACTGGAAGAATTAGATGCTTTAAAGATAAGTATTGATAGAGAAATTGAAACAAGAAAAGAGATCGAAGTGAATAAGAGAATAGATTATCTAGAATCATTAGGATACGAAGTAAAGAAGAAATAATTTCTTCTTTTGAAAATTAGAAAAGCACGGTTTGTTCCGTGCTTTTTTTATACCTAATATAGAGGATGAATTAACCGTTTAAATATCTTTTTCGCTGGATTTTTTCTCCCCGGGGACAGCACCCCTGTCCCCAAGGATAAGTTACTCAATTTTTCCCCATTAGTCGAGGGGCAAACGACTTCAATCGACTTCACTTGTGTATATTCTCTTTTGAGAAATTTACTCGTTAAATGAACGACTCGTACTACTCTCTTTTGGTAACTTGAGACTGGGGCGGGACCGTCAGGTCCCCAAAACACTTCGGCGCCAATAATATTCGGAAACACGACATAGAATATCTTTTGACATAAGGTCATAAAAAAAACTCTGAAAAGAGGAAGCTTTTTGTTATGGGCGATACTGGGTTCGAACCAGTGACCCTCTCGACTGAAGTCGGGATGCTCTGTTCTTTGATGGCTAAATCTGATTATTAATGAGGTTTAAAATAGCCTTTTTAGACTTCTAGCTTTTTATTGTTTTCTTACCATTACTTATAAAAATTTAATAGCTAGGATTGATGATCAGAGAGAAACTGTCAACCAATATCAGGAATAGGTCAAATGATAATCCCTAAAAAAAGTTGACACTTTTCTAACCATTAAACTTAAAAAAATGGCAAAAAAAGTAGAATTTAAACGATTAAAGATCTTCAGTCTTGAATTTAAAAAACACATTGTTCAACGAATCGAGCGAGGAGAACTAACGGTTAAAGAAGCCCAGAGAGAATACGACATAAAAAGTGGACAAACTGTTTACAGTTGGATCTATCAATATTCACGATATTTGAAGAAAGGAACACGAATCGTAATTGAAATGGATAGTGAACAAAAGAAAAGTGAAGACCTTAAGAAGCGAATCAAGGAGCTTGAGGCTGCTCTTGGCCGCAAATCACTAGAAGCTGACTTGTACAAAACGATTGTAGAAGTTGCCTCCAAAGAACTCAAGACAGATTTAAAAAAAAATTTTGGAGACAAAGCGTTCAACAAGTAATCCTAAATGGATTTAAAAATCAGCGTAAGGTTCATCACTGTTGCAGAATCCTTGGATATACCAGGCAAGCTTTTTACAGACCTAGATCAATTGGCTTAATATCGAACCAGGTCATTCAAAAAGTGGTGTCTATTGCGCTGGAGGAAAGAAAAAAATGTCCTACAGAAGGATGTCGTCGTATCTATGAAGAAGCAGGAAAAAGCTTACCCATCGGAAGAGATAAAACCATAAAGGTCTTGTTTTCAGAAGGATTTAGAGTACGGTATAAAAAGCGATACAAATCATCCACTGAAGCAGGAACTCGACCTTTTAAAAACCATTTACACGATAAAAATGTAGACTGGATAAATCAAGTATGGCAAGCAGATATGGCTTATTACTTAAGAGGAACCAGACCTTTGTATACGATTTATATAACCGATGTGTACAGTCAAGAAATAGTCGGATATGGAGCCTTTAATAACTCACGAGCGGAATCTTTTTCAACGGTTTTAAAAGGGGCTATAAAAAGAGCTAAACAAAGAGGTGAATCATTAAGTGGCTTAATACACTATAGCGATGGAGGGAAGCAATATGAAAGTAAATTATACCAAGATATATGTAAAGAAAATGAGATAACACAAAGCATGTGTATGTTCTCATATGAAAATCCTTATGCTGAAAAAACCAATGATATAATTAATAATGGATACTTAAATGTATGGTGTCCTACAACACTCGAAAAATTAAGAATAGCTCAAAAAAGAGCAGTAGAAAACCATAATAATAGACAAAAGAAAAAAGCACTAGGAAAGCTGTCTCCTGTAAGTTTTAGAAAGCTATTAAACCAAAAGAATGAAATAGACAACCACTATGTTTTGAAACTAAAGCCTAGAAACCCTGAAAAGGTTAAAACAAGACCAATAAAAAAATGGTAACTTTAAAAAGACAAAAGAGTAAAAAGTGACAACTAAATTTAGGCAAGGTCATTCCTTTTTCTATTTCTCCTTCCCTTATGATCGGTAATTCAATGGGAGCCGGTGTAAATCTTGCTGCGGGATATTCTAAGAAAAACGGATTTCAATTTTCTATGGGAACCGGATTTACTTTTTACGGAACACCTCAGGGAAGTAATCGTACCTCTGGGTGGGAAGTAAGATTCTCATTTAAAGTGGGATATGTAGGAAGTGATTTTGGAATCGTTATGGGTTCTAACTTTTTCTATCACGGATCAGGGTCAGAATTCAATCAACAAATTGGCCGATTAGAAATTCATTCCAGAGGATTTATGGCCACCTATGAAAATGACGGGTTTCCTTATACAGGGATTCATTTAGCAGACGGAGGGGATAAAATGAGAACAGCCGCCGCAAGTGTACGATATAAAAACTTTGGAATAGGGTTTAATTTATTTACAGGTTCGCCTGTGGATGATGACGGTAGTCAACCCGCAGAAGTTAGAGAAGGCTATCCTCATGGTGTTTATATTGCGCCTACTGCAGATGACCATAGAATGGGCGCTGTATATCTAATGGTAGGAAACTTTCGTTTTGGAACAGATTCTGAAGCCCATAGACATGCTATTCAGAATAAGTTCGCCCACAGTGAGACTCGTATTGGTAGTTGGGTATTAAAACAAGCTCAACCCTGGTTTAATGTGTTAGACATTCCTACCACAAACTATCTTCAGTACCACAACAACTCATTTACGCTATGGTAAAAACAAACTGGATATTAGGAATTTTAGCTGCTTTGATACTTAGTGGTTGTTCCAGACCCATATCACAGATCTTATGCGACTATTACTATAACGATTCCGGAGGAGTACGCTCTCACTATAAGTACAAAAGGTACGAAGATCTGACCACGCCATTGCCAACAGGTCTTGAAGAATTTTCATTATTTGAAACTATGTTTTCTAAGAGCAAAAAAGATATGTCAGATAAGAAAAGAGTAACAAGGTCTTTTCTCCGCTTCTTTTCCAACGGGAGATGTGCGTGGCAAAACTTTTCTATAAAAGACACCCTTAAACGAGAGGATTTTGATATTGACCATTGGAATATGGGCTACTATGAAGAATCTAGTAATGGGTACAGGGTATATCTGTATGGAACTGTAAATTGTGGTCAA
>CBFICS010000004.1:0-147574 GCA_965661055.1 uncultured Schleiferiaceae bacterium | reverse complement strand
CAACCACAATTGAGGTAGTTATCAATGAAAACAACTCCATTTCAGTAAAAGATGACGGACGTGGAATTCCTGTAGATTTTCACGAGAAAGAAAATAAGTCGGCACTCGAAGTAGTAATGACGGTTCTTCATGCTGGAGGTAAGTTTGACAAAGACTCTTATAAGGTGTCTGGTGGTCTTCACGGGGTAGGGGTATCTTGTGTTAACGCATTGTCTATTCACCTCAGAGCTGAGGTTCATAGAAACGGAAAAATTTATGAGCAGGAGTACAGTAAGGGTATTCCTCAGTTTGATGTACGAGAATTAGGAGATACTGCTGAAAGAGGTACCATTGTTACCTTTTTACCAGATGACACCATCTTTTCAGAAACGGTGTATCAGTTTGATATTATTGCTGCGAGAATGCGTGAACTTGCTTTCTTGAATAAAGGCATTAAAATCACGTTGACTGATAAAAGAGAAAAGGATGATGATGGAAACGATTTAGTCGAGGTATTTTACTCTGAAGGCGGTCTTGCTGAATTTGTAAACTTCATTGACCAAAACCGTGAAAAGCTTATTCCTATCGTAATGTACATGGAAGGCGAAAAGGCAGGTATTCCTGTTGAGGTTGCCATGCACTACAATACTTCTTTCACAGAAAATATTCACTCTTATGTGAATAATATTAATACCCATGAGGGAGGTACTCACTTGGCAGGTTTTAGAAGAGCGCTAACGAGAACCCTAAAAAAGTATGCCGAAGAAAGTGGGATTCTGACCAAAGAAAAGGTAGAAGTATCTGGAGATGACTTTAGAGAAGGTCTAACGGCAGTTGTTTCTGTTAAAGTTATGGAGCCTCAGTTTGAAGGCCAAACCAAAACTAAGTTAGGTAACTCAGAGGTTTCGGGCGCTGTAGATCAGCTAGTAGGTGAAATGCTTACTAACTACCTAGAAGAACATCCTAACGAAGCAAAAACTATTGTCCAAAAAGTAGTTTTGGCAGCAAAAGCTAGAGTAGCGGCAAAAAAAGCTCGCGAAATGGTTCAGCGTAAAAACGTAATGTCAGGTTCTGGTTTGCCAGGAAAACTATCTGATTGTTCTAGTACCGATGCCGCAGAATGTGAAATCTTCCTTGTTGAGGGAGACTCTGCGGGGGGTACTGCCAAACAAGGTAGAGATAGAAACTTCCAAGCTATCCTTCCGCTACGAGGAAAAATTCTGAACGTTGAAAAAGCCATGTCTCACAAGGTTTTTGAAAACGAAGAGATCAAAAATATTTTTACCGCCTTAGGGGTAAGTGTAGGAACAGAAGAAGATTCAAAAGCTCTTAATGTTGAAAAGCTGAGATACCACAAGGTGATTATTATGTGTGATGCCGACGTAGATGGATCTCACATTGCCACTTTGATCTTGACCTTCTTCTTTAGATACATGAAAGAACTGATTGAACAAGGTAACATATACATTGCTTCACCTCCTCTTTATCTAGTGAAGAAGGGAAGTAAGCAGTCTTATGCTTGGTCAGATGATCAGCGTGACCTTTTGGCTAAAGAGTTTGGTGGTGAATCTGAATCAGGTGTGGGTATTCAACGATACAAAGGTCTTGGTGAAATGAATGCTGAGCAGCTTTGGGAAACCACAATGAATCCTGGATTTAGAACTCTTAGACAGGTGACCATTGATAGTGCTGCAGAGGCAGACCGTGTGTTCTCCATGTTGATGGGTGATGAAGTTCCTCCTCGAAGAGAGTTCATAGAGAAAAATGCAAAGTACGCTAAGATAGATGCGTAACTGTTTAAACCCCGACCCCCGTCGGGGTTTTTTTATGGTAAAATCTGTTGGTTAACAAAAAAGAAATTACCTTTGCTGACCTCAAAATCAAAATCATATATTAAAATAATTCAAAATGAAAATTACGGTTATCGGTGCCGGAAATGTTGGTGCAACTTGTGCTGAAAACATGGCTCGAAGAGAAATTGCAGAAGAAATTGTTTTGTTAGACATCAAAGAAGGTTTTGCAGAAGGCAAAGCACAAGATATGATGCAAACCGCAACACTTTCTGGGTTTGATACTACTATTACAGGAACTACTGGAGATTATTCAAAAACTGCAGGTTCTTCAGTGGTGGTCATTACTTCGGGTATTCCAAGAAAACCTGGTATGACCAGAGAAGAGTTAATTGGAACCAATGCTGGAATTGTACGCACTGTAACTGAGAATATTTTAAAGCACTCACCTGAGGCTATTATCGTTGTGATTTCAAATCCAATGGATACCATGACGTACCTTACGGCAAAAACTTCTGGATTGCCTAAGAATAGAGTAATCGGTATGGGTGGAATTCTTGATAGCGCGAGATTTAAATATCAATTGAGTACTAAGATGGGGGTTTCTCCTAACGATGTACAAGGTGTTGTTATTGGTGGCCACGGAGATACTACTATGATTCCATTACTTAGATTGGCTACTTATAACGGTACTCCTGTTTCTAATTACCTTTCTGAGCAAGAAATGGAAGAAGTAAAACAAGCTACTATGGTCGGAGGAGCAACGCTTACTGGTTTAATCGGTACTTCTGCCTGGTACGCTCCAGGTGCTGCGGGTGCTGCTTTGGTAGAAAGCATTGTTCGTGACCAAAAGAAAATGTTCCCTTGTTGTGTTTACTTAGAAGGTGAGTACAACCAATCAGATATCTGTATTGGTGCGCCAGTAGTTATCGGTAAAAACGGTTGGGAAAAAGTAATCGACTTTAAATTGAACGAAGCTGAACAAGCTGAGTTTGACAAGTCTGCAGAAGCAGTTAGAAAAATGAATTCTGTGCTAGATACACTTTAGGAAAATACTTCATCATTATTTAAAAGGCCTTGCAGATTTTGCAAGGCTTTTTTTATGGTAAAAATTGTTCTTCCCAATTTTTAGGAGGAAGCATACATTGATCACTTTTTCCAAACCACTTATACCTGTTTTTTGCAATGAAATCGTAAATCCCATCTCTCAAAACCACCGGAAACCATTTAAAAATACTAAGTGCCTTGTAAGGGTAAGGTAAGTAGGAAGCTATTTTTAACGCTGCGGTTGATTTATAATAAATGGTTTGATTTTCAATAAAGGCAATGCTGTCAATAGAGTTGTCAAGTTTTACGGAAGAGTTTGCGATCCAACTTCCTTGAAGTTGGGTGTATTTAAAAACACTCCTAGAATCCCTTTTCAAAATCCATTGCAATGAACGGTGACATAAAATACAAGTGCCATCGTAGGCAATTACCTTTAATGAAGGACTTACATTTTCACCCATCTTGAAAATCCTTTCCAATCATCTCCTGTTACTTCAATAATATAGAGTCCAGCTTTTAAATAATCTACATCTATTGTCTTTCTTAGGTCATAGAAACTGGTAGAGTAAAGAAGTTGACCGTTAAGGTTGTAAATCCTCATGTTTTTTTCTCCTCCTTGTACCTCATTTAATTCAATCGTAAAGGAACCATAACCTGGATTTGGAAAAACATCAAAATTTATGGTTTTAGTTTCTGCGTATTCAGGGACGCTAATCCCGTTATATTCACCTCCATAGAACAGAGTAAGACCACCAGATAGGTTTCCTAAAATCGCATCAGGAATTCCATCATGATTTAGATCTGTAAAATCAGCAGCGTTTCTATAACCGTCTTTTAATACATGATCAATTCTAGTTACCGTTGGGGTGATTTTTAATTTCATATTAGGACGATTGTTTACAGCTGCCTTGTAGGGCATTAAACAACCTTTTGCTGTATTGGTATTCCAATTGGTAATATCTCCGTAACCGTTACTAGGAAAAGAGGTTGAAGACATCTTTACAGGAATAGTTGTTTGCGGGTAATTTTTACTAAAGCAAAATTCTACAAGTAGGTTACTAGTTCCATCCCATTCAAATGGAATGGTCATGGGAATGTTATTCCATCCTTGATTGAATCCTGTAGCTAGGTTGAAGGCTTCCGTCATACCTGTTTCAAATCCTGTAATAGAGTTTGAAGTAGTGTTTTTAAATGAAATGGTAAGTCCTTGAGTCATGGGGGGGTTACCTGAAGTTACAACTTCTAGGCTTATATCTGTGATTTTGCCTCTTGTATAGCCTGCGGCTAACAATTCAGAAGCTCTAAATAATATTTGATTTCTTCCGGTTCTTTTACTGGTACCTAGAGGGGTTTGTTCAAAACCTGTACTAGAGGTGGTATCAGTTCCTAATGTGTATTCTAAGGATGCTTGGTTATTGAAAACACTAAGAATACTGTCGTATTGAATTACTCCAAAGGTCGAGCTTCCAACCATTAATTGTACTGTACTATCAATTACGGCAAAGCTAGGCACTGAATACCCTTGAAATGATCCAGAAGAAACATTTATCCCACCAAAAAATTCATTCTCATAGGTAAAGTTTATACCACCCTGTCCTTTGAGGTAATTAATATTTCCACTTTCTTCTCCCACAAATAAATCAACATTACCATCATCATCTATGTCAAAGAAGTAAGGAGTAGAGTTGGCACCAAAATCTAGTCCCAAGAAATTGGCATCCATTAGAGTAAACTGAGGTGAAGTAAATTTACCGGTGTTTTTGAAATAGATAAGTTTTCCATCAGCAGAACCTAAAACAAGGTCATTAAGTCCATCAGAGGTTAAATCAGCAAAAGCTGGGTGAAGATCTGTTCCAATAGAAAGGTTTCCTATGTTTCCTAAATTGGAGTTTTCTAATTCAAATTTTGGCTGTAATATGGTTCCTGTATTAATAAAATATATGAGTTTAGATTCATATACTCCTGAAGAAATAAACTTTCCTTTACTCGAAACTACCAAATCCTTTTTTCCATCAGTATTTAGATCAACAAAAGTGGGTTTTGATCCTTCACCAAAATCAAGCATATCTTCTTGTAAAAAACCCGTACTAGTTCTTTGGTAATTGGGAGAACTTGGAGTTCCCATGTTTTCGTACAACCAAGTGTTTTCAGTGTTTTTGGACCCATTGATATTAGGTGCTACAATAATATCATTTTCCCCATCGTTGTTTACGTCTAAGTCAAAAAAGGCGGGAAACAAGTAGAGGTCAACGGGGATGTCAAGTTTTGGAAACGTTGAATCCTGGAAAGTCATATCTGCATTGAAAGAAGTTCCTGTATTGTATACTGCCGTCGCATTGGTAAAGCTTACATCTCCTAGAAGACAATCTGCCGCACCGTTTCCGTCTAAATCTTTAACTAATAGGGTTGAACCTTGATGTTGTGTTTTACCTTCTGTTTTTGGGGTACAAGAGTTTAGGGTAACGGAGTTGTTGTTGGCATTCTCTGAAAAACCACCCCAACAAGCGGATATTTGTTCAAAATTAAGTCCGCAATTGGCGGAGTTTTCATTAAAGTGAACCGTATTACCTTGATCAAATGTTAAAATGTCTAGGTCACCATCATTGTCAATATCTACAATTGCTGGAATATCACTAGAGAGAACATATAAGTTACTGTAGTTTCCAAACTTTAAACTCTTAATAAACGGATCTGTGCCAAGAGCCCAAGAAAAGCTAAGGCTTCCTCCACTTGAAGTGTTTTCATAAAGTCCAATTCCAGCATTAACATGATGAAAAATATCACCTTTTCCATCGCAATTAACATCAGCAAGAACCAGCCATTCCTTGATTTCTGGAAGATTCTCAATGTGTTGAGGCGCATAGGTGTAGGTTGGGTTTGATCCACCAGAGCTTTCAAAGGGAATCCATCGATTTCCGGAACGATCAAAAACTAAAATATCTAATACGCCATCAAGATTTAAATCTATTTTTCCAAACTGAGGATTGTTAAAGCCTCCAGCCCATGGCAGAGAAAGGAAGGCGCCATCATACTTTACTTGAACTGTATCAGTGTAATGGAAGCTTATTCTTCCTTGTCCAAAGGACACAAAAGTGGCTAGAGAAAAAAGAGAAAGAAGTAGTTTTTTCATGTGAAAAATAGAATTTATCCAAAAATACAAAATGCTTTCAAAAAAAAGGTTGTGAATTAGTGTGCGGTTGATTCTTGATTATTCGTTGAGAATTATATATTTGCGCGTTATTCTACGAATCATATATCAAATCCGCTCGAAATGCAAAATAAAGGAGTAGTAAGATTATTTGCGATTGTATTTGCGCTGGCGTGTTTATGGGAACTTTCGTTTTCGTTTGTTTCAAACCGCGTTCAAAACCAAGCAAAAGAAGCTTCAAACGGTGATCCCGTTGCTGAGGCCGCCTATTTAGACTCCATGAACACTCAAGATGTGTTTTTGGGAATGTACACCTACAAAGAAGTAAAGCAAAAAGAAATTAATCTTGGGCTTGACCTTAAAGGAGGAATGAACGTAATTCTTGAAGTATCTGTAAAAGATATTATCAAGAGTCTTACCGGAAACTCTCAAGATCCAGTTTTCCTTCAAGCTATTGCCAACGCTGATAAAGCACAAGAAAATAGCCAAGATGCTTATTTAACGATTTTCTTCAATGAGTTAGATAAAGCGATTGAAGCTTCTGGAACGCCTAAGCCTTATTCAGCTCCTGGATTTTTCGGTACAAAAGACATGACCGAAAATGTTGGCTTTAACGCTAGCAACGAAGAAATTAGAAAAGAAGTAGAAGCAGACGTTAAAGCTGCTATTGCAAACGTCTATACTGTATTAAGAGCACGTATTGACCAATTTGGTGTTGTTCAACCTAACATCCAACCTATTGAAGGTACAGGAAGAATTTTAGTTGAATTACCAGGGGTAAAAGAACCAGAAAGGGTTCGTAAACTTCTTCAAAGTACTGCAGAACTTGAGTTCTGGCAGCTTTACCAAGGAGCTGATTTTATGCCATTCTTAAATGCTGCAAACAGTAAGTTAAGAGATGTACTTGATGCTCCTAAATCTTCTTCTAAAGAAGGTGAGAAGGTTGAAGACAATTCTACAACTAACGAATTAACTGCTCTTGAAACGGTTGAATCTATGCAAGATTCAAATTCAACCGCAGCAAATGATTCTATAAAACTTCAACAACAGCAAGATTCAATCAACCAATCTTTCAATCCACTTTTCTCTGTAATTTATCCTAATGTTGACCAGCAGGGTATGCCTCAACAAGGTCCGATTGTAGGGTTTTCAAAGGTTAGTGATACAGCAACGGTTAATGAATATTTGAGAATGTCTCAAGTTCGCTCTTTGTTGTCTGGAAGATATCGTTACACAGAATTCCTTTGGACTGCCAAGCCAGATGAGTCTGATGTTCTATACTTATTAGCCATAGAAGGTAACCGTGAAGGCATACCTGAATTAGACGGCGGTGTAATTACTGATGCTCGTCAAGATTTTGATGAGTACGGAAAGCCAATCGTTTCTATGGCGATGAACCCTATTGGTGCTGCAAAATGGCAGAAAATCACCAAAGCTGCTGCGGCTCAACAACCCAAGAGAAGTGTAGCGGTTGTTCTTGATAAACACGTGTACTCTTACCCAACAGTTCAAAATGAAATTGCTGGAGGTAGAACTCAGATTTACGGAAACTTTACCATTGAAGAGGCAGAAGATTTAGCAAACATTTTAAAGGCGGGTAAATTACCTGCGCCTGCTAGAATTATTCAAGCAGATGTTGTCGGACCATCATTGGGTAAAGAAGCGATTTCAGCCTCATTAACCTCTTTTGGTATCGCCCTATTTGTAGTAATGATTTACATGGTGTTTTATTATGCTAAAGCAGGTTTAGTTGCTGACTTTACATTGATACTAAACATGTTCTTCATTTTCGGAATTTTAGATGCAGTAGGTGCTGTATTGACCCTTCCGGGGATGGCGGGTATTGTACTTACCATTGGTATGGCGGTTGATGCCAATGTACTTATCTTCGAAAGAATTAGAGAAGAGTTGCGCAATGGAAAAGGTTTAAGTCTTGCTATTAAAGATGGGTACAAGTTGTCACTTTCATCTATCATTGATGCGAACGTAACTACTTTGTTAACGGGTGTAATTCTTTACGCCTTCGGTACCGGTCCAATTCGTGGTTTCGCAACTACATTGATCATTGGTATTTTGTCGTCTCTATTCTGTGCAATCTTTGTTTCAAGACTATTGTTCGAATGGAATCTTTCTCGCAAGAAGAACATTTCGTTTGCTACTAATTTCTCTGATAACTGGTTTGCCAATGTTAATATTGACTTCCTTACCAAAAGAAGAGTCGCTTATGTAATTTCAGGTATTTTAGTTCTTGGAAGTTTAACTTCTTTATTTACTAAGAGCCTTGATTTTGGAGTTGATTTTGTTGGAGGACGTTCTTACCAAATCCGTTTTGATCAGCCTGTAAACACTGCAGACCTTTCTAGTGCTCTTGGAGCTCAGTTTGTAGCAGAAGATGGTACTACTCAAATGGCACCTGAAGTGAAATCTTTAGGTTCTGCTAACCAAGTAGTAGTAACTACTAAGTATAGAGTAGATGACAACGGACAAGATGTTGAAGAAGATATTTTAAATAAACTTTATAAGGGTGCTTCTCCTTTCTTTGCCAATCAAATTTCTCAAGAGAAATTTAATATGGATGAAGAAGAAGGAGTGGGTCTTAAAGCTTCTCGTCAAGTAGGACCAACCATTGCTGACGATATTAAGACTTCAGCGGTATGGTCAATCATCTTCTCTTTGGTTATTATCTTTATTTACATCTTGATTAGATTTAAGAAATGGCAGTTCTCATTAGGAGCTGTAGCTGCTCTTCTTCACGATGTAATTATTGTTTTAGGTGCTTTCTCTTTATTGAATGGTATTGTGCCTTTCCAATTAGAAATTGACCAAGCATTTATCGCTGCATTATTAACTGTTGTGGGTTACTCATTGAATGATACCGTGGTTGTTTTCGATAGAATTCGTGAATACCACTCTCATTACCATACGAAGCGTTCTGTGAAAGATATTATTAACGGAGCACTTAACGGAACATTGAGCAGAACCTTTAACACCTCGATTACAACGTTCTTCGTATTGTTAATCATTTTCTTATTCGGAGGTGAAGTGATTAGAGGATTTATGTTCGCTATTCTATTAGGTATTACTGTCGGAACATACTCTTCGCTATTTATTGCGACTCCAGTTATGTTCGATAGCCAGAAAAAAGATGAGGAGTTAGAGTAAGCCTCTTATTTCATCAATAATTTTAAAAGACCTCCTAATATTAGGAGGTCTTTTTATTTGTAACTTTGTGGACATAAATTTAGGTCCATGTCAAGCGTATTTTTGTTTTTTAATCTAGGTGGCGGGGAGATTTTTGTGATTCTTCTAGTTATTGTTATGGTTTTTGGAGCTGATAAAATTCCTGAAATTGCCAGAGGTCTTGGTAAAGGAATCAATAACGTCAAAAATGCTACCAACGATTTAAAAAGGGAAATCACAGAGAGTGCTGACAAAAACGAAGACCTAAAGAATTTTAAAGAATCTATTTCTGAAGGAAAGAAAACCGTAGAAGATATTTCTGGAGCAATTAAAAGGTCAACAAAACTTTAATGATCATTCATTTTGCATTTATTGTTTTAGGCCTAGTACTTTTGGTTATTGGGGGAGAATGGTTGGTAAGAGCTAGCGTAGGCCTCGCATTAAAATTAAAAGTATCTACCATGGTTATTGGACTAACCGTGGTTTCTTTTGCTACTTCAGCACCCGAACTTATCGTTTCATTAAAGGCGGCTCTTAAAGGTCACCCTGACATAACCTTTGGTAATGTAATCGGATCTAACATCGCTAATATTGGACTGATTTTGGGGGTCACCGCCATTATACTTCCTATTAATATCAAAAAGAAGTCGGCCAAGTTTGATTTGTGGTACTTGGTTTTATTGACAATGCTTCTTTGGTTTTTTGTTTATTTTGATAAGGAATTAGGACATCTAGAAGGTCTTTTGCTTTTGCTGGGTCTAGGCTCTTTTGTCTTTTATAAAATTAGGCGATCAAGAATTGAAAAAAGAGTTCAATTAGAATCAGATCTAGATATTCCAGAAGCTCACTCAAAAGGATGGAAAATTGCTTTCTTTTTTCTTTTAGGAGGTGTAGCCTTAAAGTTTGGAGCAGACTTTCTAGTAGAACATGCCGTTTTTTTGGCTGAACAGATGCACATTGATGAACGCATTATTTCTATTACCGTTTTGGCTTTTGGTACATCAGTCCCAGAATTGGCTGCAAGTGTTATGGCGGCATTTAAGAAAGAAGCTGACATTGCAATAGGAAATGTTATCGGTTCAAATCTTTTTAATATTGGAGCTGTATTAGGAATCACTTCATTTATAAAAGATATTCCACTGATAGATTCAACCCTCTTTACTTTTGATTTTTGGTGGGCTCTTGCCTTTGTTATTGCTTTACTTCCTATGCTATACCTAGATAATGTGTTAAAGTTATCACGATCTATGGGAATATTCCTTGTTTTACTGTACTCAACCTATATTTTTATCATTATTTCTTAAATAATCTTAAAAAACTAAGGCTTTCATTATTTTATTCTTGTTTTTATTCCGAACACCCCCCTAAAAAATAGGGTAGGTTATAAAAATTTTTATTTTTTCATTTAGAAAAAGACATTTTGTGCTACTTTTGCCTTGAATAAAATAATGTATTATGCCTGCAATTAGATTTATCGCTTTAGAAGAAACTCTAGGACGACGTCCTGTTTCTTTTGAAAAACCCACTGAAAAAGGATCAGAATATTTTGGTTCTAATGTTTTCAACCAAAAAGCAATGCGTGAGTTTCTTACCGCAGAAGCTTACAGAAATGTGAATGATGCCATTGTTCACGGAAAAAAAATAGGTAGAGAAATTGCAGATCAGGTTGCTTCAAGTATGAAAGCTTGGGCAATGAATAAAGGGGCTACACATTACACCCACTGGTTCCAGCCTTTAACCGGTACTACAGCCGAAAAGCACGATTCATTCTTTGAACCAACTCATGATGGTCAAGCTATTGAAAAGTTTGATGGAGGAATGCTTGTTCAACAAGAGCCGGATGCATCATCTTTTCCAAATGGAGGTATTAGAAATACATTTGAGGCACGAGGTTATACAGCTTGGGATCCTACATCTCCAGCTTTTGTAATCGGTAGTACTTTGTGTATTCCTACTGTTTTTGTGGCATATACAGGTGAGGCTTTAGACAATAAAACACCTCTTTTAAGAGCGTTACAATATGTAGATAATGCAGCTACTGAAGTATGTAAGTACTTTGATAAAAACGTAACTAAAGTAAACTCTACTTTAGGATGGGAGCAAGAATACTTTTTAGTAGACGCTGCGTTTTTTAATGCACGTCCTGATTTAGTAATGACGGGTAGAACCTTATTAGGTCATGCCCCAGCAAAAGGCCAGCAGATAGACGATCATTACTTTGGATCTATCCCAGAAAGGCTGATTCAATTTATGAGAGAGATTGAATTCGAGGCATTGAAATTGGGAATTCCAATCAAAACTCGTCACAACGAAGTAGCGCCTATGCAGTTTGAGTTTGCACCCATCTTTGAAGAAGCAAACGTTGCCGTTGACCACAACTCTTTGTTGATGGATTTGATGGAAAAAATTGCAAGAAGACACAACTTTAGAGTATTGCTTCACGAAAAACCGTTTGCCAACATAAATGGTTCTGGAAAGCACAATAACTGGTCATTGTCTACCAATACTGGGGTTAACCTTTTGAGTCCAGGAAAAACGCCAAAGAGCAACCTTCAGTTTTTGACCTTCTTTGTTAACTCTATCAAAGCGGTTCACGACCATGCAGACCTTTTAAGAGCAACTATCGCTTCCGCGGGAAATGACCATAGGTTAGGAGCTAATGAAGCACCTCCTGCGATCATTTCAGTATTTATTGGTTCTCAATTAACGGCGGTTCTTGACGAAATTGAAAAACTAGAAGGAGGGAAACTAACTCCTGAAGAAAAAACGGAACTAAAGTTAAATGTTGTTGGAAAGATTCCTGAAATATTATTGGATAATACCGATAGAAACAGAACTTCTCCGTTTGCCTTTACCGGAAATAAGTTTGAATTAAGAGCGGTAGGTTCAGCACAAAACTGTGCAGGTCCTATGACTGTTTTAAACATGATAATGGCTAAACAGCTTAAAGAGTTTAAAGCAGAGGTTGATGCTTTAATAAAATCAGGCTTGAAAAAAGACGAAGCTATTTTTAGTGTTCTTAAAAAATAAATAAAGGCTTCTAAAAAGATTAGGTTTGAAGGTGACGGTTACTCAAAGGCTTGGGAAGTTGAAGCAGAAAAAAGAGGGTTGTCAAATGTTAAAACCACTCCTCAAGCTTTGGATTTCTACCTAGAAAGCGCTGATTTATTTATCAATACAGGAATAATGAGTCGCTCTGAGGTTGAAGCAAGACACGAGATCATGCTTGAAGAGTACATGAAAAAAATTCAGATTGAATCTAGAGTTTTAGGAGATATTGCGGGTAACCATGTGGTGCCAACCGCTATCAGATATCAAAACACTTTGATCGAAAATGTTCAAAGGTTAAAAGATATTATGGGGCAAGATAAGTTTGAGTCTGTTGCAAAAGAGCAGTTGGAAATGATTACTGAAATTTCTGAAAGAATATCAGCAATCATTGGGGCTAGAAGAGAAATGATAGAAACTAGAAAACGAGTGAATGTCATTGAAAACGCTAGAGATTTGGCCATTGCTTACTGCGAAGAGGTGAAGCCTTTCTTAGATAAAATCAGATATGAATCGGATAAATTAGAAATGTTAATTGACGATGAAATCTGGCCTTTACCAAAATACAGAGAGCTTTTATTTACTAGATAAGAGAAACATTTTTAAAAAAGATATCCCTGCCATCGTGCAGGGATTTTTTTTATTTGAATAAATGCCTATTTTAGCACGTTAGGTAAACGCCCTAGAATTTAAAAGACAGAAAGAACTTTATGTTAGATTTAAAAAAGATCTTATTTGCACTTTTGCTTACGTTTTCTACTACACTAGTTTATTCTCAAGAAAAAACTGAAGAAACGGAGGATCCAAAGAAAGAGAGCATTCACAAAAAATTAAAAGATGCCTATGCGGCATTTGATGCGGCTGAGTATACTGAAGCTATTGAGAGGTTTAAAGACGCCATGTCAAAAGCTGATGGGAGAAAGCAAAAAGCTGACATTACTTATAAGATAGCTTACTCTTATAAAAAGATTCGTGATGCTAAAAATGCCTCTAATAACTTTAAGCGAGCTTATAAAATGGGTTATGGTGCTGAAGCACTCTACCAACAAGCCGAAATGGAACGCTTTCAAGGAGAATATGAAGATGCTATTGAGATTTACCAAGAATTTAAGAAGGAAGTTCCTACTGATAAAAGAGTAGATATTGCAATTCAAAGTTGTAAAGACGCGATTGAATGGAAAGACAATCCAACTCGATATGAAGTAACAAACCTAGAGGATGTAAACTCAAGAGAAAACGATGTGGCGCTTGCTTACTCTGCAAAAATTAATAGATACGATGAGTTGATGTTTGGGTCAATGCGTGAAGGTTCTACAGGAAGTGATGAAGACGGATGGACTGGTCAATCATTCTCTGATATTTATGAAATCAAAGCAGAGGCTAAGAAGAAAGGAAGAAAAAATAAAGGAGGAGATGACGAAGAAATGTCTTGGTCAACCCCACAGCCTTTGGATGAGGTAATTAATACAGAAGATCATGAAGGATCTCTTACGTTTGACTCTCGTCGTAAGACCATGTATTTTACCCGTTGTGTCGTGATAAAAAGAGCTCATATGGGCTGTCAGATTTTGATGACTAAAAAGCAAGGTCAATCATGGCAAGCACCAGAAACTGTTGTTTTGACCAATGATTCATCTGAATCTGTAGGTCATCCAAGTTTGTCTCCTGATGATGAAATTCTGTATTTCTCAGGTAATATTTTAAATGCCAAGGGGAAAGATATTTTCATGACGACCTACAACCGTAGAGAGAAAAAATGGAACACTCCAACCAACCTTGGGCCTATGGTAAACTCTGATGGTGATGAGTATTATCCATATGCACACGCTGATGGTTATTTATACTTCTCTTCTGATGGTCATGCAGGAATGGGTGGTTTTGACTTGTTTAGAGTAAAACTTGATGAGTCAGGTATGCCGGTTTCAGAAGCTGAAAATTTAAAATACCCTATCAATACTTATTCTGATGATTTGTCAATCATTTTTGAAGGAGAAACCGCAGAAAGAGGTTTTTTAACTTCAGATCGCGATGGTGGTAAAGGAGGATTGGACTTATATTCAGTTTATTTAGTTCCAAAGCAATTTACTCTAGAAGGAGTTGTTACCAGTATTAAAAATGGTGAGCCTGTGATGTCGGCAACGGTTAAATTGACTGGGGCAGATGGTACTTCGGCAACTGTTTTAACAGACGAGGATGGAAAGTATTTCTTCTCTATTGAGAATTTTGTAGAAGGAGAAACCTATAAAGTATCTTTTGAAAAAGAAAAGTTCCTAAATAATTCAGGTGATGTCACTACCGTAGGTGTGCCTCTTTCAGCTTTTGAATTGTTGGAAGATGAAAATTACTACTTGCACAAGTTGCGCCTAAACAAGAAGATGGACCCAATAGAAATTCCTATTGTTCTTCCCAATGTATTATTTGATTTAGGTAAATGGGATCTTAGACCAGAAGCTAGAGCTTCTCTAGATACGGTAGTTGAGATTTTGAATGAAAACCCAAACATCGTTATTGCACTGCGCTCGCATACAGATTACCGCGATACCCATGAAAGAAATAAAATTCTTTCTCAAAAAAGAGCTGATACTTGTGTTAAGTACATCATCTCCAAAGGAATTGCTGCAGATCGTTTAGATCCAGAAGGTATGGGAGAAGATGAGCCATTTGTGATTCCAGAAAATTACGATGGTTTTGGTAAGGAGTACTTTAAGGAAGGTCAAGAAATGACTGAATCTTACGTTAAATCTTTATCAGGTGCTAAGGCAGAAGCGGGTAACCAGTTAAACAGACGTACTGACTTTAAAGTATTACGTGATGACTACGTTCCAAATGCTCCAGTTGTAGTTGAAGGTGAAACCCCTGCCGTTGATAAGCCTAAAGGTCCCGTAAAAGGAGAGTTTTTTGAAGTTGCTAAGCCAATGTCTTGGGGACGAATTGCAAAAGAAGCGGGTATTTCCGTTCGCGATTTAAAAACCCTTAACGGCGGACTTAGAGGCGTAAGACCTTTCCCAGGTATGATCTTAAAGAGTACCGTAGATGGTGATTATTCTGAGTTTGATGCATCTCACTACATGGTAGAAAGAAAAGACGATTATGATAAAATTGCTGAAAAATTAGGAATGGAAAAGGACGTTCTTGAAGAGTTAAATCCTGATGTTTCTGATAAAGATTTACAACCAGGAATGTATATCAAAATAAAATAATCGATTTCATCTTTATAAAAAGCACCCCAATGGGGTGCTTTTCTTATTTTTGCACCATGGAAAAAAGTCAACGTTACGCAGGAAGAGGAGTGTCATCAGGAAAACAAGATGTTCACAAAGCAATTTCTAATATTGATAAGGGACTATTCCCTCAGGCCTTTTGTAAAATAGTACCGGATTACCTAACAGGTGATGATGAGTATGCCCTAGTGATGCACGCCGATGGCGCTGGAACAAAATCTTCACTTGCCTATATGTACTGGAAAGAGACGGGTGATCTTTCTGTGTGGAAGGGGATTGCTCAAGACGCTTTGGTAATGAATATTGATGACCTACTATGCGTGGGTGCCGTTGAAAATATTATGTTGAGTTCTACCATTGGTAGAAATAAAAATCTTATTCCAGGAGAAGTAATTTCTGAAATCATCAACGGTACTGAAGAATTGCTTGAAGAGTTTAAAAAGTGGGGGATTGAAATTCATTCAACCGGAGGCGAAACAGCTGATGTGGGTGACTTGGTAAGAACCATCATCGTAGATTCAACGGTTGTTGCTAGAATTAAAAAGTCTGCAGTTGTTGACAATGCTAATATCAAAGCTGGAAATGTAATTGTAGGTCTTTCTTCAACGGGCACCGCAAGTTACGAGAAGGAATATAACGGAGGTATGGGTAGTAACGGACTAACTTCTGCTCGTCATGATGTGTTTTCTAAAGAGTTAGCCACAAAGTACCCAGAATCTTTTGATAAGGCAATTCCAGAAGACTTGGTTTATTCTGGGACGAAAAAACTTACCGATAAGGTAGATGGTGTTCCAGTTGATGCGGGTAAATTAGTCTTAAGCCCAACTAGATCATACGCTCCCATCATAAAAGCAATTTTAGATAAGTACCCGGGTCAAATTGATGGAATGATTCACTGTAGTGGAGGCGCTCAAACAAAAATCCTACACTTTATCAAGGAGAATCATGTGATAAAAGATAACATGTTTGATACTCCACCGCTTTTCTCTTTAATACAAGAAGAGTCTGGAACTCCTTGGGAGGAAATGTATCAGGTGTTTAACATGGGCCATAGAATGGAGATATACTGCTCTCCTCAATTAGCAGATCATATTATTGCAATTTCTGAGTCTTTTAATGTTTCTGCACAAGTGGTAGGAAGAGTTGAGGAATCAACCACTCCTGCATTGACTATTACTAGTCAACATGGAGAATTTAACTATGGTAAATAATGCTAGATAAATTAAATTCTATAAAACAAAGGTATGACGAGGTGAATGATCTTATCATTCAACCGGATGTAATATCTGATCAAAAGAGATACGTTAAGCTCAATAGAGAGTTTAGAGATCTTGAACCATTGGTTGCAGCCCGAAAGAAGTTTTTAGAATTAACCGCTTCAATTGAAGAGGCCAATGATATTCTAAAAAACGAGAAAGATCCAGAGATGCGCGAAATGGCAAAAATGGAACTTGATGAGGCTCAACCCTCTTTAGAGGCATTGCAGGAAAAAGTAAAAATAATGCTGATTCCAAAAGACCCTGAAGATGCCAAAAATGCCGTGGTTGAAATTAGAGCGGGTGCTGGGGGAGACGAAGCAAGTATTTTTGCTGGAGACCTATACAGAATGTACCAAAGATACATTGAAACCAGAGGATGGAAAACTGAGGTTTTAACCGTTAATGAAGGAACTGCTGGAGGATATAAGGAAGTTGCATTTGAAGTGCAAGGAGAAGGTGTTTATGGCGTTTTAAAGTATGAGTCAGGTGTGCATCGAGTTCAACGGGTTCCTGCCACAGAAAGTCAAGGTAGGGTTCATACCTCGGCAGCCTCGGTTGCAGTACTTCCAGAAGCTGAAGATGTTGATGTAGAAATCAATAATTCAGATATCAAGAAAGATACTTTTAGAGCTCAAGGCGCAGGTGGGCAACACGTTAACAAAACTGAATCTGCTGTTCGTTTAACACACTTGCCTTCCGGATTGGTTGTTGAATGTCAAGATGGACGTTCTCAACATAAAAACTATGAGCAGGCCTTGAAAGTTTTGAGAACAAGGTTGTATGATATGGAGCTTAAGAAACATAATGATGAAGTGGCACAACGCCGTAAAACATTAGTTTCAACGGGTGATAGATCTGCAAAAATTAGAACCTATAATTATCCCCAAGGAAGAGTTACCGACCATAGAATTGGGCTTACCGTATATAATTTGAATGATGTAATTGGGGGAGATATACAACAGTTCCTTGATGAGCTTCAGGTTGCCGAGAATGCAGAACGTTTAAAAGAAGGGTCAGAATCCTATTAGAATTCTATGAAAAGAGAAGAGTTAGTCCGTCAAATTTTTGATAAGAAGTCTGTATTATGTGTTGGTTTAGACACTGATATTAATAAGATTCCAAAACATTTGTTGACAGAAGAAGATCCACTCTTTTCTTTTAACAAAGCAATCATTGATGCAACCGCTGATTTTTGCGTGGCCTACAAGCCTAACACTGCTTTTTATGAGGCCCATGGGGTTTCAGGATGGATTAGCTTGGAAAAGACAATCCAATATTTAAATACTAATTACCCAAATCATTTTACCGTAGCAGATGCTAAAAGAGGAGATATAGGTAATACATCAAAAATGTATGCTGAGGCTTTCCTTAAAAAACTAAACTTTGATAGCGTTACAGTTGCTCCTTATATGGGAAGTGATTCTGTAAAACCTTTCTTGTTAGAAGAGGGTAAGTGGGTAATTCTATTAGGTCTTACTTCAAATCCCGGATCTGCAGATTTTCAAAAACTACCGATTCAAGATCATACAACTCTATATGAATCTGTTTTAACTACAAGTCAATCATGGGCAAATGATGCTCAATTAATGTTTGTTATTGGTGCTACACAAGCAGATTCTTTAAAACGAATACGTCAGTTAGTACCAGAGCACTTCTTATTGGTTCCTGGTGTCGGTGCACAAGGAGGGTCGCTTTCAGATGTGATGGAATATGGAATGAATTCTTCAGGAGGACTCCTTATTAACTCTTCTCGAGGAATTATTTATGCCTCTAATAATACTGATTTTGCGGAAGTGGCAAGAAAAGAAGCTGAAAAATTGCAGAAAGAAATGGCTACATTCTTTTCATAACGATATGTTATTTCGTTTTTCGGTAAGATTTCTTCTTTTTTTAGCACAAATATTTCGTTTTTCTGTAAGATTATTTCTTTTTTTGGTTTTATAAACTAACGATGTTAAGTTTATTCTTACAAAATGGCTCTATTTTTTCAGGGTTATATGTTAACTTAACGTTAAGTTTAAGTTAATTAAAAATTTATTTCTTTTTCTAAATTCTTCTGAAACCTTTGTTTTTTCTGCATTTCTTGATGACTCTTAAAAATTTCTATTTTTTTTTACTACCAACTTTTTGGTAGAGTTGAAAATGAATGGTTGGTTTTTATAATTTGCTAATACCAACCAACTCTAAAATGAAGTGCCCGATGAATCAACCAAATTCATTGTACTTATTTTCCTTTGAAGAAAAAGCCTCTAATCTCCTTAAAAAGAGTGCGAGGTTTTTTTAAAAAGTCGACCACCAAACTGACCTAACCATTCCTAATATTGGACCCCAACTTCCAATATCATGTCCTTCAGTCATATTTGGTGATTTATTAAACAATCAAACCACTATTTCACAAATTAATTCTCAATTACGACATGAGACTGAATGTTACCAACCTAAAAAAATCATTAACTCATTTTTTTGTTTTAACTCTATTCCTCTTAGGATCATCGCAAGCCTTCGGACAAGTATCCACCCCTGATTCTGTTTGTGCTTCTTCACAAGATGTTGTTTACGGAATATCAGGTGCTAATTCAACAAGTACCTATACTTGGATTCTTTCAGATAACACCTACGGTACGATTGATTCAACTATCGTAGCAGGATCCTCAGATTCTATTATCCAAATCGATTGGTCAAATATTATTGGCGATGTAGACTTGCAAGTAGTAGAAACCACTATTGATGGATGTATCGGCGATACCATGACGTTGAGTATTAATATTCGTGCGTTGCCTACTGTTGCTTTGGTGGGTGATACAGTGTGTTATAACTCAACTGTTGCGGCAGTAACTCTTGACTTTACAGGAGATGCTCCTTACTACTTCTCATATGACATTGATGGAGGAACTGCAGTTCTAGATACCGCAACTTCAACTCCACACTATTTAAACCTAACAGGTACTCATACTAATACATTTACGGTTAATGTTCTTTCAGCCACTGATAATAACGGTTGTGATGCAGATGCGTCAAGTCTTCCATCGGTTTCTGTAGTAGTTAGACCAAAACCAATTTCAATAAGCAATATCTACCACTACTAGAAATAGTAGAGGTAGATTCCCCTTTTTTAGCCCTTACCAACCCCTTTTTTGTTAATTCAACTCCCTGTCATTGAATAAATCAATTGCCATATTTCTCTTGGTGCTTTTTGGTTGCGAAAAAGTTTCTTTTTCTCAATCAGGTGGATTTGTTCTTGATACTCTTTGTGTACAAGGAAATCCGTCTAACATCAGCACAGACACCATCCCTGGTAACACATACCAATGGTTGGTTCAAGGAGGGAATATTATTCAGGGAGCGAATTCACCAAGCGTTACTATCCAATGGAATCAAGTAGGACTGCATGAAGTTTCTGTAGTTTCTACTAATTCCAACGGATGTAACACAGATACTCTCCTAGCCAATGTTTATGTAACTGAACCTAATGAATCTAGTATTGCCGGACCTTATGAAGTTTGTCTAGGTTCAAGGGTTACCCTTCAAGGATCTGGAGGAACCGATTTTGAATGGTCAAACCAAAAAAGCACCCCAAACATTTCTTTTGAAGTAACCAAAGATACCGTTGTATATCTAGTAACTTATAATGGCTCTTGCCCAAATGATACGGCCTTTCACTATATAACTGCATTGGAAACTCCCATTGCAGATTTCAACGTTTCAAAAGACACTGCTTATGTAAAGGAAACAGTTACTTTTACCAGTAGTCATTCCTACTTTTTAACAACTCATCACGTCGCATGGTATATTGACGGAGTTTTAATTGAGAATAGAAATGAGGTAACTCATTCGTTTTATGCTGAAGGTGAAAAAGAGATAGAATTAGTTATTTCTACCGAAGGCTGTGGAGACACCATAAAAAAACGAGTTTTTGTATTAGACGAATTTGAACTTTATATTCCCAATGCGTTTAGTCCCAACGGTGATGGAGTTAATGATGATTTTGTATTTTCTGGTAAAGGAGTGAAATCATTTAATGCGGTAGTAACTGATAGGTGGGGAATGGAAGTATTCTCCTGGAAAGATGATTTCATGACCGGTTGGGATGGAACCGTAAATGGGTTTAGAGCTGAAGCCGGAGTTTACACTTATAGCATTGTTGCTTATGACTTTTACGGAAGAGCTCATAAGTTTTATGGTCACCTCAATGTAATTCATTAATCCTTCTTTTTTTGTTCGTTTAGATTTTTAGTTAACTTCTAATATGACAGAAGATTACTTATACTTTTTATGGGAAAATAACATAGCTATTCCCAACCAATTTCATACCTCAGATTATGGTACCCTTCAGATTTTAGAAAGGGGGACAAGAAACACGTTTTCTGGACCGGATTTTTTAAACGCAAGAATAAAAATAGAAGGATCAATTCTTGTTGGCGACATTGAATTTCATGTAAGGTCTTCTGATTGGTATGCGCATCAACATCAAGATAATGAAGCATTTCATACCGTAATACTTCATTTGGTATATAGCCATGATGCAGAGGTTTCTGTTTTAGGAAAAATACTTCCAACCATTTCTTTAAAAAGATTTATTAAAGAGAAACATTACCACCTTTTTTCTCAATGGAAAAAAGATTTCGGTAAGTCAATTAAGTGCCAAGGCTTTTTAAATAAGAATCCCATAATCCTTAACTTAAACTTTGATGAATTAGTAAATACCAGGCTTCGAAGTAAAGCACAGTTGATTGTAAACGATTATATTCATTATAATCATGATTTGCACCAAACCTTGTTTTCAACCATCGGAAAAGTATTAGGTAACCCTTCAAATATTTATCCCATGGCTCGAATTGCTGATAGAGTATCTTGGAAAACTCTTCAAAGGATAAATAGAGAAAAAGAAATTTTAGCGACCATGTTAGCTGTTTCAGAACTTCCTCCTTCCATGTTTTCGAATGATGTTATCCAAGAAATTGAATACCGCAGTAAGCAACTGAGTTTAGAAGATCAGAATATTATTTGGAACTTTTCTCGTTTACGTCCCAATGGAGCTCCATCCATAAAAGTCTTTGAGTGGGCATTATTAACTTCTAAAGGAATTCAGAATTTATACCAGCTAATAATCAATAAATCTCTCCAAGAAATTGAAGAGTTACTAGGCGAAAACACTCCTAATAAGTATTTTCAAAAATACCACGTAAGTGGATTATCGCAATTTTCTAGAAAAATGTTAATGATTAATGCACTTTCTCCATTCGCATTATTTCTTTCGAAGGTGCTAAAAAAGCCAAGCTTAAGTGAATTCGCGAATGAAATTCTTGTTAATCAGCCTTTTGAGGTCAATTTAAAAACAAAACCCTTTAAACCATTTGTGGAAAAGAAAACTGCTGCAACTTCACAGGCCTTAATTCATCATTATAATAGTTTTTGCCAACCTAAAAAATGCTTACATTGCAGCATAGGTAAACAATGGTTATTAAACTATGATTGATAGGATTAGATCATTTTTTGAGTTAAGAGGATTTGAGGTTTGTAGTCGGTTAGGTGAACGATTGAAAATCAAGCCTTCAAGGATTCGCCTTTTCTTTATTTACTCCTCCTTTTTAGCCTTAGGCTCACCATTTATCATTTATTTGATAATGGCATTTTTAATTAAAATTAAGGATTATACCTATAGTCGCCGTACGTCAATTTTTGATTTGTAAATCTTTTTTGTGAGAACCTCACTGAATTTGCGAAAACTAACCAATGCGCTTTGGTTATTATTATTTATAAACCTTACGGGGATAGTTGGCTACATGTTCTTAGAGAATTACTCTTTTGAGGATGCTCTATACATGACGGTGCAGTCAGTTTCTACAGTGGGTTTTAACGAGGTGCAACCCTTTACGGGATATGGAAAGTATTTTACAAGTTTTTTAATTTTATTGAGCTTCGGAACCTTTGCCTATGGTGCCTCGGTTATTGTGCAGATGGTTTTTGACGGAACTTTATCATCCTATTTTAAATATTTTAGAGTGCAAAAGAAAATTGATCAACTTAAGGACCATGTGATTATCTGCGGTTTTGGCAGAAATGGGGTTCAGGCTGCTAAAAAACTGACAGCCCATAAGCAACCCTTTGTTGTGGTTGAAGTAAATGAGGAGAAAATCAAAGCAAGCGGCTATAATTTAGAAGACTTGTTGTATGTAATAGGCGATGCTTCATTTAATGAAGTATTAGAAAAGGCAGGAGTCAAAAGAGCCAAAGCGTTAATCTCAGCATTACACCAAGACGCTGAAAACTTATTTGTTGTAGTTACCGCAAAACAACAAAATCCATCGCTAAAAATAGTTTCAAGGGTTAACTTGCAATCGTCAAAAAGTAAATTGCTTGCCGCAGGAGCCAGTTCTACAGTAATGCCCAACGAGGTAGGCGGAACGCATATGGCTGATAATATTATGTCTCCTGATGTAGTAGAGTTTATTGATTATCTTTCTGTTGGTGGGTCAAGTGAAACCAACATTGAAGAAATTTGGGTAAATGATATTATGGGGACAAACGCCCAAAACATTGGAGATTTAGATATAAGAAGAAGCACAGGTTGTAACGTTATTGGTTACAAAACTTCAGAAGGACAATATGTAATTAACCCAGGTGCCGAATTTAAGTTAACTCCAAACTCAAAATTATTTGTTTTGGGCACCACAGAACAAATCAAAAAATTACAATCCATTTTTCAAATAGAAGAGAATTGATGAAGGTACTAGTCACTGGTAGTAATGGTCTTTTGGGCCAAAAGATTATTAAAAACTACAGTAATAATCTCGATTTTGAAATTGTTGCCACCGGAAGAGGTGAAAATAGAATTCACTCGGTTTCAGGTTTTAAATATATCAAACTCGATATTACAGACAGGCTGGAAGTACTTGAGGTTATTGGGTCTGAAAAGCCTGATGTGATTATTCATACCGCCGCCATGACCAATGTTGATCAATGCGAAGAAGATCCAATAGGTTGCGAAGAATTAAATATTGAAGCGGTAAAAAATATTGTTGAAGCGTCAGAAGCAGTAAATGCTCACCTTATTCACTTGTCAACTGACTTTATTTTTGACGGCGAAGAAGGTCCTTATACAGAAGAAGATTTACCCAACCCTATCAGTCACTACGGTAAGTCTAAGTTAATGGCAGAGGTGATTGTTCAAAAGGCCCAATGTAAATGGTCAATTGCAAGAACTGTCCTTGTAATTGGTGTAACAGAAGGTATGTCAAGATCAAATATTGTCCTCTGGGCAAAAGGCGCACTAGGTCAAGGCAGAGAAATCCCAGTGGTAAATGATCAATTTAGAACTCCTACCCTGGCCGAAGACCTTGCAGATGGTTGCATGGCAATAGCAAAAACAGGTGAAACGGGCATTTTTAATATTTCAGGTGAGGAGTACCTGTCTATTCTAGAAATTGTTGAAGCCATTGCAGATTATTATGGATTTGATAAGTCATTGATTAAACCAGTGTCTTCTGAAACTTTAAATCAAAAGGCCAAAAGGCCTCCAAAAACAGGTTTTATTCTCACCAAAGCCAAAGAAAAACTTAATTATAAACCACATACCTTACTTGAAAGCATAGATTTGATTGAATCTCAGTCACTTGCTTAAAAGAAAAAACAATTCATCCTTTATACCTCAAATAAACTTTTATATTTGAGGAAATCTCAAAATAATAATCAAATATGACCAATAATAGCGAGTCCTGGGGTTCTAGGGTCGGTTTAATTTTAGCCATGGCAGGTAATGCTGTCGGATTAGGTAATTTTTTAAGATTTCCGGTACAAGCCGTACAGAATGGAGGGGGAGCTTTCATAATTCCTTACCTTGTTTGTTTTGTCCTTATGGGAATTCCACTTCTGTGGATGGAATGGGGAATAGGTAGGTTTGGAGGCTCCAAAGGCCACCATTCAACTCCTTTTATCCTAGATTCCATGAACAAGAAAAGAATGTGGAAGTACATCGGAGTGTTCGGAATCTTTACCAACATTGCCGTTGCCTCTTATTATTGCTACATTGAATCTTGGACCTTAAGCTATGTATACCACTCTATTATTGGTTCATTTCAAGGGCTCACTCAAGGTGGAGTAGCTGACTTTTTTTTAGATTATTTAAAACTCGGGGAAAGCACAACGGGAATTCCTTATGAAGCCGTTTTGTTTTTTATTGCCGTTTTAATTTTAAATACATGGATTCTTTCTAAAGGACTTGATGGGGTAGAAAAAGTGGCTAAAATTGGAGTGCCGTTATTGCTTTTATTCGGTGCTTTTTTAGCTATCAAAGGATTAATGCTTGGTGAATCAGGGGCTAGTCTTGAGCATCCCGATGCAAATGCCTGGGATGGTTTTAATTTTTTGTGGACTCCACAATTTGACTCCTTGAGTAACCCCAAAGTATGGCTCGCCGCCGCGGGTCAAATATTCTTTACATTGTCGGTAGGTATGGGTACAGTTCACTGTTATGCATCGTATCTAAAAATGAAAGACGATGTTGCCTTAAATGCAGTATCTGCAGGGTTTACCAATGAATTTGTGGAAGTGGTATTGGGATCTATGATCGTTGTGCCAATTGCTGCAGGTTATTTAGGCATTGATTGGGTAAGAGAAAACGCAGGATTCGGGATGGCTTTCCAAACCATGCCCTTCTTATTTGATAAATGGGGACCTTACTTATCTACTTTTGCAGGAGTTTTCTGGTTTGGTTTATTATTCTTTGCGGGTATTACTTCTTCCTTGGCAATGGGAACTCCATGGGTAGGGTTTTTAGAAGATGAATTTAATGTGAGTCGCAAAAAAGCTGCTTGGTCTTTCGGGGCTATAATTCTTGTATTTGGTCTTCCTACAGTTTTTGGAAACACTTTTGTTTCTGGCGTGCTAAATCAAACCATTTTTGACCAATATGATTATTGGGGAGGTACCGTTTCACTGGTGGTATTCGCCTTGATTGAAGCTATACTGTTTTCATGGATATTTGGAATTGACAAAGGGTGGAAAGAAATCAATAGGGGAGCAGATATTAAAATCCCTCATGTTTTCAAGTTCATTATGAAGTATATCACACCGGCATTACTATTATTTGTTTTTGTAGGATCATTGATTACACCAAAAATTATTAAGGTGATTGAATTAAAACACCTAGATAAACAAATGGTAAATGAAATTGTAACCAGCCTTGACGGAAACGGCTTTGAAGTGACGAACCTCAAAAGCGGAAAAACAAAATTATCATTATCTGCCAATGAGTTTTCAACCCTATTTGGTTCTCAAGTAAAATTTGAAAAAGAGCTTACTAAAAAGTATTCTCTAACCTCAGAGCAACTCATTATTTCAGATTTCCAAAACTGGGCAGGTGAGTTTTCTGATCTACTTAACGGCGATGGGTATGAATTAGATAATTCATCTATGATTGCTCAGCTAACCAATAATGGATTAAATGATAGAATTGCTAATGCCGATGAGCAAACGGCAAAAGAATTGAAGAAAACTAAACTATTTACCAATATAGGACGTTCTCTATTAGCGATATTATTTGTAGGTATCGCCTTATTAGTTTACATTGCTTATAGAAAAAGATTAAAAGAAGAATTATAATGAATACTTCAGCACTAATAACCATGGTTGTAACTCAAGCAACCGTTTCAATCTTGACAGGATATTTCTTTTATAAGGTTTTATATACAAAGCCTAATTCTGAGTCAGACTCTCAAGAAGATTAATATAAATCGATTGTAATCGAGTAAAAACATCCCAGGAAACTGGGATGTTTTATTTTTAGGAATGTTTGAATCAAAAAGCTTTTCTAAAAATCAAAGGCGCGGACTTTACGTCTTATTTGTGATTTGTTTGTCTAGCTGGATTATTCGATTTTATTTTGTTAATAATCCCAATCCCGCACCCGTTGAGGTTGTATATTTAGCTAAACAGGTAAATGACACTGTGCTTTTTCAACGAGAGCCGGTAAAAAAGTCACAACCTTCTAATTATCCTAAAAAAGTCAAAAAGGCTAAACGGTCTTTTGAGAATAGTAAGAATAAGAAGGTTATAGCTAATCAACGTCCAATTATTTCTTTTTCTGAAGCGTCAGCTGAAAACCTAATGGAGATTAGTGGCGTCGGTCCTGTGTTGTCTAAAAGAATTCTCAAGTTTAGAGATAAACTTGGCGGATTTTACTCACCCAATCAAATCTATGAGGTTTACGGTTTAGACTCTGTGGTTGCCAAAAGGGTAATTAACCGTTTTTCATTTAAAGGAAATGTTAATTTGATTGATGTAAATGTTCTTTCTGTTGATTCCCTGGCCAAACACCCTTACTTAAGTTATCGTGAAGCTAAGGCAATTGTACGTTTTGTAAAAGAAGTAAGACCCTTTGATTCGGTGTCAGAAATTGGGTACTTAAATGAGATATCCTCAGATAATTTCCGTAAAATTGTACCATATTTATCGGTGAAAAAAGCCAAATAACAGCGTAATACTAGATATCAATGAACTTCGGTAAAACAGAAACCCAAGAAATGATTGCCCAAACGGTAAGAGATTTCTGTGAACAACATATTAAGCCAAATATCATGGAGTGGGATGAAGCTCAAACTTTCCCTATTGATGCCATGAAAAAGCTAGGTGAACTTGGACTTTTAGGAATTTTGGTTCCTGAAGAATTTGGTGGATCCGGTTTAACCTATGACGAATATGTAACTGCCATTGTTGAATTAGCAAAGGTAGATCCAAGTGTGGGCCTCTCAATGGCTGCACACAACTCCTTATGTACAGGCCATATTTTACAATTCGGAAACGAAGAGCAAAAGAAGAATTGGTTGCCTAAGCTTGCTACTGGTGAGTGGATTGGTGCATGGGGGTTAACGGAAGCAAATACAGGTTCAGACGCTATGAGAATGCAGTGCGTTGCCAAAAAAGATGGTAATGAATGGGTTCTTAACGGTGCGAAAAACTGGATTACTCACGGTATTTCTGGGGACGTTGCCGTGGTGTTGGCTAGAACAGGTGATTTATTAGATAGCCACGGAATTACCGCATTTGTGGTTGAAAGAGGAGCCCCAGGTTTTTCAGGTGGGAAGAAGGAGAATAAATTAGGAATGCGTGCCTCAGAAACCGCAGAAATGATTTTCCAAGACTGTAGAATCCCTGAAGAGAATGTTTTAGGTAATGTAGGTGAAGGATTTATTCAAGCGATGAAGGTATTAGATGGTGGTAGAATTTCTATTGCAGCTTTATCTATTGGAATTGCTAGAGGATCGCTAGAAGCTGCCATTAAGTACTCTAAAGAAAGAGAGCAATTCGGACAATCTATCAGTAACTTCCAAGCCATTGCCTTTAAGTTAGCAGATATGGCGACTAACGTGGATGCTGCAGAGCTTTTAACGTATCACGCTGCTTACCTTAAGAATACAGGACAAAATGTAACTACCATTTCTGCAGAAGCAAAATACCTTGCAAGTGAGGTAGCTGTAGAAAATTCAGTAGAAGCCGTTCAAATTTTTGGTGGTTACGGATACACTAAAGACTTCCCAGTTGAGAAGTTTTACAGAGATTCTAAACTTTGTACCATTGGTGAAGGTACCAGCGAAATTCAGAAAGTGGTGATTTCTAAAAATATATTAAAAGATTTCTCGTAATAGTTTCCATATTTGAAATATGTGATTACTTTTGCGCCACTAATGAAGGGAGGTGTTTAAAATGCTCGTAGTACAAGTAAAAGAAGGAGAAGCAATAGAACGCGCACTGAAGCGCTACAAACGTAAGTTTGATAGAACGGGCACGGTTCGTCAATTGAGGAGTCGTCAGCAATTCACAAAAAAATCTGTAAAGAGAAGAAGTGAAGTAATTAAAGCTGCATACGTTCAAACGCTAAGAAATAACGAAGAATAAATTTCTCGTTTTACATAGTAAAAGCCACACAAGAGTAGTATCTTAGTGTGGCTTTTTTTATGGACATACATTCCTTTATAACATACATACAAACCGAAAAGAGGTTTTCTGATCATACCGTTCGGTCGTATGAATTAGACATTACCCAGTTTGTTTCTTTTTTGAATAACCGCGACCTAGTTTCAACCTTTTCAGAGGTCAAGCCTCTGTGGATTAGAGAGTGGATCATGGAACTGTCTGAAATGGGTATGTCTCATAGAACCATCAATCGAAAGATCAGCAGCCTGACTACACTTTTTAATTACTTGCGAAAGATTGGTGAAATCGAGGTAAGTCCTATGAAGTCAATTTCTAGACTAAAACAACCCAAACGAATAGTTGAAGCCTTAAAGACAAATGAAATTGAATTTTTATTTTCAGATAACCTTTATTCAACGGACTACACAGGAGTATTAGATAAAACGATTTTAATGTTTTTTTACTTTACAGGGGTGAGGCGACAAGAGTTAATCGATCTTGTTTGGGAGAACGTTGACTTAGGTTCTGATGTATTAAAAGTGTTTGGAAAGCGCAAAAAAGAAAGACTCATTCCGATACACCCACAGTTGAAACAACAAATACAAAGTTTTGTTAAAGTAAGAGAACAAGTTCATGGTAATCAGAGGGGTAGTTTTTTCCTTCTTGAAGATGGTAGAACTCTCACGCCAAAACTTGTTTATGATAGGGTAAATTCTTACCTTAGTATGACAACGAGTATAGATAAAAAGAGTCCTCACCTTATGCGACATACCTTTGCAACACACTTATTAAACCAAGGGGCTGATTTAAACACCATCAAAGAATTATTAGGGCATGCTAATTTATCAGCCACTGAGATTTATACTCACAATTCAATTAACAAAATAAAATCAGTATATAACCAGGCTCATCCTAGGGGTGGGTCTAAAAAAAAGTGAATTATGAAGATGAACGTGCAAGCTGTAAACTTTAATGCTGACCAAAAGCTTATAGATTTTTTACAAAAGAAGTTAGATAAGTTAGATCACTTTTACGACAAAATCATTGATGGAGATGTATATCTAAAATTAGATAACAACCACTCAAAAGAGAATAAGATTGTAGAAATTAGGTTAAACATCCCAGGGAATGATTTGATAGTTAAAAAGGAGTGCACGTCTTTTGAAGAGGCAGCCGACCAAGCAACGGAAGTATTAGGGAGACAACTCAAAAAGAGAAAAGAAAAGGTGAGTGGTGTGTAAATCACCTCTCACATCCTATGGAAGCCGCTTTTTTTGCGGCTTTTTTGTTTTCAAATAGTTGATAAACAAAACACTAAGAATATACGTGAAAAAAGGTTTAATTTTTTCTTGTTTTGCATTGAATCAAAAGCGACTTTTGCCACCGCTTTTCAAAACAGGGTTCAACCTGTATAGTTCATTGACATGATACCCCTAGGAAAATCCGGATTGGATAAAACTTCTATGTTTTTTGTCTCTGAAATGAAGGGCCAAAAAAGATAGAAGAAAAAAAATAAACTTTTTTTTTGACAAGTTCAATTCTTTATTACATTTGCAGTCCCATTTTGAGCAGTATGCTTAAATAGGATTGAGTGCCGGTATAGCTCAGCTGGCTAGAGCAGCTGATTTGTAATCAGCAGGTCGTGGGTTCGAGTCCCTCTACCGGCTCAATTAAAAGTTCTTAGATTTAGTAGTATCGGGGAGATACTCAAGCGGCCAACGAGGGCAGACTGTAAATCTGCTGGTTTTCACCTTCGCAGGTTCGAATCCTGCTCTCCCCACATTAATTAGCCAGGAAATTTCTGTTGAAAGTAACAGAGGTTTTCAAATTGCGGAAGTAGCTCAGCTGGCTAGAGCATCAGCCTTCCAAGCTGAGGGTCGCGGGTTCGAATCCCGTCTTCCGCTCAATTAGGACTTGCGTCCAAAAGCCGGTGTAGCTCAGGGGTAGAGCGTTTCCTTGGTAAGGAAGAGGTCACGGGTTCAAATCCCGTCATTGGCTCTAAGTTGTATAGTCTTTTTTTTTTATACATGAATAACAACAAAGACAACTGATCATGGCAAAGGAGAATTTTGTACGTTCAAAACCACACTTGAACATTGGTACCATCGGTCACGTAGACCATGGTAAAACTACCTTAACTGCTGCAATTACTACGGTATTGGCAAGTAAAGGGCTTTCTGCGAAACGTGACTTCGATTCTATCGATAACGCTCCAGAAGAAAAAGAACGTGGTATTACTATTAATACTTCACACGTTGAGTATGAAACTGCTAACCGTCACTACGCGCACGTTGACTGTCCAGGTCACGCGGATTACGTAAAGAACATGGTTACTGGTGCTGCTCAAATGGACGGTGCTATTCTTGTAGTAGCTGCTACAGATGGTCCAATGCCACAAACTCGTGAGCACATCCTATTAGGACGTCAGGTAGGTATTCCTCGTATCGTAGTTTTCTTGAACAAAGTTGACATGGTAGACGATGAAGAACTTCTTGAACTAGTAGAAATGGAAGTTCGTGAATTATTATCATTCTATGAGTATGATGGTGATAACGCTCCTGTAATTTCTGGATCTGCATTAGGTGGATTGAACGGAGAAGAGAAGTGGGTTGACACTATTATGGAGCTTATGGATGCAGTTGATGCATACATCGAAGAGCCAGAGCGTGATAAAGATAAGCCATTCTTGATGCCTATCGAAGATGTATTTACTATCACTGGTCGTGGTACTGTAGCAACTGGTCGTATTGAGACTGGTGTTGCAAACACAGGTGACGCAGTTGATATCATCGGATTTGGTGATGAGAAATTAAGCTCTACTATTACTGGAGTTGAAATGTTCCGTAAGATTCTTGATAGAGGTGAAGCTGGTGATAACGTAGGTATCCTTTTAAGAGGTATTGAAAAATCTGATATCCGTCGTGGTATGGTTATCTGTAAGCCAGGTTCTATTACTCCTCACACTAAGTTCAAAGCTGAGGTGTATATCTTGAAAAAAGAAGAAGGTGGACGTCACACTCCATTCCACAACAAATACCGTCCTCAGTTCTACTTAAGAACTACTGACGTAACAGGTGAAATTTCTCTTCCTGATGGAGTAGAAATGGTTATGCCTGGTGATAACTTGACAATCAATGTTTCTTTGATCGCTCCAGTTGCAATCAACAAAGGTCTTCGTTTCGCTATCCGTGAAGGTGGACGTACAGTTGGTGCTGGACAGGTTACTGAAATTGTTGAGTAAGACAATAAGTAAATAATTGGAATAAGAAGGTGTCCCGAGAGATCGGGACGCCTTTATTTCCAAATACGGGTTTAGCTCAGTTGGTAGAGCACTGGTCTCCAAAACCAGGTGTCGGGAGTTCGAGCCTCTCAACCCGTGCAAAGACTTAATCATGAGCAAAATAGGACATTATTTTCAAGAATCATATGAGGAGTTTGTAGCCAAGACTACATGGCCTCAATTGAGCGGACTGCAAAAGAGTACTGTATTAGTAATTATTGCATCTGTTATTTTTGCACTATTAATATGGGTAATGGATACAAGTATTACTGAGGTTCTTGATATTCTATACAACCTATTTAAATAAGATATTCAAATAATGGCTGATTCTGGAAAAAAGTGGTTTGTTGTACGCGCAGTAAGTGGACAAGAGAACAAAGTAAAGTCTTATATTGAAAGTGAAGTTGAACACAGTGGTTTAGCTGACTATCTAGGACAAGTTCTCGTTCCAACTGAAAAGGTATATCAAATCAGAAATGGAAAGAAAATTTCTAAAGAGAGAAACTACTTTCCAGGATACATTATGGTTGAAGCGGTTCTTACTGGTGAGGTAGTGCACACCATTAAAAATATTCCAGGGGTAATCGGATTTTTAGGTGAAACAAAAGGAGGAGATCCTGTTCCGTTAAGGGAATCTGAAGTTAAGCGAATGCTAGGTAAAGTTGATGAGTTGGTTGAAACCGCTGATCAAGTAAACATCCCCTTTGTTATTGGAGAAACAGTTAAGGTTATTGATGGTCCATTTAATGGATTTAATGGAACCATTGAGAAGATTAACGAAGAGAAGCGCAAGCTTGAAGTGATGGTTAAGATTTTCGGAAGAAAAACTCCATTGGAATTGAGCTATATGCAAGTTGAGAAAGAAGGATAAACTGAAGTGATGTGAGCTCGTGAGTTGTGGAAGCTTCCATTTCATAACTGTAAACCGATCACTTAATAATAAATGTAATGGCTAAAGAAATAAGTAAAGTAGTAAAGCTGCAAGTACGCGGTGGAGCGGCGAATCCTTCGCCACCCGTTGGTCCTGCACTTGGTGCTGCTGGAGTTAACATTATGGAGTTCTGTAAGCAGTTTAATGCTAGAACTCAAGACAAAGCCGGAAAGGTTTTACCAGTATCTATTAACGTTTATACTGATAAGTCTTTTGACTTTGTTATCAAAACTCCTCCAGCTGCCGTTCAGCTTTTGGAAGCTGCAAAAATCAAGAGTGGATCAGCTGAGTCGAATCGTGTAAAAGTTGCAAAAGTATCTTGGGATCAAGTACGCGCAATTGCCGAAGACAAAATGCCAGATTTAAACTGTTTTACCATTGAATCTGCAATGAGTATGGTTGCTGGTACTGCCCGTTCTATGGGTATTACGGTTACAGGAAACAAACCATTTTAATTGCAAAATATTTAAGAAATGGCAAAATTGACAAAAAATCAAAAAGCGGTTGTTGGTAAAGTAGACGCCCAAAAAGTATATTCTCTTGAGGAGGCCTCATCTCTTGTAAAAGAAATTACGTACACTAAATTCGACTCTTCAGTTGATTTAGCAGTACGTTTAGGTGTTGATCCTCGTAAAGCAAACCAAATGGTTCGTGGAGTTGTTACACTTCCTCACGGAACTGGTAAAGATGTAAAGGTCTTAGCTTTGGTTACTCCAGATAAGGAGCAAGAAGCTAAAGATGCCGGTGCAGATTACGTTGGTTTAGACGAATTTATTCAGAAGATTAAAGAAGGTTGGACAGATGTTGATGTTATCATCACTATGCCTTCTGTTATGGGTAAAATTGGTCCTCTAGGTAGAGTGTTAGGTCCTCGTGGTCTTATGCCAAACCCTAAAACAGGAACTGTTACTATGGACGTTGCTAAAGCAGTTAACGATGTGAAGTCAGGTAAGATTGACTTTAAAGTTGACCGTTACGGTATTGTTCATGCTTCTATCGGAAAAGTATCTTTCGAGCCTAATAAAATTCAAGAGAACGCTGAAGAGCTAATCAAGACTTTAATTAAGCTTAAGCCAACTGCGGCTAAAGGAACTTATGTAAAGAGCATTTATATTAACAGTACCATGAGTCCTGGTATTGCAGTTGATGCAAAATCTGTATAACACAGTTAAAGATCTTTCAGAATGACAAGAGAAGAAAAAAATCAAGCCATACAAGAGTTAACACAACTTCTTGAAGGTACGAATACAGTTTACATTGCTGATATTGCTGGATTAAACGCTGTTGACACGTCGAACTTACGTCGCGCAGCTTTTAATAAGGATATTAAATTATCAGTAGTAAAGAATACCCTGCTTAAAAAAGCTATGGAGGCCTCTTCAAAGAACTTTGAAGAACTCTATCCTACTCTTGTAGGTAACACAAGCGTTATGATTGCTGAGGCTGGTAACGCGCCTGCAAGATTGATTAAAGATTTCCGTAAGAAGGACCAAACAAAACCACTTTTGAAAGGTGCTTACATTGAGGAATCTATCTATGTTGGAGACGACCAATTAGAGTCTCTAACTCAAATTAAGTCTAAAGAAGAATTGATTGGCGACGTAATTACTTTACTTCAATCTCCTGCGAAAAACGTTATTTCTGCCCTTCAAGGCGGTGGCGGTCAGAAGATTGCTGGTTTGGTGAAAGCTCTAGAAGAGCGCGCGTAAGTTCCAATCCATTTAAAAGTACGCACTCAAGCTTCCAATTGAATTGCTAAATTTTATTTTTTAAAAACAACGGAAAATGGCTGATATTAAAGAATTAGGAGACGCTCTAGTTAACCTTACAGTAAAAGAAGTTAACGAATTAGCTGCTTATTTAAAAGAAGAACACGGTATTGAACCAGCTGCTGCTGCTGTTGCAGTTGCTGCAGGTCCTGCTGGTGACGCTGGTGCAGCGGAAGAGCAAACTGAATTTGACGTAATCCTTAAAGGTGCTGGAGCTTCTAAGCTTGCAGTAGTAAAACTTGTTAAGGAAATGACTGGTCTTGGCTTGAAAGAAGCTAAAGAAAAAGTAGACGGTGCGCCTAGCGCAATCAAAGAAGGTGTTTCTAAAGATGAAGCAACTGCTTTGAAGACTCAGCTTGAAGAAGCTGGTGCTGAGGTTGAGTTGAAATAATTTCTTCTCGTCCACCTTTTAAGGTTTAGGTCTTTCCCGGCTTCACGTCGGGATGGGCCTAAACCCTTTTGTGTATAAACTAACTTTTGATTTATAGCTATGGCAAATTCCCCGGCTCAATCATCCACCGAAAGGATTAATTTTGCCTCAACTCTGGTAAATGCTGACTATCCGGATTTTCTGGATCTTCAACTAAAATCGTTCAGGGACTTTTTCCAGATCGACACCAAGCCTGAGGATCGATCTGATGAGGCGTTATACAACACCTTCGCAGAAAACTTCCCAATTTCTGATGCGAGAAATCAATTCGTATTAGAGTTTATTGACTATTTTATTGATCCTCCTCGCTACTCTGAAGAAGAGTGTATTGAAAGAGGATTGACATTTAGTGTCCCCCTTAAAGCTAGACTTAAACTATACTGTACCGATCCAGAACACGAAGATTTTGAAACTATCGTTCAAGATGTATTCTTAGGTACTATTCCTTATATGTCGCCTCGTGGTACCTTTATTATTAATGGTGCAGAGCGCGTTATTGTTTCTCAGTTGCATAGATATCCTGGAGTTTTCTTCGGACAGAGCTACCACGCGAACGGAACCAAACTGTATTCTGCTCGTATTATTCCTTTCAAGGGTTCTTGGATTGAATTCGCGACGGATATTAATAGTGTAATGTATGCGTACATTGATCGTAAGAAAAAGTTACCTGTAACTACCTTATTGCGTTCTATCGGATACGAAAGAGATAAAGATATTCTTGAAATCTTTGACCTTGCAGAAGAGGTTAAAGTATCTAAAACAGGTCTAAAAAGAGTATTGGGTAGAAAGTTAGCTGCTCGTGTACTTAAGACATGGATTGAAGATTTCGTTGATGAGGATACAGGTGAAGTTGTATCTATTGAAAGAAACGAAGTTGTTTTAGATAGAGATACTATTCTTGAAAAAGAGCACTTAGAGGTGATTCTTGATGCAGAAGTAGCTACTATTCTTTTACATAAAGAGGATATTGAAGCTTCTGATTACGCAATTATTCACAACACTCTTCAAAAGGATCCAACCAATACTGAAAAAGAAGCCGTTGAGCACATCTATCGTCAGTTGCGTAATGCTGAACCACCTGATGAGGAAACTGCTCGTGGTATTATTGATAAATTATTCTTCTCTGAAACTCGTTACAACCTTGGTGGTGTAGGACGTTACAGATTGAATAAGAAATTAGGTCTTGACATTGACGCAGAAACTCAAGTGTTGACTAAGCCCGATATCATTTCAATTATTAAATATTTAATTGAATTGATTAACTCTAAGGCTGAAGTGGATGATATTGATCACCTGAGCAACCGTCGTGTTAGAACTGTTGGTGAGCAATTGGCTAACCAATTCTCTGTGGGTCTTGCAAGAATGGCAAGAACTATTAGAGAAAGAATGAACGTACGAGATAATGAAGTATTTACTCCGATTGACTTGATTAACGCTAAGACATTGTCTTCTGTTATCAATTCATTCTTCGGAACTAACCAGCTTTCTCAGTTTATGGATCAAACCAATCCACTTTCTGAGATTACTCACAAAAGACGTTTATCTGCCCTAGGGCCAGGTGGTCTTTCTCGTGAAAGAGCCGGTTTTGAGGTTCGTGACGTTCACTATACTCACTACGGTAGATTATGTCCGATTGAAACTCCTGAAGGTCCAAACATTGGTCTTATTTCTTCGCTTTGTGTTTACGCTAAAGTAAACTCAATGGGATTCATTGAAACTCCTTATAGAAAAGTAGAAGATGGTAAGGTAGATTTTGATCGCGATATTCAATATTTAAGTGCTGAAGAAGAAGAAGAAAAGGTAATCGCTCAAGCCAATGCACCGATTAAAGCGGATGGTGGCTTTGAAAATCCAAAGATTAAGGCTAGAGATGAAGGTGATTTCCCGGTGGTTGACCCTAAAGAGGTTGACTTTATGGACGTTGCTCCAAACCAGATTGCTTCTATTTCTGCATCGTTAATTCCATTCTTAGAGCACGATGATGCGAACCGTGCATTGATGGGATCTAACATGATGCGTCAAGCAGTTCCATTATTGCGTCCTGAAGCTCCTATTGTAGGTACTGGTCTAGAGCAACAAGTTGCTAAAGATTCTCGTGTACTTATCAACGCGGAAGGTAATGGAGAAGTGGTAGCTGTAGATGCTAAGCAAATTTCTATTAAATACGATAGAACGGAAGAAGAAGAGCTTGTAAACTTTGACGATGATGTTAAGACTTACAACCTTGTTAAATTCCGTAAAACTAACCAAGGAACCACTATTAACTTGAAACCATCTGTTAGGGTTGGTGATAGAGTTAAAGAAGGTGAAGTTCTTTGTGAAGGATACGCAACTGAAAAAGGTGAATTGGCTCTTGGTAGAAACATGCTGGTAGCTTTCATGCCTTGGAAAGGATATAACTTTGAGGATGCGATTGTAATCAGTGAAAAAGTAGTTCGTGAAGATATCTTTACTTCTCTGCACATTGATGAGTATACCCTTGAAGTAAGAGATACTAAACTAGGTGTCGAGGAATTGACGGCAGATATTCCAAACGTAAGTGAGGAAGCTACTAAAGACCTTGATGAGAATGGTATCATCAGAATTGGTGCAGAAGTTAAACCGGGTGATATTTTAATCGGTAAGATTACTCCGAAAGGAGAGTCTGATCCTTCACCGGAAGAGAAGTTATTACGTGCCATCTTTGGTGACAAAGCAGGTGATGTAAAAGATGCTTCCCTAAAAGCTTCTCCATCATTAAACGGTGTGGTAATTGACAAAAAATTATTCGCACGTTCTATTAAGGATAAAAAACAAAGAATTAAGGACAAAGAAGAGTTAGAAATCCTTGAAAAAGAGTTCAACATGCAAATGGAGAACCTTCGTCAAATTTTCTTAGAGAAACTTTCTACTCTTGTTGCTGGTAAAACTTGTCAAGGTATTACCAATGACCTTAATGAAGTGGTTATCCCTAAAGGAACTAAGTTTACTCAAAAGGTATTAAACAGCATTGATGATTATACTAGAATTGTGGGTGGTTCTTGGACTACTGATGATGATAAGAATGCATTAATTGCTAACCTTTTACACAACTTTAAAATTAAAGTTAACGATATTACTGGGGTTTACAGACGTAAAAAATTCACCATCTCTGTTGGTGATGAATTACCTTCTGGAATTATCAAACTTGCAAAAGTTTACATCGCTAAGAAGCGTAAACTAAAAGTAGGAGATAAGATGGCAGGTCGTCACGGTAACAAAGGTATTGTAGCAAGAATTGTTCGTGAAGAAGACATGCCGTTCTTAGAAGATGGAACTCCAATGGATATTGTATTGAATCCACTGGGTGTACCTTCTCGTATGAACATCGGTCAGATTTACGAAACCGTATTGGGCTGGGCTGGTAAAAAGTTAGGTCGCAAGTTTGCGACTCCAATTTTTGACGGTGCAACATTAGATGAAATTACAAGCTATACTGATCAGGCAGGTCTTCCTCCATTTGGTACTACTCATCTTTATGATGGAGGTACTGGAGAGAAATTCCACCAGCCTGCTTCTATTGGTGTAATTTATATGTTGAAACTAGGTCACATGGTTGATGATAAAATGCACGCACGTTCTATCGGACCATACTCTTTAATTACACAACAACCATTGGGTGGTAAAGCTCAGTTTGGAGGTCAGCGTTTTGGAGAGATGGAAGTATGGGCACTTGAAGCATTTGGTGCATCAAACATCTTGCGTGAAATCTTGACGGTTAAGTCTGATGACGTTGTTGGACGTGCTAAGACTTACGAATCTATTGTTAAGGGTGAAAAGATGCCTACTCCAGGTATTCCAGAATCCTTTAACGTATTGCTCCATGAACTTCGTGGTCTTGGATTGAAAATAACTTTAGACTGATATTAATCCGGGAAGCTTCGGCTTCCCGGTTACACAATTAAATAACCTCGCGTATATGGCTCTTAAAAAACAGGAAAAGAACTCTTTGAGCTCAAGCTTCTCAAAGATTACTATCAGCCTTTCTTCTCCAGAGGACATTCTTGAACGTTCTCATGGTGAAGTATTGAAGCCTGAGACCATTAATTATAGAACGCACAAACCAGAACGTGACGGATTGTTCTGTGAGCGTATTTTCGGACCTGTAAAGGATTACGAATGTGCTTGTGGAAAGTATAAGAGAATTCGTTATAAAGGAATTGTTTGTGACCGATGTGGTGTTGAAGTTACTGAAAAGAAGGTTCGTCGTGACCGTGTAGGACACATTAGCCTTGTAGTTCCTGTAGCTCACATTTGGTACTTCCGTTCTTTACCAAACAAAATTGGTTACTTATTAGGACTTCCTACTAAGAAACTAGATATGATTATTTACTACGAAAGATACGTAGTAATTCAAGCAGGTATTGGTACCCTTCCTGACGGAACTCCGGTTGAGAAGATGGATTACCTTACTGAAGAAGAGTACTTAGAGATTATGGAGCGCTTACCACAAGATAACATGTATCTTGATGATAACGATCCTAACAAATTCATCGCGAAAATGGGTGCTGAAGCATTGATCGAATTGCTTCGTCGCCTTGATTTAGATGAGTTGTCTTATTCTCTCCGCCACAAAGCTAACAACGAAACTTCACAACAGAGAAAAGCTGAAGCTCTTAAGAGACTACAAGTTGTTGAAGCTTTTAGAGATGCTAACTCTAGAATTGAGAACAATCCTGAGTGGATGATTCTAAAGGTTATTCCAGTTATTCCACCAGAATTAAGACCTCTAGTTCCACTTGATGGTGGACGTTTCGCGACTTCAGATTTAAATGATTTGTACCGTCGTGTTATTATTAGAAACAACCGTCTTAAGAGACTTCTTGAAATCAAGGCTCCAGAGGTGATCTTGAGAAACGAGAAGCGTATGCTTCAGGAAGCAGTAGATAGTTTACTTGATAACACAAGAAAAGCTTCTGCTGTAAAAACTGAATCAAACAGAGCGCTTAAGTCTCTTTCTGATAGCTTAAAAGGTAAGCAAGGACGTTTCCGTCAAAACCTTTTAGGTAAGAGGGTTGATTACTCTGCTCGTTCTGTAATTGTTGTTGGACCTGAATTAAAACTCCATGAGTGTGGTCTTCCAAAGAATATGGCGGCAGAACTTTACAAGCCATTTATCGTTCGTAAGCTTATTGAGCGTGGTATTGTAAAAACCGTTAAGTCGGCGAAGAAAATTATTGATAAAAGAGATCCAGTAGTTTGGGATATTCTTGAAAACGTAATGAAAGGACATCCTGTTCTTCTTAATAGGGCTCCAACTCTTCACCGTTTAGGTATTCAGTCTTTCCAGCCTAAATTAATTGAAGGAAAAGCAATTCAGCTACACCCATTAGTTTGTACAGCATTTAACGCTGACTTTGATGGTGACCAAATGGCGGTACACTTACCATTGGGTCCTGCTGCAATTCTTGAAGCTCAATTATTGATGTTGGCTTCTCATAACATTCTAAACCCAGCTAACGGTTCTCCTATTACCGTTCCTTCTCAGGATATGGTATTGGGTCTTTATTACTTGACCAAGTCTCGTAAAGACTCTGAAGAACATCACGTTAAGGGTGAAGGGTTAACTTTTTACTCTTTCGAAGAGGCTCGTATTGCATTTAACGAAGGACGTGCAGATTTGCATGCAAACATTAGAGTTAAAGCAAGGGTTGAAAACGAAAAAGGTGAGTTAGAAATAAAACTTATTGAAACCACCGTTGGACGTACATTGTTCAACATGGCAGTTCCTGCTACGGTTCCGTTTATTAACGAGCTTTTGACTAAGAAAGCTTTAAGAGATATTATTGCCTATATCATGAAGAGAACGGATGTGCCTCAAACGGCTAAGTTCTTAGATGATATTAAAGGTATGGGATACCAAACTGCCTTTAGAGGTGGATTGTCATTCTCATTGAAAGATATTATCATTCCTGATGAAAAAGTCGGAATGATCGAAACTGCTGAAGCAGAAATTGATGGTATTTACGCGAACTATAACATGGGGCTTATTACAAATAATGAGCGTTATAATCAGGTAATTGACGTTTGGACTAACACCAACGCTAAATTAACTGAGCGTGCAATGCATCACTTAATTACTGACCGTCAAGGGTTCAACCCAATTTACATGATGCTTGACTCTGGTGCGAGGGGTTCTAAGGAACAAATTCGTCAGCTTTCAGGTATGCGTGGTTTGATGGCCAAGCCTCAAAAATCTGGATCTTCAGGTGGTGAGATTATTGAAAACCCAATTATCTCTAACTTTAAGGAAGGTCTTTCAATTCTTGAGTACTTTATTTCAACTCACGGTGCACGTAAAGGTCTTGCGGATACCGCATTGAAAACAGCAGATGCTGGTTACCTTACTCGTCGTTTGGTGGATGTTGCTCAAGATGTTATTGTTCTTCACGAAGATTGTGGAACACTAAGAGGTCTTGAAGTATCTGCTCTTAAGAAAAATGAAGAGGTTGTTGAACCATTGTTTGAAAGAATACTTGGTAGAGTATCTCTACACACAGTAAGTGATCCAGTTTCTGGAGAAGTATTTGTTGAATCAGGTGGTGAGATTACTGAAGAAGTGGCTCAAAAAATTGAAGATTCTGCAATTGATTCTGTGGAAGTAAGATCTCCATTAACTTGTGAGTCTAAGAAAGGAATCTGTGCAAACTGTTACGGACGAAACCTTGCGACTGCTAAGATGGTTCAAAAAGGTGAGGCTGTAGGTGTTATTGCTGCCCAATCAATTGGTGAGCCTGGAACACAGCTTACTCTGCGTACATTCCACGTGGGAGGTACAGCGGGTAACGTTTCTGAATCTTCTAAACTGACTGCCAAATTTGGTGGAACTATCGAATTAGAAGATGTTAGAACTGTAGATTCTACTGACTCTGAAGGCAATAAGATTAAGGTGGTTATTGGTCGTACCGGTGAGGTTAAGGTTATTGATGACAAAACAGGAATTCCTGTAATGACAAACAACGTACCTTACGGATCTACCTTTAGTGTTGAGAACGGTCAGAAAATTGAAAAAGGTGGCGAAATCTGTTCTTGGGATCCTTATAACGCAGTTATTATTTCTGAAACTTCAGGAAAAATTGCATTCCAAGACATTCAACAAGGGGTTACTTACCGCGTTGAGATAGATGAGCAAACCGGTTTCCAAGAAAAAGTAATTTCTGAAACTAGAAATAAAAAACTTGTTCCAACCATTCAAATCCTTGATAAAAAAGGAGTTGAAATTAAGCATTATACTTTACCTGTTGGAGCCCACATTATTGTCGACGAAGGAGAAGAAATTTCTACCGGAAAGATTCTTGTTAAGATTCCACGTAAATCAGCGAAAGCTGGTGATATTACCGGAGGTTTACCTCGTGTAACTGAATTGTTTGAAGCACGAAACCCATCAAACCCATCTGTGGTTTCTGAAATTGATGGTATTGTTTCTTACGGTAAGATTAAGAGAGGTAACCGTGAAATTATCGTAGAATCACGTACCGGTGAGAAAAAGAAATACTTAGTTAACTTGTCTAAGCAAATTCTTGTTCAAGAAAATGATTTCGTAAAAGCAGGAATGCCATTGTCGGACGGAGCTATTACTCCTTCTGATATCTTGGCTATTCAAGGACCCACTAAGGTTCAAGAGTACCTAGTAAACGAGATTCAAGAAGTATACCGACTTCAAGGTGTGAAAATTAATGATAAGCACTATGAAGTAATTGTTCGTCAGATGATGCGTAAGGTTCAGATTAAAGATCCGGGTGATACTATGTTCCTTGAAGGTCACTTAGCGAATAAGATTGACTTTATTGAACAAAACGATCTTATCTATGATAAGAAGATTGTAGAAGACCACGGAGATTCTGAAAACTTCAAAGAAGGTCAAGTAATTACTGCGAGACAATTGAGAGATGAAAACTCGTTGTTGAGAAGAGCGGATAAGAAATTGGTGGTTGCCAGAGATGCAAATCCTGCGACAGCAGTTCCAGTACTTCAAGGTATTACTAGAGCTTCACTTCAAACAAAATCGTTTATCTCAGCTGCATCGTTCCAAGAAACGACTAAGGTTCTTAACGAAGCTGCAGTAGCGGGTAAAGAAGATACGTTAGAAGGATTGAAGGAGAATGTAATTGTAGGACACAAAATTCCTGCAGGTACAGGACTTAAAGAATACAATAAGATCATTGTTGGTTCTCAAGAGGATTATGATAGAATGATGTCAAACAAATCTATTGCAACTGAAATAGCTGAGTAATGGCAGACAATCAAAATCAAAATCCAGAGGGTTCATTAAACATTGAGTTGAATGAAGAAATGGCTGAGGGTACTTATTCAAACCTTGCCATTATTAATCATTCGCACTCTGAGTTTGTGTTAGATTTTATTCAAGTGATGCCAGGATTGCCGAAGGGTAAAGTGAAGTCAAGAGTTATTTTAACTCCACAGCACGCAAAGCGATTCTTGAAAGCTATGAATGAAAATATACAACGTTTTGAACAAATGCATGGTGAGATCAGTGATACTGAGCCACCCACATTGCCTCTAAATTTTGGAGGACCAACCGGTCAAGCGTAATAACAAAAGCCCCGCACATGTGCGGGGCTTTTTTAACTCAAATAAATTCAAAAGGTGAATATGGGAAATGATTTTTTAATGATAGCAAAAACCCTTCCTGGGTTAGAAGAAGTTCTAGCAACTGAAGTAAGAAGGCTAGGAGGTAAGGATGTAAAAACCTTAATAAGAGGCGTCTCTTTTGTTGGAGACACGGGCTTTATGTACAAGGCCAATTTGTGCCTTAGAACCGCATTGCGAATTTTAAAGCCCATCTATGATTTTAAATTTAGAAGTCAAGATGACTTTTATAGAAGGGTAAAGCAATTTGATTGGTCCTCAATAATGAATGAAGACACAACCTTTGTTATTCATAGTTCTGGTAAATCAGATACTTTTACCCACTCTTTATTTACAGCCCAAAAGGCAAAAGATGCCATTGTAGATCAATTCAGAGAGTTGAAAGGGGTTAGGCCAAACGTAGATAAACGCTCGCCTGACATTAGCATTCATGTGTATTTAAACCACCATGAATGTTCTATTTCTCTTGACTCTTCTGGTGAGTCTTTGCACAAGCGCGGATATAAAATTGCCGTAGGCGAAGCACCTATTTCTGAGGTTTTGGCTGCAGGAATGATTCTAATGACCGGGTGGGATGGTTTGTCTTCATTTTACGATCCGTTCTGTGGGTCAGGTACCTTGGCGATAGAAGCCGCTATGATAGCCCAGAACCTTCCAGCCAACCTGTTTAGAGATAATTTTGGGTTTATGACTTGGAATGATTACGATGAAGATTTACATGCTAAAATTGAAGAATCTTCTTTGAAAAAGGCAAGAGGATTTGATCATAAAATTTACGCAAGTGATATTGACCCAGTAATGGTCATTAAAGCCAAGAAAAATATATCAGAGGCTACTTTTGACGAAATAATTGACGTTTCTAGACGTGACTTTTTAAATTCTACTCCTCCCGAACCAGGAGTAACTCTAATTTTTAACCCTCCTTATAACGAAAAGTTAAGAGCAGATACGGGAGACCTTTATAAGAATATTGGTGATACCTTAAAATCAAATTATTCAGGATCTAATGCATGGATGATTACCTCTGATTTAGAAGGATTGAAATCTTTAGGGTTGAGAACCAGTAGAAGAATAAACCTTATGAACGGTGCTCTAGAGTGTAAATTTGTTAAATACGAAATGTATAAAGGCAGCAAAAAAGGAAGTTAATACATACTTTTACTTTTATGTTCGCTGAAATAATACTGCCCTTTTCTCTTCAACAAACTTTTACTTATTCCATTCAAGGATGGGAAGGTGAATGTGGCGTGGGCAAAAGAGTAATTGTTCAGTTTGGTAAGAGAAGATTTTATGCCGGACTGATTGAGTCTATTCATAATTCACCCCCTAGTTATGCTATAAAACCTATTGTGGAAGTTTTAGATGATCTTCCAATAATCAGTGAATCCAATTTAAAGTTTTGGAGTTGGGTAGCTGATTATTATATGTGTAGTTTGGGAGAAGTCATGAATGCCGCCTTGCCTTCTTCGTTAAAACTTGAAAGTGAATCTACCATTGAACGGGGTACCGAAAGTGAAATTCCTTGGGATGATTTAACAGACCACGAATTCGTAGTGATGGAAGCTCTAGGGATTCACCCAAGGTTGCGCGTAGCAGAGGTGGGCAATATTACTGGAGTAAAAAGCCCAATGAAAATTGTAAATCAATTGCTAGACCGGTCGCTGGTTCAAATGCAAGAAGATTTAAAAAAGGTCGTACAGCCCAAAACCGAAAGATGGATAAGCCTTGATGAAGCATTAGATAGTCGAGTTTTGATTGAAGTATTAAACGGACTGAAAAGAGCTCCTAAGCAAAGAGATATTTTAGAGGCTTATTTGCAGTTAAAAGAAGATAAAGACTCTAATTGGGTGCTAGAGAAAGACCTTCTTACTAAAGGTGATTTTTCTAAATCAAACCTAAGACCACTATATGAAAAGCAAATTTTTCAATTTGAAGATCAAACGGTAGACCCCTGGCGCGAAGTAGACTTATCTGAAAATCTATCTATTGATTTTTCAGAGTCGCAATCTAAAGCCATTTCTGAAATAAGTGAAGGCTTTGAACAAGAAAAGGTGACGGTTTTAAATGGGGTCACCGGTTCAGGAAAAACTGAAATATACTTTCATTTTATTCAAGAAGCATTGAACCGTGGTGACTCAGCCGTTTACATGCTTCCTGAAATTGCCTTGACTACACAGTTAGTAATTCGATTAAAAAAGCACTTTAAAGACCGAGTGGTTTTGTACCATTCTAAAATTTCTGAAGGGGAGAGGCTAGCCGCTTGGAATGCAATTTCTCAGTCAAAAGATAATCCTTGTGTTGTCATAGGTGCCCGCTCAGCTATTTTTTTACCCTTTGTTAAGTTAGGATTGGTAGTCGTAGATGAAGAACACGATTCTTCCTATAAACAAAATGATCCTGCCCCAAGGTATAACGGTAGAGATTCTGCGATTATGTTGGCAAGGCTTTTTAAGTCAAAGATTCTTTTGGGATCGGCTACTCCTAGTCTTGAGTCAGTATACAACGCCAAAGAAGGTAAATATCAATGGGTAAATCTTACCCAAAGGTTTGGTGGGGTTGAACTCCCAGAAATGGAAATTGTTGATATTCAAAAGGAGTATAGGATGAAAACCATGGTTTCTCATTTTTCTCCTAAATTATTAGAAGAAATACGCTTGGCGAAGAACCACGGAAATCGTGTGATTTTGTTTCAAAACAGAAGAGGATTTGCACCTACTTTAGAATGTCAAACCTGTGGGCATGTGCCTGAGTGTAAAAACTGTGACATAAGCCTGACCTATCACAAATATACCGAAGCCTTGCATTGTCACTATTGTGGCTATTCTATCCCAATGCCAAAACGATGTAAAAAATGTGGAGGTTATGACATTGTTTTAAAGGGGTTTGGAACCGAAAAAATTGAAGAAGAGTTAAAAGAGATTGAGCCAAGCTTACGAGTGAAGCGTTTAGATCTAGATACGACTCGTAGAAAAGGAGATTTTCAAAATATATTTGATGATTTTTCAGCAGGGGAAATTGATGTTTTGATAGGTACACAAATGGTTACCAAAGGACTTGATTTTGACAAAGTTTCTTTGGTAGGTGTTCTCAATGCAGATTCACTGTTGTACTTTCCTGATTTCAGGGCCTTCGAAAGGTCTTATCAAATGTTATCTCAAGTAGCCGGTAGAGCCGGTAGGCGAAGTGAAAGAGGTAAGGTTTTGATTCAAACCTTTAACCCTTTTCACAGCGTAATTCAACAGGTGATTCATCAGGATTTTGAAACCTTGGTGAAGGAACAACTTTATGAACGTAAGAATTATAGATACCCTCCTTATTTCAAACTCATAGAAATTACCATTAAACACAAGGACTCAAAAATGGTAAACGAAGCTTCTGAAGCGTTTGCAGACTCCTTAAAGAAGTTTTTAGGTGACAGAGTATTGGGACCTGAATTTGCGATGGTACCTCGGTTAAAGGGAATGTATCACAAAAAGATTTTGATTAAGTTTGAGAAAAGCTTGAACTATCATCAAGTAAAATCACAAATTAAACAAACGGCGGACTTTTATTTTAATAGACCTCCTTTTGCTAGCGCCCGTATTGTTTTTGATGTTGACCCTTCTTAGTCTTTTTTGTGACTTGTCATAAATGACCTCAATAAAAAGTATTGAGCCATTCCATACGTTGCCATAATCAATAAGCTGGCATAACTAATTTCCAGTACAAACTTGTTAATGGCTAGCAATGAGTCTGAAATTACAAATAGAATGGCACCCCAAATTCCTATGGTAAATGCTTTCTGGTTTACTGCTTTATACCTGTTTATTGAAGCTAAAACCATTCCACCTAAAACTAGGGCGTAGAGGGTAACTGGAACTTTTAATTCGTTTAAAGATGACCATGAAAAAATTAAAAATCCGACTACGTATAGTAGGATCGGTACAATGAAAATCGGATTTTTTCTAACAAAGTCTTTTCCTTGGCCAAAGAAAGAGTAAATGTAAAATAGGTGAGCCATCAAGAAAGAAATTAGACCAGTAATAAAATATACCCCGTCCCCAAGAAACATAAAAATATCTCCTATAAAACTAAATAACATTCCTGATAAAAAAGCCTTGCCTAATCCCTTTAGTGGTTTTGTTTCTGAATAGAAGTAAGCCATTAGTGAGAAAAGCAAAAGTCCTTTGGTAATACCAATGAATATAGTGTGTTCTGCAACGTAGAGAAACGCCAAATGGGTTATAAGAATAGTAAGGTATATTTTAGTAAAATCTTTATTGAACATGTGTTAGTTTTTTTTCGTTGGTTAGAAAGTAGGTAAGTGATGCTGCCATAAAAACCATGGTTGAATAGTATAAAGTGCTGTTTGGTTCGATTTGGCCCAAGATGTATACCAATAAAATCCACTTGAGAATTTCTAGGATTACAAATCCCTTTGACATTTGAAATATGGCCCCTGTGCTAAAGAGTGATAAAACAATCCAAATGGAACCTAGTATTTGCTGATTGAGGTTGAAGTTAGATTGAAAAAACAAATATGCAGCCACAAAGCCTAGGCTAATTATGAATTGAACAACTCCATACACTTGAAGTTTAGCATTGATTGGAACATCAAATTTTAAATAGTCTTTTGGAACCTTAGGGGGTAGTTGTGGTCCACCGTTTTTTTCAGGAAACCAACCAGGCCCCTTAAATAATAGCTTCACCTTATCAAATCCCCTAACTTTTTTTAAATCATCATTTAATTGTTGAATGGGTTTAATGTGCGCCATTATAGGATTAAACGTATGGGTTTCTTTAGTGATTCCGTAATGCGGTCTTTCTTCTTCTGCTTGAAATGTTCCAAACATTTTATCCCAAATAATTAAAGATCCTGCATGGTTTTTATCAATGTATTTTGGATCTCTACCATGGTGAACTCTGTGGTGAGAAGGGGTGTTAAACACATATTCAAACCAACCCATTTTTCCTATGGTTTCGGTGTGAATCCAAAATTGATATAGAGTGTTAAGCGCAGAAATAAATAAAAACCAATAAGGATCAAAGCCCAATAGTGCGGCGGGTAATGCAAAGGGGGCTGTAAAAATTTTCTGAAGTGCCCCTTGTCTTAAGGCTACACTTAAATTATAATCTTCACTTTGGTGATGAATAACGTGACCAATCCAAAATAAATTTACCTGGTGACTCATTCTATGTGCCCAATAATATTGAAAATCAACTATGAAAAACAACAAAATTAAATAAGGCCATGTAGTGGGTATTTCAAATACTCTAAACTCGTAAACCAAGGTGTACAACCCAATGGTGAAAACAGAAATAAATAGTCCGGTTGTTTGTTCAAATATCCCACAACCAATATTAGCAAAAGCATCACCCGCACGGTATATTTTTTTGTTAGAAAAATATCCGTAAATGACTTCTATAAAAATTAATAGAAAGAAAATGGGAATAGAAAGTACAATAGGATTCATAAAAATGATTTGTGCTATACGGCGAGAAAGTTACATTTTAAAACTGAAAAACAAACACCTATTTGTAGGAATATCTAGACGGGAAATCAGTTTTTTACGACATTAAGTCAGTTTATTTTTGGTTAGCCTGCCATTATCGCATGTTTTTTCATTTTTTTTCACGATGGTATATAAGTTGATTTAATGGGTAAAGAATATAATCAAAATTCAAAATATTATGAGAACAAGAAATTCAATGATCGGATTCCCAGGGTTCGTAGACGAGTTTTTTAATTCAGTTGATTTTTCCCCTTTAAAGGGAATGAATAAAAACCTAGTCAACATTTTTCAATCAAAAAACGCTTACGAAGTTGAGTTATTGGCCCCAGGTTTTTCAAAAGGTGATTTTACAATTGAAATTGAAAATCAAAAGCTCATTGTAAAGGCAAACCATGCTGAAGAGGAAGTAAAAGAAGAAAAACGGATTACTACCCAGGAGTTTAAAATCTCTAGCTTTGAAAGGCATTTTAACCTCCCTAAGGATCAAGTAAATGAAGAAGAAATTAGTGCTTCTTATGAAGGTGGTATATTAAAAATAAGTTTGCCAATCAAATTGAAAGAGGAAGCAAAAAGTCCTTTGAAAATTCAAGTGCATTAAGAATGGTAAGCACAAAAAAAAGGGAACCCTTGGGTTCCCTTTTTTTATGTCGATTTTTTTTTAGCTCATGGTCCCGACAAGGTCATGTCTAGTAATTATGTGGTACTTTCCTTTACCTAACTCAACTAGAACGGCTCCAAATTCAGGCTTAATTTTCGCTACCACCGCTTGAATTGGGTCGCTCAAGGCAACTACCTCAAATGGCGGTAACATATGGTCTTCTACTTTTTGATCTCTAGCTTCTGGATTAGCTACTAGCACCTGGAATAGTTGACCTTCAGTCAAAGAACCCACTGGCTTTCCGTCTCTAATTACTGGAATCTGAGATATCCCTAATCTCTTCATATGGTTTAGAGCAGCATGAATAGGTTCGCCGGGTAGAACGCTAATTAAAGGTAGGTTTTCATAGCCCTTAATAATGTCTTTAGCAGTTTGTTTGTTTTCATTTAAGAAACCTCTTTCGTTCATCCAATCATCATTAAAGATCTTACCCACGTAGCGAGAACCATGATCGTGAAATAGAATTACAACAACACTATTTTCATCGAGTTCATTTTTTAATTGTCTTACCGCTTGAAAAGCAGAACCCGCAGAATATCCTAGAAACATTCCCTCTTTTAATGCAAGCTCTCTAGCTACTAACGCCCCATCTCTATCCGTAACTTTTTCAAAGTGATCAATTAGTGAAAAGTCGACATTCTTTGGCAAAATATCTTCACCAATACCTTCTGTTATGTAGCTATAGATTTCGTTTTCGTCAAACTCGCCGGTTTCATGATACTTTTTAAATACCGAACCATAAGAATCAACCCCCCAAATTTTAACATTTGGATTTTTCTCTTTTAAGTATTTTGCCACTCCAGAGATGGTTCCGCCCGTACCTACACCTACTACAAAATGAGTAATTTTCCCATCGGTTTGTTCCCAAATCTCAGGTCCCGTAGATTCGTAATGAGCCTCTCTATTCGCTAGATTGTCATATTGAAAAGGGTAGAAGGAGTTAGGTATTTCTTTGTTAAGCCTTTCTGCTACTGAATAGTAAGACTCTGGATGATCAGGAGAAACATTGGTAGGACAAACATAGACTTGAGCCCCTAAGGCCTTTAGAATGTCCATTTTTTCTTTACTCTGCTTATCGCTTAAAGTACAAATAAGCTTATACCCTTTTACTATTGCCGCTAAAGCAAGTCCCATACCGGTATTTCCACTGGTACACTCTATAATAGTGCCACCTGGTTTTATTAGTCCTTTTGCTTCTGCGTCTTCAATCATTTTTAAAGCCATTCTATCTTTTGTAGAATGTCCAGGATTAAAGTATTCCATTTTACCAAGAATGGTTCCAGGAATGTCTTCGGCAATTTTGTTCAATTTTACCATGGGTGTATTACCTATGGTTTCTAGTATGTTGTTCTTTATTTTCATGTCTTTAAACTATCGTTTTCAAAGGTAAAAATTTGAGTAGGAAACTAGTCAAACTTAATGGCTTTTACGGGTTGAATCCTTGCCACTAAATAACTAGGGATAATCAATAGGGCGTAAGAAATAATTATGGTTCCTACATTGAGTAATATCCAATAGGTCCAAGAAAAATGAATGGGGACCTCAGAAACGTGATAGGTGGCTTGGTCAAGCTTAATAAACTTAAATGTGGATTGTAAATAGCAAAACAAAAGACCAATCACATTTCCGATTAGAAGTCCTCTTGAAACCAAATAAGTAGCTTGAATCAAGAAGATATTTCTAATGTTTTTGTTGTCAGCCCCCAAAGATTTTAAAACTCCAATCATTTGGGTTCTTTCAAGAATCATAATCAATAAAACAGAAACCATGTTTAAGGTTGCCACCGCAATCATAATTCCTATGATGAGGTAAATGTTAATATCAAAGAGTGCAAGCCATTGAAAAATTCTTTCAAAGTTTGACTTAGCGTGACTTGCGTCGAGGTCAAAAGGAATTTCACTTCTAATGATCTCAGTTTCCTCCTCTATATTGTCAAAATTATTTGTGAGTACTTCAAATCCTCCCACGAAAGTGGAGTCCCATTTATTAAGAATTTGAATGTGCTTTATGTCGCCCACAAGAAAAATTTTATCAAACTCTTCAAGTCCCGTTTCAAAAATGCCAGAGATATAGAATTTCCGCAGTCTAGGAGGGTTTGGGGCCTCTCTTAAAAAATACATTTCTACCCGGTCAAATAAATTTAACTTAAGGTTATCCGCAATTTGTTTTGAAATAATAATGGAATCGTTTCGCTCAGACTTTTTAAATGTGGGCACTTTTCCGGAGAGGGTAATGTCGTTTAAAAAATCTAGGTGATACGAATTGTCAATTCCTTTTAATACAACACCTTCAAAGTCATCATTTGCCTTTAGAATTCCTGCTTTTGTTGCATAGGGCTGAACAGCAATTACATAATTAAGGTTGAGTAATTCAGATACAAAGGGTTGTTCAATTGAAATTGGAGGAGTCTCGTAACTATCGTTAGAAATATATCTAGCGATTTTTATGTGTCCTGTAAAACCAATAATTTTATCTTTAATCCGTTGTTGAAGACCTGTTCCGGTTGCCACCGAAATGATCATCAACACCATGCCCAATGCCATTGAGGCCACAGAGAACCTAATAATGGGTCTAGAAAAAGACCCTTCAACTCTTTGAGAAGAAATTAAACGTTTACTAATGAACCACGATATTTTCAACTTGGTGTTTTTACAAATGAGGTCCAAATATATAGAAAAGCCGTGGGCTCTCGTAGTCTTTTTGCTTTCATCTATAAGTATGTTTTCACAGCCTGTGGTTGTTGGCGCAGAAAGAAGTGATCAATACTTAGACCACTTTCGTGGGAAGAAAGTAGGCGTTGTGGTAAATCACACCTCTAGGGTGGGAGAAGTCCACTTGGTGAATTTCTTGCTAGAAAAGCAGGTTGATATTTCTGTTGTTTTTGCTCCTGAGCATGGGTTTAGAGGAAAAAAAGCAGATGGAGAAACCATTGTGGATGGAAAAGATTTGGAAACGGGATTGCCAATAATTTCTCTTTACGGAAAGAATAAAAAGCCAAAACCTGAGCAGTTAAAAGACCTTGATTTTTTGGTTTTTGATATACAAGATGTTGGGACTCGATTTTACACATTTACTTCTACTATGACCTTGTGTATGGAGGCGTGTGCTGAGTCAGGAATCCCGATGTGGATTTTTGATAGACCCAATCCAAATGGCCATTATTTTGATGGTCCCGTTTTAGAAAGTGATTTTAAATCGTTTGTAGGAATGCATCCTGTACCCATAGTACATGGACTTACCATCGGTGAATATGCCAGAATGATAGTCGGAGAAAATTGGATAAATAAGGCTAGCAGTCTGCAACTAAATATTGTACCGTGTTTAGATTATACCCACCAAATAAGATATGAGTTACCGGTTGCACCATCTCCCAACCTTCCGACGGTAGAATCTATTATTTTATATCCTTCACTCTGTCTTTTTGAAGGAACGGAAGTTAGTATTGGCCGCGGCACTAGCACACCTTTTCAAGTAATTGGCGCGCCTTGGTTTTTAGAAGGTGAAATTTCATTTACACCCCAGTCAATGGAGAGTTCAAAAAACCCAAAACACAAAGGTGAAAAGTGTTTTGGATTTGATTTGAGAGACTTTAGTCTATCTTATTTGAATACCTCTAATGAGTTGTACTTGTATTGGTTGATGGGATTTTATGAAATGGCTCCAGACAAAGAAAAATTTTTCACAAGTTATTTTGATAAACTTGTGGGCAATGATAAGTTGAGAAAACAAATCCGCGATGGAAAAACGGTAGAAGAAATTAGGTCTAGTTGGAAAGTTGAACTTGCCCAGTACTCTAGTCTTAGAGATCAATATTTAATGTACCCAAAATAGAGCTCCGACCAGCCGGGAATTTTGGGCTGGGGGCCTCCAACCTCCGCCCCAACTTCAAGTTAACAAAAAAAGTTTTTTCAAGCGGTTTACAATCAATTGTAATCGATTTTAAAAATCGAATATTAATCCAAAAGTGGGTAACCTTGATCCTGTAGAGTTGTCTAGTTCTTTTACAAGGTACTTATTAGGGTCGTTAGGGTCTACAATTGGACTTCCGTTTGCGTCTCTTTGAACATCAATATTTGGTTGACCTTGAACGGATGCACCTAGAATATTTTGAATGTCTAGGTAAATGTCAAGATTCACTTTTTTGAAATACCATTTTTTATCGATCCTTACATTTAGTCGATTAAATGAATTTACTCGTTGAGAATTTAATTGGTCGTAATTGGGGATTCCTCTACCTAAAACATCCCAATTGCTAATGGTTCGAGTTTGTTCAATGTCAAAAGGTGTGTAAGGAGCGCCTCCTAAGAATTGATAGTTTAACCCTACTTCCCAATTGCCTTTAAATTTTTTTCCAACGGTTATGGTTGTCAAAAATTGATTGTCCCAAGAAGAAGGAGTTAAAACACCATTGGCATCTTCAAATTCAGATTTGACAAATGTAACCGATGCAATACCGAAGAAGCCTTTGTAAAGTTTTTGTTGGTAGCTTAATTCAAGACCGTATGCTCTTCCTTTGTTAGTGCTTGTAGCCGGCTGATTACCTACCACTCCAAAATCACCACCTAAGTTTGCTAAGCTTACCCCTGTGCTGGTAAGGAAGGGGTAGTTGCTGTAATTTTTCAAGAAACCTTCTGCGGTAAGTTTACCGTTAAAGGTGAAAAGGTATGAAACCCCTGCAACCGTATGCACGGACCTAATATAAGTTACCTCTTTATTAACTAGGTTTCCGCTAGCGTCTCTAAATCCTAAAGTGGTATAGGGTGGGAGTTGGTAATAGATTCCCCAGTTTGCATTAAAAGAAAACGCATCAGTAAAGTAGTAGCTCATAGATACGCGAGGAGACAATTGGTTTAATAAGTTTGAAGTTTTCTCAGAAAAATCTATTCCGTCTGTTCTCAATCCTGCTGATAAACTAAGTCTTTCTTTTAAGAATGATTTAGTCAGTTGAGCAAAAACACTATACTTATATAACTTTAGTTCTGAGGAATAATCAATTACCTGTCCGTTGGGAATTCTTTTATCTAAAGTGGTGGTATTGTACTTTACCTCTTCAAATCCAAGCCCTGAAGTTAGTTTCCAAGAATTTGGACGCCATGTATTTTCAATGCGGAATTTGTTTTCAATTTCTTGAGAAGAATAATCTAATAGTTTTTCTTGATTTTCGTCGTTATTGGCGAATTTGAAAGCCGTGTTGTTTAGCATAAATCGACTTAAAATGATATTCGTAAAGGATGAATTAGTGAAATGGGTGTATTTAGCCCCAATAGAATAATTCCACTGCTCATTTACAGGAAGAACGTTCAACGTGTAACGTTGTTCTTCTGTTTCATTCGCATCAATATTAAGTTTAAAGTTATCAATAGCTCCAAGTCCCAATAGGGTTAATTGGTTTTTTTTGTCAATGTTGTACTTTACCTTGAATTGAAAATCGTTATAAGTGGGTAAAAAAGGTAAGTCTAAAGCAGCGAATAAAAACTGTAGGTAAGATCTTCTGGCACTTGCCAAAAAGGTCGTTTTTTTACTCAGCGGACCTTCAAGGGTTAACCCTACATCACTAGCTCCGATCTGAAAAATTCCGCCGATTTTATCCTTTCTACCGTCTTTTAAATTTAGTTCCATCAAAGAACTTAAGGTGTTTCCACGATTTGCGGGAAAAGCCCCAGTGTAAAAATCAACATCGTTAATGAAGTTTACGTTGATCATTCCCACTGGTCCACCACTTGATCCTTGGGTGGCAAAGTGGTTAATAGCTGGGATTTCGATTCCGTCTAAGTAAAATTTATTTTCGTTAGGTCCACCTCCTCTAATGATTAAATCATTTCTAAAGGCAACGGTAGATGCCACCCCAGGAAGTGATTGAATAACTCTAGAAATATCTTGGTTTCCTCCAGGGTTTCTTTGAATTTCATTAATACCAAGGGTTTGCACAGATACTGGACTCTCTTTGTTTTCGATAAATTTATTTTGCAAACTAAGCTCTACTTCTTGAAGCTCTGTAGTTGAGGCCTCCATTTTAAAGTCTAGATTTACAGGTTTTGCATTGGTAACCTCGACCTCATATTTTACTTGAGATTTATATCCTATCAGTTGAACTTCAATGTTGTAAAGGCCTGGTGAAAGTTTTTCAAAAGCATAATTTCCGTCAATGTCAGTGGTTGCAACAATTTTTTTGTCTTGAAGAACAAGGGTTGCAAAGGGAAGAGATTCGTTATTAGAAATGTCGAAAACTCTACCAGAAATTCTACCTGTTTGGGCAAAAGAAGTTACTGTTAATAAAAAGAATAATAGGGTAGTTGATTTTCTCATTGTATTTTAGGATTTCCTTCTTTTATCTTTAATTTTACTATGTTGACCTAACAAACACAAAGGTGGATAAAAAGTTTAGCATATTAAAGAAAATTGTTCCATTGCTTGAGGCCTTTGAAAAGGAAGGAGTCGGCGAGGGGGTAGAGGACTTTGCTCGTTGGGTTATTGCGACTACAAGCAAGGTAGAAAAGGAGCCTTTAAATGATTCAGACGGTTTTGATGCTGTTTCTTTGATGAAAAATTTCGGAAACTCTAAGGCCTATATTAGTTTTTTGTTGTTTCGCATCAACAAATATTCAAGACATTACCTCAAAGACAATTTTAAATCAAGCAAGCTTTCTGGGATAGATGATTTCTCCTTTTTAGCAACTCTTATGTACGTCCCCCATATGGGAAAAACAACATTGATTCATACCAATGCCACAGAGGTTCCGTCTGGAATGGACGTAATAAAAAGACTTGTTCAACATCAATTGGTAGAAGAATATCCGGATCCTAATGATAAAAGAGCCAAGCTTTTAAAAATCACTCCTGAAGGGAAGAATGAGTTTGTTAAGTTGATTGAGAAAATTCAGAAGACAGGTAATCTTTTGATGGCTGGGACTAATGAAAACGAACAGTGGGCTGCAGCACATTTTTTAGAAAAGCTAGATATGTTTCATTATCAAATTTTCCTGCAAGAAAAAGAGACTAATGTTGAGTCTTTGGTAAATAAATACATCAATAAAAAAGCCACCTGATGAGGTGGCTTTTTTTATTCTATGAGATTCAATTATTTTCTTTTCATCACTGTTTCACACGCAGTGATAATATTTGAAGAATCAAGGCCATACTTTAGCATTAGTTCTTCCGGTGTACCTGATTCGCCAAATGAATCATTAACCGCTACATATTCTTGTGGAGTAGGGTTGGTTCGCGCTAACAATTGAGCTACGGTATCACCCAACCCGCCATTCATTTGGTGTTCTTCTGCGGTAACAATACAACCTGTTTTTTCAATAGACTTCAAAATAATTTCATGGTCTAGAGGCTTGATGGTATGTATGTTAATTACTTCTGCAGAGATTCCTTTTTCTTCTAGTTTTTCAGCGGCAATTAATGCCTCCCAAACTAAATGTCCTGTAGCTACAATCGTAACATCAGTACCTTCAGAAAGCATGACTCCTTTCCCGATTTCAAATACTTGATCTTCCGGAGTGAAGTTGGCCACTTTTGGTCTTCCAAAACGCAAGTAAACAGGACCTTCATAATCTGCAATGGCCATGGTAGCAGCTTTGGTTTGATTGTAATCACATGGGTTAATTACCACCATTCCTGGAAGCATTTTCATAAGACCTAAATCTTCTAATATTTGGTGAGTTGCACCGTCTTCACCAAGGGTAAGTCCTGCATGTGAAGCACAAATTTTCACGTTTTTTCCAGAGTAGGCAATGGATTGTCTAATTTGATCGTACACCCTTCCCGTAGAAAAGTTTGCAAAAGTTCCTGTAAAAGGAATTTTACCTCCAATGGTCATACCTGCAGCTATACCCATCATGTTAGCTTCGGCAATACCTACTTGAAAAAATCTTTCAGGATGATTGTTTGCAAAGTCGTTCATTTTTAGTGACCCTGTAAGGTCAGCACATAACGCAAGAACATTTGGATTGGTTTTACCAAGTTCGGTAAGCCCTGCTCCAAACCCTGATCTTGTGTCTTTTTTTCCGGTGTCAATGTACTTTTTCATCCTAATTCAATTTCAAAATTGTTGTACTTCCTGAACTAATGGTAAAGGGTTCAGACCTTGAGTAATATGTGTTTTGAGCATTTTTTGCTCTATAAATAATTCTAAATCTTCCGGGTTGCAGGTTAAAGGTTTGACGCGTGCTTTCGGGATTTAAATCTAATACCCATTCTAGCGCATCTTTCTTGATTTCAAAAATGGATCCGTAGCCGTTCGTAGACAATTGAAGGCTTAATGATCCGGGAGGTGGAATGGCAACAGACGTGGTTTTTCTTTGATCAATCTTCACACCGTATTGCATTAACCTTGGTAGGGTTAATATTTCTAAGTCATAGGTCCCTGCTAGGTACCTTTGTGAGGTGTTAAAGTCTTGAATGTTTAGGGTTTTCATCTTTCCCGCTTGACGGACAATACACAGAACCTTTTCGTCATTTCTCCTTCCGGGGAGTTTTAACTCTAGCGTGCCAAGGGGAGCATTAACACCAATGTGATTGTGCATGCCCGGTGTGATTTGAACAGAGTCTAATCTCACGGGAGGTACCGTATGTACTACTAAGTCGTATTGAACTAAGGGATCTAATTTTACCGTGTCTGGGTTACCCTTGAAGTTCAGGGTATGTACTAGGTTTAAATTCGGCTTATTGGAAGTGTGGTTGTACAGTGAAAATGGAACATCCGTAATGTTGGGTGCTCCTTGTCTATCTAATAAGTTAATTTGAGCAGAAGTGTTATCTAGAGCTTGAGAAATTACCACATTCAGAACCTTTTTAAAGGTTTTTTCATCTGCAGCATCAAAGTAATTTCCCACACATTCAAAATTTGATTTTGAAGGATCGTCAATACCAATGCCGATGACAAAAGGCTTAAGAATAATTCCTTGTTTCTGCAGTAAACGAGATACGGCACATGGATCTTCATCACATGCTTCTACGCCATCGGTTATTAAAATAATGATATTTCTACAGTTTTCACAAGGAGGAAAGTCATTCGCTGCCCTGCTAATAGATCTTGCAATGGGGGTAGTTCCTTTTGGACGAATACTTCTCAAAACCCTTTTAATTCGGGTAATGTTATTTCTTCCAAATCCAACTTCCAACTTGGTGTCGTTACAATCTTGTGGAGGAACAGGTTTTTGGTGACCATAGACTCTCAAGGCAAGTTGAAAAGTATTGTGGTCAAGATGCTCAAGAGAATCTAACATTTTAGACATTAAAGTCTGTGCTATGTCAATCTTTGAACCAGAGTCCCAGCGCCCATGCATACTTTGGCTTCCATCAAAGACAAATAAGATGCGCGTTACCGTTTGTGGTGCATCAGGTCCTTGTTGAGCCTTTGCAAAAAAGCCAATAGAAATAAGTGAAAGGGTAAGAAAGACTCTTTTTAACATGTTTTAGTAATCTCCTAGTGTTTCAGGTAACTGGCTAAGAGCTTCAGCTAATTGATCATCATTTGGAGCAATACCATGCCATGCATGAGAGCCCATCATAAAATCAACTCCGGCTCCCATTTCGGTTTTCATAATAATACAAACAGGTTTTCCTTTTCCCGTTTTTGATTTAGCCAATTCTAAGCCATCAACTACTTGTTGCATGTCGTTTCCATCTTCAATAGTCATAACGTCCCAGCCAAAGGCTAAAAACTTATCTGCTAGACTACCCATACCCAAAACATCGTCGGTAGATCCATCAATTTGTTGACCATTGGCATCAATGGTACAAATGAGGTTGTCTACTTTGTTGTGAGGTGCATACATAGCAGCTTCCCATATTTGTCCTTCTTGAAGCTCACCATCTCCGTGAAGAGAGTAGATGATGCCTGGATCATTGTTTACTTTTTTGGTCAAGGCAGCGCCAATCGCAACTGACATTCCTTGTCCAAGAGAACCTGAAGCAATTCTTATTCCAGGAAGTCCTTCATGGGTTGTTGGGTGACCTTGAAGCCTAGTGTTAATTTTTCTAAAAGTGCTTAATTCACTTACAGGGAAATATCCTGCATGAGCTAAAACACTATAAAAAACAGGTGAAATGTGTCCGTTTGATAAGAAGAATAAATCTTCATTTTTACCGTCCATTGAGAAATTAGGATCATGTTTCATAACCCCATTGTACAAGGCAACCATAAAGTCGGCGCAGCCTAGTGAACCCCCTGGGTGGCCAGAGTTTACGGCGTGAACCATGCGTACAATATCTCTTCTCACTTGAGATGCAATTTCTTCTAATTCTTGAACGGTTTGCATATTAAATTGAAATTTATGTGGAGCAAAAGTAATTATTTAATTTGTTTAAGGGTTTCATTTTGGGCTAACAAGTTACTTGAATTTTCAACGGAAAAACAATTTTTACAAATTGAAAACTGGGTCATATATTATCCAATCAAAGAAACTATCTTTGCCAGCCAAAATAGATAGCAGATGAAATGTGGAATTGTAGGGCTTCCAAATGTAGGTAAGTCAACTTTATTTAATTGTTTGTCAAATGCCAAGGCTCAATCGGCAAACTTTCCTTTCTGTACCATTGAACCCAATGTTGGAACGGTTTCGGTTCCCGACGAAAGGCTTTCTAAACTTGAAAAGCTTGTAAATCCGCAAAGAGTTCAGCCTGCAGTGGTAGAAATTGTTGATATCGCTGGGTTGGTAAAAGGCGCAAGTAAAGGCGAGGGCTTAGGAAATCAATTTTTAGGCAACATTAGAGAAACCAATGCCATTATTCATGTGCTTCGCTGTTTTGAAAATGACAATATTACCCATGTTGACGGAAGTATAAATCCTATCAGGGATAAAGAAACTATTGATTTTGAATTGCAGCTTAAAGATCTTGAAACCTTAGAAAAGAGATTAGATAAAGCGAAGAAAAATACCAAAGGAGGAAACAAAGAAGCCTTGAAAGAGGTAGACTTGATTGAAAGATTGATAACCTTTATTGAAGAGGGTCAAAGTGCTAGAGCTTTTGAAGCTACTGAGTCAGAAGAAATTCTTATCCAAGACTTTCAATTGTTAACCGCAAAACCTGTTCTTTACTTGTGTAATGTAGACGAAGGGGCGGCTGTAAATGGCAATGAGTGGGTTGAAAAGGTTAAAGAAGCTGTTGCTACGGAAAATGCAGAAGTAATGTTTATTGCTGCAGGTACGGAAGCAGATATTACTGAACTAGAAAGCTTTGAAGAGCGCCAAATGTTTTTAGAAGATTTGGGATTGACGGAGCCAGGAGTAAATAAAGTAATTCGCTCTGCCTACAAATTACTTAACCTACAGACTTATTTCACGGCTGGTGAGAAGGAAGTAAGGGCATGGACTATTAAAGTAGGAAGTACAGCTCCACAAGCCGCAGGCGTGATTCATACCGATTTTGAAAAAGGATTCATTAGGGCTGAGGTTATTGCCTTTTCTGATTTTGAATCTTATGGATCTGAAAATGCCGTAAAGGAAGCCGGTAAATTACGAGTAGAAGGAAAAGAGTATGTGGTCCAAGACGGGGACGTCATGCACTTCAGATTTAACGTATAACGTTTTAACCCTGACCGAAAAGTCAGGGTTTTTTTTGGTTGAAAAGTTGTGAAAAACCTTGTGGAAAGGGTTTTTTAAACTCTTGCTTTATCATCATTGTTTTTTCTATTTTTAAAATCTTGAGATTAACCTATAGATATGGAGACAAATTATACTGAAGATAATATTAAAAGTCTTGATTGGAAGGAACATATCCGCCTGAGACCCGGTATGTATATCGGTAAGTTGGGAGATGGAACTTCGCAAGACGATGGTATATATATCCTTTTAAAGGAGGTCCTGGACAATTCCATTGATGAATTTGTCATGGGTGCGGGTAAAACCATTGATATTTCAGTAAAGGAAGGATGGGTTACGGTTCGTGACTACGGAAGGGGAATTCCTCTAGGTAAGGTTATTGACTGTGTGTCGAAAATTAATACCGGTGCTAAGTACGACTCAAAGGCGTTTAAGAAGTCCGTAGGACTTAACGGAGTTGGTACCAAGGCGGTGAATGCACTTTCTGAAAAATTTATCGTTCAGTCTTTCCGTGATAATAAAACAAAACTCGCTGAGTTTGCTGAAGGAAATATAACTCAAGACGCAGAAATTGTAGACTCTAGTCAACGTCGTGGGACGAAAATTAGTTTTTATCCAGACCCTACGATTTTTCACAACTTTAGATATGTTTCAGAGTACATTGATAAAATGCTTTGGAACTATGTTTATCTCAATCCAGGATTGACGATAAACTTTAATGGTGAGAAATACTACTCAGAAAATGGACTTAAAGATCTACTAGAGGCTAACCTAGATGGTGAAACGCTGCACGAGGTTATTCACCTAAGAGGGGAAGATATTGAAGTAGCATTGTCTCATAGTGAGAAATCGCAGTCTGAACAATATTTCAGTTTTGTCAATGGTCAGCATACCACTCAAGGTGGAACGCACCTAGCGGCATTTAGAGAAGCTCTGGTTAAAACCATCAGAGACTTTTATCAAAAAAATTACGATGCCTCGGATATTAGAGCTTCCGTAATTGGAGCAATATCCGTTAAAGTGATAGAACCCGTTTTTGAAAGTCAAACAAAAACCAAGTTGGGCTCGGCAGAGATAGGGCCTGATGGACCTACCCTTAGAACCTTTGTTAATGACTTTTTGAAGACCAGTCTAGATAACTACCTTCACAGAAATACGGAGGTTGCAGATGCCATTCAAAGAAAAATCTTGAGGGCAGAAAAGGAGCGTAAAGAATTATCGGGAATAAAAAAATTAGCTAGAGAAAGAGCTAAAAAAGCGAGTTTACACAACCGTAAGCTTAGAGATTGTAAAATCCATTACAACGATTTAAAAAATGACAGAAGACTAGAAACTACCTTGTTTATTACTGAGGGAGATTCAGCTTCTGGTTCAATAACCAAGAGTAGAGACGTAAGAACCCAAGCAGTTTTTTCTTTAAAGGGAAAACCCTTAAATTGTTATGGGTTAACTAAAAAGGTTGTTTATGAAAACGAAGAGTTTAACCTTTTACAAGCGGCCTTAAATATTGAAGACGGCCTCGATGACTTGCGATATAATAACGTTGTAATCGCGACCGATGCGGATGTAGATGGAATGCACATTAGGTTGTTGTTAATTACTTTCTTTTTGCAGTTTTTTCCAGAGCTAGTTAAAGAAGGACATCTTTACATTTTGCAGACCCCTTTGTTTAGGGTGAGAAATAAAAAAGACACCCGTTACTGTTATTCACCTGAAGAAAAAAGAGCTGCTCTGGTTGAGCTTAGCGGGAAAACAGAAATTACTCGATTTAAGGGATTGGGTGAAATTTCTCCAGGAGAGTTTAAGCATTTCATCAATAAAGATATTAGGTTAGAGCCAGTAATGATTGGTAGAGATGCAACAATTTCTCAGCTTTTAGACTTTTATATGGGGAAAAACACCCAAGAAAGACAAGAGTTTATTATTGAAAATCTGAGAGTTGAAAAAGATTTAATTGAAGATGAAGAGGAAGCTGAAGTTGAAAACCAAACTGTAGAGTCTAGTGAGAATTAATACCGCCCCTAAGTATACCAATTTTATTTACCTCTATGTAATTTTAACATTACTAGTGGTTTTCGATTTAGTTGTTTCACAAATAGACGGCTCTATTGGTACAAGCTCCTTTAAACTATCGTTGATTTCTTTACTAGTTTTTGGATTTCTTATCTACCGAGGCCTACCTGTTTTTATTTATGATTCAGACGGAGAGGTTTTAATCATAACCAATAAGGAACCTTTTTTAATGAAGTTTTCAAGTGCAATGTATAAGCATATTGAACTTCCTAAATATAAAATAGAAAGCTTTAAGGTCTCTAGATGGCCTTTTAGACGGAAATTAACTATTAGGGTTTCTAGTAAAAACAAAGGTATTAAGTCATTTAAGTATTCAATTTCTTACTTAAATAGGAAAGAAGCAGCAGATCTGGAGAGATCTCTAAAAAATACTATTAATATGAATAAACAGTCAAATCAGTAACGGCAATAATTGTTCAAAATAATTCATGGAAGAAAATATACCTTCTAACCAAAGTGAATCGGGTGATAACCAACCCACCATTACTAGAGTTTCTGGAATGTACCAGAATTACTTTCTCGACTATGCGAGTTATGTGATTTTAGAAAGAGCGGTTCCTGGCCTTGATGATGGATTAAAACCCGTTCAACGTAGGCTATTGCATGCATTAAAAGAGCTTGATGACGGTAGATATCACAAAGTGGCTAACGTCATCGGACATACTATGAAATATCACCCTCATGGAGATGCGTCTATTGGAGATGCGTTGGTTCAATTAGGACAAAAAGACTTATTGATAGATACCCAAGGTAACTGGGGAAACATCTTAACAGGAGATAGTGCGGCAGCACCTAGGTATATTGAAGCTAGACTTACCAAGTTTGCTCATGCTGTGGCCTATAACCCAAAAATTACCAATTGGCAATTGTCTTATGACGGTAGGGGTAAAGAACCAGTAAACCTGCCGATGAAGTTTCCTCTTTTGTTGGCACAAGGAGTAGAAGGGATTGCCGTAGGATTGTCTACCAAAATTCTTCCCCATAACTTTATTGAATTAATTGATGCTAGCATTAAAACCCTGAAGGGAAAAACGGTTGAGGTTTTACCAGACTTTCCAACCGGGGGCATTGCTGACTTTTCAATGTACAATAATGGGGCAAAAGGATCTAGAGTAAGAATTAGGGCTAAGATTAATCAAATAGATGCCAAAACGCTTAGTATTACCGAAATTCCCTACGGTACCACTACCCAAACCTTAATTGACTCCATTTTAAAAGCTAATGATAAGGGGAAAATCAAAATCAAAAAGATAGAAGATAATACAGCTGAATTAGTTGAAATTCTTATTCACCTTCCTCCAGGATTATCGCCAGATAAAACTATTGATGCCCTTTATGCCTTTACGGCTTGTGAAACCTCTATAGCGCCTCAGGCGGTTGTAGTTCACGATGATAAACCTATGTTCTTAGGAATCTCAGATTTACTGAGGCTTTCTACCGAACATACCGTTGACCTATTACGTCAAGAGTTGCAAGTTCAATTAGATGAGTTACAAGAGCAATGGCACTTTGCTTCTTTGGAAAGAATTTTTATTGAAAAAAAGATCTATCGATTAATCGAAGAAGCAGAAACGTGGGAGGAGGTTTTAGACTTTATTTGGGAAGGACTTAAACCTCATATTTCTCATTTAATTAGAGAAGTAACCGAAGCAGATATTGTTCGTTTAACTGAGATTAAAATTAAACGAATTTCAAAGTTTGATTCAAATAAGGCTGATGATCAAATTTTATCACTCGAAGATAAAATCGCAGCGGTAAAAGATAAATTAGCTCATATCATTGAACATGCCATAGACTATTTCAAAGGATTGAAAGAGAAATTTGGAAAGGGAAGAGAGCGTAAAACTGAGATTAGAATTTTTGATGACATCGTGGCTTCTAAGGTTGCAATCGCAAACGAGAAATTATACGTAAATCGTTCAGAAGGTTTTATTGGTACCGGGCTTAAAAAAGAAGAATTTGTTTCTGACTGTTCTGATATTGACGACATCATTATCTTTAGAAGAGATGGTGTAATGCAAGTAGTTAAAGTAGATTCTAAGGTTTACGTGGGTAAAGATATTATTCACGTAGCGGTCTTTAAAAAAGGAGATAAGAGAACTATATACAACATGGGTTACCTAGACGGTGCCACCCAAGTTACTTATGTCAAAAGGTTTAATGTAACTTCAGTTACTCGTGAAAGAGAGTACGATTTAACGCAAGGCACCAAGGGCTCTAAAGTCTTGTACTTCACGGCAAATCCAAATGGGGAAGCAGAAACGGTTACGGCCTACTTTAAGCCTTTAGCTAAATTGAAAAAATTGAGAATTGACTTTGACTTTATGGATTTAGCCATCAAGGGAAGAATTTCAAAAGGAAACATTCTGTCAAAAAATCCGGTTAAAAAGATAGAAATTAAAGAAAAAGGAATTTCTACTCTTGCCCCTAGAAAAATTTGGTACGATGGCACGGTAAAAAGACTGAATGCCGACGGGCGTGGAAGATTATTAGGGTCCTTTAAAGGCGATGATTTGATTCTTACAGGAATGGAATCTGGACATGTGAAGCTGGTAGGTTTTGACTTGGCAACTCACTTTGATGAAGATATGATTCTCATTGAAAAATACGATCCTGAAAAGGCATTATCTGTTGTTTATTGGGAGGGAGTTAAGTCTAAATTTTACGTAAAGCGCTTCATTCCCGAACCTGTTTTAGGAAGAAAAGACTTTATTATTTCTGAGTCTCCTAATTCTAAGTTGGAGGTAATGAGTTATCATCCCAACCCAAGTGTGGAAATAATCTTCAGGAAAGAGAAAGGCAAACAAAGAGACAATGAAGAAACCAACCTTCTTGAGTTTATTAGCGTTAAAGGAATGAAGGCTTTGGGTAACCAATTAACCTCATACTCAGTTCGCAACATTAACCTAATTGAACCCGAACTGGAAGAAGAGAAGCCTGAAGAAACTGAAGATTCTCCTGAAGTAAACACACCATCTGCTGATGGTGCCACGTCTGGAGAACAAGCATCCTTATTTTAACAATATGAATAAATCATTACTATTCCTCTTATTTACCTTTGGCATTGCAAACTTTGTAAAGGCTCAAGATAGTCTTCATATGAATAAACTTGGGCATTTAGACTATGCTCCAGCGGTTCTAAATGATGTATGGGGGTATGCTGACTCCGTAGGTAATGAGTATGCTTTAGTGGGAGGTAGAAATATGTTTTCAGTCGTGGATGTAACCGATCCCTCGGTCCCAACAGAAGTTTTTAATATTCCGGGTGCAAACTCTGTATGGCGAGATGTAAAAACCTATAGCCATTACGCGTATGTAGTACATGACTCTTATAGTGGAACTACTTCTGACGGAATTAGAATTGTTGACTTAAACGACATGGACGGAACGCCTACCTTTTATTCGTTCTTTCCTTTAATTCCTTCAGCAGATAGTTCAACTTATTTTCTATATACAAGAAGCCATAATATTTACATTGATGAAAATGGAATTTTATACGTTTTCGGATCAGATGTTATGAACGGTGGAGCATTAATGTTTGATCTAACTCAAGATCCTGAAAGTCCACAATACCTTGGGACTTGGGATAATTTTTATCTTCATGATGGAATGGTCAGAGGAGATACTCTATGGGGTGGAGCTGTTTTAAATGGAAGGCTTTATGTTATTGATGTGTCAGATAAAAGTAATCCTGTAACCATGGGCTCTACCATCACTCCTTCGGTTTTCACCCATAACGCGTGGGTAAGTGATGACAATAGCACTGTGTTTACTACTGATGAAGTTCCTGATGGGTATGTAGCGGCATATGATGTTACAGACCTTTCAAATATTTCAGAGTTAGACGTAATACAAAGCAGTTACGGTACTAATGTAATTCCTCATAATGTGCATGTATTTGGTGATCATTTAGTAACCTCTTACTATACAAGTGGGGTACAAATAGTCGATTCAGAATATCCTGATAACTTAGTTGAGGTAGCTTATTATGACCACTCATCATTTAATGACAACACATACAATGGTAGTTGGGGCGTTTATCCTTATCTACCTTCTGGTAATATTATTTCTACTGATATTTTAGAAGGACTTTTTGTTTTACAAACTGATTACCCAAAGGCCTCAAGGTTTAAAGTTGAGGTAATAGATTCTGTAACTGGAAATCCAATACCTGCTGCAAATATGACCTTCAAAGCTTCACAGGTTTTAGCTACAACCAATATCTCAGGGGTTGCAAAAGTAGGTTCTGTAGATTTTACTAATGACACTTTAACGGTGGGTCACACAGGATATTTACCTTATTCAAAGCACGTGGTTTGGCAATCTGGTTCTTATCCTACAATGGTTGTAAAATTAGTGCCTGAAAATATTGGTATTTCAGAATGGAAAGGAATCACTCCATCTATATTTCCAAACCCTTCGTCAGGAGATTTTACGGTTGAATATTCGGGGGATATGACCATTTCTTACCAAGTGGTAAATAGCCTTGGTCAGGTGTTGGTTTCTCGTGATGGGTTTTTTGAGCGTGATCAATTTACTTTAAACACACCTGGGGTTTACGTATTGTTGATTAAATCAGAAACTGGAAGTGTTATTACCCAAAAAATAATCGTTCAGTAAATTATGAGTGCTGCCAAATTTGGTGTGGTTTATGTCTTTTCTCTTTATCCAAATAAAGAAGAAGAGTTCATAAACCTTTGGACGCAGCTAACTGAACTTATCGCTACATATGAAGGTGGACTTGGGTCTAGATTGCATAAAATGTTTGACCTCCAATTCTTTGCATATGCTCAATGGCCTGACCAAATTACTTGGCAAGAAAGTGGTGATAAACTTCCCGCGGAAGCGGACACCTTGCGAAAAGGAATGAGAAATTGCTGCTCAGAAATTTCTACCCTGGCTTCAGGAAACATTGCAAGCGATTTACTTAAATAAGAAATCTAGAAGTTAGGTTTAAGCATGTATTTACTGTAGAAGTTGTCAATGATTTGTACCGCTTCTTCAGGCTTGTCAACAATGTGAATGAGCTTCATGTCTTCAGGACTAATGGTCTCATATTGATCACGCAAGGTATTTTCAATCCAGTCAATAAGTCCAGACCAAAAATCTTTACCAACCAGAATAATAGGGAATCTCCCGATCTTTTTGGTTTGAATTAATGTGAGTGACTCAAACAGCTCATCTAAAGTACCGAACCCTCCGGGCAAGACGATAAACCCTTGAGAATACTTGACAAACATTACTTTTCTAACAAAGAAATAGTCGAAGTTTAGGTTTTTGTCTTGGTCAATATAGACATTGGGGTTTTGCTCGTGAGGTAATTCTATATTTAACCCTACACTTTTTCCTTTTCCTCTTTTTGCTCCCTTGTTACCAGCTTCCATAATTCCAGGTCCGCCGCCGGTAATAACTCCATAACCGTTTTGGGTTAATTGAAAGGCGATTTCTTCAGCGAGAAGGTAGTATTTGTCTTGTGGGTTTGTTCGGGCGGAACCAAAAATTGATACACAGGGTCCTATTTTAGAGAGATTCTCATATCCATCTACAAATTCAGACATAATTTTAAAAATACCCCAAGAATCATTGGTTTTAATTTCATTCCAATCCTTGTGATCAAATGCATTAATTATTTTATCGTCGTTCATTTTAATTCCAATTTTAAAAACTTACCCGTTTCGCTGTTTTCAACCGTAACAACCTCTTCAGGCGTGCCTTCACAAACAATGGTTCCACCATGTCTACCTCCTTCTGGACCTATGTCTACAATATGATCGGCAAGTTTAATAACGTCCATATTGTGCTCAATTATCAGTACCGTATTGCCTCTTTCTACCAATTGATTTAAAACATCCATTAATACCCTTACATCTTCAAAGTGCAAGCCGGTAGTTGGTTCATCTAAAATGTAAAGGGTTTGTCCGGTATCTCTCTTGCTTAATTCGGTGGCTAGTTTTACCCTCTGAGCTTCACCACCACTTAGGGTAGTAGATTGTTGTCCTAAGGTAATATAACCCAGCCCCACATCATTTAACGTTTTTACCTTTTGGTAAATTTTAGGTATATGTTCAAAAAATTCTGAAGCTTCTTCAACAGACATATTCAGTACGTCAGAAATTGATTTTCCTTTATATCTAATTTCTAAAGTTTCTCGGTTAAACCGTTTGCCTTGGCAAGTTTCACAAGGGACGTAAACATCTGGTAAAAAGTTCATTTCAATAACTCTTAGTCCAGCGCCTTCGCAGGTTTCACATCTTCCGCCTTTTACGTTAAAGCTAAATCTTCCGGGTTTATATCCTCTAATTTTCGCTTCTGGTAACTGAGAAAAAAGACTTCTAATATCACTGAGCACACCTGTGTACGTAGCCGGATTAGAGCGAGGAGTTCTTCCAATGGGACTTTGATCAATGTCAATTACCTTATCTATATTACCAATGCCTTCAATCTTTTTATAAGGCATAGGTATCTTAACACTTCTGTAGAAGTGGTGGCTTAAAATAGGGAAGAGGGTTTCGTTTATCAAAGTAGATTTTCCAGAGCCTGAAACCCCCGTAACAACAACTAACTTGCCTAATGGCAAGGTGAAATCTACGTCTTTTAAGTTGTTGCCGGTAGCTCCTTCAAGCTTAATAAACTGGCCATTTCCAGCCCTTCTAATTTCAGGTATTTCAATTTTTTTTCTCCCGCTAAGGTAATCAGAGGTAAGACCCTTTGAGTTTAAAACGTCTTCTAATGAGCCGCTTGCCACCACACGACCTCCGTGCACTCCAGCGCCAGGTCCAATGTCAAAAACTGTATCTGCCGCCTCAATCATGTCCTTGTCGTGCTCAACCACAATAACACTGTTACCTACATTTTTTAATTCAATAAGGCTGTTTATCAATTTTTGGTTGTCTCGTTGATGTAGGCCAATGCTTGGTTCATCTAAAATGTATAAGACGTTTACCAACTGAGAGCCAATTTGAGTTGCCAACCTAATGCGTTGGGCTTCTCCACCCGATAAGGTTTTAGCTGAGCGGTCTAGACTCAAATAGGTCAATCCAACATCTAACAAAAATCCTGTTCTTGCCTTGAGTTCTTTAATGATTTCTTTAGCAATAGTCTGTTGACTATCCGTCATTTTTTCTGGTGCCGTTTCTAACCACTTAGAGAAATCAATTAAACTCATTTGTGCCAACTCGCTAATAGTGGCATCAGCTATTTTAAAGTAATTCGCTTCTTTCTTTAGTCTAGAACCTTCGCATTTACGACATTTTACCGGGTTCATATACGTTTCAGCCCATCGCTTGATGGACTTACTAGCACTTTCTTTGCTTTGAAATTCAATGAACTGGGTAAGTCCTTCAAAGTCAAGGTGGTATTTTCGGGTTACCCCAACGGTTTTATTTTCAATTTCAAAAGTGTCTTTAGCGCCATTGAGAATAACCTCCATGGCTTCTTTAGAGATTTTTGAAATGGGAGTGTTTAGATCAAAGTCGTAGCGCTTACCAATTATTTCTAATTGGTTAAAAATCCAACTTTTCTTGTACTCACCCAATGGGGCAAGGCCGCCCTTCTTAATTGAAAGTTTATTATCAGGAATCAATTTATCAATGTCTACCACATTAACCTGACCCAGTCCATTACACTTATCACACGCACCTTTTGGCGAGTTGAATGAAAACGAATTAGGTTCGGGATCGGGGTAGGCAATTCCAGTAGAAGGACACATTAAGTGCCTTGAAAAGTATTGAGGTTTTTCAGCCTCCCATTCAAGAACGGTAATAATCCCCTTGCCATGCCTCATTCCCGTTTGTATTGACTGCTTGATTCTAGGAATCATTTCTTCTTCTACCTGCACACGGTCAATGACAATTTCTATATCGTGGGTTTTATACCTATCTAATCTAAATCCACGAGTAATTTCAATTATTTCTCCGTTTACACGAGCTCTCAAAAATCCGAGTTTTGAGATTTGTTCAAACAATTCTCTATAATGTCCTTTTCTTGATCGTACTACCGGGGCTAGAATTGAAATTCTCTTCCCGCGAAAGCGTTCTGATATTAGCTGAACTATTTGGTCATCGCTATAGCTGACCATTTTTTCTCCTGTGTTGTAAGAGTAGGCAGTAGAAGCCCTAGCAAACAACAATCGCAAGAAATCGTAGATCTCAGTGACCGTACCTACGGTAGATCTTGGGTTTCTAGAAGTGGTTTTTTGTTCTATGGAAATGACGGGGCTAAGACCATTGATCTTGTCTACATCGGGTCTGTCTAAACCACCCAAAAATTGCCTAGCATAGGCAGAGAAAGTCTCTACATACCTTCTTTGCCCTTCGGCGTAAATTGTGTCAAATGCCAATGAAGACTTGCCACTACCGCTAAGTCCGGTAATTACCACCAATTCATTTCTTGGAATTTGTACATCAATATTTTTGAGGTTGTGAACGCGGGCACCAAAAACTTCTAGTGTCTCTTTTTCAAAAACCTCTTGGTCATTTATTTCCGCCATTTAATTCTTTTCCTTTTCAGGTTTAACCCCTTCGTCAGATTTTAGATAAATACCCTGAAAGCCCTCTTTCGGAATCTCAATTAGGTAGGTCTTATTTTTCTTGTTGGTCAAGAAATTATCCCTAAGCCAAGGGTTGTGGTATTTCAGGGTCTTGTAAGAAATCTGGTATTGTGATGCAAAATCTGCAAAGTGACTTATACTGCTATCAATGGCAACCACTTTCGTGGGAATGTGTTGGTATAAATCTTTATTTCTATAATTGAACCCATATTTTTTCGGGTTTTCAATAATCTCTTTTACCGCTAGGATTCTAAAAACATAACGACCGGTTTCAGTATTCAACAAAAGGTCGTAATAGTTATCGGTTTTTTGTCTTTCTAGTTGTTTTTGAACCCCGTTGATTCCCATGTTGTAAGCAGCGGCTGCCAATGACCACGAGCCAAGTTTGTCGTGAGCCTCTCTAAGGTATTCGCAAGCAGCCTGAGTGCTTTTTTCAAGGTGGTACCTCTCATCAACTTCATCGTTTACTTCTAGGCCTCTTTCTTCAGCAGTGCCTTTTAAGATTTGCCACATGCCTGCAGCTCCTGCTGGTGAAACTACGTTGATAAGACCACTTTCAATAACTGCCAAATATTTAAAGTCATCTGGAATTCCGTTTTTCTTCAAGATGGGTTCAATCACCGGAAAGTACTTTGCGGTTCTTTTAAACATTAAAAGACCGTTTGATTGCCAATAGGTATTCACCAACAATTCCTTATCCATACGTTCAAAAACATCCGGATCTTCAAGGGGAACCCCTTCGCCAGCAAAGGATAAATTGGTAGGCATTGTCAGTGCGTACACCTTGTAATCCTCGTGAAAATCTGAAGCAAACTGCTCGTCTATTTGATTGTCATGAGTAAAGCGCAGACTTGTTAAAACAAGTGCTGTACCTGCTACTAATGAAAACAATATGGAATATTTTTTACTCATAAATTTTAAACACTAAAGGGCGATTCTAGTTCACTCAAAGTAGGTGCTTTAACATCTTTTTCTGATAATTGAAAGTCCCCTTTGGGCCATTGAATATCAATGTCTTTGTCGTTCCATAGAACGGATCCTTCGCTTTCTACATTGTAGACATTAGAGCATTTGTAAGAAAAGATGGTTTGGTCTCTCAAGGTTAAAAATCCATGAGCAAAACCTGGAGGCACCCAGAACATTTTTTTGTTTTCCTCCGTAAGTTCAACCATGTGGTACTTTCCAAAAGTCGGTGAGCCTTTTCTGATGTCAACAGCCACGTCTAAAACAGCGCCTTTTATGACTCTCACTAACTTACCTTGAGCAAAAGGAGGGGCTTGAAAATGAAGCCCTCTTAGTACACCTTTTTGAGAAAGGCTTTGATTGTCTTGAACAAAATTTTCTGGAATTCCGTTTTCCGCAAATCGCTTTGCGTTAAATGATTCAAAAAAATATCCTCTAGAATCTTCAAATACTCTAGGTTCAATTTCTATTAATCCTTCAATAGTTGATTTGATAAACTGCATCCTGCAAATGTAATGATAGCCAATGAAATATATAGGGTAATCATTGATTTTTCACAGGGATAAAGCGCAGCAAAAAAACCTTATTTTATCTCAGCTAATTGAGATAGCTTTTTGCTGATTTCTTCGTGTATTTTTCCGTTTGAAGCCCAGATTTCTTTCCCGAAAAGGATGTTTTTACCATTGGAAAAATCATTAACCATTCCACCAGCTTCTTCAACCAACAAGGTTCCCGCAGCCACATCCCATGGAGATAGACCATATTCAAAGAATCCATCAAACCTGCCGGCGGCAACATAGGCTAGGTCAACAGCGGCTGATCCCATTCGTCTTACACCTCGTGTAGTCTTAAAAAAATCGCTTAGCAATTCAAGGTAGACGGGGAGCCTTTTAAAATCGTAGTACGGAAACCCGGTGGCTAAAAGGGTATCTGAAAGGTTTTCCGTTTCGGTAACCTCAATCGCTTTACCATTTAAGGTTGTGCCATTGTTTTTTGAGGCAACAAACAATTCATCTTGTCCTACTTCATATACAACTCCAACTACCAGGTCATCTAGATGCGTAAGGGCTATAGAAACAGAAAAAATTGGTAAGCCATGCAAGAAATTGGTGGTGCCATCAAGAGGATCTACAATCCATTGAAAATCTGCTTTTTTTGGATCTACGGTTCCCTCTTCTGCAATAAAACCCGCTTCTGGGAGTAGGGCTGAAAGGCTGGAAATCAGTTTCTTTTCAGCCTCTTTATCAACGTAGCTCACTAATGAGTTCAGCGATTTGGTCTCTATCTTAATAGAGGAAAGTTTTTCTTGTTCACTTTTAATAAAAAGGCCTACCTCACGAGCTAGACTTCCAACAGAATTGGCTAGTTTATTGTAGTTCATAGTTTTTTAACTTGCTGTCCAGCATATTTTAATTGGATGGAATCACAGTGGCTCTCTAGTTGAGAATTTAAGGTAGAGGATTTTTGAGAAAGTAAAGCCAAAGACTCTTTAAAAGCCTCTTTGTCTTTCCAAATAGAATGTCCGACTAAAGTTCTGCTGTCTGATTGAATTAGTTCCGCTCTAAGAATGTATCCTAATGATTTATAGTGAGTTATAAGGCGATTCCATGCATTGATAAAATTCTCTTTAAAAATGGGATTTACCGAATATTCAACCATCAAATGGTAACTCATGCAGGCTCGTTTTTTAAAAACTCTCCACGCATAATTCCATCAGCATCCATTTCTGATAAGACGATTTGATGAACCGTATTTGCTAATGAAGGGTCCCAAGGCCACTTTACTTTCACATAATTTTCAGTGAAACCATGTATGTAGCCCTTTTTGTTTTCTCCTTCAAAAAGAACCCTTCTTTGAGTTCCAATTTGACTTTGATAAAAGGCATGACGCTTTTTAGCAGAAAGCCCTCTCAACATTTTATTTCTCTTTTTTCTTACCGGAATAGGTACAACACCATCCATTTCTACGGCTTCTGTATTGGGTCTTTCTGAATAGGTGAAAACATGTAAATAGGCAATGTCAAGCTCGTTTAAAAAGTTGTAGGTCTCTAAAAAATGCTCGTCTGTTTCACCCGGAAACCCAACAATGACATCTACTCCTATACAAGCATCGGGCATCACCGATTTTATTTTACTTACCCTTTCGCTGTAAAGTTCACGTAGGTAACGCCTTTTCATTTTTTTGAGCAACTCATTAGATCCACTTTGAAGTGGAATGTGAAAATGAGGAACAAAATGATTGCTTTCAGAAACAAACTGAATGGTTTCGTCTTTCAATAAATTGGGCTCAATAGAACTGATTCGCAACCTATCTAAACCCTCTACTTGGTCAAGTTCTTTTACAAGTTCTAAGAAAGTGTGTTCGTGTTTTTTATTGCCGAATTCACCCTTTCCGTAATCACCAATATTTACTCCGGTTAAAACAATCTCTTTAATTCCTTTCTGAGAAATTTCATGAGCGTTTTTCAGTACGTTATTCAAGGTGTCAGAGCGACTTATACCTCTAGCTAGTGGAATGGTACAATAAGTACATTTATAATCACAACCATCTTGAACTTTAAGGAAGGCCCTGGTTCTGTCGCCAATGCTATAAGAACCCACAAAAAAGTTGGCTTCATCAATTTCGCAAGAATGAACAATCCCTTCCTCTTTTTTGGTAAGGTCTTCTAGGTATTGGGTAATGTTGAATTTTTCCGTAGCTCCCAATACCATATCAACTCCATCAATGGCTGCAATTTCTTCTGGCTTAAGTTGAGCATAGCATCCAACCACCACAACAAATCCGTCAGGATTAGCCTTTAAGGCTGCCTTAATGTGACTTTTTGTTTCTCTATCTGCATTCTCAGTTACCGAACAAGTGTTTATTACGTAAACATCTGCCGCTTCACTGAACTCTACTTTGTCGTACCCCTTTTTAGTGAAATCTCTAGAAATGGTAGAGGTCTCAGAAAAATTTAGTTTACAACCTAAAGTGTGAAATGCTACTTTTTTTGTGTCTTCTTTCATGCGTTTGCAAAGATAAGGCAAATAATGATTTTTACATTTAATTAGAATGTGTCATTGTAGCGCGTTAATGAATTCTTTAATTGGTTTTTCATTCTTGCATTCCTTGATTTAGGCGTTATATTTGAACAAAATACTTCATATGAAAATTGTTTTGCGTTTGGCCCTTTTGGGGATATTGTTTTCTTGCAGTCAGCCCATAGAACGCGATGAGAGTACAGTTTTTAGATACAATGAATATTCAGGAATCAGTTCACTAGATCCTGCTTTTGCAAGGGTTCAATCAAATATTTGGGCTACACATCAAATTTTTAACGGATTGGTAGCCATGAACCAATCTCTTGAAGTGGTGCCAGCTATTGCCCAGTCATGGGAAATTTTGGACAACGGCAAAACCTATGTTTTTACCTTAAGAGACGATGTGTTCTTTCATGAAAGTGAAGTTTTTGGCGAGACCAAAACTAGAAAAGTAGTCTCTAACGACTTTGTTTATAGTTTTAATCGTTTACAAAGTAAATCATTAGCGGCCCCAGGCGCTTGGGTTTTATCTGATGTAGATTCTATTTTTGCTACTTCTGATACTACCTTGGTCATTTCACTTAAAAGTCCCTTCTCCCCCTTTTTGGGATTATTGACAATGAAGTATTGCTCCGTGGTTCCCTTTGAGGCGGCAGAAGCTGGAGGATTTTCTCAAAACCCGATTGGTACTGGGCCGTTTTATTTGAAGCGTTGGGTTGATAATGAGGTGATGATTCTAAGAAAGAATCCCTTGTATTTTGAAATGGAAAACGGAACTAGGCTGCCACATTTAGAAAGTGTTGTCATTAGTTTTATTCCGGACAAGCAAAGTGCATATATGGAGTTTATTCAAGGAAGAAAAGACTTTTTGTCGGGGCTTGACGCGAGTTATAAAGACGATTTATTGACTCCCAAAGGTGAACTCAATCAAAAGTACTCTAATCGTTTTGTTCTCGAAAAAACTCCGTATTTAAACACTGAATATTTAGCCTTTTACTTGCCAGATAGTAGTGTGGTGAGTAATCCAAAGGTTCGTGAGGCCATTGTCATGGGATTTGACCGCACAAAGATGATGACCTATTTGAGAAATGGTATCGGAAAACCAGCCGAGGGGGGAATCATTCCTGAAGGATTACCTGGTTTTTCTAAGGTGAAGTACTGTGAATACAATCCTGAAAAAGCGGCTAGACTGCTGGCTGAAGCAGGTTTTCCAAATGGAAGTGGATTGTCTCCTATATCGCTATACACAACAAGTAACTACACAGATTTATGTGAATACATTCAAGGGCAATTAGCTCAGTTGGGAATTGAAATAAGGGTTGAGGTAACACCACCAAGTACCCTTAGAGAGAAGAAGGCAAATGGTGGACTTCCATTTTTTCGTGCTTCATGGATCGCGGATTATCCGGATGCTGAAAACTATTTAAGTCTTTTTTACAGTGGTAATAAAGCACCTAATGGACCTAACTATTCTCATTTTGAAAATGTAACGTATGACAGTCTGTATTCAAAGGCAAGAGTAGAGACTAATGACTCTAGTAGAATAGTCCTTTACCAACAATTAGATTCCATAATCATGTCAGAATCTCCTATTGTACCTCTATACTACGACGAGGTGGTTCGAGTTATACCGAAATGAATTCTTGGATTAGAGCCAAATGCCCTGAATCTACTTGAATTGAAGAAAGTCAAGAAGAGGGAATAAGGACAACACTTACGGGATAGTGATCTGAGTAATCTACTTTATGTACGTGGTAATTCCATGCAGAAAATGTGGTTTGTGAATAAAAAATGTGGTCAATTCTCAAGGGTATAGGGAAGGTTCTATAGGTTGGAGCGATACCTCTACCTGCTGCTTCAAATGAATCATAAAGCCTTTTGATTACTTGCTGAAACGGATAGGAGGAAGGAGGCTCGTTAAAATCTCCTCCTAATATTATTGGGTAAGGACTGTTGTCAATTTCTTTCGTGATCACATCAATTTGCTGTGCTCTGATTGACCCGAAACGGCGCAATCTAGAAATTAAATCTTTGGTAGATTGTTCAACCTCATCTGCATTTTTATTACCCACATCATTAATGGCTTCAAGGTCTTTGTTTGTAAATTGATTCGACATTAAATGAACACAAAACAACCTAAAGGTGTCACCATTAAAAATCATATCGGCTCTTAAAAAGTGCTTGTAAGGCCCTTCATCAAGTCCAAAACTTATTTTTTCTGTGTTAATAAGTTTGTGTTTGCTTAAAATTCCAAGGCTAAACTTTTGGTTTCTTTCTGATCCTGGAATGTATTGATGGGGATATTTGAAGTTTGGCGTGCGATGGTAGTTGTAGTTCTCTTGCAAGAATAAAACACTCGGACTTTCTGCTATTAAAAAAGAGTCGATTGCGTCAGTAAGGCCCTCTTTACCCTCTCTATTATACTGGGTATATGACCTAGCATTAAATGTCATAACAGATAAGGCATCTTTTCTGTTTCTTACGTCCTGCTGATTTCCAGAAAACTGAAAAGCGCCTAATAGAAACGGGTACCCAAGGGCAATTATCACTGATGAGGTTAAGAAGTTTCGCTTACCTTGAATAAGCCAAAAAACCACAAAAAATAGATTTATTACCAGAATAAAGGGGTAGCCTAGCGCTAAAATAGAAACCCATGAAATTAATTCAGGAGAAATAAAGTAAGACGAATAGGTCAGTAACAGAAGAAATGCGAAAAGCCCATTTAGTAAATAAAATGGTTTTTGGTACCACGAGAGTTTGCCTTTCTTCATTACTTCTTGCCAAATTTGAAGAGAAACTCCTTTTCTTCTTTAGAGAGCTTGTCGTAACCAGATTTTTGAATTTTTTCAAGAATTCTATCAAGAACTTCTTGATCGGCATCTGTTTTTTTTGGGTTGTCTCTTTTTTTGGTTTTTGATTTATGGACGGTTTTCAACGTTGGTTTTTTATCAAACCAAACAAAAAAGGCTTTCCAATATTCAAAAAATCCCATGGAATAGTCCTTTCCGTTTTGCAGTTGACGTACAATGAAATATCCCATTAAGGCGCCACCAATGTGAGCAATATGTCCACCAGGATTATTTTTCTCTATTTGCAATAAATCCATCAAAAGAAATAGTGAGGCTACATGCCAAAGTTTGGCTTCAATGGCAAAAAACAATCGCACCGGTAGGTTGGGGGCATAAGCAGCGGTTCCGATTACAATTGCCATAACTCCCGCGGAAGCGCCCACCAAAGGAGGTTTTACTCCTTCAAAAAACGGAAACACATTATAGCTTAAAATAAACAATACTCCACCGGCTAGGCCGCCCAAGATAAAGGTGGCTAAGAATCTTTTATCATTTAAAAAGTCAACAAAAATTTTACCGGTAAAGTAAAGGATGATGAGGTTGAAGAAAATATGTAAAAATCCGTGGTGCAAAAACATGTAGGTGAATAGAGTCCACGGCTTGAAGGCAAATTCGGAAACTTCACTGGGCAAGTAGGTGTAATTTTCAAAATAATACAGCAACGGAGTCTCGGTGAAAGTGCTGATTACACCTAGAATGGTTTGAATCAAAAAGGCTCCAATCATGATTAGGACTACCTTGATTAGGTAATCTCCATTTTCGAACTGCGCTTTTATGGTATCTCTTAAACCAGCCATTGTTAATAGGATCTAAATTGATTTCTTTTCCAATATTGAATGAGGATAAAACCAAATAACATTCCGCCAAGGTGCGCAAAGTGGGCAATGTTTGAGGTGTGATCATTAAATCCACTAAACAATTCTAAAAGTCCGTAAATAATAACAAAGTATTTGGCTTTTATGGGAAATAAAAAGTAGATGTAAATCTGAGCGTTGGGGAAGAGCATCCCAAAGCCCATTAGCAATCCAAAAACAGCTCCTGAGGCCCCCACCGTTGGTACGCTAAGCAAAAGGTTTAATTTTCCCAGGAGGGGATCAGTATAGTTTTGTCCATCTTGAAGAATTGAAAATCCTTCTGATTTTACCATGGCAATGGCTTCTGGAGATAGTTGTGAAACGATTTGAGAATACTCGTAATAATTAACGGCTGAGTGGCAAAGGGCAGCTCCCAGCCCACAAACCATATAAAAAGTCAAAAATTTCTTCGGCCCCCAATAGTTCTCTAATGAGTTACCAAACATCCACAAAGCAAACATATTGAATAAAATATGGCTGAAGTTGGCATGCAAAAACATGTGGGTTACAATCTGAAACGGATTGAAGTTAGGTGAAACAAAAGGAAGATATAGCCCCCAGTGTTGATTTATGTCATAACCAAACGTGTTTTTGAAGGCTAATAAAGCCAAAAATCCCAGTCCGTTGATGATGAGTAAGTTTTTGATTATTAAGGGTAGGAGGTTGAATCCTGTTGGTCTTTGTAACATCTATCCAAATCTTTTTTCTAGTTCGTCACCTTCTATTTGCACTATGGTAGGTTTTGCATTAATACCCATAAATGGCATTGAGCAGGCAAATAGTTGATGTATAATATGAAGCATTTCTTCTTTTTCTAACGGAGTTCCTACCTTAATAGCGCTACTCTTGGCTAGGTTTTTTGCAATTTGTTCTCGAGGCGTGTTTTTAAACTCATCTCTGTGATTTTTAGCATCTTCAATAATTCTCTCTAAGCTTGGTTCAATTTCTGATTCCTTCATGTGAATAGGTATACCTTGTACCACAACACCTGCTTGCCCAAAGGGTTCAATGTCAAATCCTAAAATTTGTAAATCGTCTAAGTGATTTAAAATGATAGGTGCATCAGAAGGTGAAAAGCTCAAATTTAAAGGAAATAATAAATGCTGCGAGGCTGCATTGCCACCGTTTAACATATTTATATATTCTTCAAACAAGATTCTTTCGTGAGCTCTTTGCTGGTGAATGATTGCCATTCCAGACTTTAACGGAGAAAGAATGTACGTCTTGTTTAATTGAATGCAGACTTCACTATTTTTTTCTTCAACAGCTGGCTTGGAGGTTTCATGAGATTCTAAATCCGTCCATTGAAATTGACCCCCGGCCTTTTGAATAGGAAAGTCTCTAGTTGGGGCATTCTTTTTAGGGGTGTTAAATCCTTCGTTTTCAAACGGATTAAAGTTTGGATCAATTTGAATGGTAGGTTTTGGAATAGATTGCCCTTTTTGAATAGGAGGAGCGTTGAAGTTCACTTCATTTTCAAAATCTAAGGTTGGTGAAATATTAAATTGCCCCAAACTGTGCTTAATGGAAGACCTAAGAATGGCATATATGGCCTTTTCGTCATCAAATTTTATTTCGGTCTTAGTTGGGTGGATGTTGACATCAATTCGGTGAGGCTCTATTTCTAGGAAAAGAAAGTATCCTGGATGAACCCCATGAGGAATTAAATCTTCAAAAGCGGCCGATACCGCGTGATGCAAATAACTATTTTTTACAAATCGGTCGTTGACGAAGAAAAATTGATCCCCTCGCGTCTTTTTAGCATACTCTGGTTTCACTACAAAACCATTAACCGCCACTACATCGGTGTACTCTTCAACAGGGACTAATCTTTCATTATATTTTTTTCCAAAAATCCCTTGAATTCTTTGTCGAGTGTTTCCCTCGGGAAGATTCATGATTTCTGATTGGTTGTGAATGAGAATGAAGTGAATGTCAGGATGAGCGAGAGCTACATGCTCAAATTCATCAATTACATGCTTGAATTCTACCGAGTCAGATTTTAAGAAATTTCTTCTGGCGGGGATATTAAAAAACAAGTTTTTAACCATCAGATTGGTTCCTGTTTCGGCCGAGGCCGGTTCACATGCTTTTACTTCGCTACCTTCAATTTTAAGAATTCTACCAACTTCTTCGTCTTCTTGTTTTGTAACTACTTCAACCTGAGAAACTGCGGCAATTGAAGCCAAAGCTTCTCCTCTAAAGCCTTTAGTCCTTATTCTGAAAAGGTCTTCTGCATTAGAAATTTTACTGGTGGCATGTCTTTCAAAGGCTAACCGAATGTCTACTTCAGACATACCTTTTCCGTTGTCTATCACTTGAATGAGTGACTTTCCGGCCTCTTTTATGACTAAGGTGATTTCTGTTGCCCCTGCATCTACACTGTTTTCTAATAATTCTTTAACGGCAGATGCAGGACGTTGAACGACCTCACCTGCTGCTATTTGGTTGGCAACATGGTCTGGTAAAAGTTGAATTATGTTTGGCATGAATTAGATCAATAGAGGAAGTAAACTAATAGGATAAGCAAGGCGGCAATAATAATTACTCTGATATTTGAACCGTTATTAACCGATTTTATTGAAGACCTTCTTGACCACCCTTCGCGTAAGCGCTCACGGTATTCAAGTTTAGATTCTTCTCGGCTAGATTCTTTCATCATTCTATCCAATTTTTCCTTCCTTTCATCGTAATACCTATGTTGAAGACTAAATTGTCTTGGTTTCTCTGCTTTAAAAACTCGGAATAGTGCCATGATAAAATCCTTTACCACAAATATAACGCAACATTATTTGCTTTTAAAGTTAGTCGCCCTAAAGATTTGATAAGTCTTTTATTTTAATGATTTTTGATGAAATTTTATGGTCCTTTTACGAGTTCTAACTCTATGAAAATAAATAAGCTCCTCACTCTTATTGTGCTTTTTGGTTCAGCCATGACATGGGCTCAGCCAGTTTTTGATAACGACGAATCAAAAGCATGGGCAGACAGTGTTCTTTTAACCTTAGATAACAATGAAAAGTTAGGTCAACTTTTTATGGTAGCGGCCTATTCTAATAAAGGTCCTCAGCACGTTTCTGAAATTGAAGAATTGGTAACAAAAGAGGCCTTAGGTGGGTTGATATTTTTTCAGGGAGGACCAGGTCGTCAAGCTCAATTAACAAACCAATACCAGTCCAAAGCAAAAATTCCATTATTCGTTGGTATGGATGCAGAGTGGGGACTAGCCATGCGTCTTGATTCTACTTTTTCATTTCCGTTTGCACTTACTACAGGTGCGGTTCAAGATTCAACAACCCTATACCATTTGGGGAGGAGAATGGCCGCTCATTGTAAGAGATTGGGGGTGCATATCACTTTTTCTCCAGTGGTGGATATTAATACAAATCCTAAAAATCCAATTATCAACGCACGGGCATTGGGTGAAGATCCGGTAGACGTGTCAAGAAAAGCGAGTTGGATAATGCGTGGGATTCAAGATGGAGGTGTAATGGCTTGTGCTAAACACTTTCCCGGGCACGGTGATACAGATGCCGATTCTCACAAGACCTTACCCACCGTAAATCACTCTTTAGAAAAAATTAAGGCCGAGGACTTAAAGCCTTATGAAAGACTAATTCCCGAAGGATTGGCTTCGGTAATGGTGGCGCATTTAAATATTCCATCAATTGATGATAAAATGCCAACCTCTTTAAGCAAGAAGGCGGTAACTGATTTACTAAAAAATGAGTATCAATTTGAGGGACTTGTTTTTACCGATGCCTTGAATATGAAGGGGGTTTCTAAATTTTACAAGCCTGGTGAGGTTGATGCGAAGGCCTTGGTAGCAGGAAACGATATTTTATTGTTTTCTGAAGATGTAAAAAAGGCAAAGGCAGAAATTGAAGACGCCATTAGAGATAGTTTAATTACTTGGCCAGAAATAGAAAACAGAGTTCGAAAAATTTTAAGAGCTAAATATTGGTTAGGCCTCAATAAGAAGCCAAAACCCATAAGGGTAAAGAATATTGTCAATGACCTCAATGTTGCTGAAGATGAGGTTTTGAGAAAGGGTATTTATGAAAAGGCGGCTACGGTAATTGTCAACAAAAACAAAGCATTGCCCTTGTCTGGATCTGGAAAAAGAATAGCCATAGTAACCATGGGCAACAAGGTGAGCGGTGGCTTTATTAATGACTGTAAAGAGTATTCCAAAGTCTCTACCTTTTCTTTTTCTAAAGGATTCGAGAATAAGGTGCTTTCTGAGCTGTCTGATTTTGACATGGTGTTGGTGGCTTTTTATTCTGATAACTCCAACCCTTGGAAAAATTATAAGTACTCTTCTGCGGAAGCACGATTTATTAATAAGCTTGCCTTGCAAAATGAGTTTGTGCTTGCACATTTCGCAAACCCTTACGGACTTTTAGGCCAAGATTTTACTTCAGCCTCACAGGCTACCATAGTAGGTTACCAAAATCATCCAGACGCAGAAAGGGCAGTGGCTCAAATAATTTTTGGCGCATTAAATTCTGATGGAAGGCTACCTGTATCAATTTCTGATTTGTTAGATAGAGGCTACGGATTGAAGACAGGCTCATTGAACAGGTTAAAATACGGTTACCCCGAAGAGGTAGGGATTGATAGAGCAGACCTAGTAGCAATAGACTCCATTGCGAAAAAAGCCATTGAAGAAAAAGCAACTCCTGGTTGCCAAGTGCTGGTGGCAAAAAACGGAATGGTCATTTACCAAAAGTCATTTGGTTTTCACACGTATGAAAAGAACCATTTGGTGACCAATTATGACCTTTATGATATCGCATCAATAACCAAGATCGGTGCGACATTGCCCATGGTCATGGAAATGTATGAGGCAGGAAAATTAAACCTTGATGACCCTTTGGTCCATTTTCTTCCTGAGGTAAAGGGTACCAATAAAGATTCGCTGACCATTAGAGAAATATTAAGTCACCAAGCCGGTTTAGAGGCGTGGATTCCCTTTTATGTCAACTCTCTAAAAGACCAAAGACCGAATCCTGAATTTTACAGTGACCATAGATCTACACAATTTCCTCTTCAGGTGGCCGAAAAATTATTCATTTCTAGAGCTTACACAGATACTATTTACCAGGCAATCTACAAGAGCCCTTTAGGAAAGAAAAAGTATAAGTATTCAGATTTGGGGTACTACCTCCTCAAAAAGATTATTGAGAATGAGTATAGAAAGCCGCTTTCTATTTTGGTAAAAGAAAAGTACTATGATCCTCTGGGAGCCTATACTTTGGGGTATCAACCCAAGGAAAACTTCCAGAAAAGTGAAATTATACCAACTGAATATGACAAGTATTTCAGGTATCAATTAGTACACGGATATGTTCACGATCAAGGAGCTGCTATGTTAGGAGGTGTAGGCGGACATGCAGGATTATTTACCAATGCCAATGACTTAGCTAAGCTTATGCAGATGTACCTTAACGGAGGCACTTATAACAATCAGACCTTTTTTCAATCAATAACCTTAGAAGAATTTACTCGATGTCAATTTTGTGAGGATGAGAATAGACGAGGCATAGGGTTTGATAAACCACAATTAGAAGGGCCTGGTCCTGCCTGCGATTGTACTTCTAAAGCAAGTTTTGGGCACACCGGATTTACTGGAACCATTGCTTGGGTAGATCCCGAACACGAATTGGTATATATCTTTTTATCAAATAGAATAAACCCTTCGGCAGAAAATAGAAAATTGATTAGCGGTAATTATCGCACAAAAATTCAAGAAGTTATTTATAATGCATTACCACAAAATGAAAATAAGGTCCATCAGACTGCTTCTCATTAGCACCATAATTTCTATTACTGGATTTGCTCAAATAGAGCAACCCGAAAGAGAAATGATAAATCGTTTAGATTCTAATAACCTAAAGACAGGTGCTTGGGTGATTTTTTGGAATAACCATATTCCTAGAACCGTTGAGTATTATGAAAATGGTAAGAGAAACGGACCCATTTATTATCATAGCTATTCAGGCAATTTAGTTAGGATTGAGAATTATAAAAACGATCAAAAAAACGGAATTCAACTGGTTTTTGATAGAGCTTCTAAGGTAGTAGAAGAAAAAAATTACTTGAACGGTGCTTTAGACGGCAGACAGATAAGCTATAATGAGCATGGAATAAAGTCTACCCTTGAAAATTACAAGCTAGGTAAGAAAGACGGTGTTTCGGAGTGGTATTTTGCCAATGGAAACCTATCTATTCGTTATAATTATAAAATGGGTAAGCTTTCTGGAATGGTTGAGCATTTTTACGATACCAGTTCTATGAAGTCGCAAACAGAATATGAAAATGACGTAAAAGAGGGATCTTACAAAGAATACTATGAGGATAGAACCTTAAAGGTTAAAGGCCAGTATTCAAATAATGAAAAAGTAGGAACCTGGGAGTATTACAAAGACGATGGTACCTTAGATAAAACTGAGAAATTCTAACTTTTACAAAACCTTATGTAAAGTTTAGAGTTTATTCAAAAACCTTAATAGTACAATAATGAATATTGGGATTGTCTGTTATCCAACCTTTGGTGGATCAGGAGTTGTGGCTACAGAGTTGGGCCATTACCTTGCAAAAAAAGGGCATAAAGTTCACTTTATTACCTACAATCAACCCGTAAGGTTAGACATTCTTGAAAAGAATATTTACTACCACGAGGTAAATGTTCATGATTATCCGCTATTCAAATATCAACCCTATGAATTGGCACTTTCTAGTGCAATGGTTGACACCGTATTGCGAGAAAAAATTGATTTGCTTCACGTTCATTACGCCATACCCCATGCATATGCTGCCTATACGGCAAAATTGATTTTAAAGGACAAGGGGATTAATATTCCTATTGTTACCACCTTGCACGGAACTGACATTACACTGGTCGGTAAAAATCCGTCTTATAAACCTGCGGTTACTTTTAGTATTAACCATTCTGATTTGGTGACAACCGTATCAGAAAGTTTACGCCAAGACACCCAAGACTTTTTTGGAATTACCCGTCCGATAGAGGTTATTCCAAACTTTGTAGACCTTTCTCTTTATGAAGGCGAAAACAACTGTTCAAAAGCTCAGTTGGCCGACGAAGGACAAAAACTCATTACCCACATCTCTAACTTTAGACCGGTAAAGCGCACCCAAGATGTAATCTCAATATTTGAGAAAGTTCAAAAATCGGTGAACTCTAAACTGGTATTAATAGGTGATGGTCCTGAAAGGGGTAAGGCTGAACAGCAAATTCAAGATTTAGGTATTGAAAAGAATGTAATATTCTTAGGGAAAACAACCGAGGTACACCGCATTTTATGTTTAAGTGACCTGTTTATTCTTCCCTCAGAAACTGAGAGTTTTGGATTAGCAGCATTAGAAGCCATGGCTGCCAAGGTGCCTGTAGTTTCTAGTAATACAGGAGGCTTGCCAGAGGTAAACCTTAATGGTTTAACGGGTTATACAGCCAATGTGGGTGATGTGGAAGAAATGGCAAAAAGATCAATAGAAATTCTTCAGGATGAATCTCGAAAATTCATTGAAGGTGCCTACCAACAAGCTAAAGAATTTAGTATCATAAATATTGGTCCGCAGTATGAAGAGCTGTACCAAAGGGCGTTGGCTATTTAACCGCCCACTCGTTTTGCGTTATACCCATTGTTTTTAAGGTAATCCATGATTTTGTCTCGTGGGTTCCCTTGAATAATAATTTCACCATCTTTTACGCTACCGCCAACCCCACAATGTTGTTTAAGTGCTCTTCCTAAATTTGCTAAATCACTGTCTTTACCCACAAAACCCTTAATAACCACAGCCGTTTTACCTCCACGGCCTTTCTTTTCTAGGTGTACGGTAAGCTCTTGGTCTTGGTTTTCTAATGTGTGACCACTTTCGTGGGATGAAAAATCAAAATCATCATTGGTAGAGAATACAAATCCACCTTCATCGGAAGTTTTTATCTTTTTTGATTTCTTAGCCATAACCTAGTAAAATGCTCCAAAGGACAAATCAATTTTTGTCTCTATAAGGATGATGAATATTATTTGAGAGGTGTAAAGGTACAAGGGTATTGGTTTTTTCAAAGCCCCTGAGAAAAAAAGAAAGGGAATAAAAAACACCCATACCCTTTCGGTTTCCATATAAAAGAGCCCTGAAAACGCCATGGCCACCAAGGCTAAAAGCGGCATCCATAGAACCTTCCCGCGAAAGCGGAAAAAAGAATATACTACCAAGGGACCCAGGACAAAAAAGAAGGAAAGCAGGTTACCGAAAGACCTATAAATACCTTGAATAACGGGAAAGTAGTAAGTGGGCTGGTTGAGCAATTGGTCATTAAGATGTCTTGCTTTATCAAAGGCTTCTAAGTAATTGTATTGAGTGAAAAATGAAATTACCAATACGAAGATGGTTGCTATACTGCCTTGTAGAGCTAGAGTTTTTAATGTTTTTGCGTTAGGTTTATTACCCCATTGAAATACGAAAAATAGTGCAGAAACTACCAACACACCAAAGCTAAAAAACGCATACCCTCCTAAGAGAATTCCTGGAATAAGTGTCTGTATCCATTGATTTTTGCTTTTCGAAGCTAGAATAATTGATAGTATAACTAGAAGGTGAATTGGAACCCAAGTATAGGTTGTGAAAAACAACAGAGGAGGTAGGGTTAAAGCTATTTCTGGACCGAGCCAGGTTTTTAATAGTTTCATACACAGCAAGGAACAAGCTATCATGAAAATAGAAAACAAAGTTGCCTTTGTGCCGAATAGATTTAAAAGGGTTAAGGGTAAGGGAGGGTAATGATCGTTGTGTACACCTAATTGCCCCATCTTTTCTTTGTATGTTGACCAGTCTACCGTTTCAGGGTAAATAGATCGGCCTTCGGTAAAAGTTTCTATGTGCGACTTGAATTTTTCAATTCTACGGGGGCCATCTGAGTAGTTGATGGCCAATAATAGTAGTGTCCCCACGGAAAAAAACACCCAATTGTTTTTGATTTTTTCACTCAAAAATAATGGGAGAACTACTAGAATCAATAGTAACATCCAAGGTCTTAGTATTTGAATTTTTCCGTACAAAGGGGCTACAGGGTTTTCATAAACTCCCCTAAATATATCGGTTGAGGTATCGGCTTTTATTGAAAAATAAACTGCCTGCCAGCAAAGTCCTAAAAATAAGATTGTTAAAAAAGGTAAAGACTCCTTGGCTATTTGTGGGTTGTATTTGTAAAGGCCCCAAACTGAAACAGGGGTAGCTGAAAGGGTAACCCAAAGGGGAAGTCCAAAAACAAATAGAAACCATGGCAATAAAATTATTGCTGAAGGAATAGCAGTTTTAAAAAGAATTGATTTCATTTGGGTAAAAATACACAAGATGCCGTTATATCTTGAAAGTTCAAAGAATCCTCGTGTAAAATGGTTGATGCAGCTTCAACAAAAAAGTCGTGTCAGAAAATCTGAGGGACTGGTTTTAGTAGAAGGAGTCAAAGAAGTAGGATTAGCCATTGCTGCAGGGTGGTCGCCAAAAATTGTTGTACACGACGGAGAATGGTCAACACTTAACGACCAAAACTTTGAAGAGTGGATATTAGAAGGATCACTTATGGAAAAGTTAGCCATTCGTGGCCGCAGAGGTGAAGTGATTGGGATTTTTCCAGAGCCTCAAACCTCTTTAGAGACTTTGAAACTATCAGAAAATCCACTTTTAATTGTAATAGAAGGAGTTGAGAAGCCAGGAAATTTAGGAGCTATTTTACGAACTGCTGATGCGGCTGGGGTTGAAGGCGTATTGGTAGTAGATTCAACTACCGATATTTTTAATCCAAATGTGGCAAGGAATAGTTTGGGTTCGCTTTTCTCTGTGCCTATTGCGCAAGCCACTTCAGAAGAAGCCCATGAATTCTTAATGAAGAACAATGTTCAGATTATTACCACTTGGCTAGAGGCCTCTCAACCTTATGACGAAATTGATTATTCAGTGCCTACTGCATTTGTATTAGGCTCAGAAGCTCATGGGGTATCAAGGTTTTGGGTAGATAATTCATCACATAGGGCTATCATACCCATGGCTGGAAAAGTAGATTCTATGAATGTTAGTGTTGCAACCGCAATTATCGTTTTTGAAGGCGTTCGTCAAAGAAAGAAAAAGTAAGCCCTGAATTGCGAAACAAGCTTCCTAATATAAAACCCTATTCTAAAAGTTAGCCTTTTCTTTAGGGCTTACGCCCGATTATTGTTGGTTTATTTTTCCAAAAATAAACATGGTGCTTTCTTACTTTTTATAAGAGTCAGTTCTTCATTAAACTCCTTTAGAACGGAAAAAACAAAAAGCTGTATAATCTTTTGGCTATGCTTTTATTCCTAGAATTATTCCTTTCTGATAAGCCAAATTGACAAAGTCTGAAAATGATGATTGTAACACATTATGTGAGAAATTGGCAATGTCAACCAATGCTTATATCCCAACTTATACCTGATATCCTTGAACTGTGGATTTTTAATATATTTTATTAATTACTTTGAAAAGGTGTAAGAAAGGCCCACGCCAAAGCCTTCTTTAAACTGTAATCCAGGAGCATTTTTTATTCCATCTCCATTAGAATCTCTTACTGAAATGTCATGGTCATATATTAAGTGAACCACAAAGTTCAGGGTTAACCACTTATTTACTTTTGCTAAAAACACAGTTTCCCAGTTGATATCAATATTTTCGGGTCTGTCTAGGTAGTTAGAGTATAATTCCAATTTTGATACTAAAGAATATTTTTCTTTTAACCATTGTCTTTGGTACCTTAGGTTTAAATATGCACCCATTTCATATCTGTAGTTGGTTCCTTTGGTCAAGAGATTTCCTAAGGTATCATAAGTAGCAGCCTCCATTCCAAATTCTCCAAGATTGGCTAAGCTATCATTAAAAACAAAGGTTGTTTTGTTTGTTATGGGTGAAAGGTAGGCCGTAAAATAATTATCCGGCTTATAAGTAAAACCTAAACCCGCAATGGTATAGGCCGGAGAAAACCAGTCTGATTCTAAAGTTCTTTCATCGGTGTAGCCTGGTAAATATTGAGTCTTAAAGTTTCCTAGTGCAGAAAGAGACCAATATTTATTTTTAAAAAGGTTTTGATCGTATCTGGTAGTGAATTCTAATCGGTCTTCTGTTTTTTCGGTTCTAGATCCACTTTTGTCAATCAAACCCAAGTTGGTTTCAAATAAGTTTGACCAAGTATGGTGCTCACTTTTTTGATCAGCACCTAATTTTATTACTAGGGTGCCTGTAATGTTTGGATCACCACCGGCATTCCAATTGTCAAGCGCTAGTTGGTTTACTGATAGGCTAAATAACCCATTGTATTTCCAGCCCAAAGTAGAATCTGGTTCTTGAGCCAGAACCTGTAAAGAGGTTGCGATAAAAAACAAAAAGAATAATACTTTTTTCATAGTTGATGAATTTTGTTCAAAGATAACTTGATTACTAATTTCTGAAAATAAAGTTGTTAGAACTTTCTTACATTAGTTATTTAAAATGATTCCTAATAGTGATGAAAAGATTTGTTTATTTGCAAATGAAAATAACAAATGATGATAAAGAGAATAGTAAAGTTAGCCTTAATAATTGCCGTAGTGGTATTTGCATTGTTGCAATTAGTTCCAGTAAACCATGACAATCCAAAGGTAGATGAGTCTATCGAGTTTTTCAGTGTTGTAGAGGCTTCAGAGTCAACTATGAACTTAGTGAAAATGGCTTGTTATGATTGTCATTCTAATGAAACCGTACACCCTTGGTATAGCTATGTTGCTCCGGTCTCTTTTTATATTGAAGAGCATGTAGAAGAGGGGAGAGAAGAATTGAACTTCTCAACCTTTGGCGAATACTCAGAAAAAAAAGCTGATCACAAACTAGAAGAATGTGTAGAACTCCTTGAAAAAGAAGAAATGCCTCTTGATAGTTACGTAATATTACATGGCGAAGCCGACCTAACAGCTGATCAACGCCAGGAACTTATTTCGTTTTTCAATTCCTTAAGAAAGTAGAACTATACTTTTTGTGACTTTTTATTTCGGATAATGACGTATCCATAAAAAATCAATAGAAGTCCTATTAACTCAGTAACAAACAAGACGTTTACATACCCTAGCCTAGTAAAAGTACCTCCAATACCAGGTAATAAGCCTCCAATAGCAATAAATATATTCCCCTTATACCTAATTTGGTGTTCGGGGAATTTTTTATATCTCAATGCTGAATAGATGGCACCCCCAACTAAGAATATAAAGGCGTAAAGATTTATGAATGGTGAAAAATACCTTACCCAGCTCCATTCAAAAACCTTACCGGTAAGTTTTCCGTCGAATAAATCAGGAGAAGATACAGGAGATAAAATTGCAGCCATCGCGCCTACAATAATTAAAATAGAAAAAATCCATGTTGTAGCATTGGCAAACTTGCGTTTCATTAAAAGGTATACAGATCCTTGAGCCAAGGGGAATCCGCCAAGAAGCGCTCCTAAAATATACCAAAATCTAAGATTCCATTCTTGCCAACCGAATAACACATTTATGCTTTCACTCAAAGTTCCTAAACCAAAAGTGACAACCCCGATGGTCCACCATTTTAGGTATTCTGTTTTTTTACTTTTATAATGAAGGTAAATTTCTCTTGTAAAATAAACCGAAAACAGGGTGGTGATGATCGGAATGTATTCAATAAAACTCATTATAGTTTACTTTGAAGCGCTGTAGCGGTATGTGATTCTGAAATTTTTAAAATATCATTTGGTTTCCCCTCAAAAAGTAGATTTCCTCCATTTACTCCTCCTTCAGGACCTAAGTCAATAAGCCAATCTGCACATTTAATAACGTCGGTGTTGTGCTCAATGACTAAAACAGAATGGCCTTTATCAATCAAAGCATTAAATGATTTAAGCAGTTTTTTAATATCATCATAATGCAAACCGGTGGTCGGTTCGTCAAAGATAAAGAGTGTTTTTTCAGAGTTGCTTCCTTTTACAAGGAAACTGGCCAGTTTAACCCTTTGTGCTTCTCCTCCCGAAAGGGTAGATGAACTTTGACCCAGATGAATATAACCTAATCCAACCTCTTGCAGGGGTTTTATCTTATTGGCAATTTTTTGTTGATTATTTTCTTCAAAAAACTCAATGGCTTCATTAACGGTTAGTTCAAGAATGTCAAAAATAGATTTTCCACAAAACTGAACCTCCAATACTTCCTCTTTAAACCTTTTACCATTGCAGCTTTCACACAAGAGGTGGACATCAGCCATAAACTGCATTTCTATGGTAACTTCTCCTTCTCCTTTACAGGTTTCACAACGTCCGCCGTCGGTATTAAATGAGAAGTGTTTGGGTTTGAAGTTTCTAATTTTTGATAGGTTTTGCTGAGAAAATAAAGCCCTAATCTCATCATATGCCTTGAGGTACGTCACTGGATTACTTCTCGAGGATTTACCGATGGGGTTTTGATCAACAAATTCAACCGCTTCAACCTTTTCAATAGCACCAGACAGTTGTTTGAATTTACCCGTTTTTTCACCGTAACCCCCAAGCCTTTTCGCTAGGGCCGGAAAGAGAACCTTTTTGATTAAACTACTCTTTCCTGAACCTGAAACTCCCGTGACAACGGTAAAGTTCTTAAGAGGAATATTGATATCTACGTTTTTCAAGTTGTTTTCTCTGGCCCCTTCAACCCTGATAAACTCCTTTTGTGTCCTTCTTTTTTCTGGCAATTCAATTAACATCTCGCCTCGAAGGTATTTTGCAGTTAACCCTTGGCTATTTTTAATGAGTTCATCTGGGGTGCCATGAGCTACTACTTCGCCACCAAGTCTTCCAGCACCCGGACCAATATCAATAATGTAATCGGCTTCTTTCATGAATTCTTCATCGTGTTCAACCACGATAACAGTATTTCCATGGTCTCTTAATGACTTGACCACTTTTATTAGTCGTTGGGTGTCTCTTGGGTGTAGACCTATACTTGGTTCATCTAAAATATACATGGACCCAACTAAGCTTGATCCTAAGGAGGTGGCAAGATTTATTCTTTGAGATTCACCCCCCGAAAGTGTTCCTGAAATTCTATTCAATGTCAAATACCCCAAACCGACATCTTGCAAGTATGACAAGCGATTATTAATCTCTATTAAAAGTCTTTTTGCAATTTTTCCCTCGTACTCAGAAAGGGTTAAGCTATCAAAAAACATTTGAAGATTATCAATCGGTAGATCAACTAAATCAGAAATTGATTTTTCATTGATTTTTACATAGGTGGCTTCTTTTCGCAAACGCGTTCCGTTGCACGATGGACATTTTGTTTTTCCTCTATATCTAGAAAGCATCACCCTGTATTGAATCTTATAACTTTTTGATTCAATGTATTTAAAAAAGGCGTTTATCCCTTTAAAGTACTCATTTCCATCCCATAAGACTTTCTTTTCTTCATCGCTTAAATCGGCATAAGCTCTATGTAGCGGAAAATCAAATTTATGGGCATTGTTCAATAATGGCTCTCTCCACTCAGACATTTTCTCACCTTTCCAGGGAGCAATAGCCTCTTCAAATACGCTTAGGTTTGGATTTGGAATAATTAAATCCTCATCAATTCCAATTACTGAACCGAATCCTTCACATTTAGGACAAGCTCCGTAAGGGTTGTTAAAACTAAATAGGTGCAAAGAAGGCTCTTCAAACACCATTCCGTCTGCTTCAAAAACATTACTGAATGATTGTGAATCAGAGTGGTCCGCCTTAATCAGGTTAATTTGACCATGACCTTCAAAAAATGCTGTTTGAATAGAATCGGCTAACCTATTATCATTGTCTTCATCGTCTTTTTTTACTACAGAACGATCAATGACTAAAGAAATATCTTGCGGAAGTGTATCAGGGGTGACCTCAAAATCACTGATTACAAAAACTTCATCTTTATAATGGATTCTAGCAAACCCTTGTTGTTCTAGAATTTTTAAAGTTTCATTTATACCCCTGCCATTGTAAGGTACCGGTGAGGTGAGGTAAAATCGTGTGCCCTCTTCCCACTCATTAATTCCCTTCAGTACATCCGCTACTTGGTGGCGTTTTACTTCTTCACCAGAAATAGGGGAGAAGGTCTTTCCGATTCTTGCGAAGAGAACCTTTAAGTAATCATAGATTTCGGTGCTTGTACCCACGGTTGACCTTGGATTCCTGCTGGTAACCTTTTGTTCAATGGCCACCGCCGGACTGATTCCTTTGATCCAATCAACATCCGGTTTATCAAGCCTCCCAAGAAATTGGCGGGCGTAAGAACTCAAACTTTCAACATATCTACGTTGCCCTTCTGCATAAAGAGTATCAAAAGCCAAAGAGGACTTACCTGAACCTGATAGTCCAGTAATCACTACCAGTTTTTTTTGCGGAATGGCCAGATTTATATTCTTTAAATTGTGGAGGCGTGCTCCTTTAATTAGAATATACTTCCGTGGATCATACTTTTCGAGTTCTTTTTCGGTCATTTATCTCATTTTTCAAGAAGTTGCAAAGGTATCAATTCTAAATATCAAACTGCCAAAAATCAAAATACTCTATTCTATAATTATTGTATTAGAGGTTAATTAATTTTTAAAAAAATGTTCCAAAAAATTAAAAAAATGTAAAAGTTTAAGATAAAATCATATATTTACGGAAACAAAAGCACATAAGCCTATAGATTACATAACTACTTTTTAGACAACTTACTTACAAACTCAAAGTTCTAATACGGTAGATTATGGAATTAAGTAACACTCCAGATAGTGTGCTTGTTTCGGCCTATATCAAAGGCGATGAATCATCACTACAACATTTAATTAATAGACACGAAAGCAAGATTTACTCTTTCATCCTTTCTAAAATTAGGGATACTGAGCTGGCTAACGATGTTTTTCAAGACACCTTTGTGAAGGTGATTAATACCTTGCGTCAAGGAAGATATAACGAGGAAGGTAAATTTTTACCTTGGGTTATGCGGATTGCTCATAACTTGGTGATTGACCACTTTAGAAGGCTCAAAAGAATGCCAACCGTGTCTCCTAATTCAGAGTTTGATATTTTCGACGTGATTCACGACGGTAAAATGGACGCTGAAGAGAATATGATTCACGATCAAATTATCAATGATGTGCAGAAACTAATTGAGTTTTTGCCCGATGAGCAAAAAGAAGTTTTAAAGCTTAGACATTACTCGAGAATGAGTTTTCAAGAAATTGCTGAAGCCACTGACGTTAGTATTAATACGGCTTTAGGGAGAATGAGATATGCATTGATAAATCTTAGAAAGATCATTGAAACGAATCAAGTAATATTGACAAAGTAAGGAATGAAAACTTTTTTTCCTTTCTCATATACTATACAATAAAACAGTGGCGTTATGATGTAAACATTTAACGCCTATGTCAAATATTACTCCATTCAAGAATCCGAAGGCCGAGGCAAAACCTCCGAGAAAGGTCATTCAGTTTATTCTTGATTATTCAAAAAGTACTGAGTTTAGTAAGACCCAGATAGGATGGGTAAAAACTCCCAAAAATTAGAAAAAAAAAGCCCAGTGAATTTCACTGGGCTTTTTTTTAGTTAGCTATTTCACTGAGGAATTTTAGTCTTACCAATCGGAGTTCTTCTTCACTGTAATCTCCATCAAACTCTTCAAAGGCATCTTGAATATCTCCGGTTTCAGAGTCTTCCATGAAGTAATCAAAAATCTCTTCAATAGAGTCTTCGTCTAATATATCCTCTAGGTAATAATCAATATTTACCTTGGTTCCAGAATTAACAATGATCTCCATTTCGCCGACCAATTGATCAAGACTTAGGCCTTTTGCATCGGCAATATCATCCAGAGGAAGCTTTCGGTCAATACTCGTAATGATGTATACTTTTAAAACCGACTTATTGGCCACCGATTTCATGATGAATTCTGATGGTCTCTCAATGTCGTTTTCTTCTACGTATTTTTTAATGGTGTCAATAAAGGGAGTCCCGAATTTTTTAGCTTTACCCTCACCAACGCCAGAAATGTTTTTCAATTCATCAATAGAACACGGATAGTTCGATGCCATTTCTTGAAGGCTTGGTTCTTGAAAAACCGCGTAGGGGGGAACTTTTTTCTTTTTTGCTTCAGATCGCGTAAGGTCTTTAAGCAACTTAAACAAGACATTGTCTAATGCAGCAGCCCCTCCGCCGCTTGATGAATCATTAGAAACCGCTTGAGAGAAGTCAATTTCTTTTTGAACCTTGAATTCTTTGGGGTTGTCAAGGTAATCTTGACCTTGGTCGTTCATTTTTAGAACCCCGTAAGACTCAATGTCTTTATCAATGTATCCAGAAACTACGGCTTGTCTGATAATATTGTACCAATAATTGTCAGAATGGTCTTTGCCTTCTCCGAACTCTTTCAGTTTATCGGCATTGTAGTTTTTTAGAACGGCAGTAAGGTTACCAAGAATGGTATTTACAACCTGTTGTATTTTAAATTTTTGATTGCTTTTTTGGATGACCTTAAGAACTAAATTGAGTGCATCAGAAGCGTCAATAGTTTCTTTGGGGTGTCTACAATTATCACACATACTTGTGCAATTTTCTTCAGAATATTCCTCTCCAAAGTAGTGAAGTAAAAACTTCCTTCTACACATAGAGGTTTCCGCGTACCCCATTGACTCTTGAAGTAATTGCTTGCCAATTTCTTGTTCAGCAACGGGTTTTTTAGACAAGAATTTTTCTAACTTTTCAATGTCTTTCCACGAGTAAAAAGTGATACAATTCCCCTCTTTACCATCTCTTCCGGCTCTTCCGGTTTCTTGATAATAGCTTTCTAAGCTCTTAGGAATATCGTGGTGAATTACATACCGAACATCAGGTTTGTCTATACCCATACCAAAGGCAATGGTCGCAACGATAACATCAATTTCTTCATTGAGAAAATCGTCCTGGTGTTTAGCCCTGGTGTTACCATCTAATCCAGCATGGTAGGGGATGGCCTTTATACCATTGACTTGAAGGGCCTGAGCCACTTCTTCTACTTTTTGTCTACTCAAACAATAGATGATGGCCGACTTTCCCTTTTGATCTTTTAAAATTTTGGTAATCTCTTTTTCTACGTCAACCTTCGGTCTAATTTCATAGTAGAGGTTTTCGCGGTTAAAAGAAGATTTAAAGACCCTAGCATTTTCAATGCCTAAGTTCTTCATGATGTCTAGCTGAACCTTTGGAGTGGCTGTAGCCGTAAGAGCTATTATGGGTTTTCGTCCAATTTTTTCAATGGCCGCCCTTAGGTTTCTATACTCTGGTCTAAAGTCATGTCCCCATTCTGAGATACAATGTGCTTCATCAATAGCGAAAAACGAAATTCCAATTTTGCTAAAGAACTCAATGTTATCATCCTTGTTCAGCGACTCAGGGGCTACGTATAGTAGTTTTGTCAACCCACTGGTTACATCATCTCTAACCTGTTGGGCTTCTTTTTTTGTGAGTGAAGAGTTAAGAACATGAGCAATTCCATTTTCTTCTGAAATTCCTCTAACAGCATCCACTTGATTCTTCATAAGGGCTATCAAGGGGCTAACCACAATGGCCGTTCCCTCTTGCATTAAAGCCGGAAGTTGATAGCACAAAGACTTTCCACCTCCTGTTGGCATTATGACGAATGTGTCGTTTTGTTCTAAAAGGTGTTCAACGATGGGTTCTTGGTTTCCTTTAAAAGAGTCGAAGCCAAAAAACTGTTTTAGCTTTTGTTGCACCTGTTTATCCATGCTCATTGTAATTTTACCTCCCGCGAAAGCGGTTACTTATGTAAGGTAAGAAAGATTTTATTGTCTTTCGAATAAATTTAATATCAAAGTTAGTATTCTTTTCTCAAAAGTTGTTTCAATTGCCATTTATCCACCATATTTGCACAAATAATTTTGTTAAATGAGCAAAACGGCCGATCAAAAGCCTCAGTCTTTTCTTGATCACTTAGAGCAACTAAGGTGGCATTTGGTTAGATCTACAGTTGCCATACTTGTGGGGACTATCATTGCGTTTTTGAGTAAAGAATTCCTTTTTGACACTTTAATTTTTGGTCCCAAATCACCAGACTTTTGGACCTACAGACCGTTTTGTTCTATTTCTCAAAAATTTGGAGCCGAAATATTTTGCTTTCAAGAAATGTCATTTAGCCTTTTGAATACAAAGATGGCTGGTCAGTTCTCAACCCATATTTGGGTGAGTTTTATTGCCGGAATTATTTTGGCGTTTCCGTACGTTTTGTACGAGATATGGAGGTTTGTTAGACCTGGGCTTTATGATCATGAGGCAAAAGCTTCAAAAGGCATTCTGTTTTTTGGTGGACTTCTTTTCTTTCTAGGAATCCTTTTTGGATACTATATAATTGTTCCTCTATCTGTCCAGTTTTTAGGATCGTACACTATTTCTGCTGAGGTAAACAATTTAATTGACCTTAGTTCATTTATAAGTACGGTAACTTCAGTTACCTTAGCTTGTGGATTTCTATTTGAACTACCTATATTGGTTTACTTTGGCGCTAGGTTTGGCCTTATTACATCAGAAATGATGAAGAAATATAGAAGACATGCCATAGTAGTGATCATGGTGTTATCTGCCATCATTACTCCGCCAGATGTAGCGAGTCAAATATTAGTGACCTTACCAGTTCTTGCATTGTATGAAGTGGGTATTTTTATTACCAAAAGAGTTGAAAAACGACAAAGCGTATGAGTTTAGTTTTAAGGGCTGAGAATATTGTAAAAAAATACGGTTCACGTACGGTGGTTAAAGGAGTTAGCTTTGAGGTTAAGCAAGGAGAAATTGTTGGGCTATTGGGTCCTAATGGGGCTGGAAAAACCACTTCTTTTTACATGGTTGTGGGTTTAATAAAACCCAATGAAGGACATGTGTACTTAGACGATGCAGAGATCACTTCAAACCCAATGTATAAAAGAGCTCAGAAAGGTATTGGTTACCTAGCTCAAGAGGCTTCTGTTTTTAGAAAATTATCTGTAGAAGACAATATTAGAGGGGTGTTGCAAATGACAAAACTCTCTAAAAAAGAACAAAAAGAGAAGTTAGAAAGTCTATTGGATGAATTTGGACTTCAGCATATAAGAAAGAATAGGGGAGACTTACTTTCTGGCGGTGAACGTAGGCGAACAGAAATTGCTAGGGCCTTAGCTACCGACCCAAAGTTTATTCTTCTTGATGAACCGTTTGCGGGAGTTGACCCCATTGCAGTAGAAGACATTCAATCTATTGTTGCTCATCTTACAGAAAAGAATATTGGTATTTTAATAACCGACCACAACGTTCAAGAAACCCTAGCCATTACCGATAGAACGTACCTAATGTTTGAGGGTAAAATATTAAAATCTGGTACTGCCGAAGAATTGACAGAAGACGAACAAGTGAGAAGAGTTTACTTAGGACAAAATTTTGAGCTTAGAAAAAAAGGGGTGGTTAAAAAGTAGTTCCCATAGCTCTTTTTAACCGGTCATTTATTGCTTTTCCTAGCTCTCTGTCTGGGAATTTTTCTGCAATAATTAGGTCAAAATTTCTCTCTCTCAGACTTCGTAAAACCGTAAATAAATTTCTTGCCGCTTCGGTTAAACTTTCACTTTCGCTAAGCGGATGGTAAGATATTAAAGGCGTATTTTTTGGGTTTCTAGAAAGCGAAATCACGGCTATTTTCTGTCCTTTGTTTTTTTGAATAAGCTCATCTACATCACCTACTACCAAAGGAATTCCTGGCGAATAATGAGAAATTAACATTCCGGGTGCCGACGGATTACTAGAAGAAGTTTGAATTTCTAATTTTTCACCTAATAACTCCTCGAGCTCTTCTATTTTGAATCCTCCTAACCGCAAAACCTTTGTGGTTTTTGTCGAAAAATCAATGATTGTAGATTCTACCCCCACGTTACAAGGTCCGCCGTCTAATATATATTCAATTTTTTCCCCTAATTGATCTTGCACATGAAGCGCGGTTGTCGGGCTTACAAATCCAAACGGATTAGCACTAGGGGCCGCCAATGGAAAATCAATTTTTCTCAAGAGGTCTAACGCAAGCGGATGATTAGGTATCCTTATTCCAACAGTAGGGTGACCAGAGGTTACCAAATCAGGTATGACATTTCTTTTGGGTAGAATATACGTTACTGGCGCGGGACCTATTTTTTTTGCTAATGAAATGGCCTTTTCAGGGATGTCTTTAGCGTATTTAGACCAAGACTCTACATCTGGAACATGGACAATTAACGGATCAAAAGAAGGTCGATTTTTTACGTGGAAAATTTCAGTAACTGCATCAGGGTTGAGTGCGTTACCGGCTAGTCCATAAACCGTTTCGGTTGGAATAGCTACAACTTTATTCATCTTTAATACAGCAATTGCCTTTTCAAGGTCTTGCCCCATGGGTGCCTTCATGGCGCAAAGGTATAAATCAATTTAGTCTGGAGGTAGCAAAAAATTGAAAAGAAGGAATGTGAACGGTGAATTTTTTTTGAGCGGTGATGTTGTACATGTGATACTTTCCTTTCATCGCTCCAATAGAAGACCTAAGGTGACAACCAGACTCGTAGCTATGCGATTCACCAGGCTTTAATATGGGTTGTTGACCAATGACACCATGTCCTTGAACTTCGCTGGGACCTTCACCCGTGTCGAATATCATCCAATGTCTTCCGATTAATTGAACCGTGTCAGATGATTCATTGAGAATCGTGATTTGATAACCAAAGAGGTAAAGGGGACCTATTTTCGAAGAAAATCTGCCCTTGAAATTCGGCTCTACAGATACCCGAATGCCCTTTGTTAGTTTGGTTGTCATGTGGTTAGAAGACAATAAATGAAACGATTAGGACTAAAAATAAGAAAATTATTGAAATAATTCCAATGATGATATTAATTAGTGGAAATAAAACTAATGTTTTTACGCCGCTGAGTAAATAAAATCGTTTAAAGGCTAATACCTGATATAAAAGGAAGTAAAAAATGGGTACCATTATTACCAATCCATTATCAGAAAAAATACTTCTCAGATTGTATAGTATTAATAAGAATAAAATTATGGTTTGAGTATGGAGAGCAAAGGTAAAGTGGTCAAGGAAATACATTTCACGCCTCCTAATGAAGCTCAAGTTTAACAAAAGAGCCAAAATAGGCACAAAGGTCAAATGAATAATTAGAATTTGACTTCTGATAAAATGCTTAAACTCTCTTTCGTTGAGCTTACTCAATTGAACGGTTTTGAAATAGATAAATCGATTGATTAAAGTATTTTCTACTCCTATATTGGTTAGGGCTGAGTCAGTTGATCGAGAGGGATTGTTCCAGGCCTCTGCCATTATTTTTGCTAAATCCGATTGTTCTGCACCATTAATAAATGGATTTACTCTTTTTGTACTATCCCTAATGTTTTGAAGGAGGTTAAGTTCATCCTTTTGGTAAAGGCTCTGAGTGTTAAAATGGTTTTTGTCTTCAATAAACTTTGAAATATTAGAGGCTACTATATAAAGAATTGCCATCATTAAAAACATCCTTATCGGGAGAGTGTATCTCGTTCTTTTCCCAGAGTTTATTTGTAGGGACAAATAACCTGGTTTTGTCAAAAGCGTTTTTAATGAGAGTAGAAATTTATTGTCAAAAGAGAAGAGGTTAGAAAACACATCTCTAATAAGCTCATAAAATCTCGGTTTTCAAATATTGTTTAATTGCCCACAGTTAGGACAATAATTCTCTCCGTGCAAAGGGTGGTTACAATCTAGGCATTATGAGCCCTTCTCTATTTTCTTTTTAAACATTATCTAACTTCAGAATCTATCCAGTTTTGAATTCCAATAACCCTATCATATCTAGCGCCTAGTTCTCTATGGTAGATAATTAAGGTATAATCATTTCTTGTTTCCCAATGGTTTCCTTCTACCTCCTCTAAAGAGAAAGCCACTTCCATATCCGATTTAAAACCATAGGCATAATCGTAATATCCTTGTTTCATTAGAATTTGTGCGGTGTAAGCTTTTAATGAAGGGTTGTACTTCATTTGGTGCTCAAGAGTAGGTTTATAGAAGTTAAAGAGCCCTACTACGTAGAGGTTTCCTCCTGAGTAGGGGTCGTCTACCGGCAGAAAAAAATCAACATAGGCGTAATCTGCTTCAACGTCTGATTGATCAGACCCTAGTTTTCTCACCACATACTGACCATTAATATCATCGTTGTATGAATAGTTTTTTATTCTTCTCGGAAGGTCTGGCTTTAGGGTAACGGTGTAAAGGTCTTCAAGTCGAGTATATTGAACTTCTTGCGTAGCTACTTGAAGGTTTTTCAGGTCAAAAAACCTAAATTCAGCTCCCCCTGGAAAAGTGTTTTCCGCATCGTAATTGTAGTCAAGGGTTTCAGAATTGAGAAACCTTGGCTTCAGGTTGTAAATGGCATTGTCCCATCTGAAGTTCTGAATAAGTGTAACTTTTAAATCCGTAAAGGGATTGGGAATATTATAACCAATAGAATTGATGAAAAAGTCTACCTCTTGGTCGGTCATCATTTGATCAACACTAGTGGCTCTTTTCACCTGACCACCCGCAGAAACTACATCTTCATAAACAACAAACCTCCTGGTAAAAAGTGGTTTCCTATAATCCTCTTCATAGACTATTAGAAGATAATTTCCTGACTTAATGAACGACATATTTTCATTAGGAAGTGTAATCTTATAATGCGTATAAGCTACATAGGTGTTGGTTGAATACTCAAAATTATTGGTGAAATAATCAAAGTACCCATTGATGTATTCTGCCGGCATGAGGTCAGAGGGAGTCCAATTGGCATTGCAGTGAATTACCTTATAGTTATACGTTCTAGATTCACCGGTTAAGTCATCAAAACCAATATTTAGTTTATCTGCGGTATTGAGTTTAATAATAGGCATCCCCAAAGGATCTGAAAGCGGTCTTAAGGTTACAGTTTTAATAAAGTCGTTGTAGATTTTATCTTCATAAACCAATTCTTTACTCTGAACAAAATCGTCCTGAGCAAAAATGGCTAGAGTAGAGGATAATATAAACCCCATTATAAGAGTTAGATAAGGTGTTATTTTCATTCTTTTGTTTCCTGATTTCTTGTGCGTCGGAAAATACAAAAATTTATTCTGCAGACATTAAAGTTTAGACTGATTCTAAATAAAAATACTTTGTGTATTTAATGTCACAAATCACTAATTTTGCTGCCGATTTAATCGTTTATCGACAGTTTAATATGTCTCAAACAATCAAGATAAGAAAAGGGCTAGACATTAACTTGAAAGGCAAGGCCGAGCAAGTTTATGGAGACGCCCACACTGCAGATTCGTACGCGTTAAAACCAACGGATTTCCCAGGATTACTACCTAAGTTAGCGGTAAAAGAAGGCCAAGAAGTATTGGCTGGAGATGTTTTGTTTCACGACAAAGCAGACATGCGAGTTGGGTATTCTTCCCCGGTAAGTGGTCAGGTTACGGAAGTACGAAGAGGTGAAAAAAGAAAAATTTTAGAGGTTGTTGTCTTGGCTGACAAAGAGCTCCGTTACAAGAAAATTTCAAAAATTGATGATGCATCTGCCTCAAGAGAAGATGTTGTTTCATTTTTGTTAGAAAACGGAGCTTGGCCTTTTATTAAAATGCGTCCATACGGAACGGTTGCAAAACCTGATGATAAGCCTAAGGCTATCTTTATTTCTGGTTTTGATTCTGCTCCGCTAGGTCCAGATTTGGACTTTGTTCTTCACGGACAAGAGGAAGCATTTCAAAAGGGGGTTAACCTATTATCAAAATTAACCGACGGAAAGGTAAACTTAACCGTTGACGGAAAGTCAGCTGTTTCAAAAGTTTATTCAGACTGTAAAGGCCTTACTTTACATTCAATTTCTGGTCCTCACCCTGCGGGTAACGTTGGTGTTCAAATTCACCACATATCACCAATAAATAGTGGTGAAGTGGTTTGGACTATCTCTCCAGAAGATGTTGCCATCATTGGTAAATTGGTTTCTGAAGAGAAGTACAACGTACAACGCAATGTTGCGGTTACCGGATCTGAGGTTGACAAGCCTAAGTATTTTAAAATTATTCAAGGAGCAAACCTTTCAAACTTATTTAAGTCTGTGGTTTCTTCAGAAAATCCTCGCTATATCAGTGGAAACGTTTTAACGGGAACTCGTATCCAAGAAGATGGGTTCTTAGGATTTTACCACAACCAAATTACTGTAATTCCAGAAGGAGGAAAAGAAGAATTCCTTGGCTGGGTTCTACCAGGATTTGGCAAGTTCTCAGTTTCTAAAACCTTCTCAGCATGGTTAAATCCATCAAAAGAATATGTTTTAGACGCTAATCTTCACGGTGAAGAAAGAGCTTTTGTTGTAACCGGTGAGTATGAGAAAGTATTTCCTTTTGACATTTACCCAGTACAATTATTGAAATCTATCCTTGTCAAAGACATTGAGAAGATGGAACAATTAGGAATTTACGAGGTTGTGGAGGAAGATTTCGCCCTTTGTGAAGTGATTTGTACTTCTAAGCATGAAGTTCAAAAAATGGTTCGCACAGGATTAGATTTTCTGCAAGCTGAAATGAGTTAATCAACGTTGATTATTTGAATATGAAATTTTTAAAGAATTTAATCGATAGTACACGTCCGCTTGTGGAAAAAGAAGGAAAGAGGAATATCTTCTATCCTTTGCACAACGCATTAGAGACAATGATGTTTGTCCCAGGACATACAGCTCATTCAGGAGCTCATGTTAGAGACAGCATAGATTTAAAAAGAACTATGGTGACGGTGATCTTCGCCTTAGTTCCAGCTCTTGTTTTTGGTATGTGGAATGCTGGATTTCAGCACTACAAGGCCTTAGGTATGGAAATGGCATTTATGGATAACCTTTTATTTGGATTGTTAAAAATCCTTCCAATGATTGTGGTTACTTATGCTGCCGGACTAGGAGTAGAAATTTATTTTGCTTTTAAAAATGGACACCCAGTAAACGAAGGTTTCTTGGTTTCTGGTTTATTGATCCCCATGATTATGCCTATTGATATTCCACTTTGGATGGTGGCTGTATCAACTATTTTTGCAGTACTTATTGGTAAGGAAGTTTTTGGAGGTACAGGAATGAATATTCTAAACCCTGCACTTACCGCTAGAGCATTTGCATTTTTTGCCTACCCAACATTTATGTCAGGTGACAAGGTGTGGATTAACACATCTACCGAAGCGGGCCAATCAGTTGTTGATGGTTTTTCGGGTGCAACGGCTTTGGGTGAGTTAGCAACCACAGGTACTACAAATTACTCAGCTATGGATGCCTTTTTAGGATTCATTCCAGGATCTATTGGTGAGACTTCTACTATTTTAATCTTGCTTGGAGCGATTTGGTTAATAGCTTCTGGTGTAGGTAGCTGGAGAATTATGGTTTCTGGAGTGGCGGGTGCCATTGTTATGGGATTGTTATTCAACCTTGCTGCCCCTTATATGATTACCGAGGCACAACAAAACTTTATGGCGATTCCTTTCTACCACCACTTGGTGTTTGGAGGTTTTGCTTTTGGTATTGTCTTTATGGCTACTGATCCTGTATCAGCTTCTCAAACTACAAGAGGTAAATGGATATATGGATTTTTAACCGGTATGCTGTGTATTCTAATTAGAGTATTTAACCCTGCGTATCCTGAAGGAGTTATGTTGGCTATTCTATTCATGAACGTTATGGCACCTTTAGTTGATCATTACGTAATAGAAAGCAATATCAAGAAACGTTTAAAAAGAGCAACTGCAAAAGCATAAGTCATGAATGTAAACAGCAATAGTTACACGTACACTTTCGCACTTATTATGGTAGTGGTAGTAGCGGCTTTATTAGCAGGTGCTGCATCTGTGCTAAAACCGTTTCAAGAAAGTAATATCGCTTTAGAGAAAAAGCAAAACATCTTAAAGTCAATCGGTGTTATGGTTGAAAGAGATGCAGCGGAAAAGCCCTATGACGAAATGATTTCGGAATTCGTTTTGAAAGGTGGGCAAATTGTTGAATCTCCAAAATCAACTGCATTTGACATTGATATGGCAGCAGCCGTTAAAGTTTCAGCAGACGAAAGAGAAGTTCCTCTTTATACTGCAGAAAAAGACGGTGAGAGGTTTTATATTATCCCATTGAGAGGAAAAGGACTTTGGGGTCCGATCTGGGGCTACATAAGTTTAAAGGCTGATGGAAAAACCATCGCTGGTGCCACTTTTGATCATAAAGGTGAAACTCCAGGTCTTGGAGCTGAAATTGCTACCGATGCCTTTCAATCTCAATTTGTTGATAAAACCATTTTTGATGATGGTGCATTTGCACCCATTATGGTTATGAAAGGAACGGCTTCTGGTCAGCACCAGGTAGACGGTATTTCTGGAGGTACAATTACTTCTGTGGGTCTTGAGGCAATGGTTAATGATTGCTTAAAGCCTTATGTAAATTATTTGAAAACGGTTCAATAATCTGATATGAGTACTGAAACTAAAGAAGTTAAAGAGAAGAAAGAGTCTCTTTTTTCCAAGAAAAACAGAGCGCTTATTAGCGATCCTCTGAATGACAATAACCCTATTACTGTTCAGGTATTAGGTATTTGTTCAGCACTGGCAATTACGGTAAAACTTGAGCCGGCATTAGTAATGTCTCTATCGGTTATGTTTGTATTGGCCGCTGGTAACGTTATTATTTCTTTAATTAGGAATTTAATTCCTAATAGAATTAGAATTATCGTTCAATTAGTAGTAGTTGCTGCTTTGGTAATTTTAGTTGACCAAGTTTTAAAAGCCTTTGTTTACGATGTGTCTAAACAATTATCGGTTTTCGTAGGACTTATCATCACCAACTGTATTATCATGGGGCGTTTTGAAGCTTTTGCTTTGGCCAACACTCCAGGTAAAGCATTCATGGATGGAATTGGTAACGCCTTAGGATATGGTATTATCTTAATTATCGTTGCTTTCTTCCGTGAACTACTGGGTTCAGGTTCTCTTTTCGGAATTTCAATCATTCCAGAATCATGGTACATTCAAAACGGTGGATTTTACGCTAACAACGGATTCTTCTTATTCCCTCCAATGGCGTTAATCACCTTAGGGATTGTGATTTGGATTCAGCGTTCTAAAAACACACAATTAATCGAAGAAAATTAAGAGCTATGTTTCAAGATTTAATAAACTTATTCGTTAAGTCCATCTTCGTTGAAAATATGATTTTTGCATATTTTCTTGGAATGTGTTCTTACCTAGCTGTTTCTAAAACAGTAAAAACAGCAGTCGGACTTGGTGCTGCTGTAATATTCGTATTAACCATTACCCTTCCAGTTAACTGGTTGCTTGAAAACTATGTGCTTAAAGCAGGTGCTTTAACTTGGTTGGGTGCTGAGTTTAAAGAAATTGATTTAAGCTTCCTAAGCTTTATCATGTTTATTGCCATTATTGCTTCTATGGTACAATTGGTAGAAATGGTAGTTGAGAAATTTGCGCCAGCCCTTTACTCTTCACTTGGTATTTTCTTACCTCTTATCGCAGTAAACTGCTCAATTCTTGGAGGATCATTATTCATGCAAGAAAGAGCATTTCAAACTATTGGTGAAGCTACCGTTTACGGTATTGGTTCTGGAATTGGTTGGTTTTTAGCCATTGTAGCTATCGCTGCAATTCGTGAAAAAATTCGTTACTCACATGTTCCTCCAGCGCTTAAAGGCCTTGGTATTACTTTTATCATCACCGGATTGATGGGTATAGCGTTCATGAGCTTTATGGGAATTAAACTCTAATTGATAAAAAGATTAAAGATGCTTTTATTAAACACATCAATTATTATTATTTCAAGTATTGTTGTCTTTGTAATTGTCATGGTTATTTTGGTAACCATCTTATTACAGGCTAAAGCAAAACTTGCACCTTCTGGTCCAGTAAAATTGACCATCAACGGTGAAAAAGAAGTAGAAGTAGAATCGGGAAGTACCCTTCTTTCAACATTGAGTAATCAAAAGATTTTCTTACCCTCTGCTTGTGGTGGAGGTGGTACATGTGCCATGTGTAAGTGTCAGGTTACTGAAGGTGGAGGCGAAATCTTACCTACAGAAACTGGTTTCTTTACAAGAAAACAGATTGCAGAAAACTACCGCTTAGGTTGTCAAGTAAAGGTAAAGCAAGACATGAAGGTAGAGATTCCTGAAGAAATCTTCGGAATTAAAAAATGGGAATGTGAAGTCGTTTCTAATTACAACGTAGCTTCTTTCATTAAAGAGTTTGTTGTTAAATTGCCTGAAGGTGAAAACCTAGATTTTGAAGCGGGTGGTTACATACAGGTAGATGTGCCTGCTGTTACTGTTGACTTTAAGGATATAGATATTACTTCTCATCCTAGATTGGGTAAAGACCCAATGGAATTTAAAACGGAATGGGATAAGTTTGGTTTATGGGATCTAAAAATGGTTAATGATGAGCCATTGTTTAGAGCCTATTCTATGGCCAACCACCCTGCAGAAGGAAACATAGTAATGCTTAACATCCGTGTAGCAACTCCACCTTGGGATAGAGCAAAGAATGGTTGGATGGATGTAAATCCAGGAGTTTGTTCTTCTTATGTTTTCGGTTCTAAACCAGGTGATAAAGTAACTATTTCAGGACCTTACGGTGAGTTCTTTATCAAAGATACCAACGCTGAGATGCTTTACATTGGTGGTGGTGCAGGTATGGCTCCCATGAGATCTCACTTGTTCCACTTGTTCCACACCATGAAAACAGATAGAAAGGTTTCTTACTGGTACGGTGGACGTTCTAGAAGAGAGTTATTCTACTTAGATGATTTTGAATCTATCGAGAAAGCTTTCCCTAACTTCAGTTTCCACATTGTACTTTCTGAACCTCTTCCAGAAGATAACTGGAAAGCTAAGAAAAGTATGGATGATGAAGGAGATGGATTTACAGGCTTTGTTCACCAAGCAGTAATTGATAATTACTTGACTCATCACGAAGCACCAGAAGATATTGAGTTCTACTTCTGTGGACCACCAATGATGAACGCGGCGGTTCTTAAGATGTGTGACGATTGGGGTGTGCCTGATGAAAACGTATCATTTGATGACTTTGGAGGATAATTAAAATCCTTATGTATATAAAAAAGCCCTTACTGTTTAGTAGGGGCTTTTTATTTTTTATCACTTTTGCTTTATGAAAAATATATTGGCTTTATTGGTAGCAGTTCTGGTTTTGACTCAGTGCAGTCAAAAACCTTCTAGAATGCAATATTCTTATGCAGGTCCTGCGCAAGGTTCTACCTATTCTGTTTTGGTTATGGCAGAGAGTGATCCTAAATTTAAAAATAGCATAGATTCCATTTTATATTCCATTGACCTCAGTATGTCGCTTTGGAAGCCAAATTCACTTTTGTCAAAGATCAATAGGGGAGATACTAATGTTTTTATTGATGAGAACTTTTATCAAATTTTAGAATTATCTCAAAATGCACATATTGCCTCCAAAGGGTTATTTGATCCTACCATCGGACCTTTAGCTTCAGCTTGGGGGTTTGGGAATAAAGACTTTTATGGAGTTTTAGATTCTACAGAAGTAGATAGTTTATTAAAGTTTGTAGGATTTTCTAAAGTCAATTTTACTCGCCGTAAAATTACTATGCCTAAAGGCATGAAGCTAGATTTTAATGCGGTGGCACAAGGCTATACAGTGGATGTAATCGCTCAATTTTTGCTCGCAAAGGGATATGATGATTTTATGGTAGAAGTAGGCGGAGAACTCATTACACATGGCGTAAACAGTAAAGGTAAAGCCTGGACCATAGGAATTGATAAACCCGCTACAGAAATTCAAGTAGACCGTTTTCAAGCCATTGTTAACCTTTCAAATAAGGCGTTGGCAACTTCCGGTAATTATCGAAAATTTTTTGTTGATGAAGCGACTGGAGAAAAATATGTGCATACCATTTTACCAAATACAGGTTACCCAGTAAAAAATAATTTATTGAGTGTAACGGTTATCGCTGATAATTGTGGAGAAGCGGATGCAATGGCAACTGCTTTAATGGTTATGGGGTTAGAAGATGCTAAACAATTTTTAACCGAGAACTCTAAGCAATTTCTAGGACTATTAATTTATTCTGATGAAAAAAGTGAGTGGCAAGAATGGTATTCTCCTGAATTTGAAAAAATCAGAAAGTCATAAAAAAAGCCCCAAGGACAACTCCTTGGGGCTTTTTACTATTTAAGCGTCTTTTATTCAGGATTTTTACATTTTTCTTCTGGAGTTGCACCACAAAATGAGCAAGGTTCACCGTCTTTATTTAGAAATGGACTTTGACTGGCGCAAGTTCCAGAGAATTCACCGTCTTTCTTTGCCCATATTTTTATTGCAATTCCAGCAAATCCTAATCCAATAAATAATAATGCTAGTAAAAAGAGTTTTATAAACATGATTTTATTTTTTTCAAAGCACGTAAAAATTGTTGCTTTAATCTGTGTGCAAAGTTACAAAATGTTTACTTCAGGCACTAAGGTAATGTTATACTTATCCTTTATGTCTTGTATTATTTTTTGGGCTAAATCTATGATTTCACGTCCTTTTCCGTTGCCGTAGTGCACTAGAACTAAGGCTTGTTTTCCGTGAACTCCTACATTGCCTTCTCTATAGCCTTTCCACCCTGCACGATCAATTAACCATCCAGCACTCACTTTAATCTCTTCCCCGAAAGGGTAGGCAACCACATTTGGATGATTCTTTTTTACCTCTTCAAATTCTACTTTGGAGATTACTGGATTCTTGAAAAAGCTTCCTGAATTTCCTATCTCTTTAGGGTCGGGTAATTTAGACTGTCGGATAGAAATTACTGCATTAGAAATGTCTTTTATCGTTGGTTTGGTAATGCCTCTTTCTTCAAGGACTTTTTGAATATCTCCGTAATCAGCCTTAATCTTATGGTTTCTTGCCGACAGGTTAAATGATACTTTGGTAATGATGAATTGATCCTTGTAAATATTTTTAAAAACACTCTCTCTGTAACCAAACTGACATTCATCATTCGAAAATGTTCTCTTTTGCAATGATTTTACATCAATGGCCTCAAGGCTTTCAAATACATCTTTTATCTCAACGCCATAGGCACCAATATTTTGCATGGGTGCTGTGCCGATGTTTCCGGGAATAAGGCTTAGGTTTTCAAGTCCACCAAATCCGTTGTCAAGGGTCCATAAAACCATTTCATGCCAATTTTCACCCGCCCCAAAGGCAATGGTTACCTGATCTTCATTTTTATGAGTAATCTCTACGCCCTGAATTTTGTTGAGCAAAACGAGTCCATCAATATTTTTGGTAAGACAAACATTCGAGCCGCCACCCAAGATCAACTTATGGCTTGAATTGGTTTTTTCAAGAATAGAAATCAATTCTTCTTCAGAATTAAATTCAATTAATTCATCAGCAATTACATCAAACCCAAAGGTATTGTAGGGTTTTAAAGAAGCGTGGTTAATCCTTTTCACAAAAACATATTTTGGTGAAAATAAAAATCCCACATGACATATGCGCCGTGTGGGATTTTTTTATTTCAAATTCGCGATTTAAATTTTATTGGGATAAACTTCAAGGGCCTTTCTGATGATCTCTACCGAAGTTTTAAGCGATTGATCATTAAGTACATAGGCTAATCGGGCTTGGTTTTTACCCAATTCAGGATTTGAATAAAATCCAGCAGCAGGAGCAATCATTACCGTATTTCCTTTGTAATCAAAGCTCTCTAATAACCATTGTGCAAAGTGATCGGCATCTTCAACAGGGAATTCAGCGACACAATAAAAAGCACCTTTAGGCATCGGACAAAATACACCCGGAATAGAATTTAATCCATCTACCAAAATATTTCTCCTTTCTACATACTCTTCAATTACTTCTTCAAAATAAGAGTCTGGAGTTTTTAGAGCTGCTTCTGAGGCAATTTGTGCATAAGTAGGCGGGCTAAGTCTTGCTTGAGCAAATTTTAAAGCTGTAGACATTAGTTCTTTATTTCTAGAAACTAACATTCCAATTCTAGCACCACACATGCTATATCTCTTCGATACCGAGTCAATTACAATAGCGTTATTTTCTAGTCCATCAAGTGAAAGAATACTTGTATGAGAAACTCCATCATACGTAAACTCTCTATATACTTCGTCAGCTATAATAAACAAATCATGTTTTTTAGCGATTTCTTTAATGGTTTCTAGTTCTTCTTTAGAATACAAATATCCCGTAGGATTACCTGGGTTACAGATTAAAATCGCCTTGGTTTTCGAGGTAATTTTTTTCTCAAATTCAGAAATAGGGGGTAAGGCAAAGCCATCTTTAATATTGGATTCAACCGGTACAACTTTTACACCTGAACTTACAGCAAAACCGTTGTAATTTGCATAAAAAGGCTCTGGAATAATTACTTCATCACCTGTATCCATAATGGAACCAAAAGCAAAGAGAAGTGCTTCAGATCCACCAGTAGTTACAATAATATCTTCAAGATCTAAAGAAATTCCTTTTGATTCGTAATATCCTACCAGTCCCTTTCTATACGATTCAAACCCCGCACTATGACTGTACTCTAATACGGGTAAGTCATTAATTTTTACCGCGTCTAGCGCAACTTGTGGAGTTTTAATGTCAGGTTGACCGATGTTTAAATAAAATACGGTCTTTCCTTGCTTAGTGGCCTTTTCTGCGTAAGGCACTAACTTTCGAATTGGTGAAGCTGGCATTGCCATTCCCTTCTTTGAAACCTGTGGCATAATGATGTGTATTATAAAAAAAATGCCCCGCACTAGGGCGAGGCAAATTTCTAAAAATAATTCAATTATTATCTAGCCACCTTACTTTTTTCAGGAGTAAGACTAGCCTTTGGTTCTTTTTCAACCGCATTAACTCTTCCTTTAATAGTTAGGCGAACGGTTCTGTTGGTAGCATTACTAGTAATCGTAACATATTTTGTGAAGGGTCCAACTCTTCTGGTGTCATATTTTACCTTAATGGTTCCAGTCTCACCTGCCATAATAGGATCTTTTGAGTAGGTTGGAACAGTACATCCACAACTTCCTTTAGCATTTTTGATGATTAAAGGCTCTTCTCCAGTATTTGTAAAAACAAATTCTCTTCGGCCATCACTACCTTGATCAATCGTACCGTAGTCAATAGTTGTTGCCTCAAATTCTATTACAGGTGCGTTAGGATTTTCAACGTGTTCTTGCGCGTTAGCAGTTAACAATCCAAGCATTGCAATTCCTAGGGTAAGGAAATATTTTTTCATGATTTCAAAATTTTAGATTAACAAATTTAATGTTCTCAGTGGGATGACCAAATATTGATTACTGTTTATCAATTTTTATACCGTAATCTCCTAATTTCAATTAGTTTTCGTCATTAAATTATTTTCAAGTTGATTTCATTTATAGGAACTCTAATGTTTACCTTTGCCTTTTCAATTTTTTCGAAGAGATTTTTAGATGGAAATTCCTAGTAAATACGATCCTACAACCACTGAAGACAAGTGGTATAAATATTGGCTTGACAATGAGTTTTTCTCTTCAACGCCAGATGAAAGACAGCCTTACACAATTGTTATTCCTCCACCCAACGTAACGGGTGTCTTACATATGGGCCACATGCTTAACAACACGATTCAAGATGTGTTAGTTAGAAGGGCAAGAATGCTTGGTAAAAACGCTTGTTGGGTTCCTGGTACTGACCATGCATCTATTGCTACGGAAGCAAAAGTGGTTGCAAAGCTTAAGGCTGAGGGAATTAACAAGGCAGACCTTTCTAGGGAGGAGTTTTTGAAACACGCTTGGGAATGGACTGAAAAGCACGGAGGAATTATTCTTGAGCAGTTAAAAAAACTGGGTGCTTCCTGTGATTGGGATAGAACTTCTTTCACCCTTGATGAAACCAGATCAGAATCTGTAATAAAAGTATTTGTTGACCTTTACAACAAGGGACTAATCTACAGGGGGTACCGAATGGTTAACTGGGATCCTGAAGCTAAAACAACAGTTTCTGATGAAGAGGTTATTCACAAAGATGTTCAAAGCAAATTGTACTATGTAGAATATGCTATTGAAGGAAGTGATGAAAAAGTAACCATCGCTACGACTAGACCTGAAACCATTTTAGGTGACACCGCCATCTGTATCAATCCTTCAGATGCAAGATTTGCACACTTACGTGGGAAAAAAGCAATTGTACCACTTTGCAATCGGGTAATTCCAATTATTGAAGACGACTATGTTGATGTAGAGTTTGGTACAGGTTGTTTAAAAATAACCCCCGCTCACGACGTTAATGATAAAGAGATAGGTGAAAAGCATCAATTAGAGATTATTGATATTCTAAATGAGGACGGAACCCTAAATGAGCATGGACTTGATTTTCAAGGACTAGATCGTTTTGTGGCTAGAAAAAAGGTTTCAGCCGCCTTAGAAGAAAAAGGGTTTTTAATAAAAATAGAAGACTATAATACTTCTGTAGGTACCTCAGAAAGAACGGGTGCTGTAATTGAACCTAGGTTATCAGAACAATGGTTCTTGAAAATGAAGGAGCTTTCTGAACCGGCTTTAAAAGCAGTAATGGAAGATCATGTAAAATTGATTCCTTCTAAGTTTAAAAACACCTATAAGTATTGGATGGAGAATGTTCGCGACTGGAGCATTTCAAGACAATTGTGGTGGGGACATCAGATACCAGCCTGGTATCTAGGTGAAGACAAGGATAAAATGGTAGTTGCTGAAAATGAGGAATTAGCCTTAGAGAAAGCTAAAGAATTAACAAGAAATCCAAATCTTACTAGTAACGATATTTCAAGAGACCCCGATGCGCTTGATACTTGGTTTAGTTCTTGGTTGTGGCCTATTTCTGTTTTTGATGGAATCAGAAATCCTGAAAATGAAGAGTTTAAATACTATTATCCTACACAAGATTTAGTAACTGCTCCAGAGATTTTATTCTTCTGGGTGGCGAGAATGATCATAGCAGGATTTGAGTATACCGATAAAAGACCTTTTGAAAATGTATATCTAACAGGAATTGTAAGAGATAAACAAGGAAGAAAGATGTCTAAGCAGTTAGGTAATAGCCCTGATCCAATCAAACTCATGGAACAACATGGGGCCGATGGGGTGAGAGTTGGAATGTTACTGACTTCACCGGCAGGTAACGACCTTCCGTTTGATGAAGAGCTGTGTTTGCAAGGTAGAAATTTCTCAAATAAAATATGGAATGCTTTTAGGCTTACAAAGCAATGGGAAATTGATAATTCTCTAGAGCAACCTCAAGAAGCTAAAGAGGCTATTGAATGGTTCGAAAATCGAATGCAACAAGCTCTAGCAGATATTGATGACAAGTTCTCTAAGTACCGTATGAGTGAAGCATTGATGGCTACATATAAATTGGTTTGGGATGACTTCTGTTCTTGGTATTTAGAAATGGTGAAACCTGCTTATCAAGCTCCAATTGATGCGTTAACCTATTCAAAAACTCAAGAGTTATTTGAAAATATTTTAGGAATTTTACATCCGTTCATGCCGTTTTTAACGGAAGAAATTTGGCATCTCTTTGAGGACAGAAAAGAAGGTGAAACCATTATGTTTAAGTCTTGGCCGAAACAAACCGGATTTGACCTAGACCTTCTTGAAAAGTTTGAAGTAGCCCAAGAATTAATTACCCAAATAAGAAACTTTAGAGCTGGCAAAGGAATGTCTCCAAAGGAGGCTTTAGAAGTAATTAAGCTTAACATAGATGAAGTTCCGTTTGAAAGCTCGGTAATAAAACTTGCCAATGTTTCAAATATTACCTCAGCAGAATCAGCACCTGAACAATCGTTTAGTGTGATTATTAAGCAAAGAGAGTTTTTTATTCCAGTAGGTGATTCTGTAAATTTAGAAGAAGAGATAGAAAAACTTCAGAAGGACCTAGAATATACCCAAGGCTTTCTAAAGAGTGTACAAAAGAAACTTTCAAACGAAAGATTTGTAGCAGGCGCGCCAGAGGCAGTTGTTGCAAATGAGAAAAAGAAAGAATCAGATGCTCTTGAAAAAATAGAAATACTAAAGAATCAAATTGCTTCTTTAAACAGTTAATAAAAAAAGCCCTGACAATTGTCAGGGCTTTTTTTTACTCAATAATAAATTTCAAAGTTTGGCCATTGATCTTTACAAGATAAGATCCGCTAGGCCATTGATCGGTTGAATAAGAAAATACTTGTTCACCTGCGGTTATGGCAATGCGTTCTTTTAAGAGGATTTTACCTTCAATAGATAAAATTTCAAGATGGCTAATTTTACTTTTCTCTGAATCAACCATGATATTAATATCTCCTTTTGTTGGGTTCGGGAATAACTTTACACGAAGGGAATGTCGACTTAACTCTTTTATAGAAATTGAAGGATCGCCATTGGCAAAAACATAGTCTCCCACCAAGACTTTACTCAACGAAAAGACTCCTTTTTTATCATTGGGGAAACCTTGGTTTTTACTGTAATATGGATAGAGCTGCCATTCAGTTTTTCCGGTAGGCCTATACAGTAACTTTAGACTGTCTTCGGTATTTTGTAATAGGGTAGTGTCAATTCCGTTTTGTCCCTTATCACCATTATATGGAATGTCTATTGAGAAATTCTCGGCATTACTGAAGTGATTAAAGGTAAAGTACCTTCTGTTTGAAATTTTGTAGTCACCTAAAACATCACCGCCTGGAGCTACTAGGTGGTGAGCAGCATAAAAGGTTGCACTGTCATTTCCTAAATTATTGACGGTAACTCTAGCCCTTGAAAGAGTAGTGGTCCCTGGTTTAATCGTATCAAAATTAACGGTGGTTGCTGTCAACAATCTACCCATAGGGTTGAGTAAAATCATTTCAGGGGTAATGCTAGAAAAAACGAAAAAGGTAGAATCACTTATGCCATATTCAATCCAATGAGTTTCACGGTTTCCATTACTGTCCATCAATACAACTTCTAGAGGCACATGGGTAAACATCGATGGGGCTTGGTGTAATCGTTGAACCACATGAAGGGCAAGGTTTCCACTTGACCAATAATACAAGCTAGAATCAATGCTAAATTGAGGAAAACCGGGTGCCTTTACCCATTGATCAAAGAATGGGGTTAAGTCTTTATTGGTAATAGTCTCTAATTGGACTTCAAAAGCACCGGTACTTAAATTTCCAAATGCATTTTGGTTTAGTAGCGTTGTTAAAGAAGCAAAAAAGGTAGAATCACCGAGGTAATTTCTAAGGTTGTGTCCCACCATAGCACCTTTTTGATAGACGTGCGTTCCGTAAGTAATACTATGAGGAATTCCAGCAATTGGATAGTATCCTCCGTCTGTTCTATGAGCGACCTTTAATACATAGTCTTGATTGTCTTGAACTGTATTTAAATACCTTTTTTGGCCATAAACACCTTCGGTGTATAAATGACTGGAATACTCTGCCATACCCTCGTTAATCCACATGTCTTCAGCCGTTTCGCATGTGATTAGGTTTCCCCACCAATGGTGTGCTAACTCATGGGCAATAATGTCTTCTCCAGACAGTGAACCGTTGGCTAAAGAGACAGGTAGATGGATAGAAGTAGCGTGTTCCATAGCACCTTTCTGCGTAAGTGCGTATCCAATTTTTTCCCAAGCGTAAGCTCCAAAAGAAGTTTCAAAATGGTCAATTATCCCCGGAAGGTTAATAAAACTAGCCTTTGCATTGGTCGTGTCTTGAGGTCTAGCAGCAATACTTACGGGTATATTTCCATTAAGACCTGTGTGAGTATAGGTTAATTCTGCATAATTAGAAATGGCAAAACTCGCTAGGTAAGAAGGAATTTCTTGGTTTATTTCCCAATCATAACGGGTGTTTGTACCCACTGTTTGGGTACTTTTTAAGGTTCCATTTGCAAATGCTTTTCTACCTCCATTGGTAGTTACAGAAATTGAATAGGTAGATTTTTCAACAAAATTATCGAAACAAGGAAACCATGCTCTTCCGTATACATGAGGATTTTCACCAAAACCTACACCTAGATTGTAGAAATACGGATCGTCAAAGTGTACTCCACCCCAATTAGTAGGGTCAATAGGAGGAACGCCTTGATAAAATATTTCTACAGAATCAGTGCTTCCTACCGTGGGTACGGTAGGAAACTGTATGATAACATGCGGAGAAACATTTGAAAAAGTAGCCATTTGACCATTGTAAAAAACAGAATCTACTATTAGGGCCTGAAGATCAAACCGTATTTGATTACTGTTGGGAAGTAAAGTGGTAAAATCAATAACTGCCTTTCCTGAGGTCCCTTGAAAGGGGAGATTAACAAGATCTAGGTCAATGTGAATATGTTCAAGGTCAAAAGTATCTGACCTAGAATTATAATCAATATTGGTGCCTGTTTTAAAGGGAGTGAACTTAGTGGTTTGGCAATTAGATTGACCATTCAGCAGGACACTGGTTAAAACAAAAAGGCTGAGTATAGAAAAACGCATGTACACTAAGGTTAAATTGGACCGTAATTTATGAATTTAACCTTTGACGTACCGCCTCATATAAAATGATTCCTGAAGCCACCGAAACATTTAACGATCCAATAGACCCCATCATCGGAATTTTTGCCTTGCCATCACAGTGCTTCATGATTGCCGGTGAAATTCCGTTTTCCTCTGATCCCATAATAATGGCTGTAGATTTAGAAAAATCTGGAGCATAAATTTCATCGCTGGTTTTTTCGGTACAACCAATGATTTGAACATCAGATCCTTTAAAATAATAAATGGCATCTAATAGGTGAGGCACCTTGGCAATGGGTACTCTAGAAAGAGCACCAGTACTTGTTTTCATGGCGTCACCATTTATCGGAGCGGATTGATTGTCTGGAATAACAATTCCTGAAACACCAGCACATTCTGCGGTTCTAACAATGGCCCCAAAATTTCTGACATCCGTCACACGGTCAAGTATCATAAACATCGGATGGCTTTCTTTTTCAAAAGCCTTAGCCACCATGTCTTCTAATGAAAAGAGAGAAATAGGTGAAATAAAGGCCACAACTCCTTGATGGTTTTTACGGGTAAGTCGATTCAGTTTCTCAACAGGAACTTGCTTGTATGCAATCTGATGCTTTTTTAAAACCTCTTGAAGCTCACCGAAGACCGTACTTGATAACCCCTTTTGTACAAAGATTCTATCAATTTCTTTTCCGCCTTCAACGGCTTCAATGATGGGTCTAATACCAAATATTAGGTTGGTTGTTGTATTGGAGTTGTCGGTCCCTTTCATCTTGTTCCCTTTTAATGTCGTTTATGTTATAGGTGTTTCCTCTTCTCCAAGCTTCAATGGCTTGTCCCCACCCATAGCGATATCGACTTAAACGAGTAAGTGAATAATCATTTTCAGTAAAGGGATTAGAAACCTTGACAAAGGTAAAAACATAATTCAATGAACTGTTCTCATTTCCATAAACCCACGTCTCTCCATTTGAATTTCTGTAAATTCCTGAGGGAGGACCGTAAACCGTGTAAATAATTCCTCTATCGGTGCGCCAACCTTCAACAAAACTGGTAAACAGTCTATTAGAAGATTCTACGCGACCATAGTAGGTTTTTATTAGTGATTGGGCTTGATCAACGGTACTTACTCGCTTTAGCCAAAAGTCATCTACATTTTTTTTAGATTGATCTGAATCTTCAGGAAGGTATAGTTGATTGTATTCTGTATTGGTGGTTAAATACCTTAACGGCGGACCTAAATCGCTTTTGCTAGAAATGTAGGGGTAACCTTTACTAAAGATGAAAACCGTAAAACCATTTTTATCTTCTTCATTGATTTGAAAATGATAAAATCCAGGTTGATTGAGTACTATCGGATTTTCACTTGAAACGATAAAAGTGCTATCAGCCTCATAAGACAACGTGTTTTGTTTGTTTTCAACATGGGGCGGCGCTGCCAGCGGAAACTCACGAGTGTAAACTCTTACCTTGTATTCCTTTTCACCCGAGGCGTGTTTTAAGAAAAAGGGTTCTCCTGGACTAATCCAAGGATCAAAATGAATGGTGCCAGATGTATCAGTGAAAATAAACGTCTGCTTATGTTGGGCTGAGTACTTGTGTATTTCAATTAAATCTTGAAATTGAACCTTTCTTTTTTGGTCCATCATGGTCATTTCTAATACATACCTATTGTCTTCATCAACAATAGGGTATTCTAGATCAAAGTGCCCACGAACAATTTTCGGAGTAGGGGAGTCTACTAAATCTTTGAGGATGACGGTTCCTGAATCAATTACCTGAGCTAAAACATAAGAATCAAGTAACCTGTAAGAAATTTTCACATCCGCTTCATACTTACCTTCTTGGTTTCTAACATAAAGTATTTGCTCTGATTCAATTTTAAAGTACACTTCTGTGGAGTCTTCACTAAAGTGAATAACATTAAATTGTGGTTTTAGAAAAAGACTTTCTGTTTGATAAAGATGTGCCAAGTTGGTCGATGCAATATCTGCCGAAGAAGAACAGGCCCACAATGTAAATATCCCCAGAAGGGAAATGAATATGGATATTATTTTTGATTTTATCTTATTCATTAGAGTCTGATTCATCTAATAACTTTCGGTCTATTTGTTTTGTTGCCTTTGCACCTAAATTTTTAAGCTTTTCTACTTGTCCTAGTAAATTACCTCTACCCTTAGACAATTTGTTAAAGGCAGATTGATGCGTTTTTTGGGCTTTGTCTAAATGATCTCCAACTTTTTCTAAATCAACTACAAATCCTTCAAACTTATCGTATAAAGCACCGGCTCTGTTGGCAATATCTAAGGCGTTTTGAGACTGTTGTTCTTGCTTCCATATACTGTGAATAGTTCGTAAAGTGGCAAGCAGTGTACTTGGTGAAACAATTACAATATTCTTTTCTAAAGCCTCTAAATAAAGGGGTTGATCCTCTTGAAAAAGTAGACTAAAGGCCGGTTCAACGGGTAAAAACATTAGAACAAAATCAAGGCCTTCTAGTTCTTGAATTTTAAAATAGTTCTTATCGCTTAACCCTTTCATATGCGCTCTAACCGATTGAACATGAGATTTAAGTGCAAGAACTTGTTCGTCTTTACTCTCTGCAGAAACATAAGCTTCATAGGCTTTTAATGAAACCTTAGAGTCAACGATTACCTTTTTATTGTCAGGTAAATTAATAACTGCATCCGGTAGTAGTGTGTTTCCTAAAGAATCTTTGTAACCTTTCTGGGTGTCGTATTCAATTCCTTTTCTAAGACCCGAGTGTTCTAGAATACGTTCTAATATTACTTCACCCCAGTTTCCTTGTTTTTTGACATCTCCTTTAAGAGCGTCTACAAGGTTTTTGGCTTGAATACTGATGTTTTCATTTTGCTTTTGAAACTGTTCAATCATAGATTTCAATTCTGCTCTACCGGATAGATTTTCTTTTCGGTCTTCAGAAATCTGTTTTTTAAATTGTTCTAAATTTTCTCCCAAAGGACCTAACAGGTCTTTTATCTTTTCTTGATTGGTTTCAGAAAGCTTTTTTGCATTTTGTTCAAGAAGTCCTTGGGCAACAATTGAAAAGTCTTTTTGAAATTTTTCTTGCAGCTTTTCTACTGATGCTTTGTGTTCTTCGTGTCTTGACTTTTCAAAACTCAACTTTTCAAGTAGCGAAGTCTTCTCTGCGTTGAGTGCACTTAGCATTTGATTTTGGTCTTCTAATTTTGATTGCAATTTTGCGTTTTCTCCAAGCTTGCTTTCAAAATTTTCTCTTGTACCTCTTATTTGTTCCTCAAGACGAGAAATTTGAGTTTTTAATTCAAGGTTTTCGCCTTGTGTGGCGCTCAAAGAGTTTTTTAATTCTTCCGTATCAATCGGGGCTTTTGTAGCAGCTGACTTAACTCCAAAAATATATCCGACGATAAGTCCCACGATCATGGGGACTAATATTGTAATTATATCCATTAATTAAAATTGGTTTATGTATCCTATATGGACCTTCCCGGTCCTAAAATCAAAATCATTGTCATTGGTTTTACCCAACGCATATGCTAAGGTAAAGATTCCGCCCTTAGTTTGGAAACCCACACCGGCTCCAACTCCCCATAAAAAATTAAATTGGGTCGTAACCACCTGATCATTGGCACCTCCAACGTCATTAAATATTTCAAAAAATGAATTTTGTTCAAAGAAATAACGGTAGGCTAAGGTGAATTTTATGAATTGAGTCGTGATGATGGTTTGCTCATTAAATCCTCTAAAGCTTTTTATTCCACCTTCTCGGTACATTTCATTTTCATAAAAATTGCTTCCGTATAAAAATTTAACTCTTCCTTGAAGATATAAGTGATGATTGAGGTACAAAGATTCAAATCGCTCAATGTTTACCAATACTTTATATACTGATTGGTTGAGTCCTTCGGCAGTTCTTCGACCCTGGCCTAAGGTGAAATTCCCTGCCCACCCTTTTCGGGGAATGATATCTCCAATATAGTTTTTGTATTCTGCTCCCACGGTAAACCAATTAGATTGAGCAGAGTTTATTGTTGAGGTAGAAGATCCACTTCCCAAGGTATTGGTAGAAAACCATTCATATCCCATATTAATGGACAATTCAGGAGAAATTAGATACGACAAGCCTAATTGAATATCTCTGTTGGCAAATGTTGAGTCTCTTCTAAATAGATCAAACCCCAACGAAACGCCCAAGGGGGTTTTAAAAAGAAAAGGCCATTTTACTTTACTGTTTAATTCTTGTGATCCACCTCCAGGAGAATTCCAAGCTAAACCAATAGATTCTCCATTTTTAAAAACATTCTGAAGCTGAAGGTCTAAATCTCCGGTGAAATAGGTTTTGCCATTGGGTTCGGTATTTAACCCAACCAGACCATCAAATCTATTGGCAGAATTGTACTTTCCATAGAGGTAGAGTATGTTTTTTTCTTTAGAAAAAATCATGGCAGGTCGTCCAGTCATTTGTAGATACCCTAGACGATTTAAACGATTGTTGGCTTGGTTAATTTCAGATTGATCGTAAAGGTCACCCGGCTTTATCTGAGTATATTTTTCAATAACACTAGGGTTGAGCGATTCAATGCCTTTTACCACCAAGCTGTCTATAGTTATTTCAGGACCTTTATCAATTTTCACCTCAGTTATTATGGTGTCGTTTTTCCATTTAACAACCTTCAATTGAACGGAGGCAAAAGGGTAGCCGTGTTTGGCAAAATACTGCAAGATGTTTTGGTTTAAGGCTTGGGCTGCCGAAGGCGTCAAAGAGGTTTTTTCTAACCCATTTGTGAAATTGTAAGACGAGTCGCTTATCACCACCCAATTTGATTTTCGCCCAACCATGACCCTCCAAAACGTGCTGTCTTTTACTATTTGTGTCTCAAAATATCCTTCCTCTTCAAGTTTAATGAGTAAGGTTTTTTCATAATTGAATAAGGTTATAGAATCCGCTTTCGCGGGAGTTTTTACTTTTTGGGCTTGGTACTTTCCTCTTGGAAAAAACTCAACAGTAACTCCTTGTCCGAAGGAAGACATGGCACTGATCATGAAAAACAATATATATTTTAAATAGCCCAAGAAATTTTCTTTTTCCCTTTTAAAATAAGGTATTCATTGGTTTTTGAAAATGGGGAAGAACCAAAAAATCCCCTGTGAGCAGAAAGTGGAGAGGGATGTGCAGAGCTAAGGATGAGGTGTTTGTTGGTATCGATTAAACTCTCTTTTGCTTTTGCATGAGCTCCCCAAAGAATAAAAACTACATTTTCATGGTTTTGGTTTATCCATTCAATAATTGCATCGGTAAAAAACTCCCAACCTTTGTTTGAGTGACTCGCGGCTTCACCATGCCTAACCGTTAAGGTAGTGTTTAGTAATAGAACCCCTTGTTTTGCAAGATGAGTTAGGTCTCCAGAAAAAGGCGCATCTGCCTTAATATCGTTTTTTAATTCCTTAAAAATATTGCGCAAGCTTGGCGGAAAAGAACAGCCCACCGGTACTGAAAATGCCAGTCCATGAGCTAATCCAGGGGTGTGGTAAGGGTCTTGTCCAAGAATGACCACACGAACATCTTGAGGGGCACAATTGTTAAGAGCAGTAAAGAGCATGTTTTTAGGAGGATAAACACGATGGTGTTTGTATTCACTTTCTAAAAATTCCAGAAGAGAAGAGAAATAGGGTTTTTCAAATTCTTTGTAAAAAGTGGATTTCCATTCTGGACGTAGGTCTTTTAATAAAACATGGTCGGTAATTATGTTCATTTTATTAAATTGTTCGTTCTAACATAAAGCCAAATGTATTTATTAAATTTGTTGGCTTATAGCTTTTAGAAAATGACGTTAGGAATTCAAGGTTTTGAATACAACGTAAAATTAAATTAAAAAATTTCGCGCGTGAGTAGCGGGCGTAAAAAATTAAAAGGCATGAAAAAAGTAACCCTCATTGTTGTTTCAGTTATTGCATTGTTTGCTATGAGTTCTTGCAGTTCTTCAGAAAACTGTCCTGCATTTCAAGGTAGCATCGAAATGGAACAACCCGTAAATTCTTAATGGAATTTAGATATTCGATCACCTCGAATGAGGAACTGTTAACCGTTTTACAAGAGTCTGAAAAATCTCCGGAAGGAGTCATTATTTTTAAGCACAGCACCCGTTGTTCAATTTCGGCGGCAGCCATCAATAGATTTCAAAAAATCATTGATGAATTAGAGGAAATAGGAATCAAATCATATTACCTAGATTTAATAAGGTATAGAGAGGTGAGTAATTTTATTTCTTCAGAACTTGGGGTTCACCACGAGTCGCCCCAAATCATTTTGGTTAAAGATAATAAGGCTGTTAGAGATACTTCTCATTTTGATATTAGTAGAGAAACCATATTCAGTTGGTTAGACCATGATTAAAAAGGCGTTTGTAATATTCTTTATGGCCAGTTGTTTCTTGAGCTTTTCACAGGCGCAAGAAAAAGCTGACTTTAAACGTCTTGTATACCAGAATGAGGTTACTGGTGGGATCATGTTTCACACCCGTGGTTATGGACTAACCTTGCGAAGACAGTTTTATAAAAACGGATACAATAAAAACGGATGGGAAATTGATTTAGTGAACATTCGTCACCCAAAAGAGGTTAAGTTTCCAAACCAATTAATCTTTAATCCATCACGCAGTTTTGTGGACGGCAAGATTAATAGCCTTTATTCTATAAGAGTAGGGTATGGAAATGAAAAAATATTAGTAGATAAGACCGATCAAGGTAGTGTTTCAATTTCTTGGATATTATACGGTGGACTTTCATTGGGGATTTTAAAACCCATTTATTTAGAAGTTCTAACCAAAGATAATACCCTATCCGTTGAACGCTATGATCCAGAAGTTCATCCCTATAGTAATATATATGGACAAGCTTCATTTTTTACGGGTTTAGGAAATTCAAAGTTGGTTCCTGGTTTGTATTTAAAGTCAGGATTTAATTTTGATTATACGTTTTTTGATGAAAAAATCACAACCTTAGAAACAGGGGTGATTGTTGATTTTTTCCCAACGTATAATCCAACAACTCCATCGGGAGTCTTTACGGAAGGAGTACCGATAATGTACGACACTGAAAATTATAATTTTTGGTTCCAGTTTTATGTAACGTTTAACTTTGGAACGAAATGGAATTAAATAAATGGCACAAGTAGCAGATAAACCAAAAAAGCCAAAGTGGCTAAGGGTGAAATTACCGACGGGTCAGAATTACAAGTCGGTTAGAAAGCTCGTAGATAATTACCAATTGCACACCATTTGTGAGTCGGGTAATTGTCCGAATATGGGTGAATGTTGGGGAGAAGGCACGGCGACCTTTATGATTTTGGGTAATACATGTACGCGAAGTTGTGGATTTTGCAATGTTGCAACGGGTAGGCCAGAAGCCATTGATTGGGAAGAGCCTGAAAGAGTCGCTAGATCCGTGAAATTAATGAAGGTAAAGCATTGTGTAATCACATCCGTTGATAGAGATGATATTGTAGATGGAGGATCCATTATTTGGGCGGAAACCGTTAAAGCAGTGAGAAGAATGAGTCCAACTACCACTATGGAGACTCTTATTCCTGACTTCAAAGGAGAGACCGTAAACATTGATAGGATTATTGAAGTTTCTCCTGAAGTAGTTAGCCACAACCTTGAAACGGTTAAAAGGTTGACCCGCAAGGTTAGAATTCAAGCACAATACGATAGAAGTTTACAGGTATTAAAATACCTAAAAGAGGGTGGAATCAAGAGAACTAAGTCTGGAATTATGCTTGGCTTGGGAGAAACTGAAGAAGAGGTAATTGAGGCTATGAAAGACTTGAGAGACCACAAAGTGGACATTTTAACCCTTGGACAATATTTACAACCAACCACAGGGCACCTTCCTGTCGTTAACTTTATATAACCGGTGGTTTTTGACCGATTAAAAAAAATAGGAATAGATTTAGGATTTAAGTACGTGGAGTCCGGTCCACTTGTTAGATCATCCTATCACGCCGAAAAGCATTTATTTTAACCAAATTCTAAAGGTTTTTTTATTACTTTTAGGCGCCATAAAATGAGAAGAAAACAGAATAGACCATGAAAAAAAGATTACTTACAGGTCTTTCGCTAACATTTATTGGTTCATTATCAGCTGTTTGGGTTTCTAACCTTGACACCTATGAATCATTGTATTCTCCAAGATCTTATGAGACTCTTGACGCCAAAGGAAGTCAGGAGTACCTCAATATGATGCGAGCAAATCAAAATACGGGAACAATTGATCCTAATGACGTGCTTCGTGGAAGACAGCAAGCTATGAGTCTTGCCAATAAAACAAGTAGTGCTGTCCTAGAATGGGAAGAGCTAGGTCCTTTTAATTTCGGTGGTAGAACTCGTGATTTGATCATTGACAGAAATGATTCAAATGTATTGTATGCAGGTTCTGTTTCGGGTGGTTTATTCAAATCAATGAACAAAGGACTGTCTTGGGCTCCTGTAAGTGTTCCGGTTGATGCCAACAAAGCAGTAACTGGTATTGCCCAAACTTCAAATGGAGATATTTACTACGGAACCGGAGAAGGGATTTTTAATTTTTACAATGCATCTGGAACTTCTTCTGATGCAGGATTTATGGGTGGTGGAGTATACAAATCTACTGATAACGGTCAGACATTCTCTTTGCTTCCTTCTACTAAGCCAACCTTAAATTCATATAACCATCCATGGGCTCATATTGCAGATGTAGAGGCTGATGTTACAGATCCAAATAAAGTTTATGTTGGTACTGCTTCTGCATTTATGGTTACTACAGACGGTGGTTCTACTTGGAATAATGCCATAGGAATCACAGGAACTGTTACCGACTTTGAAGTTGCTAGTGACGGTTCTGTTTGGGTAAATATTGATAGTAAAACTTACTATTCTGCTAATGGAGATGCTGGTACATATTCTGAGATTTCTAAATCGCTTCCGGGTGCTACCGACTTACCAAGAGGTGTAGGACGTCAAGCATACGGGGTTTCTCACTCTGACCCTGACTACGTTTATGTTTGTCAGATTGATGGTGACGGCGGACTTAGAGCGGTTTATAGAACTACTGATAGAGGAACCACTTGGACAAAAATTGGAGAAAGATCATCTTTATTTGATCCTTTCTACAATGGAGCAACTAGACAAGGAAATTACGACTTATTAGTTGGCGTTGATCCATTTGATAAAGAAAAATTATTTCTTGGTGGAATTGATTTGTGGGTTTGGGACGGTTCTTGGTCAAGAAAAACTCAATGGAACGCATTGCCCTTACTTCCTTTTTACTTGCATGCTGACCAACACAGAATCATTTTTGACCCGAATGTTCAAGGCAGAGCTTACCACGTTTCAGATGGTGGTGTTGCTGTTACCAATGATGGTGGTCAATCGTGGACTCAAAGAAATAAGAATTACTCTACCATTCAGTTTTATAATATTTCTTACGGACCTAACGATGAGTTAATTGGTGGAGCTCAAGACAACGGTACTCATTATTTAAAAATTGGTGAACGCCAAGTAGGTATTGATGGTGAGTCAGTGCAAGTTTTTGGTGGTGACGGCGGTTTCTCTGAAATTTCAAAAATTGAAGGAAGAGTTTACTTTGCTGAAACTCCAAACGGATCTTTGAGAAGATCAGGTCTTAGAGGTGATGGATGGGAAACCTTCTATGATACTAGAATGACAACCGTAAGAAAGCCTGGAAATAGTAATTTTGCTTCTTGGGTTATGCCTTACTACTTACATGAATCATTTAATGATACTCTGTCTACAGATTCAATTTCTTTTGGAGCATTTAGAGAGGCACAATTTATCGCATTTGGTAATGGTACCCGTCGATCATACGAAGGTACATTAGAGACACCTCAAACAACTGCCAAATGGGTAGCAGATTCTTTTAAAGTAGTTTCTGGAGATTACCTAATTGAATGGGATCCTGATAGTAATAAATATGTTTCTGAATGGGGTTCTGCTACTTTTGATCCTGCTACTGGTGATTACACTGTTAACTTTTCACCGAACAAACCTGCTCCATTCTTAGAAATCACAGGTTTAGCTGATGTTTATTATGATGCTGGTGATGCTATTCAACTTGAAACTAGAATTGGGGGTCATGAGTTGAGATACAATCTTCCGCAAGCGGTTGCTCCTAGAGATACCTTTAACTTCCAAGATCCAATTTCTCAAGCATTTATTGTTGGTTTGACTAACTATAACGTAACAGGTGGAGGTATCTGGATGACAAGAAATCCAAATAATATCGGTGGTAAGTCAGAATGGTGGAGAATTGGAAACATAGATGACGGCGACATTCCACAAGCAATGACTATGTCTTTTGATGGTGACATTTTATTTGTGGGTACTGAAAACGGTAATCTTTACAGACTATCAAATATTTCTCACGCAAGAGATGGAAAAGCCGACATAGACACCTCTAGCTCTCCAGTGGTTCAAGTTGCAAAAATTAGAAGTTTTGGTGGTAGATCAATTACCTCAGTTTCAGTAGATCCAAATAATAACGATGCAGTAATTGTAACTTTAGGTAACTACGGGAACAATGCTTATGTTTATTACTCAAGCAATGCAACACAAGCATCTCCAGTATTTGCTTCTGTTCAATCTGATCTTCCACAAGTGCCTGTTTACTCTTCTGTAATCAATTACTTTGATGGAGATATGGTTATCGTTGGTACTGAACTAGGTATTTACTCTACTGATAATATCAATGCAGGGGTTATCTCATGGGGGCCTTCTTCGTCAAATGGTATTGAGTCTGTACCTGTGTTTACTCTTAAACAACAAATCAATACTAAACCTTCAAATGGTTACATAGATAACGGTAACGTAATTATTACTGATTCAGTGGTAAACGGTACTATTTTCGCAGGTAGCTACGGACGCGGTTTCTGGAAAACAGGAAGCCTTGCTCAGGTTAACACGATTGGTTTAGATGAAAATTACCAAGGTGAGATTAAGGTTAAAGGAGAAAACTTAAAAATGTATCCTAACCCAGCGTTCAATCAAACTACAGTTGATGTAAACCTTGTTTCTAACGGTAGTGTTGAATTTACAGTTACTGACCTAAACGGTAGAATTGTTTCTGAAAAATCATTCAATAACTTAAATTCTGGTGAACATAGACTACGTTTAGAATTAAACGGACTAAAAACGGGAACTTACATCGTTAATATGGAAGCGAACAATACTATGACAACCGGTAAACTTGTTATCGTAAAATAGATTAATCAATTATTTGATTGAAAAGCGTCTCACTTTGTTGTGAGACGCTTTTTTTGTTTTAAACTTTGTAGAAATGATTTTTTGCTATGATTAAAGTGGGTATAAATGGATTGGGAAGAATAGGTAGAACCACCTTGCGCGTTCTTCAAAACTACTCGGATATTTCTGTTGTAAGAATTAATGACTTAGCAGATATAGACACCCTAAAGCATTTAATCACCTATGACAGTACTCATAGACGATTTCCTAAAGAAGTTATTAAGACGGGCCCAAAAACCCTTCAAATAGGGGGTGACAAGGTTTTGTTTTCTTCTGAAAAACGCCCAGAAGACGTTGATTGGAACGATGCTGATATTGTCATTGAGTCTACAGGGGTTTTTAAAACTAAATCGGAGTTAGAACCTCACTTAAAAGGATCTGTAAAAAAGGTTATTCTATCGGTTCCTTCTAAAGACGATAGTGTACCCATGGTTATTTTGGGAGTAGAGGAGAGCGCTTTGGGTATTCCTGATGTTCAAATGGTTTCAAATGCTTCTTGTACTACCAATTGTGCAGCGCCCATGATTGAAGTGATAAATAGAAATTTGGGCATTGAACAAGCCTTTGTTACTACGGTTCACAGTTATACTTCAGATCAAAGGTTACAAGACGCACCTCATACAGATTTACGGAGAGCGAGAGCAGCAGCACTTTCTATGGTCCCTACGACTACCGGTGCTGCAAAAGCTTTGTCAAAGGTTTTTCCTCATTTGCAAGAAAAGCTTGGCGGTGCCGGAATAAGGGTTCCAGTGCCCAACGGTTCGCTAACTGACATTACCTTTTACGTTGACAAGCAAGTGTCTGCAGACGAGGTTAATCAATTATTTATTGAAGCTTCTAAATCAGATAGGTACAAGGGAATTATTGGTTTTACCAATGATCCATTGGTGTCTTCAGACATTATAGGTCTTAAAAACTCAGTATTGATTGACGGACAATTAACCTCTACCATTGGCAGAATGGTAAAGGTTGTTGGATGGTATGACAATGAAATGGGTTACTCTAGCCGTTTGGTAGACTTAATTCAAAGACTTATCTAAGAACCATTGCTAAAGCTTCCTCCAGTTGCTTACCTCTTGGATTTACACTGATAATTGTGCCTTCTGCGTCAATTAATATGCTAAAAGGAATAGCATTAAATCCGTATTTAGTAATTACTTCTGAATTCCATCCACGCAGATCACTTACGTGATTCGTCCATGGTAAACCGTCTTGCTGAATGGCATCCGCCCAGTCTTGAGCAGCATTTCTCTGTTGCGGGGTTCCGTCTAATGAAACTGAAAAAATCGTAAAGCCTTTGTCTATGTATTCATTATAGACCTTTACCAAGTGAGGGTGATTGGCTCTACATGGTCCACACCAAGCTGCCCAAAAGTCAATGAGAACAACTTTTCCGCGCAAACTAGAAAGAGCCAATACATCGCCGTCAGGAGTGTTTAATTCTATTTCTGGCGCTTTACCTCCAACAACAATATTTTGTTTTGCCAATTCAACTTGTTCTGCCCTTTCAACACTTTCCATAATGTTTTGCATATCATTATGATATTGAATTGCATGGGGGTTTTTTTCGTGTTTTGATTGTAAACCATTGTCAATGGAGATTAAGTAGCCTAAATCTTCTTCAGGCGAAATAATACTGTATTGACCCAATTTTTGTGAAAGAACAAAAAGGTTCGTCAAACTGGTGGTGTCTTCTTCAATAAAACTTCTCAATTGTTTTTTAACCTTCATTATTCTTTCTTGAAAAGCAGCATCTAAACGAGGTCTCAAAGCTTTTTTTTCTGCTCCGTCTGGAGTCGTTTTTACCAATTGGTCAAGTGAATCTAAGAAGGCTGAATTTTCTATTCCTATTTCCCTCAATCTATTTAATCTTTTTGATTCATTAGACCCTTCTATCGTATATAATGGGTTTTCTCCTGTGTTTTCAATGGTTATTTCTACCTGATCTCCTGGCGATAAAATAAGTGGAATTTTACCTCCTTCAGAAAACTCTAACAAATACATGGTAGTGTTTTCAATGGCTGATTCTGGACCCCATGAAAAGGTACCGCTACTCACAGAAAGAGTGTCTTTACCCACAATTTCTCCTGGGCTTAATTCTGAAATGATCAACTCAGATCCTCCGGTTACGGTCCCAGAAATTAAATTATCACCACTGTTTTCGGTACAGTTTGTCAAGAAAATAAAAGTCGAAACAAACAATATATATTTTACTGTCTTCATTATGAGTTTAGTTCTTTTTGCAATAATTGATTGGTGACTTTAGGATCGGCCTTTCCTTTCGACCTCTTCATTACTTCACCTACAAATAGGCCCATAAGTCCTTTTTTGCCCGCTTTAAATTCTTCTACCTTTTCAGGGAAGGCGGCAAGCACTTCATCAATTATTCCTTTTAAGGCATTGGCATCAGACTCTTGAATCCAGTTGTTCTCTTGAGCTAATGCATTAGGGTCTGCATCAGGATTTTCAATGAGAATTGGGAAGAGCTTTTGCGTTGCTACCGTATTTGAAATTTTGTTTTCCTCAACCATTCTAATCAAGGTAGAAATGGTTTTGGGTTGAATTGGGAAATCAATGATTTCTATTGATTTTTCATTTAGGTAAGACTTAATGGCACCCATCATCCAGTTGGCAGCTACTTTGTAATTTTTTGAATGAGAAATTAACTCCTCAAAATACATTGCAATTGCTTTGGTTTCAGTCAAAACTTGTGCGTCATATTCACTTAACCCTAATTCATTGATATACTTATTCAATAAATCATTAGGCAACGCAGGTAATTTTGATTTAACAGATTCAATGTATTCTTTTGTAACGATTACCGGTTGAAGATCTGGCTCTGGAAAATAGCGGTAGTCATGAGCATCCTCTTTACTTCTCAAAACGATGGTAATGTTCTTTGCGGCATCAAAATTTTTGGTCTCTTGAATTACCGTACCACCAGATTCAATTAAATCTATTTGAGATTTAATCTCATAATCAATGGCCTTTTGAACATTTCTAAAAGAGTTTAAGTTTTTCACCTCTACTTTAGTCCCAAACTCCTTTTGTCCTAAGGGTTTTACAGAAACGTTTACGTCACATCTCAACGACCCTTCTTCCATATTACCATCAGAAATGTCAAGGTATCTAACAAGTTTTCTGATCTCACTTAAGTAAGAATAAGCTTCCTCACCATTTTTAAATTCAGGTTCAGAAACAATTTCTAAAAGGGGCGTCCCCGCTCGATTTAAGTCAATAAGAGTATTAAAAGGATCAATATCATGCAGTGATTTACCAGAATCTTCTTCCATATGGATTCTAGTAAGTCCAATATTTTTTGGATTTCCGTCGGCGTCTTTTATTCGGACAAATCCTCCGGTACAAATAGGGGTTGTGTCTTGAGTAATTTGATAACCCTTGGGTAAATCAGCATAGAAATAATTCTTTCTAGCGTATTCATTTTTTTCTCTGATGTCGCAGTTTAAGGCAACGCCAAGTCTCACAGCAAATTCAATGACCTTTTCGTTAACCTTAGGTAAGGTACCTGGGTGGCCAAGGCTAATCGGACTTACATTGGTGTTTGGTGGCGCACCATAGGTTGTTGCATCAGAAGAGTATGCCTTAGATGCGGTCATTAACTGCGTATGTACTTCAAGGCCAATTACGGCTTCGTATTTATCGTAAATAGATTTTTCCATTTGGTAATAATGAATATGCCCTTTTCAGGGATACAAAGAAAAGAAATAAACAGGAATAAAGGCTTTATTTAACGTCCAAAAAAGGAATGTTTACCGCCTTTAAAAAGCTATTTTCATCTCCGAAAAAATCAAGAGATATTTTTAAGACAGAAACCTTTAATTCATGGGTTGCATTGAATTTTGATAACCGTTCAAAGTCTTTAGAAGTGGTTAATATTCCCTCTGTTGAATATTGAGCTATGGCTTCTTTCATCTTTGAAACATCCTTTTCTGAGTAAGGATAATGATCTGGAAACTTTAGGGGTATAAAATCAACGTTGATTGACTTCAAGTAATCATAAATAGGCGAGGGGGTTGCAATTCCTGTAACTAAAATCCATTTTTTATTGTGGATTTCAGGATTTGGGGCGTAGGTGATTTTTGAGAAAAAAACAGGCTTTGTGGTATTCAGCTCTCTTTTTACCTCTTCCTTTCTTTCTAGGGTCAATTGATTTGGGCATTTAGTGACCACAATGACATCTGCTCGTTTCGCTCCTCGTTTAGATTCTCTCAAGTTACCCGCCGGCAAAATATGATCTCTTGCGTAAATCTGATCATACGGAGTCAGAAGTATAGATCGACTGGGAGTAATATAACGATGTTGAAAAGCATCGTCTAGAATCACTCCTGAAAGATTTGAATGATTCTTTAGCAATTGGGTAACCCCAGCAACTCTCTCTTCACAAACCGCTACTATGGTATTGGGATGTTTTCTTTTTTGTTCCATGGGTTCATCTCCCACGGAAGTGGCATTATGCTGATCAGAAACTTCAATAAAACCCTTGGTATTTCTGCCGTAACCACGACTTAACACGGCGATTTCACCCTTGCTTTTTTCAATTAAAAAAGAAACCATAGGAGTTTTGCCCGTACCGCCTGTAGATAGGTTTCCAACAGATAAAACGGGGATGTCAAATCGTTTAGATTTTAATATGCCACGGTTAAAAGCCCAGTTTCTTATGGAAGAAATAATAGCCAAGGGAAGGCTAAGTGGCAGTAAGTAAATTCTAGGTTTTAGTCCCATTGATAGTGTTTAGCTATTTGCGGTAGAAGGTCAGACTTCGGATTGACCCAGAAGATTTCAGAATCTTTTCTAAGCCATGTCAACTGTCTTTTAGCAAATCTACGGGTATTCTTTTTAATTTCTTCAATAGCCTTTTCAAGAGAGCAATTACCGTTAAGATATTCAAAAATTTCTTTGTACCCTACGGTGTTTAAAGATTGCAGGTCCTGGAATTCTACCAATGCCTTTACTTCCTCAACGAGGCCTTCTGTAACCATGAGATCAACTCTTTGGTTTATCCGGTCATAGAGTTCTTCTCTGGGCCAATCAATGGCAATCTTTTGCGCTTCAAAGTTTCTAGTTGCCTTTTTTTGATTTCTATAACTAGAAAAGGGCTTACCCGTTGCACGAATAACCTCTAGGGCCCTAATAATTCTTACAGGGTTGTTTCGGTCTACCTTTTCGTAATATGATAAATCATTTTGCTCTAGTTCCTTTAAAAGGGGATCCAGTCCAAATTGTTCAAATTCTTGATTCAACTGGTTGCGAATGCCCTTTTCAATTTCTGGCATTTCATCAAAGCCAACGAGTAGGGCATCTGCGTATAATCCGCTACCCCCAACCAACACCGCCGAATGGTTGTGATTAGAAAAAATTTGTTCTAACCTTTCTAGTGCAGCAGCCTCAAAATCTCCGGCATTAAATGAGTCTTGTACAGAGATTTCTTGAATAAAGTGATGTGGAACTGCGGATAACTCTTCTTTTGAAGGTGGGGCGGCACCTATTTTTAGCTCTTTGTAAAATTGTCTTGAGTCACAGCTAATTATTTCAGTGTCTAAGGCTTGAGCAATTTTTATGGATAAGCTTGTTTTTCCGGAAGCGGTAGGACCTAAAACACAAATAAGTTGATTCTTCATTTCAGAATTACTCTTGAAGTTTATGTCCGCATTCATAACAAAAATCTGCACCAGCCCTATGGCCTTCGGCCGAGCAGTTTACACATGAAATATGGTTGGTACTGCTTCTCATATTTTGACTCATTTCAACCGAAATTAATCCTGTAGGTATGGCAATTATTCCATATCCTAAAATCATAATAAATGAAGCAATAAATTGGCCCATTACCGTAACGGGAGATATATCACCGTACCCAACAGTAGTCAGGGTAACAATAGCCCAATATATACTTCTAGGTATTGAGGTGAATCCGTTTTGTCCACCTTCAATGATGTACATGATGGTCCCTAGAATTACCGTAAGCATCAGGACCGCAAACAAAAAGACCGTAATTTTTCTTCTTGAGGCAATTAAAGACTGCGCTAACAGTTGGCTTTCTGAAATATACCTAGTGAGTTTTAGCACTCTAAAGACCCTAAGCAACCTGAGTGATCTGGTGACTAATAAAAGTTGAGAGCCCGGAATTACAAGAGAGATAAATGCAGGTAAGATGGCTAGAAGGTCAATGACACCAAAAAAGGAAAAAATATAGCCTGAAGGTTTTTTTACCAAGAGCGCTCGGGCCACATACTCTATAGAGAAAAGGCCGGTTAAGATCCATTCTATGTAGAAAAATATTTGGTGGTATTTTTCATCAATGGGTTTAACTGTTTCTAGCATTACGACCACAATACTCAATAGAATGGCCAACAATAAAATAATGTCGAAGGTCTTTCCTGCTGGAGTATCTGCTTCAAAAATTATTTTTCTAAGCCTGTTTTTAACACTCATGTTGAAATCTTGTTGTCCTATAATTTATCTAAGGATTAAAAATATTGTATATTGTAAGGTAGTACAAATCTAAACATTCCTAGCATGAAAAAGTGGACAGATTCAGCTAAGGTGATGCCCAAGGAAGGGATTTTAGATTTGCGATTTCCAAATATCGAGGTTTTAGAATCGAAAGAAGAAATTAAGGAGCGCAGTCGAAAAATTCACAGGGCCACCAGCCTTGGTAATTTAGAGAAGCATAAAGTAGAAATTTACTTTAAAGATTACGAAAGTGTACGCATGACCCATACCACTATATGGGCGCAGACGGATCAAAAGATATTATTAAAAGACGGTGCGTATATTCCCGTAAATCGAATTTTAGACATTGAGTTTCTCTGAGACAAAAAAAAATCCCGCGAAAGCGGGATTTTTATTTTAAAAGTGATCGAATTCAGACCCTTCCTCTTCAAAGTCGTCATCGTCAAAATCGTCGTCATCAAAAGCATCATCAAACATGCCTATTTTTTTTCCGTCACCTTCAAAGTTCTTTTCAGGAGCATCTTCAGGATTGTCGCCCACTGCTAAAGAGATATAAGGTGTTTCCATCCCTTCTGCAATGGCGGTCTCTTCTATGGTCTCCACGAAAAAGGTCCACATTTTTATGAAGTCATAAACAAAAAGCATTCTTTGATGTGGTCTACCCAAAGAGTTTTCAATCAAAACCTTCTGCATATCTAACGTGGGTTCTTTTGAAAAACCCATGTCCATCATCGGAATTTCATCCCCTTGATTCCATTCATCATCACTTAAGTAAAAGCTAGACATTTCACCGTGTGCTACTTCAAAGGCTGCAACAATAACATCTGCTAAGTGCGATAAATTCTCTGAAGGAGTAACCACAATGTCTCTAAAAATATCTGATTTATCCGTATCAAGGATTACTCTGATTTTTAATCCAGTATTCATTTCATTACTTTTTTCAATCCTAATTTTTCACCTTCTGCAAGCATAAACTCAAAGGCTTCACGCTCATTGTTTTTTATTTCCCCTTCAAGAATTGCTTCTCTAATGGCTGTTTTAATTTGTCCTACTTCTTTACAAGGAGTAAGTCCAAATGTTTTCATAATGGTTTCACCAGAAATGGGAGGTTGCCAGTTTCTGACCTTATCTTTTTCCTCAACTTCTTTCATGCGTTCACGCACTTCTTGAAAGTTTTTAAGGTATTTCTTCTTTCTTTTCGGATTTTTTGTGGTCACATCCGCGTCACACAATAACATAAGATCTTCAGCATCTTCACCAGCATCAAAAAGTAACCTTCTAACCGCAGAGTCTGTAACTACATCATTTACTAGAGCAATGGGTCTAGAACTTAGTCTTACAATTTTTTGAACGTACTTCATCTTGTCGTTCAAAGGCATTTTCATAGACTTGAAGATTCTTGGAACCATCTTAGATCCCACAAATTCATGCGCGTGAAAAGTCCAACCGATTTCAGGCTCAAACTTTTTGGTAACGGGTTTACCAATGTCGTGAAAAAGTGCTGCGTAGCGCAACCATATGTTATCGGTAGTCTTACTGATATTGTCAACCACCTCTAGGGTGTGGTAAAAATTGTCTTTGTGAAGTTGCCCCTCTACCTCTTCAACTCCTTGAAGGTCTACCACCTCAGGTAAAAACTGATGAATAAGCTTAGTCTTAAAAAGAAGATTTAGGCCTATACTTGGTTGGTCACACATCATTATTTTGTGCAACTCATCGGTAATTCTTTCACGACTAATTATTTTTATCCTTTTTGCTTTATCAGCAATGGCTTTGAATGAATTTTCTTCAATCCTAAAGTTTAGTTGATTGGCAAATCGAATGGCCCTCATCATTCTCAATGGATCATCACTGTAAGTAATGCCTGGCTCTAATGGGGTTTTAATAATTTTATCTTCAAGGTCCTTTAATCCGTTAAAGGGATCTAATAATTGACCGTAATTTTTTTGATTTAAACCAATAGCTAAAGCATTGATAGTAAAATCTCTTCTGTTTTGATCATCTTGAAGACTGCCCGTTTCTACTGCGGGTTTTCTAGAATCTTCTCGATAGCTTTCTTTGCGCGCACCTACAAATTCAAAATCCGTTTGTTGGTAATTGAAGTGAGCCGTACCAAAGTTTTTGAACATGCTTACTTTTACCTTTTTAGGTAATTTGCGAGCTACGGCTTTTGCTAGGTCAATACCGCTGCCCACGCATACTATGTCAATGTCTTTTTTTATGGGTCTATTTAAAAACTGATCTCTTACATAGCCACCTATGACATAGCATTCCACGTTAAGTTCGTCGGCTGCTTCTCCGATAACTTTAAATAGAGGAAAGGATAAGAAGTGTGAAAATTTTTTATCCATTAAAACAATCCTTCTGGAAATTTGATACTGGTATAGGCACCCAAGGCAAAAATCACCATGATACAGAGGTAAAGACCAATATTAATTTTCTTTACTCGTCTTTTTAGGTCGTTTAATTCTTCTTTTTTCTCATCGAGTTCTATGGGAAATAAAAGAGGAAAAAGCATAAAAGAGGCGTTTCTTAATTCCTTGTCTTGTTTACTGAAAAAATGAAATACATCCGTCCATTCTCCCTTTTTTTTACCCTTTTTTGCCCTGAGGTATTGCAACTGTGTTCCGGTTTTTACAAAGAACAAGAGTAACAACCCAAAAATGGCAATGATAAAAGTGAATAAAATCAAAAACTTGGATATCATGTCGCTTTTTATGAGGAGGGCAAAAGTACTATTTTTTATGTCATTTACTTGTTATTGAATAGAAAACTCTCGCTAGAAATAGACTCTACAATAATTGAATACTAATTTCATAATTTAGCTAGGGACTCAATAATCATGATAAATTTCATGCTATTGCTTAAAAAAAAATAAGAACTTTTCAGAAAATTAAGAAGCATGACAGATATAGAAATAGCGAGAAGTGTAGCTCCTCAAAAAATTCAAGATATAGCGAGTAAAATAAATGTAAAAAATGATGATTTAGAGCTTTATGGTCATTATAAGGCCAAGCTACCGCTGGGTTTAATTGATTTAGAAAAAGCGAAAAAGTCATCATTGATTTTGGTAACGGCTATTACACCCACACCTGCTGGAGAAGGTAAAACTACAACCACCATTGGTTTGCATGATGCCCTTTCTAAAGTTGGTAAAAAATCAATAGCCGTTATTCGCGAACCATCGCTAGGTCCTGTTTTTGGTATAAAAGGCGGAGCTGCGGGTGGCGGTTACTCTCAGGTTATTCCAATGGAAGATATCAACCTTCATTTTACAGGTGATTTCTCAGCCATTGAAAAGGCCAACAATCTCTTGTCTGCAATGATTGATAATAATATTCAATCAAAATCAAGAAGCATTGGTATTGATCACCGTTCGGTTTTATGGAAGCGAGTAATGGATATGAATGACAGGGCCTTGAGAAATATTATTTCTTCATTAGGTGGTAAAGGCGGTGGATTTCCGACTGAATCTGGATTCAATATTACTGCTGCCTCAGAGGTTATGGCCATACTTTGTATGAGTAAAGATTTAGAAGATTTACAAAGAAGATTAGGCAATATTTACATTGGAGATAATAGGGATGGTGAAGCCGTTTATGCGCATCAATTAAATGCTCAAGGCGCAATGACTATTCTTATGAAAGATGCCATTAAACCAAACCTAGTTCAAACCCTAGAGGGAAATCCAACCATTATTCATGGTGGACCTTTTGCTAATATAGCCCAAGGAACTAATTCAATTTTGGCTACAAAAATGGGAATGAGCCTTGGTGATTATGTAATAACAGAGGCTGGATTTGGAGCTGATTTAGGGGCTGAGAAATTTTTAAATATAAAATGTAGAGAAGCCGGTATATCACCGAAAACTGTGGTTGTGGTTGCTACCATTAGGGCTCTTAAGTATCACGGCGGACAAGATTTAAAAGACCTGTCTACACCAAATGTAGATGCGTTAGAAAAAGGTTTGCCAAACCTTGACAGGCACATTGAAAGTATGCAGTCTTTTGGTTTGCCCGTGGTGATTAGCTTAAATAGGTTTTCTCAAGACTCTGAAGAAGAAATTGAGTTCTTGATGAATTATTGCAAAGAAAAAGGCGTCAGAATTGCCCTTTCTGAAGGTTGGGCAAAAGGAGGTGATGGATGTATTGATTTAGCAGAACAAGTAGTTCAAGCGGTTGCAGAATGCAAAAATGATTTTATACCTACCTATGATCTTAATGATTCTATAGAAGAGAAGATTCAAAAAGTTGTTTCAAAAATTTATGGCGGTGACAAGGTTGAATTCGCCGGAAAGGCAAAAATGCAGCTTAACAAATTTGAGAAGTTAGGATTTGACAAGTTGCCAATTTGTATGGCAAAAACTCAAAAATCACTTTCTGACAATGAAAAGCTAATTGGCCGTCCTTCTGGCTTTAATATTACCGTTCGTGAGTTTGAAGTGGCTGCTGGCGCAGGATTTATTATTCCTATTTGTGGCAATATGATGAGGATGCCCGGATTACCAGCAACTCCCGCAGCAGAGAACATGACTATAGATAGAAATGGAGAAATTTTCGGGCTATCTTAACGAATAAATAATATGCTTTATGATTGCAGGTAATATTTGAAAAATAGCTTGCACGAAAATGATTGTGGGATTGTAATATAGCTTTAATGAAGACGATTTATCTAATTAGGCACGCAAAATCATCATGGGAAATAGACGGAATTGATGATTATGATAGGCCTTTAAAGGGGCGTGGAATTAGAGATGCACACTTGATTAGTCAATTTGTGCAAAAAGAATCATCTGGCGTTGAGGCAATATTTTCAAGTCCCGCAACTAGGGCTCTTCATACCGCAATTATCTTTTCTAGATCTTTGGGGTTTCCCCTTTCTGATATTTCTATCAGAGAAGAGCTTTATCTTAGTACTGTAAAGGAAATGTTGGCATTTATTGCTACATTAGACAAATCTCTTGAGACGATTATGATTTTTACTCATAATCCCTCCATCACTCAGTTTATCAATAAAATGACTAGCACAAAAATTGATAATGTGCCTACATCGGGAGTTGGTTGTTTAAGGTTTAATTCTGTAGATTGGAATTTACCTAAAGGTACAGGAGAATTACTTTACTTTGATTACCCAAAAAAAAGAAAGAAGGCCTAATTTTTATGGATAACAAAAATTACGTCAACCGCGATATTAGTTGGTTGAATTTTAATGCCCGTGTACTGCAAGAGGCAGAAGATGATTCTGTGCCTTTAATTGAACGGATTCGTTTTCTAGGTATTTTTTCAAATAACCTGGATGAGTTTTTCAGGGTTCGATATGCCTCTATAAAACGTGCGAGTCAAATAGGTAAAAAAGCTGCAAAACTAGAATTTGGAGGGGTGAACCCTGAAAAATTATTAGCGCAAATCAATGAGGTTGTAATTTATCAGCAAGCAAGGGTTCAAGAAGTTTTAGATCAATTAATTGACAACTTAGAAGATTATGGTATTTCTATGGTCAATGAAAAAACTCTTTCTGATAACCAAAAAGAATGGATAAGAGAAGCTTTTGTTCAAAAGGTTAGTCCATCGGTTTTTAACCTTATTCTAACCAGTTTACAAGAATTCCCAGAACTAAAGGATAAATCAATTTATCTGTCAATTAAGTTGACAAAAAACGAGAATCCTGATGATCCCTTATACGCTTTGATAGAGATTCCCAGTGAATTTGTTGGGAGGTTCATAGAGATGCCAAGTGATGATAAAAAGTATATAATTTATCTTGATGATTTAATCCGGTACAACCTAGATTACATCTTCTTTATTTTTGAGTATGACAATATTGAAGCACATACTATAAAAATTACCCGAGATGCTGAGTTAGACATTGATAATGATGTATCTAAAAGTTTCTTAGAAAAAATTCAAAAATCTGTTAAGAATCGTCGAATTGGTGATCCTGTTAGGTTTGTTTATGATAGAGAGCTCTCTCCAGACTTTCTGCAATATCTGATGAACCGGATGGAGCTAGACAACCATGACAGTTTGATTGCTGGGGGCAGGTATCACAACAAGAAAGACCTAATGAGGTTTCCAAATGTTGGCGGACCAGAATTAGAACATCCAACCTTACCCATTGTTCCGCATCCACAATTAAGTATGGAAAGATCTATTTTGAATGAAATTCGTCAAAGAGATATCATGCTTTTTATGCCTTATCACAGTTTTTCATACATCATTAGATTTTTAAGAGAAGCAGCCATAGATCCTTTGGTGGAGGAAATAAAAATCACCCTTTACCGCATGGCTTCTAAATCTAGAATTTCTTCCGCTTTAATTAATGCCGCAAAAAACGGAAAAAAAGTTACGGCAATAATTGAACTGCAGGCTAGATTTGATGAAGAGAACAATATTAAATGGACCAATAACCTAAAAAATGAAGGGGTTGATGTTGTTTCAGGAATTCCTGGGTTAAAAGTTCATTCAAAAATTGCCTTGGTTAAAAGAAGAGAAAAGGGCAAGTTGAAAAATTATGCCTTAATCGGAACGGGCAATTTCCATGAGGGAACCGCGAAGTTTTACACGGATTACCATCTTATGACTTCAAATCCTGAAATTACAGATGAGGTTTGTAAGGTTTTTGACTTTATTAAAACCAATTACCTTGTACAGAAATATGACCATTTAATCGTGAGTCCTCATTATAGTAGAGAAAGGTTTACAGCCTTGATTGATAGGGAAATTCAAAATGCAATTGCCGGAAAAAAAGCGAGTATCTTTATTAAGATGAACAGCCTTTCTGACCTTGATATGATTGATAAACTTTATGAGGCAGGGCAAGCTGGCGTAAAAATTAAAATGGTGATCCGGGGAATTTGTTCTCTAATTCCCAATAAAATTGGACTCAGTGAAAATATCGAAGCCATTTCAATTGTTGACAGATTTTTAGAACATAGTCGGGTGTTTATTTTTGAGAACGATGGCGAGCCTTTATATTTTATTGGATCAGCAGATTGGATGGCAAGAAACCTTGATCATCGTTTAGAAGTAACTGTGCCTATTTACGATGAAATGGTAAAGTCCCAATTAAAATACCAAATGGATTTAATTTGGAACGATAATGTGAAAGCTAGATATCATAACTTAGAGGATATTAACGCATACCGTGAAGAGGGAGATAAGAAAATCCGTTCTCAAGTTGATATGCTTCAATACCTTGAAAAACAATCAGATACATGAAGTTGATCAAGCTAGGAGCGATAGATATTGGTTCTAACTCTATTAGGTGTTTGATAACCAACGTGATAAAAGATAAGAAAGGTGTTTACTTTCAAAAATCGTCCATGACTCGTTTGCCCATTCGATTAGGGGCAGACTCTTTTACCAAGGGTAAAATTTCAAAGAAGAACAGCAAAAAGCTTATTGAAGGCATGAAAGCCTATCAATCTATAATGAACGTTCATGGCGTTAAGCATTACCGAGCCTGTGCCACGTCCGCTATGCGAGATGCTGAAAATGGTAGTGAGTTAGTAGAGGCTATTGAGAAAAAAACAGGAATTTCAATTGAGGTAATTGAAGGAAAAGAAGAGGCACAGCTTATTTTTGACTCTGAAGTATGGACAGAGTTTACCATTGAAGAATCTGCTTATTGTTACATAGATGTGGGCGGGGGTTCTACGGAAATCACGCTTTTTGATAGAGGTGAAATCATTGATTCAAAATCCTTTAACCTAGGTACGGTAAGAATTTTGAAAAACCTTGATACTAAAGAGTCTTGGTCAGAATTTAAACAATGGATTAAAGAAAAAACAAAGCCCTATAACGACTTGGCCTTTATTGGTTCAGGGGGTAACATCAATAAGATCTTTAAAATGTCTGGAAAGCGCTCTGGCGTTGCTCTTGATTTAGATTATTTAGAAACAACCCTAGACTACTTAACAAAATTTAGTGTTGAAGAAAGAATGATTAGGCTGGGGTTAAATCCAGATAGAGCCGACGTTATTATTCCCGCATTGAGTATTTATTTGGCTGCCATGAGGGTCACAAGTGCAGAAAAAATGTACGTCCCTAAAATAGGTGTGAGTGACGGAATCATTAGAGATTTGTACAGAAGTGTTTTTGGAAATAATTCAGCTATTCCTAAAAGTATCCAATAAGCTTACCTTAGAATAAGGTCAAAAAAAATTGCCCTTGTTTTGGGTTCTGGAGGTGCGAGAGGGCTCGCCCATATAGGTGTAGCTGAGAAGCCTAATTATTTTAAGATCATTAACCACAGTTTTGATCTAATGCAAGATAAATTAGCATCGGTTAGTCTTGATAAATATCCTCCAGATATCTTGGTTGAGATTAGTAGATAATCGGCAGACACCTTTGACTTTTATAAGGCAGAAGAGTTAATAGAAACTGGAAAAATTGCGGCCCGAAAGGCTTTAGATAAAGTGAAAAACAAAATATAAATTTACGATTATGAGTTCAATTACATTTAAAGGAAACCCTATTGAAACGGTTGGTGAATTGCCCAAAGTTGGCGATAAGGCTCCAGATTTTAGAGTGACCAATACAGATTTAGAAGATGTGTCTTTGTCAGATTTTGAAGGTAAAAACCTGATTTTAAATATTTTTCCTAGTGTTGACACCGGAATTTGTGCAGCCTCTGTAAGAGAGTTTAACAAAAGAGCTAGCGGACTTAAAAACACGCAAGTTCTATGTGTTTCTAAAGATTTGCCTTTTGCTCATAAAAGATTTTGTGGTGTAGAAGGAATTGAAAATGTTATTTCTGCCAGTCAATATAAAGACCAGTCGTTCTCAGAAAAGTATAGAGTTGATATGCTAAATGGTCCTTTAGCAGGACTTATGTCAAGAGCAATTGTGGTAATTAACGAGGAAGGAGAGGTTACTTACGTAGAACAAGTTCCTGAAATAGTGCAAGAACCAGACTACGATAAAGCCTTGGCTTCTATTTAATTCCTTTCATATAAGGCTCAAGGAATTTTAAAGTGTTTTTTGAAATTGATTTGACGCCCGGTGATCCAGAATCCCAGGACCATTCTATGATTGATTTTATTTCATGAATGAGTTCTGGGTGTTTTTTTAATACTGGGGTCATACCCTTAAGTGCAAATGCCCTAACCGCATTGGCATGTGTTATGTCCTCAAAATAAGATATGGCCAAATTTAAATAAGTACCCTCGTTTTTTTCAAGCGGTTCTTGAAAGCAAAAGACTCTAAATATGTTTCGATAAACAGAGTTGTGTTTTCCCTTTTCAGATAAGATTTTTAACAGCTCAGTTTGATGTTTTTCAAGTCCTTGTGGACATATCTCACCTAGTTTACCAAGGCACCATGCAGCTTTTTTATTCGCTTCAACATCCTTGATTATTAGGCCATGAATAAGTAATGGGACCTCTTCTTGGTTAGCCGCAAGGTAATTGGCTAATTGCGTTGCCTTCTCTATTGAAATAGGAGATTCTAAATACGATTTAACTAGGGTCTGGCTCATTACTTACCAAAGATATAAAAGCAACGTCTGTTGGTGCTCTAGAATCAGTAAAATTCAAGTACAATTGATAGTATTCCAAAATCTTAATAACGTAATTTACAGGTTCAAGCCCTCTACAGTACCCGCTTTTTACTACGGGATCAGTATAATATTTACGCTCTGATTTTTTTAGTAAATAAAATGATACATCTTCCCAGCTGTCTGGGTTTGCACCATATTTATCAGCGAGGTTTCTCGCATCAATAACATGACCAAGTCCTGCATTATAACTTGCCAAAATGAATTTTATCTCATCTGTTGAATCGGTTAACTTCCTGTCCCAGTATTTTTCCAACCAACCTAAAAAACGTGTCCCTGCTTGAAGGTTTTTCTCAGGAATTTTCAATTCTTCTTTGCTTACCCCAAATCTCTCTGCAGTGGTCGGCAATACTTGCATGAGTCCTATGGCTCCAAATGGCGATTCTACATAAGGATTAAATTTTGACTCCTTGTTGATCAATGCGGCCAACAACCTCCAGTCCCAATCAATGGTTTCAGCATAATTTTTCAGCAAAATATCCATTTCAGTTAGCTGGCCATTGGTTATTGATTTGTAGTTTCTTATGAAACCCGTTTTGGTACCCCCTCCATGCTTAAAATACTTATTGTAAATAATATTAAACTTGGTCGACTTTTGATTCTTCTCTAGCCAGACTTTTAATTGATTTTGCAATTCAAAGGCATTCTTGTTTACCGCCCAACCAATTTTTTGATTCAAAGAAAGGGGTGTTTTTATGTATAAATTGTCTAATGCCTTGCTGTGAATTTTAGCCACATTTTCATCGGTTATGGTGAAATCTATTTCTCCATTAGAAACCATTTCAATGAGTTTCTCAGGACCATAAGCTGGATCAGCTTCAATTAAAGTTAAGTCAATTCCGTTTTCCTTAGAATAGTTTAATATTCGTTCATAAAAACTAGATCCTTTGTGAACATAAATTGTTTTTCCGCTTAAGTCAAGACCGTCTGTAACAAGTCTTGCTTCTCTCTGTTTTTTAGTTAACCGCTTGTAATTTTCAGGCATTCTTTGAACTAATACTTGTCTAGTTTTGAGAATTGGCGGAGAAAAAGAAACTCTTTCT
>CBFICS010000003.1:0-157387 GCA_965661055.1 uncultured Schleiferiaceae bacterium | reverse complement strand
GTCATCTTGATATTTTCTGGAATGGCCACTTTGATTTTAACCATCCAAAAGGAGAGTATCACAACGGAAGGTATTGGTTTGACTATGAAAACTCCACATTAGTGTTGTATTCAGAGGATAATAAACTCGACGTAAAGTCTTTTAAAATCTCTTTTGATGGTGAGTACTTAATATTATCCCGCGAAAGCGAAGAAATGAAATTCAAAAGACTCTCTTAAATCACCCGAATAAAAACGTCAATGATTAATTTCGTTGACACAATTTGACTTTTTGATTATGGCAAACGAAAGACCGCTAATACTAGTAGCCAACGACGACGGAATAACCGCTCCAGGAATTAGAAACCTAATCAAGGTAATGAATGAACTGGGTGACGTCATTGTAGTAGCACCTGATGGACCACAGTCGGGTATGGGGCACGCAATCACCATTGAAGGGATATTGCGTTGTGACCAAATTACCATTGATGAAGGTCCGCAAACTGAATACTCTTGTACAGGAACGCCTGTAGATTGTATTAAGCTAGCCATGAATCAAATCGTGCCGCGTAAACCCGATTTGGTCGTTTCTGGAATAAATCACGGAAGCAACTCATCGATTAATGTATTGTACTCTGGAACCATGTCTGCAGCGGTAGAAGGCGCCTTAGAAGGAATTCCATCGATTGGATTTTCTCTTTTAGACTACAGTTGGGAAGCGGATTTTGAATCGGCTAAACCTTATATCAAAAAAATTGCTGAAGAAACGCTAAAGAGAGGCTTGCCTGATGGTGTGTGTTTAAATGTAAATATTCCCAAAGCTTCTGATCAGAAGTATAAAGGGGTAAAGGTGTGTCGTCAAGCGCGAGCCAATTGGGTGGAAGAGTTTGATGCAAGAAAAGACCCGAGAAAGCGTTCATATTATTGGTTGACGGGTCGTTTTGAAAATTTTGACCTTGGTCAAGATACTGACGAATGGGCATTAGCCAATAATTTTATATCGGTAGTACCCATTAGTATTGACATGACTTCTCACGAACAATTAAGTAATTTAAATGGCTGGACTCTCTAAGTTAAACAAGTACGAAACCATTTTGGGGTTTGTGGTTGGGTTTCTTACTCCCATCTTTGGTCTTACGGTTATGTATGACATTTACCCTGACCTGAAAAACATCAATATGTTAGAAGATAATACCCTCAAAATATTGATTACAAGGGTAAGTACATTTGGGGTGATAATTAACGCCGGACTTTTCTTTCTGGCCCTTCAAATGAAACGAGATAAGGCCGCAAAAGGGGTGCTTTCTGCCAGTTTGATCTACGTGATTTTAATCGTTGTTTACAAGTTTATACTCTAAAGGGTGAAGATTCATTAGGTGTTCTTACCTTTGCCCATAGTTCATCCACTTTAGCGTTCTCGCTCACTATATGAAATATTACATAATTGCAGGTGAAGCCTCTGGTGACCTACATGGGTCAAATCTTATGAAGGCTATTGTAGAAAAAGATCCCTCGGCAGAATTTAGATTTTGGGGAGGTGATAAAATGGCGGATGTTGCAAAGTCAAAACCCGTTAAACACTACAAGGATCTTGCTTTTATGGGATTCATTGAAGTGGTTCAAAACCTGAAAACCATTCTGGGTAATATCACTTTTTGTAAAAAGGATATTGAGGCATATCAGCCTGACGCCATGATTTTTATTGATTATCCTGGGTTTAACCTCAGAGTGGCTGAGTTTGCCAAGAAAAAGGGAATTAGAACCATCTATTACATAAGTCCGCAGATTTGGGCGTGGAAAAAGGGACGAATAAAGCAGATTCGTGCAAACATTGATAAAATGTTGGTAATTCTTCCCTTTGAAAAAGGGTTTTACAAAAAACTAAATTATCACGCCGATTTTGTTGGGCATCCGCTGTTAGATGCAGTGGACCAAAGAAAAGCTGAAGGTCTTGTCAATAATTTGGCCTTAGAAACAGAAAAACCAATTATTTCCCTATTGCCAGGTAGCCGAAAACAAGAAATATCTTCTATGCTACCCACTATGATCCGGATATCAAAAAACTTTCCTGATTATCAATTCTGTATAGCCTGTGCGCCTTCGCAAGATGAGGCGTTTTATCGCAGTATTATTGGTGATAATCCCATTCAAATGGTAACGGGAAAAACATACGATTTGCTAGAAAAATCGCACGCTGCCATTGTAACTTCCGGTACGGCAACTCTAGAAGCTGCCCTGTTTAATATTCCTGAAGTGGTCGTTTATAAAGGAAGCCAAATTAGTTACTGGATAGCCCGTCAGTTGGTGAAGGTTAAGTACATAAGTTTGGTTAATTTAATTATGGATCGCGAAGTCGTAACGGAGTTGATTCAAGGAGACTTTACTTTGTCAAAAACCACCAAAGCGTTGAAGAATATTATTGATGGACCGGGTAGAGGGGCTTTATTAGAGGATTATAAAAAATTATATCATAAATTAGGTGGTGTTGGAGCGTCAGAAAATGCTGCAGAAATTATTGTAGACTGGTTGAAAAATGATTAAAAAAGCTATTCTTTTATTTCTTTTTTTGGGAATTGGAGCATCTGCGGTTGCTTCACATAAAATTCGCGTAAGGCTTTATAGCGACAAGGTTTTAAACAGTTGCCAAGTAAGCACGCAAAAGGGCGATTTCTGTTTGGTGGCTTTAAATAAAGACCGTCAAGTAATAGATACCATTCTAGATATTTACCCCGAACAAGCTACTAGATTATTGCAGTTTTCAAATTTTCAAAATAAGATTTCTGTTTCCCTTTCGGGGGAAAAACTAGGGGTGTATAATGGACTTCAACTCGTTTCTAAGGACACCTTGGCTCAATGGATTGTCAACGTAAAAGGATTAGAAAGAATATATACAGGGGGGCTTGAGTTTTGGCCTTTCGGAAGTCAGATTCACCTAATCAATGAGGTGCATATTGAAGAGTATGTTGCCGGTGTGGTTGAATCTGAAGGAGGACACAACACCGAACCTGAGTATTTTGCAGCCCAGGCAGTATTAGCTAGAACATGGGTTATGAAAAATCTTAATAAGCACATAGAAGAAGGGTATAATGTAAAAGATGACCAATCTTCTCAGGCCTATTATAGCATGGCGTATCTTCAGAATAAAGACGCTATTCTAAAAGCGGTAAAGAAAACTAGAGATTCTGTTTTGGTTGATGAAAAATATGATTTGATATTAAGTGCGTTTCACTCTAACAGTGGCGGACAAACCGCAAACTCAGAAGATGCTTGGAGCCGCAGTGTACCCTACCTTAAAAGCAAAACCGATTCTTTTTCAATGGCTGGTGAAAGAGTTTATTGGACCGTTAACCTTCCCAAAAATAAGGTTCATGAATTTGTCGCTAGGTTCTTTGGCGCCTCAGAAGCCGATCCTATATTTCAAAAAACCATTGCTGACTTTAAGCAAAATTCAAGAAAGTCGGCCTTTGTCTATAACGGTAGAGAAATGCCTTTAAAGCATTGGCGCACTCAGTTTGGTTTGCGATCTTCTTTTTTCTCTATTGAAGCGATTGAAAACGAATATATACTGCACGGTAGAGGCTTTGGCCACGGAGTAGGTTTGTCTCAAGAAGGCGCTATGGAAATGGCGCGCAGAGGATTTACTTATAAGGAAATATTAGAATTCTACTACCAAGGTGTAGTTCTTGTCAACAAAAGTCAAGTAAATTAATCTGAACTTCATTCCTAAAAAATGGAATGTTTAGATATCCGCTAGCCTGGGCTTGCCTTTTTCTTTTTTTGGGTTTATCCTCCGTAGTTTTAGGATGGTTTTCACTAGTAATCATCTTTTTTGCGTTGCTGTTGGCTATCAGTTACAACCTTTCAAAAAAGGATTTTTTCACTTGGTTACTCCTTGGATGCACTGGCTTTGTAGTGACTCAAATCACCAATATCCGTCCTCAACCCAAAGCGCAGACCTGTCTTTTACTCCCCACAGAAAATATAGTTTATTACTCATGGGGAGTTGTCGGTAAGGGTAAGCTTTATTCACTTTCCGGAAAATTATTAGGGACCACTTCATTTGTTGATTTTGCCCCCAAAGACAGCTTGTATTCAGCCTATTATTGGGTTGAGGTTTCACATCAAAAAATTTGCGAAAACCCTTTACCCATAGGCTTTAATGAAAAAACATTTTTTGATTCTAAAGGAATTAAATATAAGGTGATTATTCAGAAAAGAATACCTCTACAAGCTCTTCCCGCATCAACCTTAAAAGAAAACATCAGAAAGAGACTTCAGCAAAAAATTGAAAAACCATTGCATTTTAATTTAATGTGGGCCCTTTTGTCTGGTGACAAATCTACTTTGTCTAAAGAACACAAAGTGCTTTTTCAAGAGCTGGGTATTGTGCATGTATTGGCCGTGTCTGGGCTTCATATCGGTTTGGTTGGCAGTTTTTTTTATGCTTTACTCTATCCATTTAAAAAATATAGTTTCATTGCTCCTATTGGTTCTATGGTCTGTGTATGGGGCTATTGCACTTTTGTGGGATTTTCTCCATCGGTCTCAAGAGCATTTTTTCTCTTTTGTGTTTATATGACCTCGCAATTGTTAAATCGAAAACCAAAAAAGTATTTGGTCTTGTGGTTTAGCTTTGTGATTTTGATTTTTTTAAACCCTCAAAGTCTATTTTCCATCGGTTTTCAATTGTCTTTTGGAGCAGTCCTTGGAATTATTTCACTTATGGATATTACTTCAATGAGAGTGAAGAAAATCAAAAGTAGGTGGCTTTCTATGGTGGTTAAGTTTGCCCTAGTTTCGGTTGGGGCTCAATTGGGGACGCTACCCTTTGTCCTCTATTACTTCCACGGATTTCCTACCTATTTCTTGGTTGCCAACCTATTGGCTATTCCTGTAGTTACAGCTGCTTTATATCTACTGTTAATGGGTATGATAGCTCTTTTTTTGGGAATTCCCTCAGAGTATATTTTTGATATGGTCGGATTTCTGTTTGACCTACTTTTTAAGGCTGGCCATATCATTTCTACTTGGCCATATCATTACACAGAAGGCATTTACCCCTCTAAAGTCTTTACCGTTTTTCTGTTGCTTGGTCTTTTGTTGTTTTTTGTCCATCGGGCTTATAAACCACTGATTTATATTTCTTTATTGCTGTTGTGTGTCGCACCATGGATTTTTACACCCTCTGTATTGAAAGATCAAAATACTGCCTTTTGCCACAATCATCACGAAACGGTTTTTAAGGTCAAAGACGGTGAGGGAGTCATTACCTGCTCAAAGAAAAACCATGAGCACTTTTATCAACAACTTACCCTATTAGTGAAAACCGGCTTTCTGCACAGGGCTAGGTTAGAGGTTAATTCTGAAAAATTGAAAACAAAATGAATAAAGGTTTGCTTTTTTGTACCTTGAAGGGGATATAAAACAAACTATGTCGTTAGAAAACTCATTACTTGACCTGTATTACTCTGTTCGCCAAAGAACTGCGGAGATTTGCTCTCCGCTAGAAACCGAAGATTACGTTATTCAACCCGATGAGTTTGTAAGTCCGCCGAAGTGGCACTTAGCCCACACCTCATGGTTTTTTGAAACTTTCGTACTTTCTTTTGAGGAAGATTACAGGGTTTATCATCCCGATTTTAGCTTTCTGTTTAATTCTTACTATCAGCACATTGGTGATAGGACCGTCAGGTTTGAAAGAGGGCATATTACCCGACCAACCGTGGCAGAGGTTTACAAGTATAGAAATTACATTGACGAGCAAATTGCCTTGAGAATTCACTCTTTTACCGAGGAACAAAAGAGAAGGCTTAGCCTGGGGCTTCAGCACGAACAACAACATCAAGAGTTGCTATGGTATGACATTCAATTTATTTTAAGTAGGAATCCATTATTTCCTAAATACAAAGATGAAGATCCAATTCCTCTGCAACGAATTGGTGAACAAGCATGGCTTTCTTTTAAAAAGGAAATAGTAACGATAGGTCACTCGTCTCAAGAATTTTGTTACGACAATGAGCGCCCTCCCCATGAAGTATTAGTTCATCCGTTTTCACTTTCTAACCAGTTGGTAACTAACGGAGAATTTAAAGAGTTCATAGAAGATGGTGGCTACTCCAAATTTGAGTATTGGTTAGCCGAAGGTTGGGACTGGATTGAAAAAAATCAAATTCCTCACCCCTTGTATTGGAATCGGGTAGGGGATCAATGGAATCAATTTACGCTGGGCGGAAATCGTCCTATTGATTTACATGAACCCGTTCGGTGCATCAGTTTTTATGAGGCAGATGCCTATGCTCGTTGGGCTGGATTTAGGTTGCCCACAGAGTTTGAGTGGGAAGTAGCCTCAGGGCATATTGAGCATGGTGAATTGTGGGAATGGACCCAATCAGCCTATTTGCCATATCCAGGCTTTCAAATTGAAGAAGGGGCTCTAGGAGAGTACAACGGAAAATTTATGGTGAATCAAAAAGTGTTGCGAGGAGGTTCTGTGGCCTCTCCAAAAGGACATGTTAGAAAGACGTATAGAAACTTTTTTCACCCTCATTTACAATGGATGCAATCAGGCATTCGCCTAGCTAAATAATATGAAAGACACCCTAGATAAAGAGAAAACAGAATTTGCACGTGAAGTATTGGCGGGTTTGAGCAAAGAGAATAAAGAGTTGCCCACAAAGTATATATACGATGACATTGGTGACGTGCTTTTTCAAAAAATCATGGATCTCCCAGAGTATTATTTGACCCGGGCTGAATTCGAAATTTTTGAATTTAATAAGACCAGTATAGCCAAAGAGTTTTGTAAATCAGGGCCATTTAGATTGGTAGAATTAGGCGCTGGCGATGGAATTAAGTCCAAGGTTTTAATTAGGGAACTATTAGGTCGAAAGGCTAATTTTACCTATTGCCCTGTTGACTTTTCTCCACACGTTTTAAAAGAATTAGAAGAGACTTTTACCCTTGAATTTCCTTCCTTAAAAATTGAACCCCTTGCCCTTGATTACTTTGCAGCCCTACAGAAGCTAAAAGTTTCTGCAGACCCAACTATAGTTATGTTTTTGGGGAGTAACCTTGGGAATTTTTCAACCGATTCAATGACTGAGTTATTGCAGAAGATTAGTGGATTTCAAAAAGATGGTGATGGGTTGTTTTTAGGGGTTGATATGATGAAAGACCCAAAAACCATCTTATCTGCTTATAACGATTCTCAGGGGGTTACTGCTGCTTTCAATAAAAATCTACTTACCCGAATCAACCAAGAGTTAGACGGCGATTTTGACCTTGATGAGTTTTACTTTTACCCAAATTATGATCCTATAGAAGGGTCGGTAAAGAGTTATTTAGTATCTGGAAGAAATCAAAAGGTGTTTTTAAAAGCGGTAAATGAACTCATTGAGTTTAAGAGAGGAGAGGTTATCTTTACAGAAATCAGTCAAAAGTTTAACGACCAAAAACTAAGAGATTTAAAAAAAGCCGCACAATACGTTGAATCAAAAGAGTGGAGAGATTGCACTCATGGTTTCAGGAATCTGTTGTGGAGAAAATCTACTTAATCCAATTCCTTTTTTAACTCACCGGTAAGCTCTTCGGGTTTGATGGTTTTTATTTGACCTTCAGAAACAATGCTAATTTCACCGGTTTCTTCAGAGACAATAATACATAGGGCATCAGCCTTTTCTGCCAGTCCAATCGCTGATCTATGTCTTAAACCAAACCTTGCCGGTAGAGAAGTGGTATCACTAACCGGCAGTATAGAACGGGCGCTCAATATCTGATTGGCTCTAATAATTACTGCGCCATCATGCAAAGGACTTTCTTTGTGAAAAATTGCCTCAATTAATCTGTGACTTAATTCTGCATTGAGTTTATCTCCTGTGTCAACATAAAACCCTAAAGGCATTTTTCTTGTCACAACGATTAAAGCCCCGGTAGCAGTAGCGGCCATGTTTTTACAGGCCTCTGCAATTTCATTGACGTTTGTGGTGACCTCTTCTTTATTGAGGTTGATTAATTTTTTCCAGAATCCCTTTCTGCCGCCTAAGTTTGTAGAGCCTAAAACCAATAGAAACTTTCGGATTTCTTGCTGAAAAACCACGATTAACGCAATAAATCCAACACCGATAAACTGTCCGAGTACTTCAGATAGCAATTCCATTTTTAGAGCACCCACCAGCTTCCAGATGAGATAAATGGCTGTAACCCCAATAAAAATATTGATGGCAGCTGTTCCTTTTACCAGCTTGTATAATTGGTAAAGTAGCCAAGAGGCTAAAAGGATGTCTAAAACGTCAAAAAGGGTTATATCGGTAAGCGTATTCATTGACCGAAAGTTAGGGTTTTTTCAACCAGAGTAACAACTTCTTTGGCTTCTTTTACATCGTGTACCCTTAAAATGGAAGCTCCTCCTTGAACCGCTAGGGTGTTGAGCACTGAGGTTCCGTTAAGAGAATCCTCCGCCGAAAGGCCTAAGGTTTTATAAATCATTGACTTTCTTGATAGACCAATTAACAGAGGTTCATCAAAAACTGAAAATTCATTGAGCCGCTTTAATATTTCAAAGTTTTGATCAATGGTTTTAGCAAAGCCAAGTCCTGGGTCAATAATAATGTCATTGACTCCTTTATTTCTCAATTGGTTTATTTTCTGGCTCAAGTCTAAGATAATGTCGCCGAGTAAATCGTTGTAGTCGGTTAATGAACTCATAGTTTGCGGCGTACCTTTGCTATGCATGAGAATGTAAGGCACTTGAAGTTCTGCAATGGTGTCAAACATTTTGTCATCTAGAGAACCCCCCGAAATATCATTGATCAAGTGGGCCCCAGCCTGAATTGACTTTCTTGCAATTTCTGACCTAAAGGTATCTATAGATAGGGGAGTGTCCGGCAAATTTTCAGTGATCAAATCTATAACGGGCTTTAGCCTATTCCATTCTTCTTCAACAGAAATATCGGTGGCGCCAGGCCTCGTTGAATAAGCCCCAATATCTAAAATATCGGCCCCTTGAGAGACTAGCTTGTGCGCGTGAGCAAGCACTTGGGCTGGTCCTGAGTGCTTTCCGCCATCGTAAAATGAATCAGGGGTAATGTTTAAAATTCCCATGACTTTAACGTTTGATAACTCAAGCAGTTTTCCTGCGCAATTAATAGATTTTTTCACTTCAAAAAACTTATCTTTCGGCTTCTAATTTAATACTTCGCTTAACACTGTAAAACTACGAAATGAGCGACACATCGAAAGAATTTGACGAGGTCATTCTAAAATGTAGAACCCTCTATGGTAAAAAAATGAGTGATTACGGCTCAGCATGGCGCATTTTGCGACTTCCAAGCTTAACCGATCAGATATTTATCAAAGCCCAAAGAATCAGAAGCCTTCAAGAAAAAGGGGTTTCTAAAGTCGGAGAAGGAATAGATTCGGAGTTTGTGGGCATCATTAACTACTGTGTAATGGCTCTAATTCAACTTGAGCTAGGCGTGGTAGATCAACCAGACCTTGACAAAGAAAAGGCGGTTGAATTGTACGACAAGCATATTAAAATCACCAAAGACCTTATGTTGGCCAAAAACCATGATTATGGTGAGGCTTGGAGGGACTTAAGAGTAAGTTCTTTGACGGATTTGATTTTACAAAAACTACTTAGAGTAAAGCAGATTGAAGACAACCGCGGAAAAACCTTGGTTTCTGAAGGCGTAGATGCCAATTATCAAGACATGATAAACTATTCTGTTTTTGCTCTAATTCACATGAATAAATAAATTAATATGAAGTTCGTAACCTCTATTTTTAGATTTGTTGTAGGAGCTCTGTTTATATTTTCAGGAGCCATTAAACTAAACGACCCATTGGGTTTTAGTTATAAATTAGAAGAGTATTTTGCACCGGATGTGCTCAACTTGCCTTTCTTAGAATCTCTTGCATTACCCATTGCATTGGTGGTAGTTATCGCCGAAATTATTTTGGGAATTGCCCTTTTAATTGGCTTTAAAAGAAAGTTGACGGTTTGGTCGCTACTTGCCATGATTGTATTCTTTACCTTCTTAACATTCTACTCTGCCTACTTTAATAAAGTTACTGATTGTGGTTGTTTTGGCGATGCTATTCCATTAACCCCATGGGAGTCTTTTACCAAAGATTTAATTTTATTGGTGATGATCTTGTGGCTTACCTGGCGAAAAGGAGAAATTAATCCTATAACCAGCACTAAATTAGGATTGTTGATTTTAGTATTCTTTACGGTTGCTAGTGGTGTTTTTGGAAATTATGTTTTAAATCACTTACCCTTAATTGACTTTAGGCATTATGCCGTCGGTTCAGATATTGTTAAAGGAATGATGTCTGCAGAGGAGTTGGGTCTTGAGGCACCAAAGTATGAAACTTTTTATGTGCTTGAAGAGGTAAACACGGGTGAAAGAAAGGAAGTAAGTGCTACAGCTTATATTCAAGATGGAATATACAAAGACAAGAACTATAAACTTGTAAAAGGCCTTTCATCAAGCAAGAAAGTGGCTGATGGATACGAACCTCCCATCCATGATTTTGCCATCTATTACAAGAGTCAAGATATTACCAAATCTGTTTTGTTTGCTCCTAATTACTTGATGATCTTTGTTAAAGATTTAGATGTACTAACTCCCGATCAAATTGCACAAGTTGATGAGTTGGTATTGACGGCTTTTGAAAAAGAGAACATACCAAGTGTTGTGCTTACTACCGCGTCATCAGAAGAAATGCTAGCCTTTTACAAACAGTATCATCCGAATTATAACTTCAGTGTAATGGATGAGACCACGATGAAAACTATCATAAGGGCAAATCCTGGTGTGGTGTTTATTAGAGGTGGTGTTGTTCAAGGTAAATGGGCCATTGATGATTGTCCACCTGCGGGTGAATTTGGAGCGAAATAATTTTGTGGCGTATTGTATTAAATAAGATTGGATATTCTGCCCTGGTTTTGTGGGGGGTCGCTACTTTGGTTTTCTTCTTATTCACCCTTTTGCCAGGAGATCCTGCCAAAATGATGCTAGATCAACGTGAAGACCCAGAATTGTTGGCGGCCATTCGCGCTAAATATGGATTAGATCAGCCGGTTTCGGTACAATATGGATATTTCATCAATGACTTGTCGCCAATATCTTGGCACAGTAAGCAATCGACGAATTATACCTGGGTAGAAAAGTACTCGGTGGTTGAGTTATTTTCAATGGCTGACGGAGTGGTTGCACTAAAGTTTCCCTACCTAAGAGAGTCCTTTCAAAAAGAAGGCAAACCCGTCGCTAGTGTGATTGCAGAAACCCTTCCCAATACCATGATACTTGCGGTTGTAAGTATTTTTATTGCCATGCTCATCGGGCTTTTTATTGGTATATTGTCTGCGTTGAGACCAGGATCTTTCTTTGATCAAATGGCTACGGTACTCGGAACATTAGGCATGAGCTTACCTTCTTTTTTTACGGCTATTATTTTTGCTTGGATTTTTGGTTTTGTATTGTCAGAATTCACTGGGTTATCCATGACTGGGAACTTAATAGAATACGACCCTTACGGGGAGTTTCAATACATTTCCTTGAAAAACCTAATATTACCTGCATTGACACTAGGCATTAGGCCCTTAGGCGTAATTATTCAATTGTCAAGAAGCTCTATGCTTGAGGTTTTAAAGGAAGATTATATTAGAACCGCTAGAGCTAAAGGACTTTCTCTTTCAAAAATTGTGTGGAAACACGCGCTAAAAAACGCTTTAAATCCCGTGATAACGGCTGCCAGTGGATGGTTTGCTAGTATGTTGGCCGGAGCTGTATTTGTGGAGTATATTTTTGGCTGGAATGGTTTAGGTAAGCAAATTGTTGAAGCCTTGAACCAATTAGATGTCCCCATTGTCATGGGAGCGGTATTGGTTATCGCCCTCATGTTTGTGGTGGTTAACATCATTGTTGATATTACCTATACTTGGTTAGACCCAAGAATTAGAAGAAGAAAAGCATAATTGTACCTTTGAAAAAAGATTAATAAAATGAGACAGAAGATAGTTGCTGGAAATTGGAAAATGAATAAAACCGTAGCTGAAGGAGCAGATATGGTTAGAGAAATTTCTGATGCTATAGAAAACGAGGGACTTGAAAACACTACTGTGATTATTGCGCCTCCGAGTATAGCTCTAGAATCTGTGGTTACGGAGTTGTGGGATGATGAAGCTATTGCTGTGGCGGCACAAAACTGTCATTATGCTTCTTCAGGAGCATTTACCGGTGAAATTTCTGCACCGATGTTGGCTGATCTTGATGTTGACGCTGTAATTATTGGTCACTCAGAAAGAAGACAATACTTTGGTGAAACCAATGAAATGTTAGCTAAAAAAATAGATTCAGTTCTCGCCAATGAGTTGGTAGGGATTTATTGCTGTGGAGAGGTTTTAGAAGAAAGAAAAGCTGGTCACCAAGAAGCGGTAGTGAAAAAACAAATAGAAGAGGCATTGTTCCATTTGTCAGAAGATGATTGGGAAAACATAGTCATTGCCTACGAACCTGTGTGGGCTATCGGAACCGGCGAAACTGCATCTCCAGCACAAGCACAAGAAATGCACGCTTTTATCAGAAAGGTAGTTTCTGAAAAATATGGTAACGACGTAGCTGAAGGGGTTTCTATTCTTTACGGAGGTAGCTGTAATCCGAAAAATGCAGATGAGATTTTTTCTCAACCAGATGTTGACGGCGGACTTATTGGCGGAGCCTCTTTGATTCCTGATGATTTCATTGAACTGATCAGAATCATGGAAAAGAAATTTTAAAATGGACTATACCGAATACACCTTTACCATCTCTCCACTTGAACCGTGGAGGGATGTTTTAGTTTCTCACCTTGAAATGTATCCGTTTGAAACTTTTCAAGATACAGATGAAGGGATGCAAGCATACATTGCCGTTGAGAATGATAATGAGGACCTTTTGAAAGACATTGATTTGTCGTTTTTTACTGACGTGAAAATAGAATGGTCAAGAAAGTTTATTAAAGGTGAAAACTGGAATAAAAACTGGGAAAGTCATTTTGATCCCATTGTAATTGGAGATCAATGTTATATCAGAGCCTCTTTTCATGAGGCAAAGCCTGAGTTTCCTTATGAGATTGTGATTGATCCAAAAATGGCTTTCGGTACAGGTCACCATCAAACCACACATATGATGGCAGAATGGGTGCTAGAGGCACAATGGGACCATAAAAAAGTCCTTGATATGGGCTGTGGAACCTTAGTTCTTGGAATCTTAACCCAAATGAAAAATGCGGGTGAAGTAGTAGGGATTGATATTGATGAGTGGGCTTATGATAATGCAAAGGTGAATTGTGAAGCCAATGACATTCAAGATATTGAAGCTCTTTGTGGTGATGCAGAAACCTTGTCAAAATGGGAAGATTCATACTTTGATTGCATCCTAGCGAACATCAATCGCAACATATTGCTAAATGATATGGATAAATATACCCGAGTTTTGAAAAGTTCTGGTGATTTGTATTTATCGGGCTTTTATGAAGCAGACATTCCTGTCTTAGAAGAATTAGGTGCTCAGCTTGGATTTGAATTTATTGGATTCAAAAAAATGGCCGATTGGGTTTCTTTACATTGGAGAAAGAAGTAGCCTAAAACAAGAAATAATTACGATTATCCGTTAATTGATTACCCCAACCACCACTGATTATGAAGAAACTTTTTTTAATTGTACTTTTTACTAGCCTCGGACTAACTTCTTTCTCTCAGAGATTGAAAAAGTTTTCTGAGGAGCCCCAAGTTTATTTAGAACAATTAGAAGGTTTTTTAAAAGATATAGACAGAGATAGAGGAGAGGCTCTATACTTGAAAGTATCTCCTATACTCAACGGAGGTGCATTGCCTGGAGAATCTTTTAATAGGGTAGTTGACATTTCTAATAATCTACTTCGCAAGCGTATTCTTAACATTGAACCTTGGGAAAACTTATTTAATGTGCTCTCTTTAATAGGTGATTATGACCCAGAAGAAAAATATATATACCCATTTTTAGAAGACCTTTCTGAATCTTCAAGAAAGGCAAGGTCAAGAGATACAGAAGATTATTTATCTACTCTTATCACCTGTTTTTCTGATTCCGCATTAAACGATGATGGAAAAATTAGATGGGTAAATGAAACCAAAGGGTTTGAGTTTAAATTTGAAGGAGAACCTCAGTTTGTTTTTGATGATATTGACTTGTGGGGTTATTACAAAGATGATTCTACACAAATTGTAGCAACCTCTGGAATTTATTATCCAAGAAAAAGAGAGTTTGTCGGCACGGGTGGAGAGATTTATTGGATTAGAGCAGGTATTTCTAAAGATAGCTTGTACGCTGAATTGAGTCGTTATACTATCGATGTTACCAAAGCCAGTTACTCAGCTGATTCAGTAATACTATACTCATCTTATTACATTACCGATCCAATTTACGGAGAGTTTGAAGAAAAACTTACCAGTAAAAATTCACCAGAAGATGCCACCTTCCCTCGATTTAAGTCGTACGAAAATAATGTGTCGGTTTCTGATTTTGTTCCAGGTGTAGATTACTTAGGAGGGTATTCGTTGCTCGGAAATAAAGTGTATGCCTCAGGATCAAACCTATCTCCCGCTCAGTTTACTTTTAAATATGAAGGCAAACCTCAGGTGCGAATTAATTCTAATAGGTTCTTACTTAAGAAAAAATACTTCAGTGCAGTAGAATCTAATGTATGGATAAAGTTGGGTGATTCAGATTCATTGTTTCATCCAAAAAGTGGAATGCAATACATTCCTGAGGTACAGCTGCTCACCGTCACCAGAACAGAAGAGGGAATGTCAAAAACCCCTTACAGCGATACCTATCACAATGTCGATATATTTTTTGAAAATTTAACTTGGAAACTTACCGACCCGCAAATCAGACTAGGTAATTTAAATATGGGCTCCGTGTCTCCTGTATTTTTTGAATCAGAAAACTACTTCCGTGGAGAAAGGTTCTTGGCTGTCCAAGGGCTAAACGATGTGAATCCTTTAATTAAGATCGCTAATGTTTATGATGTTTATCAACGTCGTGACATTACCATAGATCAAATGGCAAATGGTTTGCAAATGGACAAGCTGAGTGCCCATAGGTTTATGATGCAGATGGCAATTCAAGGGTTTGTTTTTTACAATTTAGAATCCGGCGATATTTACATTAAAGACCGTGTTTTTGATTATATTTTAAATTATAATGAAAAAAGAGATTATGATGTAATTCAGTTTGTTTCGGCCATGAAGTCTGGAACAAATGCCTCAATATCCCTTTTGAATTACGATATGGAAATTAGAGGGATTTCTGGAATTGCACTCTCTGATTCTCAGAAAGTGGTAATGTATCCTCTAGGACGAAAAATTACGGTTCACCGTGGCTTAGATTTTGATTTTGATGGACAGATTTCTGCAGGTAGATTCTCCTTTTGGGGGACCCAGTTCTACTTTAATTACAATGAGTTTAAAGTTAATATGTCTGCCATTGATTCTATGAGGTTTAAAGTGGAGTCTTTTGATGCTACCTCTGACGGAAGAAGAAAATTGGTCAACGTAAAAACCGTTTTGCAAAATATTAATGGTGAGCTTTTAATTGATAAGCCTGACAATAAATCAGGACTTGAACAGTATCACGATTATCCCATATTTAAATCGGGTAGAGAGAGTTTTATCTACTACGACAAGCAAAATATTCACAATGGGGTTTATGACCGTGAACGATTCTATATAGAAATTGCTCCTTTTGAAATTGATTCATTAGACAACGCCTCAACTAAGGGAATTAAGTTCGACGGTACTTTTACCAGTGCAGATATCTTCCCAGTAATGGACCAAGAAATTACCGTTCAAAAAGACTATTCGTTAGGTTTTGAAACTACAACACCTCCAGAAGGTTTAGCTGCCTATGGAGGAAAAGGAACCCTTACCAATATTTTGACTTTGAGTAATAAAGGGTTGAGAGGGAATGGTAGTATTGATTATTTAACATCGCATGCAGAGTCTAATGAGTTTTTCTTTTTCCCAGATAGCACGAATGGAATCGCTCAGAGTTATGAAATTTTAGAGCAAAAGGCTGTGGTTGAAGACCCACACGTTTTAGGTAGCAATGTAGGCTACCATTGGGAACCCTTAAAAGACAAGTTGTTTACCACTTCAAAAGCTACCCCTTTTGAAATGTATGATGGCATTGGCATGAAAGCCAAAGGTACCTTAGAGTATTCGCCATCAAAATTAGCGGGTGATGCCCTGATTAGTTATTTAAACGCCGAGAACAAAAGCAAGAAGTTTACTTTTAAAAACCGAATGTTTGAGTCTCCTGAAATGAGCTTTAGGGTAAAAGCAAGCCCTGAAGCAGAATGGGGATTCAGCCTAGCAGATGCTAGGGGGTATGTGTCTTTTGATGGACAAAAAGGCGAGTTTACGGTTAATAATGCTGCCTCGTTTATGAGCTTTCCTATAAATCAATATTCGGCATTCATGGATTTTGCGGAATGGAATATTCCAGAAAAATCAATTGACGTAAAGAAACTAAACGCACAAGACGTTGCCTCTTCTAAAATGGTATCGGTTCATCCTAGACAAGATAGTCTTCAGTTCATGGCGCAAAATGCTAAATTTTATCTGACCAATAGTCTGTTAGAAGGATTTGGAATTCCGGTTATTGAAGTGGCCGACGTCAGCATTGTGCCAGATTCTGGTTATGTAGCTATTGACCCTGCTGCAAAAATGAGAACATTGCTAAAGGCTGAAGTAACTGCGCAAAGAACTAATAAGTATCACAAGTTTTATAACAGCACTCTTAATATATATTCCAGAGGGAGATATTCCGGATCGGGTGATTATGTGTATTTAGATGAAGACAATGTTGAATGGCCTTTACATTTTGAGTCCATTAAGGTAGATACCAGTGGCACAACCATGGGGCTAGCCAAGGTTTCACAAGAAGAAGAGTTCTTTATTTCACCATTTTTTGGATTTTATGGAAAGGTGGAGCTAGATGCGAGGAAAAAGCATATGTTCTTTAATGGGTATACCTTAATTCAACAAGTGTGTGACAATATTGAAACCACTTGGTTTAAGTTCAAGTCTGATATTGATCCTAAGAAAATTGTTATTGTACTTCCAGAAGACAATCCATCAACGCGAGCAGATAATTTGTACAACGGTATATTTATCAGCCCAGACACAACTAGTGGGTACTCTGCCTTTTTATCAAAAGAAAGTTCAAAAGCAGACATGGAAATTGTAAGTGCTACCGGAGTGCTTTTCTATGACAATGCTCAATCTAGTTACATAATTACCACTCCTGAGAAACTTGAAAATCCGGGAGGTCCAGGAAACTATTTGGCCTTAAACAATGACATGTGTATAACTACCGGAAGAGGTAAATTAAGCTTCGGACAAGAGACCGGTCAGATGGAGTTTAACGCCTATGGCGAAGTAAAACACAAGTTAGATGAAGGTGAAATTGAAGGAGATGTGGTGATTAATTTAGATTTCTTCTTTAATGACAAAATTCTAGAAGCCTTAGCGGCCGAACTCAATGGTGCTACTAATTTAGCCGGGGTTAATGTTAACCGAGTGGCCTATAAAGATTACGTAGGTGAATCATTTTCAGATACTGAAGATAGAAATGAGTTTTGGAGTGAAGTAAATACCGTTGGTTTCCCAGAGAAAATGCCTCGCGAACTTGCTCATACATTGAGTTTGGTTGATCTTCAAATGGAATACAACCCTGATACCAGATCATTTGTAAGTGTTTCTGATATCGGTATTGGTGGAGTGAACAGAATCCCCATTAACAGAAAAGTAAAAGGGTATTTAGAGGTGATTCACAAGCGCCGAGGTGATGAAATATACATCTATTTTAAAATAGATGGCGATCAATATTACTTCCAGTACAAGAGGAACGTTTTGAGTTTTTACACTGATAACAAAGAAATAATGACCATTCTTCAAGAAACCGAGGAGCGCTCAAAAGAAGGTGGTGATGGTGTTCCCAACTTCACCTTTAATCAAGCATCTAAGGGTAAAATGCGATTATTTCTTAGTAAATTTGAAGAGTAGATTGAGCAAAAAATGAATTTTCACATACATAATCCAGAGGTAGAAACTAAGGTTGAAGTCCTTGAAAAGGAGTCAGATCTCAAAGAAATCATTCTTTTTAATGATGATGTTAATACTTTTGATCATGTTATTTTCAGTCTAATAAAAGTTTGTGAACACACCGAAGAGCAAGCCCAGCAATGTGCGTTAATTGTCCACTATAAAGGTAAGTGCGGTGTGAAGACAGGGTCTTATAACGAGCTAGAGCCTAAGTGTATAGCGTTGTTAGATAGAGGCTTATCTGCTGAGATTCAGTAAAAAATAGCTGGTAAGATAAATAATCAAACCTTATCGATTGGTATTTAGATTTCAGAGACGCTTAAGGGAGAGAGCTATGTGACTTGGAATTGGGATGCGAATTGTGACAATGCATGTCCTACGCCTACCAACAAAGACAATACTCCTAATGAAAACAACAACTCTAATGCCTTAATTGTATTCGATGTTGTTTCTTATCCGAACCCTTATACTACAGCGTTTAACATTGATCTAGTTAACGATTTAGAAGGTGATATGACCATTGTTTTTCACAATATGCACGGACAGGTCGTTGAGCAGAATAAAAACATTTCTACCGTAGAAACCCCAGAAATGGTAAAAGATTTACTCGCGGGAATGTATTTTGTTACTGTGACTCAAGTAGGTCAAACCAAAGTGGTTAAAGTGAATAAACTGTAATCGTTAAAATCGTTTTAGAATTCTCTAAAAGGCGCCTAGTGAAAGCTAGGCGCTTTTTTATTTAATTTTTCTTTGTGTAGATGAAAAAGCGGTTTATATTTGCAGCCCCTTAAGAGGACAACGGCTCTGTAGCATAACTGGATAGTGCACCTGACTACGGATCAGGAGGTTCGGGGTTCGAATCCCTGCAGAGTCACAGTAATCCCCAATATCAAATGATGTTGGGGATTTTTTATTCCTAGTTGAGATCTTTTTTAATAGATTTAGTTTGAATAATTTCATTTTTAAAAAAAAAAGTCAATTTTCGGAGGTGTCCTTTTAATTATAGCCATTATCGCGGTGGCGGGTATCAAAACCTATAATAGATATCAGAAAAAAGAAATGGCTAAGGAAGTCATTGAAGTCGATCCTGAATTATTAGGTTATCACGAGGAAAAAAGCCGCCAAGAAGAGCAGGTAGAAGAAAAACGAAAAAGAGACTCTGTCTATACCTTTCAGCAAAATGAACTCAAAGAAAACTCCAAGAAACTCTTCAAAAAATTAATGATAGTCAGTAGAACAATACGCTAACTGATTTTCGTCCCGTTTAGAACCTCCCTTTCGGGGGATAATATTACAATGTTTTTTGAATCCTCTACAGCTCCCATGATTAAACATTGTGACTTTATTCCAGCAATTCTTTTTTCTGGGAAATTGATGACTATGACAACTTGCTTTCCTAGGAGATCTTCTACGGTGTAATTATGGGTTAATTGGGCAGAGGAGGTTAACACTCCATACGCACCTGCATCTAGTTCAAAAATATATGCAGGTTTCTTTGCTTTTGGATTGGGCTTTACTTCAACAACGGTAGCGACCACCATTTCTACACGTTCAAATTCCTCCCACGTAAGTGGATTATTTGGTTTCATTTCTACTAATGATTTCTAAATGGGCATAATGATGTTTACTGTGCCACGCATAATTGGCTAATGCTTGATACATCGTGAACTTTCTACCAGCACCCGGATGATCATAATCACAGTGCCAATGATGATCACTCAATTGGTTAAAAAAAATAGACCAGCGAGCATGTAGACCCGCTATGATAGATAAACTAGCGTTTACGTCTAACATTTTACTGTCCTCAAATTCAGCCCAAAGGTTCTGGTCATAAGTTAATATAGAAGGGGTACTTTCGGTAATGGCATGTCTGCACCTCAAATACCCGTTGAGGTGACTGTCTGCAATATGGTTTATTACTTGAGCAGCGGTCCAGCTTCCCTCTCTGTATTGATTAGGTAATTTGTTCTCATTTTTCACTACCCATTCATCTAAAAGGATAGGTAATTCAATCAAGGTTTTTATGTCGTTTAATACCAAAGTAGAGTCAAAATCTTCCGGCAAGCTTACCTTGCCTATTGGATATTTTAATTTTTCCATGAAGTAATATTTTTATTAAATGTACAGATATCTTTAGTATTCTGGGGGAATTAAGAATATTGATAAAATTAACATTCAAGTGTTAATAAGTGTGAAGTTGCACATAATCAAGCTAAAACAATGATTTCTAACTTACACTAAATCAAAACTTAGAGTATTATGAAAAAGTTATTTTTAGTAATGTGTGCAGTGGGTGGTATGTTTACTGCCGGGGCTCAAAACGTTGCCGGACCTATTTGGGTGGGTGGAAACGTAGGATTTAACAGCAGTTCTCCTGCTGAGGATATTTCTTCCACTCAGATTAATATTGGGCCACAAGTTGGTTATATGTTAAATGATCAATTAGGGGTAGGTCTTACTCTTGATATGTCTTTTAATAACACTACCAACAGTACTGTTCCCGGTGGAGAAGTAAAGAATTCGTTAAATCAAATGACGTTCTCTCCATTTGCTCGTTATTATTTTCCAATAACCGACAATTTTGCGTTTTTTGGACAAGCTCAGATTGATATTTCAATGGGATCTACAAAAACTGAAGACGAAGTATTAGGTACTACTTCTGAAGGTTCAACTTCAGGATTTGGAATTGGTATTTTACCAGGGGTTCAATATTGGTTTACTCCAGCATGGTCAATGAATGCAACATTAGGTGGATTAAGTTATGGATCATTAACCACCAAAGATGATTTAAATAATACAGAAAATAAATCATCAGCCTTTGGGTTGAGTGGTGATTTCTGGAATATGGGACTTGGACTTTACTATCATTTTTAGAATTTAGTTGATTTCTTAAGAAGCCACCCCACAGGGGTGGCTTTTTTTTTTGCTTAGGCAAATCAAATTATCACGCGATTTATCTCAACGAAATGGAAGTTCTCGCACCATTTTTATTTTACATATTCGCACAATAGGAATTAAACTTAAATAATAGAATATTTTGAAATAGTTTTCCATTCTAAGGCTATTTTTTATTGTTTTTGTGGTTTTATGTAGAATTTTTTTAAAAGAAATGTGTTTTTCTTGCCTTAGAGGTTGAATTTAGTGATTCAATAAATTATTGCTAAGGAAAACGCTATTCCTTTGAAAAGGTAAAAGCCGCCCTAGGACTGATGTGATAGGCGAGGGGTCGTCCATAATAGGACTAATGGCTTATTTATCGTTTATGGTTACACCTGAACAAATGAATGTTTTTTTCTCCCCATTGATTTCCTTTGGCGCAAAGTCTTCTACGGTAACCTTTGTGATAGCTATGCTCATTGAAGAAATGGCCTCATCAGTAATCTTGATTTTTATTATTAAGCAATAGTATAAAAATGAAAAAAGCCTAAACAAAATGAATGTTTAGGCTTTTAATGCTATTTGAAGTGGGGAGATTACAGGTTAAATTTCTTCTTGTAGTCTTCCATACTTTTTAAGACAATCTTTTTGGCTACTTCTGAATTTTGGAATTCTTCTACTTGAACCGTTTTGTTTTCCAGCTTTTTGTAATCCTCAAAGAAGTTTCTCATTTCTTTTAAGAAGTGCTCAGGTAATTCCGAAATATCAGTGATATGGTTTACAGACATATCGTTGTTGGCCACTGCTATAATTTTATCGTCTAGTTCACCACCGTCAAGCATTCTCATTACACCAATGACTTTAGCGTTTACCAAACACATGGGTACTACCTTAATTTGTGATAATACCAAAATGTCTAATGGATCTTTGTCGTCACAATACGTTTTAGGAATGAATCCATAGTTTGCTGGGTAATACATATTAGAATAAAGCACTCTGTCAAGCTTTAACATACCTGATTCTTTATCTAATTCGTACTTTGCTCTTGTGTTTTGAGGAATTTCAACTATCCCCGTTACTATGTGAGGAGCTTCTTCGCCTATATTTACCTTGTGCCAAGGATTTGTTACATCAATTTCCATTATTTCCATATTTTGCGGCTGCAAAGGTAACTTCAATAATGTTTTTTTTAAAGCCTTACTGCAATTAAATTCCTAAAATTTTTGCATCTACATAGAATATTGACGAGGCTTTTAGAGTATGATCTTGGGTCATGATTTCATCGGTAGTTGTTTTTATCGACAAGGTCATTTCATCCTTTTTGATGTAGTCCTGTAAATCGTCACTGCTGGTGTCTAAATAAAGGATCATGACTCCATCATTTTGAATGTCATATTTCCATGCAACCTTCTTATCCGGAAGGTCCTGTGCGTTGATAAACAACTCAATTTCCTTGAGAAAATTCAGGTTTCCATCGGATGGAGAAGTTAATTCTAGGGTTAATTGAATAAGGTTTATTTCTTCAATTAAGTTCTTGCTTGTATTGTTTGACGAAAAAGTACTGTTTGAGTTTGTTGTAATGTCTGGTGAAATTAGGTTAAATGGCAAATTAATCGGTGTTCCAGATGGAATAATTACCTCTACATCATAGGTCAAGTTAAACTGCGTTAATTCATCAATTTTAGAACATGCGGTTAATAGTACAATGGTTGACAAAAAAAACACTTTGATAATTTTCATTTCTTTCTCTCCTTAAAAATTAATCGCAAGGAACTATTTTTTGTTAAATAATAATCCGCATAATTGTCCAAAAAAGTTAACATTTTGCAATTGCTTTCTTTGGGTTTTTGGCTAAATTTTGAGACCCAAAAGACTAGGGATAAAACTAAGAAGGGGGACCTTAGTTTTATATTTGTTAAAGATACGATCACTTCGAAATCAATTAGATGGTTAGTTCAAATCGAAAAAAAAGGGATGACTTAGACCATCCCTTTAAGTAGTTGAATTTTGGAATTAAATTCCATCAATAATACTATTTAATTTTTCGCTTGGTCTCATGGCTTTTTCTGCTAATTCAACTGAAGGATAGTAATATCCTTTAATGTCAACAGGTGTGCCTTGAACCTTGTTTAGCTCATCAACAATCACCTTTTCATTTGATTTAAACTCGTTTGCAATGGCTATAAAAGTGTTTGACAGCTCAGTATCTTTAGATTGATTAGCCAAAGCTTCTGCCCAATAATTTGCTAGGTAAAAATGAGAACCTCGGTTGTCAATCTCTCCAATTTTCCTAGCAGGAGACTTGTCGTTATCTAAAAATTTAGAAGTTGCTTCATCAAGGGTTTCTGCCAATATCAGTGCTTTTTGGTTGGAATTATTTTGACTCAAGTGCTCTAAGGAAACGGCCAGGGCTAAGAATTCTCCTAAAGAGTCCCAACGGAGGTAGTTTTCCTCATTAAATTGTTGAACGTGTTTAGGAGCAGAACCACCCGCACCTGTTTCAAACAATCCGCCACCATTCATCAATGGAACGATAGAAAGCATTTTTGCACTGGTACCCAATTCTAAAATAGGGAATAAGTCAGTTAAGTAATCTCTTAATACATTACCCGTAACAGAAACCGTATCTAATCCCTTTTTCATTCTTTCAAGACTGAAAAGAGTAGCTTCAACAGGTGATTTTATTAAAATTTCAAGTCCTGCGGTATCGTGGTCTTTTAAGTAAGTTTCTACTTTTTTGATGAGCTCTCTATCATGAGCTCTTTGATTGTCAAGCCAGAAAATTGCAGGGGTTTGGGTAGCTCTTGCCCTATTAACCGCAAGCTTCACCCAATCTTGAATAGGAGCGTCTTTTACCTGACACATTCTAAAGATGTCTTCGTTTTGAACTGGTTGTTCAATGAGAACTACACCTTCTGAGTCAACCACTTTCACAACACCAGAACCCTTCATTTGGAAGGTTTTGTCATGTGAACCGTATTCCTCAGCCTTTTGCGCCATTAGTCCTACGTTTGATACAGAGCCCATAGTTGTTGGATCAAATGCTCCATTTTCCTTACAGAAATCAATAGTAGCTTGGTATACTCCTGCATAACTTCTGTCTGGAATAATAGCTTTAGTGTCTTTGGGTTTTCCTTCTGCATTCCACATTTGTCCTGATGTTCTTATCATTGCGGGCATAGAAGCATCAATAATCACATCACTGGGAACGTGCAGGTTGGTAATTCCTTTATCAGAATTTACCATGGCTAAAGCAGGACGCTTTTTGTATTCTGCTTTAATATCTTCAATTACCGCTTCTTTCTCTTCGGTAGGCAGATTTTCAATTTTTGAATAAACATCACCCAAACCGTTTCTTACATCAACACCTAGTTTCTGAAAGGTAGAACCGTGTTTTGCGAAAACGTCTTCAAAGAAAACTTTAACTACGGCACCAAAAATAATCGGATCAGACACCTTCATCATGGTGGCTTTCATGTGCAATGAAAACAAAACATCTTGATCTTTAGCGTCCTTTATTTCGTTTTTGATAAATCCTCTTAATGTATCTAAACTCAACACCGCTGCATCAATTACTTCGCCTTTCAGCAAGGTAATTCCCGACTTTAATACTTGAGTGTTTCCGGCATTGTCAAAAAACTTGATCTCTACTGTTTTGGCTTCATTTAGAGTAACCGATTTTTCTGATCCATAAAAATCGCCTTGGCTCATGCTGGCTACGTGTGATTTTGAATCTTTAGACCAAGCACCCAGTTTGTGTGGATGTTTTTTGGCGTAATTCTTCACTGCGCGAGGTGCTCTACGATCAGAGTTTCCTTCTCTTAATACAGGGTTTACCGCGCTACCTTTAACTTTATCATATCTAGATTTAATATCCTTCTCTGAATCGTTTTTAGGTTCTTCAGGATAATTTGGAATGTTAAATCCTTGATTTTGCAATTCAGTAATTGCTGCAGTTAACTGCGGGATAGATGCTGAAATGTTGGGTAATTTAATGATGTTAGCTTCAGGAGTCTTTGCTAATTCTCCTAATTCTGCCAAAGCATCACTAACTCTTTGATCTTCGTTTAAAAAATCAGGAAAAAGAGCTAAAATCCTTCCTGCTAAAGAAATATCTCTTGTTTCTACTTCAATGTCTGCGGTTGAAGTAAAAGCCTTTACTATGGGTAAAAAAGAATATGTAGCTAAAGCAGGAGCTTCATCTGTTTTTGTGTAAATGATTTTAGATTTTGCCATTGACCTATTTTTTACGATTTAGATAATTCATCCTCCGAGAATCGGATTTTGATTTTTGAATCGCAAATATAATCAATGATAGCTCAAAACCGGGGCTAAGCAAACATTATTTATAGGTAATAAAGCACATTTGACCAAATGGTAAACGTTGAAGATTACCATTTTACAAACCGTATGGGTTTAACTTCAGATTGATCAGAATGAATTATGTAAACCCCTTTGGGCCAAGAAGAAATATTAATAGGATTCACTGAATTATTAAGCTCAATTTTTGAAACCAAAGCTCCTGATAAAGTATAAATAGAATTTGTGACCCCTAGCAGTTCATGTGGAATTTCAATGTTTATTACTTCCTTGGCGGGATTTGGATAAACGGAAATAGCACCGTTTATGTACTCTGAAAGCCCGATGCTTACAATACTAATGCAATTAGAGGTGTCTACGCACCCATTTTGTTCTATTACCATGGCGTAATCACCATTGGCAGTGGGCGTAAATGAGGATTGATTAGCTCCAGAAATGGGTGAGTTGTCACTACAGTCAATCCATTGATAGCTCGTACCTGCAGTGGTTCCATACATGGTAATATTGTTATTGTCTAAAACAACTGTAGTGTTTACTGTATTTACGGTAAGATCAAGCGTTACAATACTATCACATCCATTAATAGCGGGCAAGACATATTGGTAAATTCCTGTAGAGTCATAAGTACCACCATTGGGATCGGTGTAAACACCGCATGTAGAATCAATAACATTCCCAGCTTTGTTTCCATCAAGGGAAGCGCCGGTAACCCAGTTGCTGCCGATTCCATTTAATGAAAACCCTAATAGGCTTCCATTATTTGATCCCATATCATCCATGGCGGTCGTTAGCCCAGTGTTGTTACCTCCAGCTACTCCATCGTTCAATCGATAATATGCAACTAAACCCGGTTCGGTAACGCAAAACTCCCTGTCTTTATAGTTGGCTATCTGTGAATCTGCTCTCGCAACATTCCATATTCTAACTTCATCAATTTCCCCTGAAAAGGGTTTGGCATTGTCTATGCGATTTCCAATTCTTAAATGTGTATTTGCTAAGGTGTTTACAGGGGTGGGAATTGTTCCAGAAACATCTAACGAACCATCAATAAAAAGTTTTATGGGATCAGGGGCTGTTGGATCGTAAACAAAGGCTACGTGATGCCAGTTTCCGTCGTTAACGGGTATAGATCCTGACAATCCGCTACCCCCAACTTCAAATCGAATGCTATTGTTCCACAACAAATTAAATGTAGAACGATTACCATTGGTAAAAGAGCCCCAATCTACAATTACATTTTGAGTTCCGCCTGAGTTAGGATTACAATTCGCAGATGTTTTTATCCATGCTTCAACGGTTCTGGCATTGTTCCCTGAAACCGGAGTAAATGAAGTTTGAACTACGTCATCAACACCATCAAAGTTTAAGGCGTTTTGTGAAAAGGAAATCAGGGGAAAAAACAGGAGAATAGTAGCAATTTTTTTCATTAGATTGGAGGTTTAGTTTCTTCCAATATTACAAAATATTATGTGGTCATGAAAGTGATATTATCACTTCCTATTTGTTCTTTAACCTTATTTCATAGGAACTTCCATGACTAGTATTTTTGAATCGGGGACCGTTTTCAATTCAACACTTTCTGTTTCCCATAAACCGATGGCATCTCTTCTTTTCAAGGTTTTATCATTTACCATGAGTTCTCCCTCAAGGACAATTAGGTAGACTCCATTTTCCACAGAATTCATCAAGTAGGATATGACCTTTTCTTCGGAAAATTCACCCATGTAAAAATAGGCGTCTTGGTGTATCCAAACAGCCTCTAAAGATTCATTTGGAGACAGAATTAACTTTAATTCATTAGGGGGTAATTCTATTTTTTTCTGATCATATCGTGGGGTTACATTTTGCACCTTTGGGATAACCCAAATTTGTAAAAATTTAGTCAGATCTTTTTGGCTTTTATTTACTTCAGAATGGATCACTCCAGTGCCTGCAGACATAACCTGAATTTCTCCCGGTGAAATTGAGTGCTCATTACCCATGTTGTCTTTGTGGTGTAATTCACCTTCTAAAGGGATGGAAATAATTTCCATGTTGTTATGTGGGTGAGCCGAAAATCCCATTTTAGCGGCAACTGTGTCATCGTTTAATACCCTTAAGGTGCCAAATCCCATCTTATTAGGATCGTAAAAGTTGGCAAAGCTAAAGCTGTGAAAACTCTTTAACCAACCATGATTGGCTTCGCCGCGTTCATTTGCTGGGTGAAATATCTCTTTCATAGTGTTTGATTTTTAAAGCGTGTTGTAACAATGAATGAAGCTAAAAGTTTTGAAAGAGGAGGTAGGGGAAGGGGGGTTAGGTTATCCTTCAAAGGTTTTTATTGAGTCTTTCACCAACTCCTTTATCTCTGCAACTTCTTTAGCCGTAAGGTCTCGCCATTTGCCTACCGGTACGTCTAAAGTAACATTCATAATGCGAACCCTTTTTAGCATTTTCACTTCGTAACCTAAGTGCTCACACATTCTTCTAATTTGGCGATTCAATCCTTGAGTAAGAACTATTTTAAAAGTCAAAGCATTGACCTTCTCAACTTTACATTTCTTTGTGGTCTGCCCTAAAACAGGTACGCCGTTGCCCATTTTTTCAATGAAATCATCGGTAATCGGACGGTTTACTTTAACGACGTATTCTTTTTCATGGTTGTTTTTAGAGCGGAGAATCTTATTTACAATATCACCGTCATTGGTCAAGAAAATTAATCCTTCAGAGGGTTTGTCAAGCCTCCCAATAGGGAAAATTCTTTCCTTATGGTGAATGTAATCAATGATATTTGATTTTTCCCTTTTTCTGTCGGTAGTACAAACAATGCCAACCGGTTTATTAAAAGCAATATAAACGGGATTTTCTAAGGGCTGAGATTCAATTTTTACCCCATCTACATGAACTTCATCAAAAGTAGAAATCTTGGTTCCCATTTCTGGAATTTCCCCATTTATGGTAACTCTTCCAGCATCGATTAGCTTATCAGCTTCTCTTCGGCTGCAATATCCAACCTCGCTTAAAAATTTATTGATTCTAACTAAATCCGTCATGATGAATGGCTTGAAAGCACAAAGAACGGAAATTGTGGTGATTTAATGAGACTATTCTTCCTTAAGTCTTTCAATAGCCTGTAAAACTTCTCCAACTTCCGCTCTCAATAATTCTCTTTTCATTTGTTATGAAGCAGATAACTTAAACGACTCCTCTAATAGAGATTTGTATTTGATTTCAAGAATTTCTCTTTCTGATCGTTTTCCGAAGAGTTCAATCAAGATTTTTGATTTGCCTCTCATGGAATTTTTTGGTAATAGTTTCTGTAGTTAACTTCAAAAAATCAAGGATTTTTAAATTAAATAATTGGTAAATATTAATTTAATATTAGGTAATTGAAATCATAAACTTTTTAAGTTTTTCATAGGGAACATAGCCGGAAGATACTTGGTAGATTTTTCCGGTCTCATCTTCTAATCCTAAAAACGGGAAGCCCCTAACCCCTAATTCAGCCGTACGTTGAAACATTTTAAAAGTATTTGATCGGTTTTCTTCTGATAAAACACATCCCTTAACCTCCTCGGGATCTTTGTCGCAAACAGAATTCAAAATCTCTTGATAACTATTAATGTTATTAGAGTTCCGTCCTTCTTCAAAAAGAATCTTCTGCACTTTATTGGCCCATTTTACTTCTTTGCCTTTGTGCTTTGGTAAAAATGCGGAATACACTAAACTTGGGACCTCAGAGTTTAAGGCAATGTCTCCTGGTTCTAGAATATTTTCGAGATATTCTTTAGATATGTTAACCCCCGTAGTTTCTGTCAACCGCGGAATGGCCTCCTTGAGGTAGTCTCTCATTTCGCCTATCGGTCTTGCGTTGGGTTTCAAAATCATGCCTCCTGAAATGACTTCAAATTCAATTTTGTCTTTAAACTCTTCTTGAATTTTTTCCATGACAGGTTCAAAGGCGTAACACCAACCGCAAAGGGGATCGAAAATGTAAATTAATTTGGTGAATTTCGGGCTCATACTTTCTGCTATACCCTATTAACACTAATAATTATAAAAGGTTTTTATTTTTCATTGGGATATCCCACAGAACAAATTAGGGTAAAGAAGCCTTTTTTTACTTTTTTAATTTCCCAACTATTAGTTTCTTGATTCTTAGTTGATTGAATCAATTTATTCATTTCCACAACGGAATATGTCCTAAGGGAAGAAACCAAACCATCCCACAAAACAAAAATAGAATTACTGGAATTATGCAGGTAATTAAGAGTCGTTTTAGAGAAAAGGGCTTAATAATTGGGGTCGTTAATAGAACGGGAATGGAGAAAAAATGATGTCAGGTATGCTGGGTATAGACCTTTCTTTTCCTTCAAAAATGGCAATTCCACCAGTAGTGTTTAAGGCACTTTGTAGGATTTTAATAGCATCCTGTTCTTCAAAGGGGTGAGAGTATAAAAACAGGGCCCTAAGGCCTTTTTAATCTGCAGGAACATTTCTAGCGTCAACCAAAGTGGGTAGGTAATTTATTTCTGGGTGTTTTTTTAGTTCAGGGCTTAGATTATCGGTATGGGGTGTTTTTATAATTCGGTATACAAGCTGTGAACTTTGGAATTAAGCTTTACCAAGGTATTCCGCTTCTAGAACCCAAATCAATGATTTTATCAGATTGTTTTTTTTCTAATAAATTAGAAATTATTAGGCTAATAGGGAGAAATATTTTGGACTTCAAGGATAAAACCTGAAGAAAGTCTGTACCAAACCTCCTTGTTGATTTAGGAAACCATTGCAAGCCTTCAAAATCAAAAAGATGTAATCTAGAAATGTAAACTTAATTAAGGGATTAATACACAGGTAATCTCTAACTTTATGGAGTTAGAGGCAGTAAATGTGCTTATGTCTGAACCTATATTGTAGTCTTTTCTTTGAATTTCAATAGAGCCCTTTAAGATGAATTCCTTGTAGGAAAAAGGAATGCTGATTTCTTTAGTAACCCCATGCAGGGTTAAGTTTCCTTTGACAACAAACTGCCCATCTTTCCCCTTGGTAATCTGATTAGAAATGAAGCAAATGGTGGGATATTTTTCTGTTTCTAGAAAATCCTCGCTCTTTAAGTGAGCATCTCTTTCTTGGTTGTTTGAATTCAAGGTGTTTGATTCAATACAAACATCTATGCTGTTTTGAGTAAGATCAGTTGTCCAATTAACCGTCCCTTTCATTCCTTTAATTTCTCCTTCTACTTGAGCTACCCATAATGCGTATGCCTCAAACTCAACCAAAGAGTTTCTTGTGTCAACAACATTTTGACTAAATAGGGGATGAAACAAACTGGTTAGAAGTAGGGTGACGGCGAGTTTTTTCATGGGATAATTATTTACGGAAAGGTAATAAATATGGTGATGGCAAGGCAATTAATGAAAAGTTGTTTTGCAAAAAGTCAACCTTTTTTGCGGCGGGGTCCACCAAGCCTCCTCCCCTTATGAAATTAATAAAAATAAATTCAATAGCCGAGGGATAATCGAATGTAATCTCAAAAATTACTCTCTAGTAAATTGCATGATGATCTCTTCATGAGCCGGAAATTTACTAAGTAAATCTACCCTTTTGGCCAAGGTGAAATCTTTAAAGTCAAATCCTGGTGCTACGGTACAACTGACCAAACTAAAGGAATTGGGATTTACAACTTCTGCAGCAAACCAACATGTGGCAGGGACGCAGTATTGCGGATTTTCATCGCTTTCAATATGATTTCCTATATAGACCTTTTGATGGTTTCCATCAGGAGTTATAATATGAAGTACAATTGGAGAACCCTGGTGGAAATGCCAAATTTCATCTTGGTTTACCTTGTGAAATGCTGAAAAATTCTCTGAGGTTAGCATAAAGTATATTGCCGTAGAAACATTTCTGTCTCCTTCAAAACTTGAGTTCAAAGAGTCTTGGGGAATAACTTCACGACTGCGGTAAGTCTCTCTGTAATATCCGCCTTCTGGATGGGGTTGTAAATTGAGCTTTTGAATGATTTGCTTAGCGGTCATTACCATTTTGATTAAATTAGCGGTCATCAAGGTAATTATTCTCTCTTGAATCGAAAACCAATAACTTTCAGCTACATTCTCACAGTCTGAATTTTGGTCGTTGTAATGACGGCTTTCAAAAGTGACCTTAAATGAGTTAGACTTTTCTATGTATTCAATTTCTATCAAGTCAGGACATTCTTGTTTTTTGTTAAGATTCCCATCGAGGAATTCAAAATGAAAAGCCTGTTTTGCATGAAAATGATTGAAAAATGAAACAGTGTCTAGGTTTTTAATAAACTGGCTAAAGTGCTTTTTGGCAACTTCTTTGGGTAGGTGATTTTGATTGCTTAGGGACCTCGATTTTAGTTTGTCTAACTCTTTTTCAAATCCTTCTATGAGTGTTTAGCCCTCATTTCGTTAAAAATCCACCATCTCTCTTTGCGAAGAGTGGGGGGCTAAAATATTATCAGGCTCAAAAATGCACGAAGCCACTGGTAATATAAGTGGGGGTTTCATAATTAGGTTTGGTGGCTGGTGATTTGTTTTAAGTCATGAAATTATTTTTTTAAACTGGCTGAAGTCTAAAATTAACGTATTAAGAACTACAGTGGTAAACGGTGTTGACCATTCCGTTGGAAAAGGACTCTACAGATTGTAAGGTAAAGTGTTTGTCACTGATTATGTTGTTGAATAAGGGTACACCTTCGCCAATCAATATTGGGACGGTAGTAATCAAAATATCATCAACCAAGCCTTGATTTATGAGCTCAGAAATGATCCTTTCCCCGCCAACAATCCATATGGTTTCTCCAGATTTTCCTTTCTCTTTTTTTATCCAGTCGGTTAAGTTAGAATGTACAACCTCTGTGTTTTTTGAATAAATTTTCAAATCCTTTTGCGAACTGAAGATGCAGGACCTTTGCGCTTCATAGGGCCATTCAATATCCATTTTTTCCAATTCTTCATAGGTTTTTCTTCCCATGACCACAGTGTCAACTTCAGATATAAATTTACCATATCCAAAATCTAACTTTTCGGGATTTGGAAACTCCGTAAGCCATGAAATGTCATGGTTTAGTCTAGCAATTTTGCCATCTAAGCTTTGTGCAATGAATAAGGATACTTTTCTCATAATAGCTTCTTGATCGGGATTAAAATTTTCTCAATGGCCTTGTTGTCTTTTGTGGAATAATCATTTTCCATTATTGATAAGTGAGGCCTAAGGTCTAGCTGATATCCAGACTTTGGCAACCATTGAAAAAGGATGCTTTTTAGGTTCACTCCGAAGGTTTCTGGCGTGCCGTGGTGTTCAAATTCTGCATAGCGTCCCTTAGGGATAGTAAGGGTAGATAGACGGGAGCTCATTGGTTTGTCATCAACGGCAACCCACTTCGTAAAGGTTTGCTCTGCGCCACCTGAATATCCCGCCGGAAACACCTGAACACTATAGTAACACCCTTTGTAATTAGAAAGCCAATCTCTGTTTTCTACTTTAAACTTCTTCCAAAGTAAAAAGGTTTTGTCTCCGGCCAATGACATTTCTAAAAATTCGCCGCGCAAAATCTCTTCCTCTCTTTTGAAAATTCGTTGGGGATTCATCTAAATAAATTCTTGTCCTGACTCTATATCAACCAGAGCTTTTGTCATCTCATTTTCCGATTCAATTTTAAAGTCAACTGGAGTAGGTTGGTACAGCCCTTCAAACTTTAAAGGGGTTAGTCGTAAAATGGTGTCATTGACAACCTCGGAAACCGCATAAAATCCACCATTGTAAACGTCTTCTTGAACAAAGGTTGCGTAGAAGGCAATCGAGTTGATAAAGGTAATGGTGCTCACATAACCTTCGTGCTTCCAACTAAAGTTCTGCTTTGCATTGATAGGATAATTGTTTTTTGACTCGACAATTTTAGATAAGGTAGTGTCAGATTCATAAAACTCAACCACCACTTCGTTTCCTGGATATTGTACCTTGAAATCTTCTTCTAGTAAACCTTCCCCAACAAAAATTGAGTCTGCCACTGTATAGGCAAAAACTGCCTTTTGAAAGTAGTCTTTACCGTTTTCGGTTACCATTTCTGTGTAGATTATTATCCCGTTTACTCTGTGCTTATCAGAAATCTTTTTTGCTGGAGCACTCCATGTACTAAACAAAACAACTACCAAAACCAATACTAGTGAAAGGCCTAAAATGATTATCTTCTTCATGATTCGATAATGGAGTTTAAGGTGGAAATTAAGTTTTTTAAATGTACTTTTTCAATGGGATGAGGCTGACCGGGTAATAGGGTAAAGGTCCCTTTTTTTATATCCTCGGCAGCTTTTTTACTTTCAGATTCACTGACCATTTGGTCTTCTTCACCCAGCAGGATGTTTACTGGATTTTCTAGGGTCGCCCTCACCGTTTCATTTAGCAGTGGGTTGTCTCCTAATCCAAGCAATAAGTTAGCCGTAGATTGACATAAATTCTTCCATTTTTCGCCGTGAAGACCCTGTAGGTATTGAGCAAATCGTGGAACCTTCTCCTCAAGGGTTTCAGGGTTTAATAATTTAGATTCTTTAAGGGCTATTTGAGGGGTCCAATTGAATTTTGTTCCAAGGGTAATGACTCTTTTTACCTTTTCAGGGAAGGAGTGAGCAAAAAGCAACCCGGCGTATCCTCCCATACTAAATCCAAAAATGATGACTTGCTCTAAATTTTCGTGGTCAATAAATTGTTTTATCTGGTCTACGATGTCAGAAAAACTAAGGACTTCCCTTTGGTCAGTGTCTCCATGTCCGTGGAAGGTTAGAGTGTAGACTACATGTTTTTCACCCAGAAGGACTTTCAATCCATCCATCGTTTTTTCACTCCCTAAAGCACCATGTAGTAACAAAATAGGGGTTTTCAAAATCTACTTTTTAGAGATGATATAGTCAATGGTGGTTTCGGAGTGTATTTCAAACGGACCTCTAAGGCTGTCTGTTTTTGAATAGGTGAAGTCATTCATAAGGGTTGCGTTCACCGAAGAAAAACATCCCTTTTCAATATTATAACGATATACCGCTTGTCCCTTTTTTGAGGAGTAGTATGATACGCCAACAGGCAGTGGCTGTCCGTCACTAGATATGTCAATAATACCTTTTATTACTGCTATTTTCTCACCTTCTTCTTGTCGAATGCGAGTAAGGGTTAAGGTGTTGTATCCTTCTATAGTAAAAGTGTCTTTTCCGAATGTAGTAGAGGAAGAAAGCTTTATAGCGGTGCTTTCTCCCACAATAAGGTCTTTTAATGGCATTCTTAAAAGAAGGTCAAATAAAATGTCTGGTGGAGTGGTTTCAAAGGTGCCATCTGCATAAAACCCTTCTAACGTTAAAGGGGGCGAAGATTGGCTTATGGTGTCTATCACATTGCCTAACGTATCGAAAATTGATCGTTGCACTAGAAAATCATGCATTTTTATCTGAGTGGTCGTTCCTTCGCTAGAGTCAATTTCTAATATACCTGCACCTGAAACCAATGTTTTAGAGGGGTTAGGGGATTGAGAAAACTTAGTTTCACCATCGGCAATTTGAATGAATTCGTATTCAATGGGACTGCTAAAGTTCCAAACCATATTAATGGGCTTTTCAGCCGGTGTACAGCTTGCAATTGTAATGATGATTGCTCCTAACCAATAACTTTTCATTCTTATTTTTTTAACCAATCTGAAATTTCTAGCTGGGTCATGTCAATTAAAGGCGTCATGGACTCTTCTTTTTTTAGTCCATTGTCTACGTTAGAAATGTAATATTGAACTAACTCATATACAGCTTTTGCATTGGCGGCTTCTGATGAGGTGCTTGGTTCCTCAAGGACTGTTTTTGCAAATGAGATCATGTATATCAAAAGCAAATCAGGATTGCTTTTTGTTAGTTTGGCAACTTTCCCTGTTACCTCTATTTTGACGTCTGGTGTACCTACAAGCCAACTAAAAAAGAACTCTTGCGCTTCTCTATGTTTTTCTCTTTTAGCATCATAGGGCTTGTCATACAACCAAAAAGCACATTGAATAATGTCATCGTTGTAAGATCTAAAATCTTCAGCGGTAGAAAGGTTGTAATTCTTGGGTACCTCAAATGTTTGAGACCATCCGCAAAGGCTTAAAAAGTAAAGACTAGTGATTAGAAAAAATGTTTTCAATACCTTTTTGATTTAGGGTTGAAAGTTAAAAATATAAAGGAATACTGTGGTCAAATGACTCCATTATATTGAAAATTTTTTCCCCTAATATCTCGCGTTGTTCAAGCTTTGACCACTCTTCGTATTGCTGGTAATTTTGTGCGTGACCGCGGTAAGCGTAATGATATTTTCTATGATTAATTTGATAGGTGAAAAGGCTTACACCTATTATAAACAGTAAGGGCGCAATTCTTCTACGCCATTTGGATCTGACTAGAAATAGTAATAATTGAAAAACGATTACCGACAGAATGATCAAGAAAAGATCATAATTGTTCCACCACCAGATTTTACCGGTACCACCTATGTATTCTTGGGCGGGAAAGAAGTACCTAACACCTCCCCAAGTGGCTGCGGGTGTGGGCATATCCTTCAATAGGTGAAGATTATATCCCATGGTGAAACCCATCGATTTTAATAGGGCCTTCTTGTTGAAAATCCATTTTTTGGACCTTATCCATGTCGGAAGAAAAAATGCGGAGCCAAAGAGTATGCTCAATAATAGTGAATGCATAGCCCCGTGGTGTAAAAGTGCATATTTGCCCGAATATATTTCTCTCCCAGAAATGGGGAGATTAAAAATACGATCAAACTGAGACCATAGTGAAATGGCATCTAGGTCTGGCAGGGCACCGCCCAAACCAGAGGCTAATACAATAAGTGTTTTTGCCAAGCACTTCCTTCCGTAAGGTTTATGAGAGTTAACCCTACGGCTAGGCCACTACAAGTATGACTTAGTAAGTCCAATTAGTCTAATGAAATTCTAAGTTTGGTGTAGGGAAGCTCTTTTTTGGCTTTGGCTTTTATCCTTTCAATGGTCTCTTCACTAAATTGATTTTCCCATAAAATAAGCTCCTTTAGGTTTTTCAATTGAAAGATTTCGTCAGGAATATCCGTTAATATACATTCAGCAAAACTCAACTCTTTTAATTGAGTTAACTTCCCTATATCAGGACTAATGGATGTAAAATTGTGTCCTACCAAAAATAAAGTTTCACAATTTTCGAACTGCCCAATGTCACTTGGAAATTCTTCTAATAGAATATCAGTAGTGTAAGGATTTACAATGATTGACTTTACTCTTAAAGGATCTTTCTTTGCCTCCTCAAATGAATTGCATTTAACGCATTGGCCAGCAGAAGCCATTGAAAATAGTAGTCCTATTACACAGAATAAATTCTTCAATTTTTTCATGCTTTTTAATTTATTCTATGAAAATAGAATTTTTTTAAAAACTAATGTACCTTTGATTATCGTAATATTACAATAGAGTGTTGCATGGGAACTACAAAAACAGAAATATATTCCGAGCAGAGCAATCGTATTGCATCCATCTTTAAGGTATTAGGACATCCGGCGCGAATTGCCATTCTACAATATTTAATAGAATCTAAATCATGCGTTTGTGGAGAGATTGTCGATGAGATTGGCCTGGCTCAAGCCACCATTTCTCAACACTTAAAAGAACTTAAGAAAGTGGGAATCATTCAAGGTACCGTCTCAGGAACGGCCACGTGTTATTGTATCAATCCCGAACGGTGGAAAGAATTGGAAGAAGTGGTTTCTCAATTCTTTGCCCTAGGAAACTTTAAAGCCGAGTGCTGCTAATCAATCCCATTTTTAATGTTAGAATTTATCCATACGTTGGCTATTGACTCGATTTCTAGTGATAGAAAAGAGTTGTTAGACCATTTAGCCGGGGCAATAAACCAATCGTACCAAAGTTATGGGACGGTCAAATTGAATTTTATTTGTACCCATAATTCTCGACGAAGTATTTTTTCGCAGGTATGGGCTGCGGTGCTCGCAGAAGAAAAAAAATTAAAGGCGGTAGACGTTTATTCTGGAGGCACAGAAGTAACTCGTGTATTTCAGCAGGTTGTTGATACCTTGAAACACCACGGTCTTGAACTTTCCCGAGAAGGTTTAAATGATAACCCTATTTATCATTTAAAAACCCCCATTGATAAAAAAGATATACCTCTCTTTTCTAAGGTCTATGACGATGAAGTCAATCCTTCTGAAAACTTTATAGCCATTATGACCTGTAATAGTGCAGATGCAGACTGTCCGTTTATTCCAGGGGCTTTTAAAAGGATTTCACTTCCCTTTGAAGATCCTAAGTTTAGTGATGGTACACCTGAAATGTCTGAGGCTTACAGATTAACCAGTATAGAAATAGCCACCGAATTATTATATGTATTTAGTAAAGTAAAACCTATTTAAATGACCACTACCCAAAAGAAATTAAGCTTCCTTGACAGCAATTTGACCTTGTGGATTTTCCTAGCCATGATACTAGGAGTAGGCTTGGGGTATGCCTTCCCAAATATCCCGACAAAAATTGATAATATGAGTAGTGGTACTACGAATATTCCATTGGCCATCGGACTGATTCTTATGATGTATCCTCCCTTGGCAAAGGTTGATTATAGCTTGCTGCCCAAAGTGTTTGCTAACGGAAAAGTCCTAACCCTTTCTATTGTATTAAACTGGATTATCGGTCCGTTACTCATGTTTGTTTTAGCGATTGTCTTTTTACAAGATTATCCTCATTACTTAGTCGGACTGATATTAATCGGGCTGGCTAGATGTATAGCTATGGTTTTGGTATGGAATGACTTAGCCGAAGGAAGTTCAGAGTATGGCGCTGGATTGGTGGCACTCAATAGCATTTTTCAAATCTTTGCCTATAGCTTTTACGCGTGGTTGTTTATTACCGTTTTGCCTCCTTACTTCGGACTGGAAGGGGCCATAGTAGATATTTCCATTTCAACCATTGCAGAAAGTGTTCTAATCTATCTGGGAATTCCCTTTGCATTAGGTATAGCTAGTCGACTCATCTTGGTAAAGGCAAAAGGTGAAGAATGGTACATGAAAAAGTTTATTCCTGCCATTTCTCCAATAACGCTCATTTCCCTTTTGTTTACCATTGTTCTGATGTTCTCCCTCAAGGGGGAGTTAATCGTTCAAATACCCCAAGATGTGGTTATAATTGCTATACCTCTCCTTTTTTACTTTGCCATTATGTTTGGGTTAGGATTCCTTATTTCAAAATGGATGAAGGTTTCTTACGAAAAAACTGCAGCGCTTTCTTTTACCGCGGCGGGAAATAATTTTGAGCTGGCCATTGCAGTTGCTATTGCCGTTTTCGGAATAAACTCTGGAGAAGCTTTTGCAGGAGTAATCGGTCCCTTGGTAGAGGTGCCGGCGCTTATTCTTTTGGTAAAAGTTTCTTTTTGGCTCAAGAAGAAGTACTTTTAAATAAACACCCCGGAAAGCACTATGATGAAAAGGCTATTATTTCTACTGTTGCTCCCGTTCATGTTCTCTGCATGTACAGAAAAAAGTGAATTGCCCAACGGATTTGTTTACCTGCGCAATTATACTGAAAATATTCGTGAGGAGGTCCGCTATTTTGGTCCTAACAATTTTGTAGGTCAACCGGTTAATGGGTATGATGCCCCCATCATTATTTGTACAAAGGAGGCGGCTAAGGCTCTAGCGAATGTAGAAAAGGACCTCTCAAAACTGGGTTTAGGTCTTTTGGTTTACGATGCCTATCGTCCACAAAGAGCGGTAAACCACTTTGTAAAATGGGCTAGTGATATTTCAGATACTTTGACCAAACAAAAGTATTACCCTCAGATCGATAAAAGTAAATTGATTGAACTCAACTATATAGCCGCAAAGTCTAGTCATTCTAGAGGGTCAACCTTTGACTTGACTCTGGTAAATTCAAAAGGCGAAAAAGTTGATATGGGGTCAGATTGGGACTTTTTTGGAGAAAAATCTTGGCCAACAGACACAACCATTTCAAAAGATGGGCAAGAGAATAGAAACATTCTTCGCGAGGCGATGATCAATAATGGCTTTTTACCCTACCGTGAAGAATGGTGGCATTTTACTTTAGCCAAAGAACCGTTTTCAGATACTTACTTTGATTTCGTGGTACAATAATTAGTTCTGAATCGGAAGACCATCTTTGTCCTTAAAATTACCAGTGGCAACTAATACAAGGTCAATGATTGACCATATACCAAGTCCGCCAAAAGTGAAAAGCATTAATAAGCCAGTTCCGATTTTTCCCACATAAAATCTATGTAGGCCCAATCCTCCTAAAAATATACATAAGAGCAGGGTGGCTACAAAGTCATAAGGGCTTCTTCCAGTTGAGAAATCATCGATTGGTTGAGTCATAATAGTTATTTTTTTTAGAGCACATTCAATCAAACAATGAATTCTGAAAGGCTCATCATCTGAAAGATATAAATTTCTTTTTCATTACCAAAGGTTCAATGGCGTGGTGCGTACAACTCTTCTTCTTGTGAGAGGGTATGAACTGTTTTTCTAATCATTGAAGCATCTATGGATTATTTACAGGAATGCTCTTTACGCTGTCTTTGAAATCGACAACAACTCCTTTTTTTTGTCAACGAAACTTCAGATTTTCGGTTTGCCCTATTTCCACGTTTTACCGTTACTAAAGAGTAAATTTTGGTTATTTCAGTCTAGGTTAAATTTCCTTTCAAATACGGTTGAAAATTACTTTGAAAATAAATATGAGAAATAGACCTTTCGATTAATTGGTGGTCGAGCTTGAAAAAGCATCTTTCTTGGTTAGGAATAAGCACAGAGCCTAAGACTAGGTAAAAAGAAATAGTTTTTTAATTCTATCCCATTAGGAATTGAGTTTCCTTAAAAAAGCAAAGATGTTGAGTAAAAAATGATCATAGCTGTCCAAAGAGCTAAACCAAGACTTAAATAAGATGCCCCTTGTCTTCTCATGGTTTTGTATTCTGGATCTGATTCAAAAACAAACAAGCCTTCAAGAAAGGCAAGACTAACTGGAGCCAGCATAACAATAAGTAACCTTTCTGTTTTGGTGTAAGAGGCATTTTCTTTAATTCGCTTTCTTCTAGCCAAATAGCGTTGATGAGATTTTATCCATCGATTTTGTTTTTTTATAGGCACTCCAAATTCAATCAACTGGTCTACGGTTTCTTTAACCTTATCTTCTTCTTGGTTCTCTGGATAGTACAAAACTTCCATGAGCTGTTGAATTTGAACCTTTTCTTCTGGAGTGGGAGAGTTCATTAGACTAAAGTTTGGAGGGATTAATAATTTCAGCTTAAATGTCAAGATTTTTTCCTATTCTTTTTGACACTTAATATTAAACGTATGTTATCAATTTTTGTTTGTCCGTTTCATTTTATTCATCGATTTCCCTCCCATTTTCTGATGCCGGGAAATAAATTTCAAAAAAAATTAATATTTAAACACTTGATAAACAGTTCTTTGTGAATTTATTTCATTTTTTTTCATTCTGCGAAATCCAATTTCACTTTGACGGCGTATGTATGTCGAATTTTAAATAAATAGAAATGAAAATCACAAACTATTTGGCCTTACATGCCCTAGCACTAGGATTAGTTTTTGGAACATCTTCTTGTAGTAAAGATGACGACAATAACAATCCCGCTCCGACGATGAAAAAGTCGACTTTTGAATACGCGTTAAACAACGGACAAGTGGTTCTAAAAATAGCCACTAAATCCGTTATGAGGTTTTTTAACCCAAAGGAGTCTAATTGCTTGGCTTCTTTGTAATTCACCCTCCATTACAACCGGTAAATATCTCAGATATTTATGCATATTTATTTGCCAGAAATTTTGAAAGAACTAAACCTATTATAAGTTCTTAAGGACTTTTCACCATTTCGTAAAGATCAAAATGATGAAGTTCTAAAGGGACTTTTCTATATTCTTGTTGCCCTTTTTTGGTTTCACCCCTAAATCCCTTGGGAAGTAGCATAAACCTAGCAGGCTTTTGATCATCTAAACTAATTTGAGCCAGTCTCATGAAATAGGCTTGATAGGTCCAATCGTTCCACGTTAGGGTATTGGTCGCAATAGTGGTTTGAGTCCCTACAACACTAGATATTATTACTACATCACTTTGTAAATCACCGTCCCTTCTAGGGCTCCCAATCATTGAAGTGGAATATATAACTCCCACGAAAGCGGCAAGAAAAAAACCGCGTAAAACCCATGGATTCAAAAGAAAATTCCATTTCAGGTTGTCAACGATAGGTCTTGCCATTTGTGAAAAATACAGTAGGAATAAGACAATACTCGGTAGGGTGTAAAAGTCTCTCTGCTTGCTTGAGACCATAAGCGGTAGACTCGCGCAAAGAGCCAGGATTAACAAAAATTGCAGATTCGGATTGGTCTTAAGCTTTACCCTTTTTGAAAAAATCCATGCCGCAAGGAGTAATGCTATGGGAATCAATAACTGGACAACTAAATTTAAAAGTATGCTGCCTCTAAAACTTGTCGTCACTTCTCTGTTTCCGCTTAAAGCGGGAAGGAGTTGAATGGAGAAATAAGACTTGAGGTTTTGCCACAATTCTGGCCATAGGTAGAATGAGATGGCAGCTGATAGTAAAAGCCCAAGGAGTAAGTGAAATTGAGAGATAATCCCTTTTTTAAAGGAGAACCCTCTATGGGTTACTGTCCATAACATTGGGGCAACCAAAGGAAAAAGCCCGACGGGACCCTTAGATAAAAACGCGGCAAAAATGAAAAGTGAGCTGAGATAAAGTCTAAGCGGTGATTTGTTGTTTAGCGCTTGAACGGTGGTAACCACAGAAGCCGTACAAAACACAATAAGGGTGCTCTCAAGTAAGTTATTAGAATAGCCCCATATCACTAGCGGTGTGGTCAAGAATAAAATAGTAGAAAGCCAATGACCCGATCCAAATAAGAGCTTTTCAAGTTTTTTAAACAACCAAATGCTGATGATTAATTGTACGGCAGAAAAAATGTTTTCGGTGAACAGGGACGATCCGAAAAGGTCAAAAAAGAATTTTTGTAGGATGAAAACCAAAGGCGGGTGTTCAAAGAATTTTGGGTGCAGGGTAGCGGTGTAGTGAGGTACAAAAAATGATCCCAAATCTTGGCTTAGGTTATGAGAAATGGCTCCATAGGTAATCCCGTCAACAAACATTCCGCATGTAAAAAATAATGGCAGCCAAATCCATGCAACAAGGCAGGTTATGATGAGGTTGTTTACGTCTTTGGTTGAGCCTTTATTTAAAAACATGCAGGGTGTTCTTGTGTGTTGTGAAGGTATAAATAATCACTAAAATAGGGTATTGTGCCCAAAGCAATAATCTCTTAAATTACTATTAAGAAAGCTGTTAACGGTATGAAAACCATTTTAACCATTATGTTCTTGCTTTTATTCGTGCCTCTTGTGGCTCAAAATACTGGCGTAGAGATAACCGTTACGGGATTTGAACACAGCGATGGCATAGCTGTAATTAGTCTCTTTAATGATGAAGACGGATTTCCAAGAGAGTTAAACAAAGCGTTTCGGGTCATCAAGGTGAAAATTGAAAACCAGAAAATCATTACCAAAATTGAAGAGGTGCCTCCGGGCTATTATGCTATAACCGTTTTTCACGACATCAACGAAAACGGAATTAACGATAAAAATTGGATAGGTATGCCTACGGAGCCGGTGGCTCTAACGAATTACAAGGAATTAGCGCGTCCAGAATTTGAAAAGGCGAAAATTGAACTCAAGCCCTTAGTGACTCATACCATAGCCTTAGAGGTAAAGACCCTTTTTGAATGAAAAAAGCCAATCTACTTAGTTTGGCTCTTAAAAAAAGGGGAGAGGTCACTCATTTACAAGACTTATTCACTTTGTAAATTTTTTCTTAGGAACCTCTAAGTTGGAGAAAATTATTGCCAAATAACAATTTGTCCAAAGTCGTCTAAAAAGAGCAGGTCATAGGTTATTAGGTAGTCACCAATCTCTATCAGCATTCGGGTGAAAACCAATTGTTGACCTTCTATATATTCTTCTTTGAAATTAGAAATGTCATAGTGATTAAAGTCTCCCTTTCCTAGAACATAGTATTCTGTGTGTATGAGCTTTAATCCTTGGTCGTTAATGTGTTGTTCTATGGTTTTAATACCTTCAGAAAATTGGTCTAAGGCAAACTTACGACTAGGGTGATAGTCAATGTATGTCATGGTATCATAACCCCAGTTTTCATTTCTAATAATAGGTTGATGGAGCATGATGCGTGTGTGAACCTTGTAAAAATTACTTTGAACCTCTTCCACGTATTTTATAGAAGTAAAATCATCGTAATCTACTTTGTCAGAAGGTATTTCCGTCTCAATTCTATTATGGGTAATAATTAAATTGTGGGTGTTCTCTCCGTCGTAAAACGAAAGGGTATCATAGACGTATTGAAAGTTCTTCATGGGAAAATATTGCCCGTGAAGAGGTAGTGTTCCAAAAAGTAAAATGATAATCCAATGGCTGGGCTTGATGTTCATAGTGCAATTAGTTGGTTTCTCAAGAAACTGAAAATTACACAAAATATTACCAGGACTTTCTTTCCTCTTTAGGGATAAAGGTCCATGCTACAAAGCGACTGATTTTGTTTCCCTGTCCCATTTCAACCACCTTGTGCTCTATAGCACCCGAAGCTTCTATGGCTTTGATGGCGTTTTTTAGATGGACAGATTTAGAAACCAAAGTAGTGAACCATCTACAGGAATTTTTCACGAGAACACTTTGTTCTACCATATTGGCAATAAAGCGCTCTTCACCACCCTTGGTCCACAATTCGTTGCTTTGACCTCCAAAGTTCAAAACCACTTTAGACGATCGGTTTCCTTTTAGGTTTTGATATTTTTGGGTACTTCCAGCTTTGGCTTTTTCCGCGGAAGCGTGAAACGGTGGATTGCATATGGAAACGTCAATTTTTTCACCTGGCTTTATCACCCCCTTAAACATTTCTCTTTGATTTCTTTGAAACCTTAGCTCTACCTTGCCTTTTAACTGTGGATTGTTTCTGATGATGTTTTCGGCATTTCTAAAGGAGGTTCCGTCAATGTCGCTGCCTACAAATGACCATCCGTACTCGCTAACCCCCAACACTGGGTAAATGCAATTGGCCCCAAAACCAATGTCTAAAATCTTTACTTGTGGAGTATTAATTCCCTTTCTCAATCCGTCTTCTGCCAACAAATCGGCTATGTAATGTATGTAGTCGGCCCTTCCGGGGATGGGTGGACATAAATAGTTCTTGGGCAATACGTAGTATTGAATGTTGTAAAACTTCTTCAGCAAGGCCTTGTTCAACATCATAACAGCCTTCGGGTCGAAGTAATCTATGCTCTCGTCACCGAATTTATTGATAGAAACATAGTCCTTTAACTCAGGTTGTACAGCAATTAACTCTTCAAAGTTATACCTCTCTCGATGTTTGTTTCTGTCGTGTAATCTGGTTTTAACTGGGGCGTGTTCTTTCTTTTTTATCGGACGCATAGAAGGAGGATGTTGTTGAAAATTATTGGATGGTTTTTTGGTAAAGGTTTTCTACCTTTTCCCTAGCCCAGGGTGTCTTTCTTAAAAATTTTAGGCTAGACTTAATGGAGGGCTCAAAAATAAAACACCTTACGGGGATTTCTGATGCTAACCCTTTAAATCCATAAACTTCTACCAATTTTTCTACCATATCTACCAACTTTACTCCGTGTAAAGGATTGTTAGGCTGTGATGGGGTAGAATGAACTTCTTTAGACATGCTGCAAAGGTAGGCTTTTAAGGCTTTGTTTGCCTAGACTTCAAGTAGATGTTGATTTCCAATCTTTTTCCTATTCAAGGTGATGTTTACATGGAAGGGAAAGAGAAATTCAATAAGCTGGCTTATAAATTTCGCCTTTCATTCGCTTTTTTTCTTCACTAGGCAACAGGTAAACTTTTATTATAAACCTTTTGAAATATTGCCTATGCCATTGGTTGATATTAATTGATTATTCAATTAAATGATTTTTCTAGCAGTTGATTTTTTTAAAAATGTGGTTTTTGCCCTCAAAGGTTTTTGTGAAGGGGTTGGGCAATCAACTTACAATCCCTAAAAAAATAGTATTAGCTAATCGAATACGCTATATTTATGTGGATATTTAAACCGAACATTTCTAAACAAAAATATATTCCATGCTCATAGAACCAAAAACAAGAGGATTCATTTGTACTACAGCACATCCTGATGGTTGTGCGCAAAATGTGCAAAATCAAATAGAGTATATCAAGAGTAAGGGGTCTCTCGGTGGACCAAAAAAAGTATTGGTCGTAGGCGCTTCTACCGGATTCGGACTTGCCAGTAGAATTAGCAGTGCCTTTGGTTCTGGGGCTTCAACCATAGGTGTGTTTTTTGAAAAAGCTCCTTCAGAAGGAAGACCCGCAACAGCAGGATGGTACAATTCTGCTGCCTTTGAAGAGGCTGCTCATAAAGAAGGTCTTTATGCCAAAAGCATTAATGGTGATGCTTTTTCAAATGAAATCAAAGAACAAACGGCTCAATTAATTCGCGAAGATCTAGGGCAGATAGATATGCTGGTTTACAGTTTAGCATCTCCCGTTAGAACCCATCCCAATACCGGTGAGCGTTTTAAGTCAACCTTAAAACCCATCGGTCAAACGTACACGAACAAAACAGTAGACTTTCATACAGGAGAGGTTAAAGAAGTGAGCATTGAACCTTGTACCCAAGAAGAAATAGACAATACCGTGCAGGTAATGGGGGGTGAAGATTGGCAAATGTGGATTGATCACCTAAAGAGTCAAGGGCTTCTTGCAGAAAATTTTAAAACGGTGGCTTACTCTTACATCGGACCTGAATTGACCAAACCTGTTTATAGAGACGGAACCATTGGCAAAGCTAAAGATCACCTAGAAGCGACTGCCTTTGCCATTTCCGATTCGTTAAATGAAATTTCTGGAAAGGCCTTTGTCTCGGTAAACAAGGCATTGGTCACTCAATCAAGTTCTGCAATTCCCGTAATTCCCCTATACATTTCCTTGTTGTTTAAGGTAATGAAAGACCACGGTCTACACGAAGGGTGCATAGAGCAAATTCAAAGACTTTATGCAGATCGCCTTTTCAGGGATGATGTGCCCGTAGACGCTGAAGGTCGAATTAGAATTGACGACTGGGAAATGAAACCAGAAGTACAATCAAAGGTTGCTGAGCTATGGGAAAAAGCTACCACAGAAAATCTGGCAGAAATTGGAGATCTAGAAGGGTATAGTAAGGACTTTTATAATCTTTTCGGATTTGAAATAGAAGGGGTTAATTATGCAGATGAGGTTAATGAAGTTGTTGAAATTCCTGGCTTACAATAAAAGGGTAGGGTGCCGTTGAGTTTAGTAACGGATCACTATTTTCATCCTTTAAAAGCATTCATATTATTGATATTCCAACCATGAAGTTTAAAATATTACGAGAATCACTGGTCTTTGATCAATTTTTTAAAATAAAAAAGGCCAGGATTCAGCACGATCTTTTTGACGGAAGCCAAATAGAAGTAGAGCGCCTTTGTTTTGAGCGTGGAGATTCTGTGGCCGTGGTTATTTATGAAAAAGACACGGATTCCTTCCTCTTTACTCATCAATTCAGATACCCCACAGTAAAAGAATCTACCGGATGGATTTTAGAAATCACAGCGGGTTCAATAGAAGGGGAGGATTCTCCTGAATCAACCGCCAGACGAGAGGTGTTAGAAGAGCTGGGATATAAACTAGACAAACTAGAATTTATGTCCTCTTTCTTTGTGTCGCCCGGCGGAACATCAGAGCGAATCTTTAACTATTATGCCGAAGTAAATTCTAGAGATAAGGTCTCATCCGGCGGCGGACTTCTCTCTGAAAATGAAAACATTCAATTGGTAAAGTTATCAAGAGAAAAGGTGATTGATATGCTAGCCAAAAACGAGTTTAGAGATGCTAAAACCCTTCTAGGCCTAAAGGATGCTTTAGCCATTCTTCAACGTAACCCTTCGTGATTTGCAGTGCGGCTCTAGAGTGGCGTTGAGAGTCCTAGTCCCTAATTCTTCACAAACCTTGCCCAATAGCTCGAAGAATCTGAAGAAATCTTCATCAGGTAAATGCCCGGTTTTTGATCAAAAGAAACCTTTAAGTCTTTGGTGTTTTCAAAGATCTGATGGTCAACTAATTGTCCTGATGTGGTGTAGATGTCTAAAACAATCTTCTTCTGATTTTCACCCAATGAAACATTAATTTCATCCTCTACTGGGTTGGGGAAAACACTTACCCTTTCTGAGCCAGAAATTTCTGAAAGGCCAATGTTAGAAACTTTAGAAATACACTCTGACGTATCCGCACAGTTAGCGTTAGATATGATTACCGCATATTGGCTAGTATCGGGTGGAGAAAACGTTTTATATGTTGCATTGGTGACTATTGAATAATCTGAGCAACGAATCCATTGGTAATAAACTCCTGTGGCGTTAGCCGTAAGGGTAGTTGCCGAAGCAGTAACTGAAACATCTACAGAGTCTACCGTTACGTTGTATGTTATGATACTATCACAACCATTTGCGTTGGTCAACGTGTCTGTGTAGGTACCGCTGTCAACAATGGTGTCGCTTCCGCTAGGAAGTATAAACGGTTGACAAGTTGTAAAAGTAAAACTTGAGGAAGTGGAGCTAGAGAATCCAGAAACCAAGTTACTGGTAGATCCGCTCATCGCCATATTTTGAGGGGTGGCGTTGATGTTACCCTTAGTATCAATAAAACTAGTAATTCCGGAATTGGCTCCACCGGCTACACCTTGATTAAACTCATAACAAAGTTTTAAATTCGGATCGCTGGTGTTGATTCCACAAGTACTGTTGTATATAGTGGTTATCTCAGCCGCTGAAAGCGTTTTGTCCCATAGCGTTACATCGTCTAAAGTTCCCTGTGTATAAAAGTTGTTTCCCGTGTAAGGTGTATACCCAATGTTAAAGGGCACATTAGAATTGGTGATTGAACCCGATGCTGAAATAGAATTAACAAGGCTTCCGTTCTGGTAAAGTTTTAATTGGCTGCCGTTGTAAGTGAGTGCATAGTGGTTCCATTGATTTAAGTTTATGGCATTTACACCTGTAATGGTGTAGTTAGTTCCACTGCTATTTCTAAATCTTGCCTCTACGTTGTTTGCGCTTAACTGTAAAATGTAAAAGTCCGCATTTAGATCATTTCTAAAACCTGCAAATCCATCAAAATTTGGAAAACCTGCCGGTGCATGTTTTGGAAAGACCCAAAAGGCCATAGAAAAGTTAGATTGGTTTGCGATATGAGCCGATGCATTAGCCGCTGTGGCGTAGTCATTGATTCCGTCAAAATCTAGGGCGTTTTGACCGAATGAATTTAAAGTTAGTGCAGTTATGCTCACTAACAAAGCAATAGATTTGGTTATAATGGTTTTCATGGTTTTGCTTTCTAGGTATGTCCTAAAGTAGTAAATTTTTTGTTTAAATTTTTAGTGGATGAGGGGAGGTTGAAAAGGGTTTATTGTCCGAACCCAAGTTTAGTTTTGTACCTTTAAACCCATCAATAAGAACCAAAGCTTCATCCATGATATCTTCCTCTCAAATCGATTTTCTAAAAGTTTTTAAAAAGGTATTAAGTCCGCTGTTTATAGGTGCCATTCCTTTTTTACTGTTATGGCTTACCGATCCAACCGGTGCAAAAGGCCCTTTGTATTTTGAGGGCGCAAAAGTATTTTCGGTATTGATGATGTTAGTCTTAAGTATACTAACCTTGTTGTCTACCTTTGATTTAGAAAAGATAAAAATGACCTCTAAATTATTGCCGGTTTTAACCCCACTTTTAATGGGGTGTTTTTGTTATTTTGTTTCCCTTTCGGGGGAAAATGGATGGTTGATTATCACATGTCTTTTGGCATTGATGATGATTAGAGGATTTATTATGGAAGTAAGAAACCCTTCTACATCAAACTAGGAATGAAAAAAACGGAACGAGTTTTATTGATTCTATTTGCTGTGGGGATCTTTTTGGAAATGACCAAAGTAGCGACAGGTACTTTTCTATTTTTTCTGTTTTCCGCAGCCCTTTCTGTGTTCTACTTGCTTTTTTCTTTTGCCCTTTTCAACGATATCGGCTTTTCTGAACTTACCAAAAGGTCATCCTATAAAAACCGATCATTGGTTAACTGGTTACTTTCTATAGTCTCCGGTGTATTTATTAGTATGGTTGTCTTCTCAACGTTTTTTATCCTCAAGTTTATCCCCGATTCTGATTATTTACAGTTGACCGGAGTGGCAGGAATTGTGTTGGTCCTTATTTTGCTTCATTTTTTGAAGGCTGATGCGCTGATGGCAAAAAGTCTAAAAAAGACAATCGCTGGATTTGTGGTTTTAGCCTTGGTGGTTTCATTTATTCCTACCAACGTTTTGCTTAAGATAAAATACCCAAACCATCCTGAATACAGAAAGGCTTACCTAGATTATTATCAGCATCCTCAAGACTCTACCAAGTTAGAGAAGGTATTGTCCCTACAGAAAATGATGTATGCTCCTGCAAAAGATGAGAAACCAGAACCTTAAAATAGACCTCATACTTCGCAAAGCACAAGCGGCAGATTTACCTAAAATTTTTGAGGTATTTAAAGGGGCTATTCATTCCACTGCCGTGAGAGATTACTCCATACAACAACTAGAAGTATGGTCTTCTTCCACCGCAAATTTAGAAAAGTGGGAAACTCGAATTCATTCGCAATACTTTTTAGTGGCAGAAGTTGATGCTGAAATTATTGGATTCGCTTCGGTTGACCCTCTCGGATATTTAGACCTCATGTATGTCCACCCCAACTATAACAGAAGGGGAGTAGCTCATCAATTATACCAGGAAATAGAAATCTATTGTCGTTCTGTTAATTGCCGTGAAATCAAAGTCAACGCTAGCAAAACAGCGGTCCCATTTTTTAAGAAGATGAAATTTACTACAATACATGAAAACCATTTTGAAATAGAGGGTATAGAGATTTCAAATTTTAGAATGGTGAAGGTGATTTAGTCTTTCAAATTAATATACTCTTCAATAGGTTTATCCTCAACGTAAGTAGCCGTATTCAAGGCCATACCACGTTGAACCTACTAAGGTGAAAAGAATTAACACATTAGACTTTACCAGATAAATTAGTGGAATACTCAACAGCATCCAGGTCAACAGAAAGGAATTCATGTATCCGTTGATGTGATACACTTGGCTTACTATAGATATACTTACTGCAATTCCGAAAAAGGTGATAACAGCGGCAGACTCTGTCCAAACGGGGTGCTCAGGCTTTTTAAAATACACGTTAAGACACAGTACATGACCTAAAACGAGAGGGGTGTAACCAAGGGCCAATCGGACCGTTTTTGGAAAGTCATACCAGTTGTGAGCAAGGATAAGGATAATACCGAGCCCAATAAGTAAAGATCCTAAGATGCCTAATATAAGCACTAGCTTATTGCTGTTTTCGGGTACTTTAGATCGGTAGTATTGTTGAATATTTCGGGCGGTTTCAGGAGTGATAACCTGATCATTCACTAGCTGAGAAAGATCTTTTTCTATGCTCATAGATGCGGATTAAAAAGGTAAATAGAGGGGTTAAATTCTCTACATTTGGTTTACCTAAGATAACGCAAACATTTTTTACCCATTGGGCATAACAATACTTGCCAAAAGGTAAATTATAGAAAAGTCAACTCTAACTCCTTGTCTAAAAACCAGGTGGTAATACTGTTTCTACGAGTATGGCAGGGTAGTACCTCATGAATGAATTCTGATCTAAAAATAGCTAAGCGATTAAAGAGGGGTTCAACTTTTACCAATTCTTTAACCTTGTCATCGTAAATCACCAATTCACCGCCGTCATGAATCTTCCAAAGAGGGTTTAAATAGAAAACTACTGAAAGAACACGGTGAGGATTTTGTCTAAAGCGATCTCTGTGCTTTTTGTATCCGCTTCCCGCAGGATAAAAAGCATAATGACTTTCAAGATCTTTTAAGTTTAAGAAAAGAGACCGGTTGAGTTGCGGAATTAAATTCTGTAAAAACGAAAAATAGGGCGAAAGGTGAAGTGGTATGTCATTAAAGTCAATCCATCGAATATAGTCTCCACGAATTTCTTCGTCTATTTGAAATACGGCCAATTTACCAATTCCTGACTTTTCAAATTCATCTTCGGCTTCTAGTTCTAGAATGCGCTGATGAAGAGCAGTAGGGTCGCTTACGGGCAATAGGTTGTCAATAATGGCAAAGCCATTTTCAACGAGTTGATCAAGTATAGAATCGAATTTCGAAAGCTCTTCTACGGAAGAGACGATCGATGAAGGTCTTAAGTTCAAGATGAAAAATCAAGATCACAAAAGTAGCGATTGTTTTAATGAGATCAACTAAAAAGATCAGTCTAGCTGAGTAAAAAATTACTCGTTTTCTACGGTTATCTGATTCGTTTCTAAATTGTAGGTTAGTGTTTTTCCACTTTTTATGTAAACCGAGAATTCTTTCATTGAGTAAAGTGGAGCATAGAGTTTAAAGGTGCAAATATCGGTAGACGGAATATACGGATTTTCAGCTCCATGACTATGAGAGAGTTGAGTCGTTTTCATTCCGTTAATTTTAGTTTGCATGTTAATGGCTCTGCTGTGAAATTGAATGGCTTTGGTCATTTGATAAGACTTATTTGCTTCTAACACAGCGTCGTTGCCAAAGGGAATAATATCTGACTTGTAGGTGCCAGACAGTATATACATTCTATATCCTTTTTCGATAGGAAACAAGATCAGATTTAAATAATTACCATCAGGGATGAAAAAATCAATTTTTGATTGCTCAATGGCCTGTTCAACCATTAAATTTTTGGCAATGATTAATTTGTTTTCAGCCATGGTGACGGGTCTTGCCGTTTGATCAATAGAAATAGGCTCAGACAAATCACTTTTTAAATAATCATATTGTACTAAGACTTTGTTTTGCGTCAAGTTTAAAAATCCACATACCAAAGTGTCACCAACCTCATAAACTATATTCCCAGCTAAACTATCTTTAATGGATGGAATTAAACGGACTAAATCTCCCGAAGACCACGCTACCTTTTCGAAACGATAGATTTTATCTGCTTCTAAAACTATAGAGTCCAGTCTTTCTAGGGTGGTAAAATCTTGGCCTTTTGCCCATCCGAAAGTTAGTAAACATAAGAAAATGGTAGTTTTCATAAAAGAAGGTGCCGTCAATTGGTTTCGAAACTTTAAGATAGGCAATATCCTAGAAAACAAATGATTAATTATTGATTTCCTTTACAATATTTTCCACGAAGGGCTTTGACAATAATTGCTTGCTCAGATTTATTCAGGGGAGACAGTGTAAACTTTAAGGTGTTCTTTCCTTCGCTTAATATGATGTCATCATTAACACTAGAAATTTTTAATGATCCCTTTGGTATTTCAACTCTGCTTGGCGTGCTCATGCCAGGGAGTTGCCATAAAAACTCGTTTTCGTAAAGGGTAAAGTGAAACCTGCGGATTTTAAAAAACAATAAGGTGAATAGAATCAATGCTAGGGCAGAAGCAATAAGTCCAAAGCTATACTCACCCTCTAATAATCTATAGGTGTATATCATGGTAAAAACAGCCGAAACTATGGCCATGGTTATGTATAGACTCTTTGGTAGTCTATTGAGGGGAATTTTTGTAACTTCTTTACTCATGGTTAAACATTTGCTGAATGACATGGGGAATGGCTTAATGGGCGGCACATTCGATCCACCAGGGTTACCCAAAGGAACTTTTCCGCCAAAAGATTTTACCCCACCCACTCGTTAACTTTATTCGAAAATTTAAGTTGATATTAACATTAGACGGAATTTTTATTTCTTAGCTAATTTTAGTGCCAAAAAAGACATTGGGAAATAGGCGAAGATTAGATCTAAAGCATTAAACCACATAGGTGAGGGCAGGGCAAAGGCCATATATGCACCACCAATAAAGAAAATTCCACCAATTAAATAAGCAAATGCACGGTGAGCAGTTTTTGCTATTTTCACAGCAACCAATGCTCCCATTAGAGTACCTATTGCATGGGCCAAGAATGGAAAAATGAAGTGTTTGGGTTCAAAAAGGTGCATAGATTTTTTAAGGACTTCGATGTCTGAGGTATCAATGCCTAACGGCGGGGCAATAATCAGTGGCCCCAAATTGACCAATGACATATTTACAACATTTCCTGCCACAATTCCGACGATAACCGCTAGAATATTTTTTAATTTCTTGTTCATAGTAAAAAAGCTTTTGGGTAAAAATAATCCAAAAAAGAAATAATGATGTCTTTTGAAACCAGTTTTACAAATGAAGAAACATCTCTCCTTAATCCAAATCATCCTAATTTTAATGATTTTGTAAAATAGGGTTTAAACTTATTTCAAAACTTACTAGTCAATAAACAAACCTTTTACATTGTGTAAATTCAAAAGGGGGGTGGGTGAAAAATAGATCAATCCTTTGTGACGGAAATTATCCAATTCGGATACTTTTGAATAAGCTTTTCCATAAGAACAATGTTAGCAGCAATGAGTAAAAAGCCGTAAATGAAGTCTTCTACGGGAATGGTTCCTATGCGAGTATTGAAGTTTTCTAAGTGATTATACCAAACAATTGGAGATTCAGTAATGTAACCAGTAAGAATTCCATTGCTTGCTAGAAAGAAGGGGATAATTAATAAATAAGTTAAAAAAACATAACTCATATCTATTTTTACGTACATCACCCATAGAAGGAATAGCAATGTGAAAAGGCCTGTAAAGAAGGTGTAATACTGGTCCAGACCCCCAATGATGAATCCTAAGGAAATGGCAGTCATCAAAACCATTCCCGTCCAATGCAGTGGGGTGGATGCAATTTTTGGCATTAAATATTTTAAGGCAAAATAAGTAAAGGAACACGCATAGGGAATACAGATGAAAAATAGAATTTCCTCTACCGGCAGGTTATATATATCAATTCCCAAGAGGTAAGAAGGGGTAAACCCCCAGACACCCATTTGGGTAAAGATTATATCCCAAATAACAAAAAAGAGCCCAACGATAAAGTTTGAGAGCAAAAAGGGGAGCCACTGAGAGTAAAAGGGCCTTTTTTTGTAAAAACTTGCCAAAAAAGGAATGGATATACAACCCAAATCAATTATTAGGTAGGCCCAATTGCTCATTTAAATTGTTCTTTAAAATAGCGAAACGGAACGTAAAGCATACCAAAACATTCACCATCTTCTTTACCTAGGTGTTTATGGTGCACTTTATGTCCTTTTCTCAGAGCTTTGAGGTATGGGCTTTTTACTCTTGTGAAAAGCTTAAATCTTTGATGGATAATAATGTCATGTACAATAAAGTAAGCCATGCCATAGAATAGAATACCTAGGCCAATAAAAAACAAATAGTTTAATTCGGGTGTGTATCCCAAGTAAAAAAGTGTAATACTGGGTATGGCAAAGATGACAAAGAACCAATCGTTTTTTTCAAAAACACCTGCATATTTTGGTTGGTGGTGATCGGCGTGTAAGTACCATAAAAAGCCATGCATTACAAATTTGTGGGTGCACCAAGTTACTGCTTCCATACCCAAGAACACCCCAAGCGTAATAGCGATATAAGTCAATATCATATTAATTATTCGTTCAATTTGTCTACTTAACTAATATCCGTAAAATTTGTTTACAAAAACAAAAGATTTTCATTTTTACAGGTTCATTCATAACATTGCCTTACAGGCCCCTGAGTTAAGCGACATACGTTTATTTTGGTTTCTCGAATTGGTCGAAGTTTCTTCTTTGCATTTTTAGAATTCAATTTTTTGACTTTTGGTAATGCCTTAATGCAATAAAAGAATATTTAATTTTCCCTAAAAATGTTAAGTAATAATTCATTTTATCTTCTTGGAAATCAAAAATCCATTTTTGATTTTGAAAATATTAATAAAATGGTGGAACGGTAAAAATTTAAATTGTCAGCAAATAGAAAGAGGATAATTACATCTTTTCAGCGACAATACTATATACCATAGGCACCTTATTCCCAAGATCTTCAATTCTGTATTTACCTGGTTCTACCTCCTTTACAAAGCTAAAACAGGGGTAGGGTGAATAATCGTATTCTTCTAATTGCAAAATAGTAAGTCCACTATTGATTAAGGCATTGGTGACTTCACTAAGGCTGTGATTCCAAGAAACCGACTTTTGTTCAATTACAGCGTCTGGATTTGCATAGGTTCCTTTCTCAATTTCTATAATGGGCTCTGCATTAAAGTAATTGTACTTTACTGTTTTAAAGGACTCGTCAAACATCCAAATTACCGGGTGGAATTCTATGAAAAATAGCTTTCCACCAGGTTTTAAAAAATGCGAAATGACCTGTGCCCATTTGTCCATATCAGGAAGCCAACCAATGGTGCCATAGCTTGTAAAAACAATGTCGTATTTATCGTGATGATGTTGAGGTAGTTCATAAACATCTGAACAGATAAACTGGGTAGTTAAGCCTAGGCTTTGAGAGATTTCAGTGGCTTTTTTAATGGACATATCTGACAAATCTACACCGGTTACATTTGCCCCCATTCTAGATAATGACATAGAATCCTGTCCGAAGTGACATTGTAAATGAAGGATAGATTGGTCCTCTACATCACCTAAAAGATCTAATTCAATAGAGTTTAAAGAAGATTTCCCCTTTAAAAATTGATTTTGATCGTAGAAAGCCGAATCTAAATGAGATTCTAATTTTTTATTCCACAAGACTCGGTTCAGTTCTAGGTAATTATCTTCGGGGTTCATCTTTCTTTTTTTAAAGTAATCAATAGATGGCCTTTAATTGAATCATAAGGATTGACTTTACACCATTTCAACTACTAAATTTTGTGATTTGACCTCTTCTAATATCGCATTCCATAATTCAACTCTATGGCTAAGTGCACTTATAGCTGTTTCAGTGGTATCTAACCACTTATCTTCATCATCACCACAAAGTTCAGAAACCATCTTTAGCGACAGGGGCCCATGTTCATCGCCATCTAACTCAATATGTCTCTCTAAATAATAGACTAACTTATTGTATTTTTTGTTTTCTGCATCAGCAGATTTTAATATTTCAATAAACATGTCTGGAATCACATCTTCTCGTCCAAAGGTAAAAGCAGAAGCAATTTTATGCGATTTTCCTTCTTCTAGAGTAGAAAAGGTGAACCTCAAAAACGCAATGATTCTGGGGTCAATATTCAATTTTTCAATAGCTTCAAAAACATCAATACCGCTTTGCAAATCTGATAATAGTGATTTTATTTTTTCATCACTCGCCCCAATTTGATGCATGGCTTCTAGGTACATTTCGTAATGACTTTTAGGTTCGCCAAGCTCATTAATATCGCTTTCTTCACCATGTACAATCTCGTTAATGAATCTTGTAAGAGTTGGGTTCTCTGCCGGGACCCATGGGGTTCTTAAATTGGTTAACCTCTGTTGCAGTCCTTTGAGTAATGACATAAAATCCCAAACTGCAAAAACATGAGACTCCATAAAGATGGCAATGTCTTCTACCGATCTTAGATGATGGTATAGCTCATGATTTTTTAACTGGTTTCTGAGAGGATTTATTTTATTCTCAATTAATTCAATCCTAGTCATTATTGTGTTTTTTTGTTTTTCACCACCGCTTTTGCGGGAGGAAGGTGATGGTTTTTTGTTTCTAGAGACAAAATTAGGTCATTAATGCTATGAAAATTAATCTACCAAAAATATTAGCAATAGGGGTTATTGGATAGAAGAAAAATAGTAGTCAAAAAAATCAGTAACCCGGTCTGCAAGAAAAAAATGAAACTAGTTTCTTCTCCCTAAAACTCTTAGTAATAATAAAAAAAGGTTGATGAAATCTAGGTATAAAGTAAGAGCTCCCATAAGGGCACCCTTCTGTCCTGCCTCTGAGTCAATATCTACCGACAGGCTAAGGTTTTTAAGTTTTTGGGTATCATAGGCAATTAGGCCCACAAAGATCAAAACTCCCACGTAAGTGGTAATCCAGTAAAGCATTGGACTTTGAAGAAAAATATTGACAATGGAGGCAATGATAATTCCGATTAAAGCCATAAAAGCAAGATTTCCTATTCGGGTTAAGTCTTTCTTGGTGTAGTATCCGTAAAGGCTCATAACCCCAAAGGTACCCGCGGTTACAAAGAATGTTGAGTAAATGGTTTCAGAAGTGTACACCAAAAACACCATTGACAGGGTAAGTCCGTTGAGAATAGAGTAAATAAGGAATACGAGCTGAGCCGTTTGATAAGAAATTTTATTAATGACAGTAACTAGGTAACCGACTAATAAAAGTTCACCAATAAGCATTCCATAGAACACCAAGGTGTTGCTAAATATAGCCTCGATAACCGATGGAGTAGTAGAGGCCCAATAGGCGACTAGTCCCGTTAAAATCAAGGCAATACTCATCCATGCGTAAACTTTGGTGATAAAGGTAGATTGATGAGTTTTTATTTGCTCTTCAGTGTATTGTAAATTATCCATTGAAAGATTTTGTTTTAAGTTTTACACGATAAAAATAATGAATCATTGCACTTATCGCTTACAACAAAAGAACAAAATAATTGTGAGAGAGTTCTTTGGGAAACCTAATAAAAAGTTAAACTTTTGCCTTAAATATTTAATAAATTCTCATACGATGTTGACGTAGTAAAAGAAGGGGGTAGAACTTTCTGAAAAGGTTTAATAAACTGGAGAATGAAAAGATTAAAACGTACCCTTTGAACAGTAGATTGAGGGCTAATATTTGGATTAGTGCCACCAAATGTTAACCAAAATCATCACTATTCCTAAGAATCCCATTATTAGATCTTCTTCTCCAATTATGTCCTTACTTTTTTCCTTGGGTTTATGGCTTTTGATGATTTTAATATCATCAATTTTATCAATATAAAAATAATAAATATCAATTTTGTTTAACACGCTTTGACTAACTTGAAACGTAAATTTGGTCTATTAAAAAAAATCAAAATCATTGAGCATGAAGAAGGTAATTATAGGATGCGGCTTATTGTTAGCAAGCTTTGCATTTACATCATGTGGTGAAAAATCACAATCCACAGAAATGCCGGATGCATATTCTGGCGAGACAAAAATTAGTAAATCGACAGAATCATCAACAAGTAACAGTGATTGGTGGCCCAATAGGCTCAACTTGAATCTTCTTAGACAGAATTCAGATATGTCTGATCCTATGGCTTCTGATTTTAACTATGCTGATGAGTTTAACCAATTAGAATACGATGCTTTAAAGGCGGATATAAGAAAAGTATTGACAGAATCTCAAGATTGGTGGCCGGCAGACTTTGGTCATTACGGCGGACTTTTTATCAGAATGGCTTGGCATAGCGCGGGTACCTATCGTTCCGCCGATGGAAGAGGAGGCTCTCGATCTGGACAACAAAGGTTTGCACCGTTAAACAGTTGGCCAGATAATGCCAACTTAGATAAAGCACGCAGACTTCTATGGCCCATTAAGCAGAAGTATGGAAAGAAAATATCTTGGGCTGATTTGATGATTCTTACTGGTAATGTGGCTTTAGAAGATATGGGCTTTGAAACTTTTGGTTTTGCTGGAGGAAGAGAAGATGTCTGGGAACCAGAAATTGATGTTTACTGGGGTTCAGAAAAGAAGTGGTTAAGCGATGAAAAAAGGTATTCAGGAGATCGAAAACTTGAAAATCCTCTCGCTGCTGTTCAAATGGGACTTATTTATGTAAATCCGGAAGGACCCAACGGTAATCCAGATCCTGTTTTAGCCGCTCATGACATTCGAGAAACTTTTGGACGAATGGGAATGAATGATGAAGAGACGGTTGCATTGATTGCAGGTGGACATACGTTAGGTAAAACCCACGGGGCAGGACCTGCTTCAAATGTAGGTCCAGAACCTGAAGCAGCGCCCATTGAGGAGCAAGGCTTTGGATGGAAAAGCTCTTATAAATCAGGAAAAGGGGCCGATGCCATTACCTCTGGTTTAGAAGTTACTTGGACCTCAACTCCAGCAAAGTGGAGTCACCTGTTTTTCTATAACTTATTTGAGAATGAGTGGGAATTAACAAAGAGTCCTGCAGGTGCTCACCAATGGGAAGCAAAAAATCCGAAAATGAAAGTACCAGATGCTTTTGACTCAACCATAACCCACAACCCGACGATGTTAACCACCGACCTTTCTTTGCGTTTTGATCCCGAATACGAAAAGATTTCAAGAAGGTTTTATGAAAATCCAGAGCTTTTTAATGAAGCTTTTGCAAGAGCTTGGTTTAAGCTTACTCATAGAGATATGGGGCCTAAAACAACATACTTGGGGCCAGAGGCACCTACGGAAGATCTAATTTGGCAAGATCCAATTCCAGCGGTTGATCATCCATTAATAAATGCAAAAGACATTGATTTTCTTAAATCTGAAATTGAAAAGTCAGGGCTTACCCTACAACAAATGGTTACAACGGCATGGGCTTCTGCATCAACCTATAGAGAAACGGATAGAAGAGGAGGGGCAAACGGTGCAAGAATTATGCTTTCACCTCAGAAAGATTGGGAAGTAAACAACCCAGAGCAACTTGCAAAGGTGTTACCCGTATTACAGAAAATTCAAAATGAATTTAATGGAAGAACCGGTAAACAAAGGGTTTCTATGGCAGATTTAATTGTCCTTGCCGGAAACGTTGGGGTTGAAACCGCAGCAAAAAATGCTGGATATACTGTAAAGGTCCCATTCACCCCTGGTAGAATGGATGCAACCCAAGAACAAACAGATATTGAGTCTTTTGGTTTGTTAGAGCCTATGGCAGATGGCTTTAGAAATTATCTAAAAACACAATATACTGTTTCAACAGAAGAGTTATTGATTGACAAAGCTCAGATGCTAACATTAACCGCACCCGAAATGACCGTTCTGCTTGGTGGAATGCGCGCCATGGGTGCTAATTATGATGGTTCCAAAAAAGGAATACTAGTAGATGATATTAATACATTGAACAATCAATTCTTTGTTCAACTTCTTGACATGAGCACTGAGTGGAAAGCGGCTGAGGACTCTAAAGAGATTTTTAACGGCTTAGACAGAGAGACCCAGGAGGTAAAATATGTTGCGACGCGTGCTGATTTAATTTTTGGATCTAACTCAGAGTTAAGAGCACTTGCTGAAGTTTATGCTAGCAATGATTCACAAGAGAAGTTTGTAAAAGACTTTGTTAATGCTTGGGCCAAAGTGATGCGATTAGATCGCTTTGATTTAAAGTACAATAAATAGATAATTTAGTCATGAAAAACGCCCCTCACAAATGAGGGGCGTTTTTTTATGATAAGATCATTTGATGATTTTCCCCATTCCTTTTTTGCTCCTTAAATAGATCCAAATTCAGATAAATTTTTTGGAACAAAACTTAGGCGAAAAAACCTTTTTCATGAAGTTACTTGCCTACCCATGTTAATAACTGCTGAGTTTTTTCATGAGTGACTAGGAGATTACAAAAGCGGCTATTATTTCGTAATACAATTCTGTTGGTAACGGTGCTTACCTGAACCTACCTAAAAATTGAGAATGCTACTTTTGATAGGTTTTTCAAGTTGAGAATTACCATGGCATAGAAATTAATTAATAGATAAAAAAAGTTATCAATTGCTAGCATTTCTTGCTTTTGAAGGAAGTAAATAGTAAAAAGGATAAGGGTCATTTAAATTAATCAGTTGTGATTCCCTTATCCTTTTATTTTTTTCGTTTTGAGTTTTAAAGAAAGAATTACACATTTTTTCAGAATCTCTTGCCGCTAGAAAAGGCAAGTTGAATTTTAAGTTGGCGATCCCAATTTTATTCGAGTAATTTGAAGAGTTTAGTTTTGTAAACATGGCTAAATTGTATTGGTTAAAGAATTCTCTATTCAAGTTAAGGAGTATCTGATAAAAAATTCAACAATTAATCGTTTATAGCCGTATGTAAACTATACTTTTGTCTTAGATACTTCGAACTAAAATTCAAATGAAAAAAAGGACAATTCTATTTTCCCTTTCCCTGTTTGTTTCCGTGGTTGGATTTGCGCAAAACTTCACCCATAGAGGGGATATGAATATTTACTGGGGATACAATCGCTCCGTTTTTTCTACCTCTGATATTCGTTTTACCGGTTCTGGTTATGATTTTACTCTAAATGATATTAAGGCTTATGATAGGCCGACCGACTTTTCATTTAGCACCTACTTTAAACCAGCCAGTATCACCATTCCACAATATGTTTACAGGGCTTCTTATTTTGTAACTGATCGTTGGGCATTATCAATTGGAATGGATCATATGAAATACGTAATGCCAGTTCAATCTTCCCACATTAGTGGTGAAATTAACCAAACGGGTAATCCGTTTAATGGGCAATATGACCATCAAGAAATTCAGGTGACACCAGACTTTTTGAAGTTTGAGCATACTGATGGACTCAATTACCTAAACCTTTTAGCTGAATATTATTATGAGATTTACAGTTCTTCTAGCCATAATTTTGGAATAGTTCCCTTTGCGGGAGCTGGGGGAGGGATGATGATTCCAAAATCAAATGTGACCCTAATGAATGGTGAAAGAAGTGATAAGTTTCACATTGATGGATTTGGAATATCTGTAAATGCGGGGGTTCAATTTTATTTTTATAAGCACTTCTTTTTTCGAACCCAGGTTAAGGGAGGATACATCAATATGTCAGATATTTTAACTAGGCCAGATGGAGCTTCTGATAGGGCCAGCCAAGACTTTTGGTTTGGGATGCTAGACTTTGCTTTTGGTGGGCAATGGAGCCTTTAGATAATATATCTAGAAGATTTGAAACTTCGGTTGGGGGCCTCCAACCTCCACCCCAACTCAAAGTTAGTGAACTTTAGATTTCTAGCCGTAAATCAATTAGGTGTATTCGTTTCCATTTGGGATTTTCAGGTAAAAAAAACTCCAGCCTGTTATTGACTGGAGCTTTCTTTTAATCCTCACTTAGACTAAAGTCCAAAGGCAGATTTTATCTCGTCCACACGATTTAGATTTTCCCAAGTAAACAATTCAACCTTCTTGGTAATGGTTTCTGTACCAGTGTTGGAAGGGCGCTCAAAGGTCTTTGTAACCACTTCGTGTTTTCTGCCCATATGTCCATAGGCTGCTGATTCACTGTATATTGGGTTTCTTAACTTTAAGTCTTTTTCAATATACCCAGGCTTTAAGTTCCATAGCTTTTGAATGATTTCAGCTATTTCACCATCTGATTTGTTCACTTTAGAAGTTCCATAGGTGTCCACAAAAACTCCCATGGGTTCAGCCACACCAATAGCATAACTTACCTGAACTAACATCTGGTCTGCTACGCCTGCGGCTACCATATTTTTAGCTACATGCCTCATGGCATAGGCGGCAGAACGGTCCACTTTACTTGGATCTTTTCCAGAAAAAGCACCTCCACCATGTGCACCTTTTCCACCGTAAGTATCAACAATGATTTTTCTTCCGGTAAGACCTGTGTCACCATGCGGTCCACCAATAACAAATTTACCCGTAGGATTTATGTGATATTTGATCTTGTTAGTAAACAACTTTTGAATTTCTGGAGATTGCTTTGCAATAACTCTAGGGATTAAAATAGAAACTAAATCTTTCTTGATTTTTTCAAGCATCTTGGTTTCCGTATCAAACTCATCATGCTGAGTAGAAATTACAATATCCTTAATTTTGATAGGGGTATGATCATCAGAATACTCAATGGTAACTTGAGATTTTGCATCAGGCCTTAAATAGTTAATATCTTTATTTTCCCTTCTTAATTCTGCAAGTTCTTGTAAAATTTTGTGACTTAAATCTAATGCCAATGGCATGTAGTTTTCAGTTTCATTGGTTGCATACCCAAACATCATTCCTTGGTCACCAGCGCCCTGTTCTTCAAGACTTCCACGGTCAACTCCTTGATTAATATCAGCAGATTGTTCATGTATTGCGCTTAGTATTCCGCAAGAATTTGCTTCAAACATGTAATCAGATTTAGTATATCCGATTTTTGCAATTACCTCTCTGGCAATTTTTTGGACATCTAAATAGGTGTTTGATTTAACCTCACCAGCCAATATTACTTGACCCGTGGTAACTAAAGTTTCACACGCTACTTTACTATCCTTGTCAAAGGCTAAAAAATGATCAATTAATGCATCTGAAATTTGATCTGCGATTTTATCTGGGTGTCCTTCAGATACTGATTCTGAAGTGAAGTAATAACTCATAATCGTTTTCTTTAAATTCTTGGGTGAAAAAAGTACTGGCGATAGTAGAAGAATACTGCTTTAGCATTTTTTACGTGGTCGCAATCAGACAAATTTTTCCACATTTCAAATGTAAACAAATCATTGTAAAATCCGATTGACTATTGAATTTTGTGGAAGCAATTTTTTTACTTAATAAGTATTTGATAAACAGTATGTTGCGTAGGGCTATTGAAATCGTTTAAAAAAACCATTCAATATCTCAAAATTTCGACATTAGTTTTATGGCGCATTATTATTGTGAGATATATCTAGAAAGGCGGAAGGATATGGCCCTAAGAAACCTTAACAACCTATCTTTTAAATACGATAAGGAGCTAATTCTTGCTTCTGCAAGAGAGATGGATGAGTCGGTAGAGTACCCTTGTAATTCTTGATTAAACAAGGCATCTCTTCTGCCTTATCAGGAGTTTTTTTTTTAGACCTATCTAATCCAAAAATTAGTCTAGGTTATCAATTTCCATTGAACTTCCTCAATTGAGTATGTTTCCCCTTAATAATTAAATTATGAAAGAGGAAACATTTGTTATTCCTTCGATTGAAGTTGATAATGCGATAGGTGCAAATAGTACCCCTTTATTTCAAACTTCTACATTTGTAAAAAGCCACTGGTGTAAATAAAGGGTACGATTATTCAAGAAGCAATAATCTAACAAGAAACTCGGAAATATAACCCAAGTTTTCAATCCGTTTTTTAGCTTCCTAAAATTTGGGTATGGCTAAGTCCGCCGGCAATAGAATTGTGCAATTTATGCTGTCTAAAATTTTGTCATTTTAGGGCATATTCCATTGAAAAAACAAGAAATACACTAAGAAGAAAAGATTTCATTGTATTTCTTTTTTAATGATTTTATTCCTTCGTTATCTTGGGTTATTTGGTAAACATTAAAAAGGTTTTGCCAATACTTTTCATCGTTGGGATTTAATTCAATGGCGGTTTTTAAATTTTCTATCCCCAGGGTGTGATTGCCTTCCTCAATGTTTAGAATTCCTAATAAATAGTAACCATAATCATCATTGGGAAAGCGCTTAATATAAAGAGATAAAATCCCTAATGATTGTTTATTGTTTTTTTCTTGGCTATTGAGAATAGCTAGATTAATGTAGGGATCTCTTTGGTTGGAATCTATTTCTAAAGAAGTTTTGTATTTTAAAATCGCTTCATTATTCTTCTCATGGCTAACGAACCATTCTGCCCACTGGTTTCTACCTTCTTTAAAGTCTGCATTGTACCTTAAATAATCTTCATACTCAATAGAGTTGTTACTTTTTATCAAGTTGATCCTCTCAGCCTTAGGGAGTTTTAGAGCATTTCTGTAAGCAATAATTCTTACTGATCGTGAAGTATCCTTTAAACCATTGGCAATAATATCTTTGGTTTGAGGTGTAACTTGATTGAATATTGCCTTTTGAACCATACTCCTCATCAGTGGAGAAGGGTTTGTTGATGAAATTTCCCTTGCTTGATCAACCCAATTACTCACTTCGTAATTTTTTAATTCTCCCACGGCAGTGGCTCTTGAAATAATTGGGTATGAGGTGTCTGAAATTAAGGTTAGATAGCTGTTAATGTCATGATTAGCTCGGGCATATAACAATAAGTCAGAAAAGTGTTTGGGGTAATTGCCGTTGTTTCTTCTTTCTAGAAAGTCTGCAGCCCATTGATTGTCTTTTTCTGAATGGCATTGAGTACAAGAATTGGTGGTTCCATACTTTACAGACTGGTCGGGCCGTGGAACCCTAAATGAATGGTCACGTCTAAAGTCGTTACCCATATAAGTTTTTCCGGGCATATGACAGTTTATGCATTGACTACCTGTAGAGCTTTGTTGATGAAAATGATGAGTTGGTTTGTTGTAAGAATCTGCATGACATGAAAGACACAGCGAGTTTTCTAACAGCTTTAATTCACTACTATGCGGTTTGTGGCAATCATTACAAGTGATGCCTCTGTGTGCCATTTTTGAGCTGAGAAAACTGCCTAATACAAAGTCTTCTTCATTAATCTGACCATCCGGTTGATAGTGTTCAATATCTAAATCAACCAAATGATATTGATCGTAATAATCCTCTTTGAAATTGTGTCCGTCTTTTAATTTTGATCTTCTGCTATGACATCTACCGCAGGTATTTATATAATTATCTTTATCAACCCGGGTAATAAAACCTTTGTTTGATGAGAATTTACCTGAGTTGGCCTCGTTTAAATGGTTTGAAGCGGGGCCATGACAACTTTCGCAGGAGACATTTACTTCTGAAAAGGTTGATTGGTAAGTTTCTTTTTCTGGATTGTAGTTCTTTTTTACTTGTGTGCTGTGGCAATCAGAACACATGCTGTTCCAATTCATGCTTTGGTTGTTCCAATGTAGCCAATCGTCATGGTTTATGACTTCACCAGGGTATTGATGAAACCATTTTTTTTCTTGCGTATCATAACTGACCCTTAGGTTTTGCAGTTTTCCGTTAGGTAATTCTACGAGGTATTGTTGCAAGGGTGAATATCCAAATGAGTATTCAATTTTGTGGACTTTCTTTTCTGAATTTTTCTCTGAAATGGTTACAAAAAATCCTGAAGTGTCTTTTGAAAATTCGTAGTGAACCCCATCTAACGTCAAGCTGTCTTCTTCAAAGGTAGCTTTAATAGATTCCTTAGAAGCGGGCTCCATAGAATGGAAATGATGGCTATCGCTCCATAATTCCGACTCACTAGAATGGCAACGTAAACATTGATTACTTCCCACGAAAGTGGAATTATTATCAGCAATGCTAACTGTTTTTTTTTCTGAGCAAGACTGCCAAAGCCAAGGCAATAATAAAACTGGTAAAAGGTAATAGGGTGTTTTTTTATTCATACTAATGAATTTGCTTCCAATCAGCTGCCATGTCAATGATGGTCCAGTTTTGATCTTTCGCTACTTGTAGGGCTTTATCTAAATGGCCTATTTTGCTATTCACATCATAAGAAAACTCTCTATCGGCATCGGTATGGTGAACCAAAAGATTCAAAAATGGATAATCTCCTTTAGAAGCATACTCCATCATTGCTAGGTCACCATCAGAATTACCACCAACCAAAATAGGACGTTTACCAATTACGGTATTTATTCCTACAGGTTTACCTTCTTTATCATCAATAAATTCAATTTTGGACTGTAGCTCTATTTCACCACTTTCTGGGTTGTAGGCTGTTTCCATCCTTGATCCAATAATGTGATTTACTGGAATTCCGTAAATATCTTCACTGATGGCTCTGATAAATTCAACTCCACCACCAGAAACTATGTATACTTGGAATTCATTTTCATTTAGGTAATTGATTAATTCAACCATGGGTGAATAACTGAGGTCTGTTATTGTCTTTTGTAATAAAGGGTGTTTTGTGGTTTTCATCCATTCAGCACTTCTTTCTCTAAACTCAGTGGTAGAGAAGCCTGAGTGTGTTTTTTGAATCAATGCTAATAAATCATGGGTAGAAATATCGCCGTTGCTCATCCAAAGGGAATCTAGAAATTTTGAATAGGGTTCTTTGTTTTCAAAGGCGGTATCTTTTTCTGCAATTTCATGTAGAATGTCTATGGCAAAAAGTAATTGATTATACACAGGGTATTCCGTCCACAGAGTACCGTCATTGTCAAATACGGCAATTCGGTCATCTACGGGTACAAAATCAGGACTTTGCGGATTGGTAATCTTTTCTACAAAAGTTGTAATATCTGTTTTTGGAGAAGTTTCTGACCACAAGGCCAGCTGATCTTTTTTTTGTTGATCACAGCTACTATGAAATAAAGCGGCAAAAGAAAATGCGGTTAGGAAAAATCCTGATTTTAGTGTTTTCATATTGAAAAAGGTAAAAAAAAAGGTGTGTTTAACACACCTTTTTAAAATAGTTTATTAATCACCTTGTCCTTGCTGTAACTTTTCCATTACCTGTTCTAGGCTAAAGCTGGCTGCTTTTTGTCTCGGTGGATATTTTTCAAAAGTCTTCAAGAAATTACCTACAAACGCTTGCGCTGGAACTAACATAAATGCATGGTCTAAAAGCCAATCGTAATAGGTGTTTGAGGTTGTTGTTGCAAATTCGTAAGGATCTCTACGTAAATTAAAGATTAGTGGAAGTCTTAATTCAACAAAAGGTTCTGCCCAAACCTGAAGAGTTCCTTGAGAACGTTGCTCCATAAAAACTAATTTCCAATCATGGTATCATAGAGCAGTTAAATCGCCATCATCAGAAAAGTAAAAGATTGCCTCTCTAGGACCAGCTTCTTCTTTACCTTCAAAATATGGTTTAAAATTATAACCATCTAGGTGGTTTGTGAATTTTCTACCATTTGCTTTGTATCCTTTCAATAACTTATCTTTTACATCATCATTTCCAACGGCAGCAAGTAGAGTAGGTGCCCAATCCATATGATGCATAATTTCGTTACTTACAGAACCAGGTTTAATGGTGCCTGGCCAACGGACCATGGCTGGAACTCTCCATCCACCTTCCCAGTTGGTATTTTTTTCACCTCTAAAAGGATTTACCCCTGCGTTTGGCCATGTGTTTTTATGAGGTCCATTATCGGTTGAGTAAAGAACGATGGTATTATCGGCAATTCCTAGTTCATCTAATACGGCTAATAATTCTCCCACATGCATGTCGTGTTCAACCATTCCGTCTCCATACTCATTTTGACCAGAAAGTCCTCTGTGTTCTGGCTTAACATGTGTTCTAAAGTGCATTCTGGTTCCATTCCACCAAACAAACCATGGGGTTCCTTCTGCATTTTTTCTCTTGATAAAATCTACAGCTGCAGCCACAGTTTCATCATCAATTGTTTCCATTCTTTTCTTGGTCAAAGGACCCGTATCTTCAATTGAACCACCCGCAGTTGATTTAATGACTCCTCTCGGTCCGAATCTCTTTTTAAAATTTGGATATTTCTTTTCGTTCGGGTAATCTGGTAATTCCGGTTCTTCCTCTGCATTTAGGTGGTAAAGGTTTCCTAAAAACTCATCAAAACCGTGATTGGTGGGTAGGTGTTCGTCTCTATCGCCAAGGTGGTTTTTTCCAAATTGACCGGTTGCATATCCTTCTTCTTTTAAGAGTTCGGCTATGGTAGCATCTTTTTCACTAAGGCCTAATTCGGCACCCGGAAGTCCTACTTTACTAAGCCCGGTTCTAAATACAGATTGTCCGGTAATAAAACTAGATCTACCCGCGGTACAACTTTGTTCACCGTAATAATCTGTAAAGATCATTCCTTCGTTAGCAATTCTATCAATGTTTGGGGTTCGGTATCCGACCATACCCATGGTATAGGCAGAAATATTAGACTGACCGATGTCATCTCCCCAAATCACAAGAATGTTGGGCTTGTCTTGAGAAAAGGCTACGGCCGCTGAAATAAGGCCAGCAGACAGTAGTAATTTTTTTAATTTCATAAAGATTATTTTAAAAGAATTCTTGTAAATATAGGCTTAATCTTTCATAATTTTCTCAGTATACAGAATCTTATTATCTAAATATATTCTAACAATAAAAGGACCTGATGAAAGTGGGGCAAGAGAGAATAAAACTTCATTAAGTCCTGCTTTTACGGTTTTTTCCCCCACTCTGTACACGATTTTTCCTGACATGTCACTGATTTCAGCAAGAAGTAATCCATTGTTTGGAACCTCCAGTTGAATGGCCATTCTATCAGAGGTTGGGTTTGGGTATAATACCGGTGCATTGTTGTTTTTCACAATTCCCGCTACCACTGTTTTTGTACTAGAACAGCCTCTAGAATCTGTGATGGTAACCGTAAGTGTATCGTCAAGGCAAACACCACTAACTACATCATTGGTATTACCATTGCTCCAATCGTATACAAAGGGTGGTTGACCTTGTGCGGTAACCGTAGCTACTCCAGAACAAAACCCCGGTGTCCCTGACAAGGTTATCTCTGCAAACATTCTGGTGGTATCACCGATCATCAATTCGTTAATCCAAACCGAGTTTTTCTTAGAAGCTAAACCAAAATATCCACCTGTAAAAACCTTTGTCTCATCATTAAAGGCCCTTTGAATACCGAAGTAATCTCCCCATCTTTCGTACCCTCCTTGCAACCTGTCAATGTAATTTTCTCCTTCTTTAATAGTTACCACATTAGAGTAGTTTCCGTCATTGTCAAAATAGATACATGAGATGCCTGCGAAATCAGTTACGCTGGTGTGGTTAAATGCAATAACCGTTTCTTTGTCACACATTTCATTCCCAGTAAAGGCAATGTTTGGATATCCAAAATCTCTTGTAGGATCTGTAATTAATTGGGCCGTTAAAGAGGGGGTTGAAGATGCGTTTTCAATAACTCCGTGGTAAATAGAAGATAATCCCGTGGCAGGATTTACCGAGTTACTCACAAACTGTATGTTGTCTTCTATTAATATTCCCGCTAAAACTCTAGCGTCGTTGGTTTGTAATCCTTCGGTTGGGTCATTAGGGTCAGTATCCGCTTGTTGTCCGTTGGGTGGAACACCATAGGGTACATCTGCAATTACGGGACTGATGCTTAGAGAAAGATTTGGGGTTGAGAAATCTCCAATAATTTCTACCAAAAAAGTAGTGTCATTTTGTACATCAAAGTTTCTATTTGACAAAACAAACTGTTTTTCTGCATTGCCCATAGCCCCTCTAATTGGGTGAAGGTTTCTCAAGTATTTTCCTGAGTAGGTCAGAGGAGGAAAAAGAACTTGACTTACGTTGGCAGCCCCGTTATAACCTTCTTGCTTTTTCATCATGTAAATAATTGAACCATCAAACCCTGTTTGCCATGGCTCGCCTGGAACAATTAAGTTACCCGTAACTACAACGGCATCACCCGTTAAACTAATGGCTGGAAAGTCTGTCCATCTATTATTGTTGAATGGGTTTCCCTCTAGTTTGTAAACATTCCATCCATCATTGGGGTCGTTAGTTTTTGAAAAGGCTACATTTATGAAGGTGTGGCCTGGAGTTCTTCCTTCTAAGAAAGCTAAAACAAAGCGGTCAGCGTCCGGATCATAAATTAATTTAGGAACGAAAACAACGTTGTTTCCTCCAGGCGAAATAGAGGCTAATGAAACGTGAACCGAAGGAAAAAGAAAGGTGTCGGTTTTTAAATCAAATCCGAAAACTCTACTGTTTACGGCAGATAAAACAATTCCGTCATTACTAAAAGCAAGGGCGTTATCATTGGGTATTCCTCCAATAAAATCTAATTCAGTACCCCCTGGAGTATATTCCTTAAGCGCAAAACCGTTTACAATAACTGGGGCATCTGCTTGCGTTTTTTGAGACGATTTAACCCCGTAAATTCTTGGAAACCTTTTGTTTACTTCTTTCTTGATTTCCATCAAGTGGGATTTTGTGCTATTGCCTCCTGGAACAGGAGGCTCTAAATGATCGACTCTAAATAGAAAATCATTTTCTAAATTATTCATGTCAATTTCTCCTGCCAAAGGAACCTGAGAATAAATAGGTTTTACTTCTTGAGAAAGTGAAAATAGGGGAGATATTGAAAGTAATAATAGTAGTTTTTTAACCATAGTAATCTTTATAAAGCCGCTGTTTTTTTCAGTGTAAAAAGGTAACGAAAAGTAAAGAAAATAAAAATCCTAAAATAGCCAACCATTAGCCTTTTAAAAAACGCGTTATTAATATTACCTTTGAGCTCCAAAATAAATTCGAAACATGGAAATAGTTTCTCCTTATATACCGCAAAACAAAGTTAGAATTGTTACGGCGGCTTCTCTCTTTGACGGGCACGATGCAGCGATAAATATCATGCGTAGAATCATTCAATCTACTGGTTGTGAAGTGATTCATCTAGGTCATGACCGCAGCGTTGAGGAAGTAGTGAATACGGCCATTCAAGAAGATGCCAATGCCATTGCAATGACCAGTTACCAAGGCGGACATACAGAGTATTTTAAATATATGTTTGTCCTTCTACAAGAAAAAGGTGCAGGTCATATCAAAATTTTTGGTGGCGGAGGAGGAACCATCCTTAGAGAAGAAATTGAGGAACTTCAGGCATATGGAATTACCCGCCTATACCACCCAGATGATGGACGTTCATTAGGGCTTCAAGGGATGATTAACGATTTAGTTAAGACCTCAGATTTTCCGATAGGCAATGAATTAAATGATGCTGAAAAGAAGTATCACAGCAAACATGTTCCTTCTATAGCGAGATTAATTTCTGCTGCAGAAAACTTCCCAGAAATGGCCAAGGAGGTTTTTAAAGAAGTTCATGAAGCCGCTTCAAAATCAACAACCCCTGTGTTGGGTATAACAGGTACGGGTGGTGCTGGAAAATCATCTTTAGTTGATGAGTTGGTGAGAAGATTTCTAATTGACTTTGACAATAAAAAAATTGCTGTTGTATCTGTAGACCCCTCTAAGAGGAAAACGGGTGGAGCTCTTCTTGGAGATAGAATTCGAATGAATGCCATTAACAATGAAAGAGTTTACATGAGGTCTCTAGCAACTCGCCAGAGTAACCTTGCACTTTCTAAGCACGTTAATGAGGCTATTCAAGTTCTTAAAGCGGCTGATTACGACCTAATCATTTTAGAAACTTCAGGTATTGGCCAATCAGATACCGAAATTTTAGACCATTCAGATGTTTCACTTTACGTAATGACTCCTGAATATGGTGCTGCAACGCAGTTGGAAAAAATTGATATGCTTGATTTTGCCAACGTGATTGCTTTGAATAAATTTGATAAAAGAGGAGCTCTTGACGCCTTACGTGATGTAAAGAAACAATACCAAAGAAACCACAATCTTTGGGAGGTAGATGTTGATACCATGCCTGTGTTTGGTACGATTGCTAGCCAATTCAATGATCCTGGAATGAATTCACTTTACAAGGTGATCATGGATAAATTAGTAGAAACTGGGTATAAAAACCTGGAGTCGACTTTTTCCATCACCAAAGAGATGAGTGAAAAAATATACGTGATTCCACCTAACCGTACTCGTTACCTTTCTGAAATTTCAGAGAACATCCGTTCTTATGACGATTGGGCTGAGCAACAATGTAAGGTGGCTGAGAAGCTTTACTCTTTAGAGAACTCAATAAAGACTTTTAGTGAAGAAGATTCAGATATTGTAAAAGTTCTTCAAGCTCAATTTGATAGAATTAAGTTAGACCTTGATCCTCACAACTGGGAAATTATTCAACAGTGGCCTGCACAGTCTCAGCGCTACAAAGATGAATACTACACCTTTAAGGTTCGAGATAAAGAAATTAAAGTTAAGACTCATACAGAGTCACTGTCTCATACACAAATACCAAAAGTAGTTACACCAAGATATTCAAATTGGGGTGATTTACTTAGATGGGTTTTACAAGAAAATGTACCGGGTGAATTTCCATATACTTCAGGAATTTATCCTTTCAAAAGAGAAGGTGAAGATCCTACAAGAATGTTTGCAGGAGAAGGTGGTCCGGAAAGAACGAATAAGCGTTTTCACTATGTAAGTCAGGCTATGCCTGCAAAACGACTTTCTACCGCATTTGATTCGGTTACCTTGTACGGTAACGATCCTGATTATAGACCCGATATCTATGGTAAAATTGGAAATGCTGGGGTGAGTATTTGTTGTTTAGACGACGCAAAAAAACTGTATTCAGGATTTGACTTAGCTAATCCCATGACATCGGTATCTATGACCATTAATGGTCCTGCACCAATGTTGTTAGGATTCTTTATGAACACCGCTATTGATCAACAATGTGAAAAGTACATTGTAGAAAATAAGCTTGAAGGTAAGCTTGAAGCAGTCAAGAAAGAACTCTATGACAACAAAGGGTTAAAACGTCCTGAATATTACGGAGACTTGCCAGCGGGTAATGATGGCCTAGGATTAAAAATGTTAGGGGTTACAGGTGACCAAGTACTTCCTAAAGAGGTTTATGAAAAAATTAAAGCAGAAACAATTTCTGTAGTAAGAGGTACTGTTCAAGCAGATATTTTAAAAGAAGATCAAGCTCAGAATACCTGTATTTTCTCTACAGAATTTGCCCTAAGACTTATGGGCGACGTTCAGGAGTATTTCATTAACCAACAAGTGAGAAACTTTTATTCTGTATCTATTTCTGGATACCATATTGCAGAAGCAGGTGCTAACCCAATAACCCAATTGGCCTTTACTCTTGCTAATGGTTTCACTTACGTGGAATACTACTTGAGTAGAGGAATGGATATCAACAAGTTTGGTCCGAACCTGTCATTCTTCTTTAGTAATGGTATTGACCCAGAATATGCTGTAATTGGTAGAGTAGCTAGAAGAATTTGGGCAAAAGCCTTAAAAAATAAATACGGGGCTAATCCACGAGCGCAAATGTTGAAGTACCATATTCAAACTTCTGGTAGATCTCTTCACGCTCAAGAGATTGACTTTAACGATATTAGAACTACTCTTCAAGCATTATATGCAATTTACGACAACTGTAACTCATTGCACACAAACGCATATGATGAGGCCATAACAACTCCTACTGAAGAGTCAGTGAGAAGAGCTATGGCAATACAATTGATCATCAATAAGGAGTTAGGTTTAGCTAAAAACGAGAATCCAATACAAGGATCATTTATTATTGAAGAGCTTACCGATTTAGTTGAGGCAGCCGTTTTAACAGAATTTGATAGAATTACCGAAAGAGGTGGAGTGTTAGGGGCTATGGAGACCATGTACCAAAGAAGTAAAATTCAAGAGGAGAGTCTTTATTATGAAACACTTAAGCATACAGGAGAGTTTCCAATTATTGGTGTAAATACTTTCTTGTCATCTAAAGGATCACCAACGGTTACACCCGGAGAAGTAATTAGAGCAACGGTTGATGAAAAGGAAAACCAGATAAAAACCCTTGAAAACCTGCACAATTCTTTTAAAGAGGAAGCGCAAGAATTATTGAAAAAAGTTCAAGATTCAGCCATTCAGAATAAAAACATTTTTGAGGAGCTAATGGAGGCTTCCAAGAAGTGTAGTTTAGGTCAAATTACTCAAGCTTTATTTGAAGTAGGAGGGCAGTATAGGAGAAATATGTAACCAAAGCTTATGGCAAGATTATGGTTTTCTTAGAAAAGGGGTGAAATATCCTTCTTTTTTAAGGGTTTCACAGAACCTAGTTAAGAAAGCTACATTTTATCAACTTCCAATAATCGTTTACACTCCATAATTGCTGCGAGTTATTCTCGGTTTACTATTCATGAACGTGTTTTAAATACGGTTTTTTTGATTGCTCATTTTTAGAGTACTAATATTTTATGCCACATTGCAGGAAGAGGGATTTGGAATTCAATCCATGCTTTCTCCAATTTTTTTGGCTGTTTTTTGAATTTTATTTAGCCTTAAGAATTTAGAAAAAGGGAAAAATGATAATCCGATAAACCAAAATTTCGTTAAAAAAATCCTTTAAAAAAAAAGGGGATGGCAGTTTTTGCAAGTGACGGACAATAAGCCTTAGATTTATGGGCAAAGAATAAGTTTGACCTAATACTTGTTGATTTTAGAATGCCTTTTTTGGATGGAATAGCAGGCACTCAGCAAATCAGACAAATACCAAATGGTAACAAGCCGCTATTTATTGCTTTACCTGCTTTAGCTTTTTATGAAAAAATCCATGATATTATTGAGTGCGACTTGGAAGATTTTATTACCAAACCTTTTGATCCAGAATTTTTATATTCGAAAATCTATTTCGGACTAACAAAAAAGAAAAAATAATGAAGATAATATCTTGGAACGTTAATGGGATAAGAGCAGTAGCCAAAAAAGGTCTTATTGATATCATCTATGACCTCAATCCAGATATTATGTGCTTTCAAGAGACCAAAGCACAACCTGATCAGGTAGAAGAAGCATTAGCAGGACTTGATGGTTATTTCATTTACGCTAATTCTGCGGAGAGAAAGGGGTATTCTAGTACAGCCATAATTACTAAAACTAAACCCATATCTGTAGTCAATGATATGGGTATTGAAGAACATGATAAAGAAGGACGTGTAATGACCGCAGAATTTGAAGATTTTTATGTGGTAACCGTATATACTCCAAATTCTAAAGCGGAACTATTACGCTTAGATTATAGAGAGCGATGGGATCATGATTTCACCCATTATGTAGCTAATCTAGAAAACAAAAAGCCAGTAATAGTATGTGGCGACTTGAATGTAGCCCATACTGAAATGGATATTGCTAGACCTGAGGCAAACTACAACAAAAGTCCTGGCTATACACAAACAGAAATTGATGGTCTTTCTAATTTGCTAGCCAAGGGTTTTGTTGATTCTTGGAGAGAGCAACACCCCGATGAAATTAAATATTCATGGTGGAGCTTTAGAGGAGGAGCTAGGCAAAAGAACATAGGCTGGCGCTTAGATTATTTCATTGTGAGTGAAAAAATCTATCCTCAATTAAAATATTCGGGAATATTAAATGAGGTGGTGGGTTCTGACCACTGTCCTATTTCTATTGACCTTTAAGAGGCTAAGTGGTAGTGCTTGGCTTCAATAAAAAAGGAAGCCTTTGCTATGCGTAAGCTTTTCTTTTTTTCTTGAATTTGCCGTGCAAACACTTTTACCTCTAGATTTCGTTTGTCAATCTTATAAAACTTAGCCTCAATTTCAAAAGGTAGATTGTTTTTAGGCGTTCCAGTGATCTCCAGATTTACCTCTTTGGTGTTTTTTTGGTAGTTGGGGGCCACCTTGTGTAGAACTTTTAAGGGCTCGTCTAAAATGGCTTCCATCTGATTCAACAAAAACCATGTGTTTAATTTCCCAGAGGTCGTGATGAGTTCTGAGTCTTTGGGTAGAGACCTTACAAATTTGTTGGGGCTCTCTTTCTTTAATGCTGTCAAAATATCTTTCATGGTGTATTGGGAATAAAGGGTTCTAAAAATTCTTCGGCGTTTGAATAATTTCGTTTGCACACATGAATGATCATAAATTGTTTTAGCGTTTTCATAATTGTTGATGTTTAGATAAAAAAAAAGCTCCCGATTATCGGAAGCTTTATATTGTAATTAAATATGGTTCTGTTTATTCTTACGCTTCCTTTTATAACATACCATTATACACCCAAAACATGCGCTTGTTTTGAATACAGTTATTAATGGTATGTGCGGTAGCAATAATCATAGATTAAAAATAGCTATTTTTTGTTTTGTTTGATAAAATTACCCTTGATATTTAAATATTTAGTAAATAATTGATTTTTATCTCTTTGATTCATTTCTTGTGTGAGGTCAATAATGGTGTCGTAATATACCCTACCAATTTTGCTTTTTCCACGCAGTGAAACCATAAGCCCCTCAAAGATTCTTAACTGCTTTTCTTGGTTCTCTGGAACTGCAGTGCTGAACAAATAAAAAGATGCTTTTTCATAATCTTTTTCGAATAAATATATTTCAGCATAGTTTAGCAGAACGGTAGAATTTCTAGGATTGAACTCCACAATTCTATCATAGATTTTTAAGGCTTGAGGTATATCTCCCTTCAACTTATAGGCATTGCCCAGTTGGTTTAATGTAAGCGTGTGGTAAGGGTTGTCTAATAAAGCCTTTTCAAAATAGTAAATAGACTGATCAAATTGTCTCAATGCTTGATTTCCCATACCTGAAAAATACAAGACGGGATTGTTGTAATTATCTACCGAGAAATAGTCAGAATGAGCTTCGTTTGCATACTGAATCATAAGTTGAGGTTTTCTCTCTTGTTCTGCCATCAGGGCTTTTTTTGCCAATCTTTCGCCAGAGATTCTTTCAAGAGTAACATAAATACCAGAGACGAGTAAAACAGCCAAAAGACTGGTTGAAATGAAAAATCCTGTTTTAAACTTTTTCAAATTTGAACGCGCCATAATAAATGCCGTGAAGAAGATAAGACACATTTGGTGATAAGGTCTTTCTAACGGAAATTCACCCATGCTATATGCCAAGTAAGCAACCAAACCAAAAAGTAAAGCATAATCCCAAATTGAATCTTTAGATCCATTTTTGGTGTTTTTCCAAGCGGTTATCAATAAAACGATGAAAAAACCAGTGAAGAATAGTAGTCCGGGGTAACCAAACTCTGATACCACCCAAATAAAATCATTGTGTGGCCTTTGTAAAATGGTAATCCCTTCAATTACTCCTCTATCTTCATTTCCGATACCGTATTTGGGATAAAAGGTTTTCCAGTTACCACCCCCAACGCCCGTAATCGGATTTTCATTGGCCATTTTTAATCCATGGTCCCACATTTTAAAACGGCTATTGATGTTGGTTGAATCAAAAATCGATGAACTTGAAAGGGCAACAACTAGAAATGCAATACTTACAACACCCGAAAAAATACCCAGTCGCTTTACCCATTTTTTATTTTCATCTGAGCGATTCGAAAAGAGAGAAATCCCTGAAATAATAATTCCTCCCATAAGACCTATCCAAACACCTCTTGTTTGCAATAACAATAAAACTACCGCTGTTAGTACCGCTAGTACTTTAGAAAAAATTGAAAAGCCCTTATGGTTTGAGGTAAAAGCATTAATAATAATAAAAGGAAGAGTGAAAAGTAAAGCGGCAGCAAGAAAGTTCTTGTGTACAAAAAATGGATTGACACTGTAAATTCCCGAAATTAACTTTCCTTCAGATAGTAACCCAAGCAACTTAAAGGTAGAGATTGCTAACAATAAAGCGCCAATAAGTGTAAAACTCTTAGTAATTACCGTTGGGTCTAACCATTTGTTCTTGAGGGTTTGGTATACAATAAATATCCCCGAAAGGGTCATTGACAGCCTAGTAATAGCTCCTATACTTTCTGCTGTATTGGTTGCAGAAAAATGAGAGACAATCGTCCATAACCAAAAAGCTAACCATAAAAACATGGGAATGGTCAATGAAAATTGTGCCCTTTTTTTGGCGAAAAACAAGGCTGAAATTAATAGTAGGACACCAAAAAAGAAGGCTTCTCTTGGTAAAAGTGCATAATCAATTAAACTTTCTGATTTTATTAATGGAAAAGCAATGATTGCCAGTCCAAAGATCCAAGAGAGAATATTGTCATTCGACGAAACAACTTTTTTTGAGCTCATAAAATGCTTTATTTGATGTAAATATATTCATTTACCACAAAGACCCTTTGTTGGTCAGGTCAAATGTTTATTTTTGATTGATAAAATTTTGAACTCTTTGAAAGTTGATGCCAAACATTGGTCTTTTTTACAATCTGTAAAAGACGTTTCTAGCCATATAGATTTACTTTTTTCATTTGTGAGAAGAGATGTTAAGGTTAGGTACGTCCAGACTAGATTGGGTATTTTGTGGGCAATAATTCAACCTATTGTCGCAGTAGTAATTTTCACCTTTTTGTTTAATGTGGTTCTCAATTTTTCTCTAGACACTCCCCATTATCCCTCTTTTGCTTTCGCGGGAGTTATTCTGTGGAATTATTTTTCAAAGTCTTTTTCTACGGGTGGTCAGTCTTTGGTTCAAGCGCAATCAATAATAAAAAAGGTATGGTTTCCAAAAATTTTTCTTCCTTTGAGTAAGGCCGTCGTAGGTCTTGTAGACCTTTTTATTGGATTAATAGTTTTACTTATTGTAATTCTACTATTTAGTGAGTGGCAAGTCGATTATTTGGGAGTCTTGCTAATCTTGTTAAGCTTTTTTCTAGCCTTTTTATCCAGTGCCGGACTTTCTTTTTGGGCTGCCGCCTCAAGTATTAGATACAGAGATATTCAGCAATTATTACCCATAATAATACAGCTTGGTTTTTTTATCACCCCTGTGGTTGTTCCTACAGAGGTTTTGATGAGTAAAATTCCAGAGTCTTTTCAATACTTTCTTTACTTAAACCCTATGGTAGGTGTAATTGATCTGTTCAGAGCAGGACTTGGTATGGCCAATTTATCAACCGAAACCCTTGGAATGTCATTCTTAGTGTCAGTCTCTTACTTTGTTCTAGGTTGGATATACTTCTCATTTAAGGAACGTCAAATGCCTGATTGGTTATGAAAAATGCTATTGAAATTCACCAGTTAGGTAAGTTGTATCAAAGAGGAGGTAAGCCTTCAGAAACCTTTGTGTCCTCACTTTTTTCTAAATCAAAAACCAATGACTTTTGGGCGATAAAAGATATTGATCTTACTGTAAAACAAGGAGAGGTCCTTGGTTTGTTAGGGGCTAATGGCGCGGGAAAATCTACCTTACTCAAGGTTTTAAGCCGGGTAACCCATCCAACCAAAGGCTGGTTTGAGACCTTTGGCAAAGTGGGTAGCCTTTTAGAAGTAGGCACCGGATTTCACCCCGATTTAACAGGTCGTGAAAATATTTTCTTAAACGGCACCCTTCTCGGTATGAAAAGTGCTGAGGTGGCAAAATACCTCGACGAAATCATTGATTTTAGTGGAGTTGAAGCATTTTTAGATACCCCCATAAAACATTACAGCAGTGGTATGAAGGTTAGGTTAGCCTTTTCTGTAGCGGCTCATTTACGTACAGAAATACTACTTATTGATGAAGTATTGGCGGTAGGAGATGCAGAATTTCAGAAGAAATGCCTTTCTCGTATGAATTTAATCAGCTCTGAAGAAGGCAGGACCATTGTTTTTGTGAGTCATAACTTGGCGGCTGTAAAATCGTTGTGTTCTCAAGTGGCCTTAATTGATAAGGGCCAATTGATAATCCGTGGCGAAACCCATCAAATGGTTGATCAATACTTAAATAATTTAAAAGTAAAAGGAGAAACCATCTCTCTTGAAAACCGTACGGATAGAGGAGGAGAAGGGCAAGCCCGTGTTACACACCTCAGTTGGGTCAGAAAGTCAGAAAACACAGAGTTGATGACTGGAGAAGATTCTCAATTAGAAGTTCACATAAGATCAAATCAACACACTCTTGGTGGAAATGCAGAATTGAGAATTAACATTATGTCTGAAGCAGGACAGTTTTTAGCGCCGCTTTCTAACTCAATAGAAGGTACTTCTTTGGTTTTAAAAAATGAGGATAATAAGTTTTATTGTGATGTGAGTAAGTTGCCTTTAATGGATGGCAATTATTATTTAGACTTACGGTTATTGGTCGACGGTAGACTTCAAGATCAAATTTCATCAGCACAATACTTCTCTGTGTTAGAGGGTGATTTCTTTGGCACGGGCAAGATTTATGTAAAAGGTCGAGCTGGTATTCACATTCCACAGAAGTGGAAAATATAATAACCCATCACTTCTGGTTGAGTAAAATCTTACAATTGAAGGGAATTTTGTAATTTCCGCCTGAAAATCAAATTAATATGACAAAAAAACTACTACTTATTACGTTGTTTCTGGGAAGTTTCGGATGGGTTTCAGGGCAAATATTGCAAGGATCCACCACGGTTAACGCAGCAAACAACATGACCATTACGGTTACGGTAAACACCAATACCAATGTGGTCGATATTACGATGACTGGAAACTCTAGTGCTTATTATGGGTACGGATTTGGAGGTTCTTCAATGTCTGGAACCTACGCAATTATTACTGAAGGATCCGGAAACATCATGGAGCGTGTCATGGGAAATTACTCGGCAGGCACCCTTTTGTCGGGTAACCTTACCACTTCAAGCCATTCAACATCAGGCAGTATTGCGACGACAACCGTTTCAAGGCCTCGTGTTGGACTAACGGGTAGTTATTATACTTTTCCAAATACCCCAGGATCATTTAGTATTATTTGGTCCAAAGGATTAAGCAGTACCTTGGGTAGCCATCAAACAAGGGGTTCTTCAATTGTAACCCTTTCAGACATTTGTAATATTCCTATCAATGATTTGGGTGACGAAACCGTTTGTCTTGGCGATTCGGCCATGATTTTTGGCACCTACCGCACCACTGCTGGCGTTTATTATGATACATTAACCACTTCCGTGGGATGTGATTCTGTTTTGTCTAAAGAGCTCGTGGTAACTCCTTTGATCACCAATTCTCTAGGGGCTATTACTTTTTGTGAAGGAGATAGCGTTTTTGTTTTTGGAAATTTTGAGAACGCAACAGGATTCTATTACGATACACTCTCAACAAGTTTGGGATGTGATAGTGTGATTGAACAAGAGTTAATCGAAAAAATTATCAATCCACAAGTTTTTCAATCAACGGCTAATTTTGGGGAAGTTTATACCACTTACGTGGGAGATAATTACCAATGGATATATTGCCCAAATGATTCCGTAATTTTAGGAGCTACTGATAGTGCATACATGTCACCCGGGCTTTCTGATATCGGACCTTATAAAGTAGTTGTAACTGACATGGGATGTACAGATACTTCAAACTGTATTGCAGCAGATGTATGGAGTGTTGAAGAATTTAGCTCAGGCCTAATATCCATATATCCAAATCCAGCAAAGGATAAAATAACCGTAGAGTTTACCCAAACTCAATCAAGCGGAATTTTTGAATTGATCAACCTTTCAGGTCAATCTGTACAAAACTACAGTTTTGAAGGAGGTTTGGCAGCAGAGTTAAGCTTAACCAGTTTAAAGTCAGGAATTTATTTGTTGAAGTTTACTTCTAAGGATACTCAGCTTTTGCAGAGAATTCAAATTCAATAAATTCCTGAAAATTAACCTATAGTTTCAGTCCTCTAAACCATGTTTAGGGGACTTTTTTATTTTTTAAAAGAGATAAAACCTCTTCAAGGTTTAGCTTTGAAGCGTAGTCTATTGGCGATAATCCACTTTGATCTTTTTGATTAGGATCAGCTCCAGCTTTCATCAGAAGTTCTACCACTTTTACATGATTAAATTGAGCGGCATAGGTGAGGGGTGAAGCTCCGTTGGCGTCTGCTGTATTAGGATTTGCTCCTGACGCTAATAAGGCCTTTACAATTTGGTCAAATCCCTTGTAGCTTGCAGCTTGCAGTGGAGTAGAAGTGCCTTCAACATCATTGATCTTAACCTTTTTGTCTAAAAGAAATAATGCGAAATCTACTTGGTTGTAATAGGCGCTTAATACCAGTGGAGTATATCCTTGTGCATTCGCAGCAGAAATAGTGTCAGGATTTAATTCAAATAATTTTTTTGCGGTCTCAATATCTCCTTTTCTTGCGGCGTCAAAAATTGAGGATTGAGAAAATGAAGAATACGATGCGAATAAAAAGAATAGTGCAATAAACTTTTTCATGACGTAAATAGTTTTTTAATTTTTTCTACCATTCCTAATGATTGACTTTGACCATTAAATAACTTTGCGATATATTCAGAGCCTTCTTCAGAGGGAAGAGATGCGGGGTTGTTTAATCGCCAATCCACTTCATTATAACCATATACCTTGAGGATCTTGTTAAAGTGACCTTTGAAAAATTCTACATCTTCTTGGGTAAACCAATTTCTCCAATTTTCTGAGGTGTTGGTTCTGCTAACTCTAACTAAACCTTTGCTTTGGGCTGCTTCATCAGTAACTTGAAATCCTAAAAAATTAGATAGTTTTTGATAGTTTCCATTAACACAGTCTTCATAGTGGTATACCAACCAATTATCATCCAAGGTTTCTTTAAACTCTTCAAGTGCTTCAGAGAATTTAGATAAAGTTTTTTTCCAATTCAAAAGCTTATGATGATGTACTGAAAATAAATTGAAAAAGGGTAGCGCTGAGGGATTTGACTCTTTAAATTTTAGTCTAGCTAAGGTATCAGAATAGGTTGGTGCTAAATCTTCGTTTGCCTTGAACCATCTATACAAGATTTGGCTAATAACCCGGTCTCTTGGGTCTCTTATGATAAAGATCTTTTTATCGTAGTCAGAAAACATTTGGTGTATTGATTTATAATCTACACCAAAGGGTTCATTTACACTCATTAATGCCTTGGTTAACGAATTTTCGTTTTGAAGGATTTCTTCTCCAGCATAGTTTTTAAAAATCGTTTGACCATTGTCTTCACGACTCATAGGTTCCATGATTACAGACATGTCTTTAATACCATTTTCTGCCATTGCCTTTTGAATTCTGGCTTTTAAAATGGTTGTTCCACTTTTTGGAAGTCCGTATATCAATACTTTCATAATATTATTCCGCGCTTTTTTCAATGATGAATTTTGAATTATATTCACCCATGGGTAAAAGTGCAAAAAAAAATGCTTTAAAATGAACCAGCCACCAAATGTTTTAAAAGGATTAGAGAATATAATAAACAACCGATTTACCTCTCCGGTTATTGTAATAGGTATGCATAGGTCTGGAACTACTTTGGTGGCAGAATGGCTAAACAGATTAGGTGTTTTTATGGGCTCAACACGTGACCACAACGGTGAATCTATTCCGTTTTTAGCCACAAACCAAAAGCTGTTGAATAGCGTAGGCAGCGATTGGAAAAATCCAAAAACTATTATCTCTGTTCCTAAATTATCTGCTTCAGAATATTATGCTATTCACTTTTCTTCAGACTCAAAAAGTAAATTAAAACTGTTCTTTAGAGGTCCTAGATTATGGGGCTTTAAAGATCCTAGAAACACGTTTACCCTTTCCGCATGGCTATCTGTTTTTCCTAAAGCTACCATAATTCACGTTATTAGAGATGGGGCAGAGGTAGCTAAAAGTTTGGCCGCTAGAAATCATACGGTCGGTGAAGTGCATGACGATTCTTTAAATGATTTTTCTGCAGGACTTACTTTATGGGAAAAGTATGTAAATGAAGGGTTGCGTTATAAAAATCATTCTAATTATCACGAAATCCGGTATGAAGAAGTACTTCGTTTAGACCAACGACCTTTGAGAATTATGGAAAAGATATATGATAATAATCCTACAACACCTTTAGAAGATATCCTCATTAAGCCAACAAAACCTTTAATTCTATCGGATCAAGAAAAAGCCTTGTTGGGCCAATCTAGTTTGTATCAGTCGTTATATGGTGTTTAATTATTACGATTTCTAAAAGCCTTCCTTTAAAATATAATTTGGTTTGTATTGTAAACTAGTTTATATTTTCATTGAATCAATTAAACAATCAATTATAGAATCGTCACAAAGCATGGAAATCATTGCTAAAATGATTCAAGAGAGTAGAAAGTCTTTACACCGAAATTCATTTTACTTTATCCTTTGGGGTATGCTTTTAATACCGGCAGGAATTGCTGAGTATTTTTTAATGGGTACGTCAAACTATTGGATGATTTGGCCGTTTATTGGAGTGGTTGGAGGAGTATTTTCATTTATTTATGGAAAGAAGGAAAGTAAGAGAAGTGGAGTACAAACTGCCGGAGATAGAATTACTAGTTATACATGGGGAGCCTTTGGTGCAACCTTAGTTTTTGTAATTATTTATTCCGTTTCAAAACAATTAACCCCTCATCCTTTAATTCTAATTACCGCTGGTTTAGCTACGTTTATTAGTGGAGGGATTTCTCAATTTAAACCCTTTGTTTGGGGGGGTGTGTTTTTAGGTCTTGGTGCAATAGCTTGTGGATTTTTTGTCGAACCTCAATTTCATGGATAAGCATTTTACTAGGATATGTGCTTCCGGGTATTCAATTAAGAAAAACAGAGAATGGCAAAGCTTAATTCAATTTTACATCAAGAGTTGAGATTGGCAATTGTTAGCTTTTTGGCCACTGCAGAATGGGTTGATTTTAAAAAGCTCATTGAGGTCACTGAGGCAACTAAAGGCAACCTAAGTGTCCAAATTTCTAAACTAGAAAAGGCTGGATATTTGGAAGTAAAAAAGTCTTTTAAAAACAATTATCCCTTGACGGAATGTAAGCTTAAAGCAAAGGGAAAAGAGGAGCTTGAAGCCTATATTGCTGATTTAAAAAAGATGCTGAACCTTTAGTTGCTTGCATGTTAGGGCCAATGGCAACTATTGTAGCTACACCTAGTATTGACAGCAATAGGTTTTGGTACCTTTTATCTTTATCTTATTTCTTTTCTTGAGCTAGTAATTGGTCAGTATTTACAAGGCTAGAAGTTTTTAGTGATAAATTATTGTGATTGGCTAGAAAGGTTCAGTCAACTTCACTATTTATGGCTAAGGCCTTGTAATACTTTTCCGAGTAAAAGACCTTTTGACCATGGAACATCTAAATTCATTCCATGAATTGTTCTTCCTCCTCCTGCGAAAGCGAATTTGAAAATAAAGTGATACCTTAAATTAGTAAGTTTGCCAAAACTTAATAAGTGTCAAATGCCCAAGGTAACTGTCATTGTTCCTAATTACAATCATGAAAAATATCTGCCTAAACGCATAGAATCAATTCTAAATCAGACGTTTACAGATTTTGAATTATTGTTGTTAGACGACTGTTCAACAGATAATAGCAGAGATTACCTAAAAAAAATTACCGATCAATATCCACAGGCTAGAACCCTGTTCAATGAGTCTAATACGGGTAGCACATTTCATCAATGGAATAAAGGGGTAAGAGAAGCAAAGGGCGAATATTTGTGGATTGCAGAGTCAGATGACTTTGCAGATTCTACTTTTTTAGAAAAGTTAGTTCCCCTTTTAGATGAAAACCAAAACGTAGGAATTGCATTTGCTCAAACCTACTTGGTGAATGAGAACGATGAGATAATCAACTCATTTAATGAAAATTACAACTTTGTTTTCAAGCAGCAGAAAGACCGTTGGAAGAGTGATTTTACCGTTTTAGGTCGTTTTGAAATTGAGAACTATTTGATTTTTTCAAACTCAATTCCCAATGCCTCAGGAGCTCTATTTAGGAAATCAGTTTTTGAAAAGTCTGGTGGTGCTCCAGAAGATATGAAGTTAAATGGCGATTGGTATTTTTATGTAAAAATGCTTTTACATTCTGATTTATCTTTCGTTTCAGAACATTTAAATTTCTTTAGAACTCATGAGGTAACCCAACGTCATAGAGCTAGAGCTAATTATAAGGTTTACGATGAGATTATTAGAACAGTTGAACTCATTAGAAAAGAGGCAGATCCAAAACCTAAAAATGTTGTAAAGACCTATAGAAAAATTGGCGCTTGGTGGGTGGGTAGCTTATCATTCCAAGAAAAGAATAAAGATTTCTTTGTAGAAAATAGAAGGCTCTATAAGTTTTTTAGAGGATGGAATCCGGGGTTGGGTCGAAAAATAATAATTCACTACCTTCTTACTTTCGTGAAAAAGTCTCTGTATAAACTAGGCCTTTATAAACCCATTAAGAACCTAAGAAACAAAATGTTTCCAGGAAAATACTTCGAATTTTGAGTCCAAAATTTTCTATAATAATTCCCGCGTATAACGCAGAAAGCACTTTACGTGAAACCCTTGATTCCATTACAGATCAAGACTTTTCAGACTACGAGGTGATTTTGGTAAATGATGGGTCTGTTGACAAAACCTCTGAAGTTTTTGAGAACTGGCAAAAATACCATCATTCACAATCGCTATTAATAAATCAAGAAAATAAAGGATTAGGAGCGGCAAGGAATTTAGCTGCATCAAAAGCAACCGGTGAATGGTTGTGCTTTATTGACGCCGATGATCTGTGGATTCCTAATAAGCTCTCTGTACTTAATGAACTCATAGAATTAAATAACGGTGTTACATGGATTTATCATCCGGTTTGGGAGCTTTCTGAATCAGGAGAAATAAAACCAAGAAGAATAAAAAGCATTAGCACCTTGATTGATTTCTTTCATCACAATCCGTTTACACCATCTGCTGTAGCCGTGAAAAAGGATGTTTTTTTCTCTACTGGAGGATGGGAGGAAAGACGAGATAGGGTAGAGGACCTAGGTTTATGGGTAGGTTTATTTGAGGCAGGACAGGTTCCTTTTTATACTCCTAAATTACTGACTAAATACAGAGTCTATTCTGGAGTTACTACTCAAATTGAGGAGCATCTTGAAAAAATCCAGAACGTTTGGGAGGAACAACTTCAAAAAGGCGTCGTTTCTCAAGAGAACTACCATGAAATACTCTTGAGAAAAAATTACGAGGCCGCTAGATTATGTCAAAAATCCGGTCAATTTAAAAAGGCAATTGCCTATTATAATATGGGTGATAAATCTTTAAAAGCCTCTATTTTAAAGGTTTTAGCTAGCTTGAATTTTGCCTTATAGCCAATACTTATTTCCTTTACCAAAATTTTATTTAGAATTAATCTAAGAAAGGTTTGTACAGTAAGTTTTCGATTTTACTTTTGTAGAAATTATTTTTATGCAGTCTAAATAAAATATAGCAACCCATGAAAACTCGTTTTTTTGCACCACTTTTAGTATTGGCCTTGTGGTCATGTAAAAAGGAAGAAAAAGACACCGCTCCTACTCAGAGCACACCACCTTCTACCTACAACTTTTCACCTGCTAATTACTCTGGTCAAGTAACTCGATTAGAAATGTTACATGAACTTTCAGCATATGCTAAATCTTCATATTCAGGTTCTGCTGTTTCAAGAACTGCCTTAGAAGCTATGTTTAAAAATGAAAATGCAACTTGGACCAATACAGAATTAGCAAACTCAACAAAAAACCTTGAGTCAAAAGCCTTTTCATTAGACGTTGATGTAATAAAAAACTGGATGGACTCTTTAGAAGTTGCCAGTGCGTCAAACGTTACCGGAGGGCCTGGTGTGGCAGGATTGGTGACATCTAACTCAGGAAGTAAAACTTACTGTTTATCGGCAAACGGATTTGATTACCCACAGCTGATTGAAAAGGGAATTATGGGTGCGGTTTTATATTACCAAGCCACTACAGTTTACCTAGGCGATGAAAAAATGAATGTGGACAATTCAATTTCTGATTCGGTTTCTGGTACTCCAATGCAACACCATTGGGATGAAGCTTTTGGGTACTTTGGTGCGCCAATAGATTTTCCTAATAATAAAGACGGAATTGTATTTTGGGGAAAATACTCAAACTCTGTAGATGGAATTCTAAACACAAACACCGATATGATGGAATCTTTTATTTCAGGAAGATATGCCATCAATAACAATGACCTAACTACCCGTGACCAAGCGAGAACTTGGGTGAAAAACAACTGGGAAGAAATTGCAGTGGGTGTAGCAATCCATTATTTGAATAGTTCAAAAACCAATTTTTCTGACCATGCCCTAAGAAACCACTCTCTTTCTGAAGCTTATGCTTTTATTTGGTCCCTTAAATTCAATGAAGACAAGGTGATTTCTCAAGCTGATATTGATTTAATATTGAGCTATTTTGGAGGAAACCTATACAACATGTCATCCAGTGATATCAATATGGCTAAGGCTAAATTAGCAGAAGTTTACAATTTTCAATCTTTAGCAGACTTATTGTAGTATGAAATTACCCACGGTCCTATTCGTTTTATCAATTCTAGTTTTTTCTTGTAAAAAGGCCAAAATTAACCAAACGGCTAGTTATGATAGGGGTGCTTGGCTAACCTATACAGCAGACGAAATTATTGTGCCCCAATTCCAGTGGTTTGGGGAGTCGATAAACGAATTGGCATCAGCCATAGATTCATTTACTGTTTCTACAACACAACAAAACCTCTCTGAGGTAAAGGTGGCTTTAACTCAAGCCAGAATTTCTTTCCAAAGCATTAGAAGCTTTGGGTTTGGACCCGCAGAAAGCCATGATCTTTTCAATTCTCTTGAAATCTTCCCCGCTAACCCAAGCTTGATAGAGTCTTACATCACAGTAGGTAGCTATAATTTAGAAAGTGCGGCAAGTATTGGAACCCGAGGATTTGCCGCTATGGAGTATCTGTTGTTTCACGACCAAGACTCTACGGTTCTCTATGAATTCAAAACAGAGTCTAATAGAATACAATACTTAAATGAATTAATAACCAACGCTGTATCTCATGTTGTTCCCGTAATTGATGATTGGAATTCTACCTACAGAAACACCTTTGTAAATGCTAAGGGTACAGATGTAGGGTCAAGCTTGTCTTTACTGGTAAATCATTTTAATATGAGCCTTGAATTAGCAAAGAATGCCAAGCTTGCAATACCTATGGGGAAAAGATCATTGGGAACTCTATTTCCTGAAAAAGTAGAAAGTCCCTATGAAGAAAACTCTTTAAAATACCTCAAAAGTCAAACGCAAGGAATGTATGATTTGTTCAATGGGGTTTCTGCTTTAACCGGAAATACAGGTACAAGTCTTTCTCAATATGTAACTACTCTTGGAGAAAATTTTGGAAACACACAGACTTCTCGTTTTATCAATCAATATTTTGAAGAAATACTAACAGGCATTTCCAAAATTGAACCTACCAGTCTTAAGCAAGCCGTTGTTTCGCAAGACCTAGACTTAGAAGAAGTATATTCAGATTATCAAAGTGTTGTAATTTATACGAAAACTGAAATGCCTTCTATTTTAGGAGTGTCCATTACCTATCAAGATAATGATGGGGATTAATAATGCAAAGTATCAGGCTACATAAAGGGTTTTTCCAAAAAGATTCTATGGCCCCATTAGTGGTCTTTAGAATCTTTTATGGTTTATTAATGTCGGGGGCTGCCCTAAGGTTTTTATGGAACGGATGGGTATTTGAGCAGTATGTAAAACCGACGTTTCATTTTACATATTATGGGTTTAGTTGGGTAAAGGTTTTACCAGAATGGGGTATGTATGCAGCCTTTGTCTGTATGGTTGTACTCGGAATTTTTATTGCACTTGGTCTTTTTTATAGGGTAAGTATGGTGGCCTATTTTATCATTTTTTCTTACGTGGAAATGATTGATGTAACCTATTATCTTAACCATTATTACTTCATGAGCTTGTTGGCATTCATAATGATTTTTGTTCCTGCAAATCACTCATTTTCTTTAGATAATAGGAGGTTGAAAAGACCGGACCAAATAGAAGTGTCTGTGTTTTTTAAAAGGTCTATTCAGTTTGTGTTGAGCTTAGTTTATGTTTTTGCAGGTATTGCCAAGCTAAATCCGGATTGGCTGTTTGCAGCCATGCCCTTGCGAATTTGGCTGCCTAGTCAAAGCCATTGGCCCATAATTGGCCCAGCCTTTAATTGGGTAGAAACAGCTTTTTTCTTTTCATGGGCTGGTGCTTTGTACGATCTTACCATCCCTTTCTTTTTATCCCTAAAGAAAACGAGAGTATTCGCTTATTTGTCAGTTTTATTTTTTCATGGCATTACGGCCTTTATGTTTCAAATAGGAATGTTTCCTTGGATCATGATGGTGGCTACTACCATTTTCTTTAGCAACTCTTTTCATCAATCAATTTTGATTTTTTTTAAAAAGATTTTTAAGTCTACTCAAAAGACGAGTAATCAAATTGTTAAGCCTTCTAGGTTTAAACTATATCTATTTGCAGGACTTTTTGCATGGCAGGTTATTTGGCCTTTTAGGTATCTAGCTTATCCAGGTAAGTTGTTTTGGACGGAGCAGGGGTATAGGTTTAGCTGGAGGGTAATGTTGATGGAAAAAATGGGGAATATCAATTACCTTGTGGTAGATGCCAAGACTAAAAAATCTATTGAAGTAGATCCTCAAGACTTTTTAGAGCCTGTTCAATATAAAATGTTGTCTACACAACCCGATTTGATTGTTCAATTTGCTCATTTTTTAGGTGAGTGGGCTCGCTCAAATTCTATTGATAATCCGGAAGTGTATGCTAGGTCGTTTGTTAGTCTTCAAGGAAAAACAATTCAACCATTTATCGACCCAAAAGTTGACCTTTTAAAAGAGAAAAATACCTTTGCCGCCAAATCTTGGATTTTGCCCTATGAGGAATAGTTTCCATTTATTCGTATTGATTTTTCTTGTTTCTTTTTCACTAAAGGGACAGATTTCTGGACGAGTGGTAGACGCAGAACAAAAGGGGCTTCCAGGGGTTTTTGTACTGCCTATTCCTAAAATTATGGGGGTAGAGACTGATGGTGAAGGGTATTTTCAGATTTACTCAGGATCACCTATAGATTCTCTGGTTTTCACCTTGCTAGGCTTTCAATCCAAGACCGTTTCTGTCACTGACCTAAACAAGCCAATTGTTCTTATCGAGTCAAGAGAGAAATTAAATACTATCCACCTATCTCAAGGACCTCAATTAGAAGATAAGGTTACCTTAAAGTCTGTTGAGGGGGCTGCTATTTATGCGTCAAAAAAGAACGAAGTAATCAAGCCCAGTCAAATGGCTGCTTCGCTGGCTAATAATAATCCTAGAGAGATATTTTCTAAAGTACCGGGTCTTAATATTTGGGAGTCTGATGATGGAGGTATTCAACTGGGAGTTGGGGCCAGAGGGTTAAATCCCAATAGAACGGCTGAGTTCAATACGCGCCTAAACGGCTACGACATGAGTGCTGACGCTCTTGGTTATCCTGAAACCTACTATACTCCTCCGGCTGATGCCCTGGCAAGAATTGAAGTGGTGAGGGGAGCAGCAAGCTTGCAATATGGGACACAATTTGGGGGAATGATAAACTTTATTCACCACCGTGGACCTGACGACAAGGCCTTTGAAATGAAGACCAAGTTGTCCGGAGGCTCTTATGGCTTCATGAATTTATTTAACTCTTTTGGTGGAAGCTATAAAAGGGTAAACTATTACGCTTATTTTAACTACAAGAGGGGTGATGGTTGGCGCCCCAACACTGAATATGATTTTTTGAACGGATACTCCCAAGTAGATTACAAGGTTTCAGAAACCTTTTCAATGCAGTTTGAAGTTACCTCTATGGGTTACTTAGCTCATCAACCAGGAGGATTGACAGATCTTCAGTTTGAGGAAGATCCGTATCAAAGCAATAGATCTAGAAATTGGTTTAGAGTTAATTGGAACCTTGGCGCCATTAAATACCAGTGGAAACCCAATGCAAAATGGCTCTTTGATGGTAGAATTTTTGGCTTAAAGGCTAGCCGCGAAGCCTTGGGGTTTTTGGGGCGAATCAATAGGATTGATGATGAAACTCAACCTAGAAACTTACTTAGCGATCACTATTTAAATTTTGGGACAGAACAAAGACTTTTAAGGCATTTTGACTTGGGCCAAGCTAAGGCAACAGCTTTAGTAGGAGTGAGGTATTATCAAGGGTTTCTAGATCGTTCGCAAGGGGATGCTCCTGCCACAAAGGGTCCAGACTTTACTTTCTTAAATCCTGATAAAAAGGAGGGGTCAGATTATGACTTTCCTAGTCAAAACACAAGCATATTTGCAGAAAATGTATTTATTCTCAATGATAAGTGGAGCATTACTCCTGGGGTAAGAGCTGAATGGATAAATACTGCCAGCGACGGATATTATAGAATCTTACGAAAAGACCTAGCCGGAAATGTGATTTTTGATTCTGTTGTTGCTGACTCTCAAGAAAATACAAGAGCTTTGGTTCTTTTCGGACTGGGTGCAAGTTATAAGCCCAATGAGAGTACAGAAGTTTACTACAATGCTTCGCAAAACTACCGAGCCATTAATTTTAACGACATTAGAGTGGTTAACCCAAGCTTTTCTGTTGATCCTAATTTACAGGATGAAATAGGGTTTAATATGGATTTAGGTATCCGCGGAAGCGTTGGTGAAATAATTACCTATGATGTTTCTGGTTTCTGGCTTAGCTACCAAAACCGGATAGGTACCCTGTTAACCGTTGATCCAGTAAAAAAGGTAATCGTTCAGTATAGAACTAATATTTCTGCTTCGAATACTTTTGGGGTAGAAGGGTATGCTGATGTTTATTTGAATAAATTGTTTTATCCAACGGCAGAAAAACACAAGGTAAAGTGGTTTGTCAATGCTACCTTGTTAACGGCTACGTACTCAGGTTCAAAAGATCCTTCATTAAACGGAAATCAAGTAGAGTGGGTTCCGCCATTTATTTTTAAATCCGGATTGCAGTATAAATTTCAGAATTTTAAAGCAAACCTTCTGGGGAGTTACACTTACAAACACTATAGCGACGCGACCAACGCAGAATTCGATCCTAGTGCCATTGCGGGGATAATTCCTAGTTATTTTGTAATGGACTTCTCATCTCAGTATAACTACCGATCTTTTGAGTTTGGATTTTCAATAAATAACCTCTTAGATGCGTCCTATTTTTCTAGACGTGCATCGGGCTACCCCGGACCTGGAATTATTCCAGCTAACCGAAGAATGTTTATTCTAACTCTTGGATATACTTTGTAGTTAGTCCTTTTGAAGAAGGTATTTTTTGGGCGTTACTCCGTATTTTTTCTTGAATGCAGAAATGTAGTGACTCGGATTGGTGTAACCCAATTCTTCTGCCACCATGTGTACTTGAGAATTTTTATTCTGAAGTAGTTTCAATGAATGCTCTAGTTTATAATCAAGTAAAAATCCAAATACCGTATTTCCGTAAATCTCTTTAAATCCCGCTTTTAATCGGTATTCATTGATTTCAACCATCTCTGCAAGCTCTTTAATGGTCGGAGGATTGGTCATCTTGTTTACAAGAATCTCTTTGGCTTGCTTAATTTTTCTGACGTTGTCTTCATCGTTCAGAAACGGACAAGATTCAATATTTGGTTCTCTAACATCAAAAGAAATTCCTAAAATTTCATAAGCCTTTGCCAAGTTGTAAACCTTTGCTACCGCATTAGGCATTTGATTGTTCAAAATCTGAGTCAATGGCACCATTAATTGTGGAGAAATGGTTTTTTCTTCGTAGAATTTACGGTTCGCATTTTCTCCCGATAAGAAGGGAAGTTCAGCGGTATTACTGAGAAATAACTTGTGGAGCTTTTCAAGGGAAACAAATAAGAAAACCAAAGAACTATCTTCTGGCAATTCCCACTCAACATTAAACTCCATGTCTGGATTGTAAATGAAAAAGCTCTTCCCCTTTTCAAGCGTTTTTGAATAATGAGGACTGAACTTAAACGTACAAGAGCCTTCTATGGCAAAATAAAATTGAATGTACCCGGTCGGAATGACTTCTTTAAAACTTTCTCCTTTATCACCTTTCCAGATGTAAAGTTTTATGCCATTATCAATCCAAGTGTCGGTAATATTACTATTAGAGGTATTGTTGTCTGCGTCCATTTGGTTTTCTAAAATAGAATAGGAGCAAATGTATTGCAATATTTCGCTTCAGAGGTATTTTAAGGAAATAAATTTTCAGAAAAGAGATTAATTACTTTGAGAATTAATCCAATTTCTAAAGGTTAAATCTCTTTTTTGGCTTTTAAATTCAGGCCTTTCAGAAAAATACTCAACAACAATCTTTTCTCTAGTAATGGGTTGCATTTTATTTTCTTTTGGCGTTATGATGGTGGTAGAAGTTGTTTGGCTTTCAAGCACTGGGCGACTTTTAGAAACTTCAATTTTCACATCAGCCACCAATTCAGGTTTGTCTAGTTTGGGTAACGGATAGTATTCCAACGGAAAAGGGTAGGTAATAATTCCGTTTACATACTTTGCAATGACTTCTAAGTCGTCGGCATACTTTGACCCTTCAAAGCCTTCTAAGTCCTCTTCAGTTATTTTTGAATTGTATTGGGCAAGCATTTTTGAGGCTATGGGATAATAAGACCAATGCCACTTTTCTTCAAAATAACCACTTCGGGGTTCGTTCTTATACTCTTGGTAAGGCTGAAAAAAACCGTATTTGTAGGCGTTTAAAAACAACCATTCATATACCTGTTTTCCTTTTCCGGTTTTAAAATAGGTGGGTTCAACAGAGTTGATGTCAAAATCAGTCCCCCAATGGTGTCTTGAGGTCCCAGGCATAGAAGAGTAGGTTAAAATTTTGCTAGCCCTTTTACTTTTTCTTAGGTCAAGATTATTCCATTTTCTATTCCAAATGGCAGCCTGTCTATCAAAGTTCCTGGTGGCAGAGACAATGATTAATTCAATCCCCTCTTGTTTTGCTGCAGATGCCATTTCTAAAAAAGCATTCACTACGTCCGTTCTAAGATAGTCCTGACTCCGGGTTGAATATCCGTTTGGGATTTTAGAAAATGAAGGATGGGTGGAGGGATTAATTTTTCCTTGAAGTTCTTCTTTTGAAAACTCTTGCGAGATGCTAAACAATGAGCATATCAAAAAAACGCAGGTAAAAAAGACTTTCATATTATTCTAAATCAAGACCTAAACGCTTTTTTAACTCAATAATGGAAGGATTTATTTCAGCCATATGCTTGAACTTTTCATCGGGCGTATAAAGACTTTTCACTTTTTCTGCCTCCGTGATTTCTACAGAAAGCATGATTGAGTAATTCTGCAGCCCTTTTCTTAGGTGACTTAATAATTCAACCTTAAATTCATTTAAGTAATGATCTTGCGTATTGTTATCAAGTACAAGGTGAATATCTGTGTCGTTTACCAGTTTTGGTTTAGATTTTATTAACGTGTTGTAAATATGCTTGTTATCCTCGTGAATTAAAGCAAATTCTCTCCATTTTTCCATGAGGTCATCAAAAGAAAACGCTTCTTGAACGTTCGCATGAATAATGGTTTCGTCAATCGGTTCGCCTTCTTCTGTTTCGTTGTTCTCGCTCTGTATATCAAGGGTTGAAATAGAAATTCCTGTGCCACGCCTTCTGTTTTTACCGATCCTTTTTGGCGCAGAAGATTTTAGTTCTTCAATTCGCTTTTCAATCTTTTCTTCAGCAACTTGAGTTTTGGGTTCTGCGGGTATTTCTTCCGCTTTCGCGGGAGCTTGACTGGGGGGTGAAACTTTAGGAAGAGGAGATGTTGGTTTTTCCTCTTCTAAGTGTCTTGTAGGTGGTGGAGTAGGAGTGGCTGCCTGAATTACTGGGCTTGGTTCAAGGTTTTTTTTTTCTACCTCCGCCTGAGGTAGTAATAAATCGACCACTTGGGTAAGGGTAATTTCTACGAGTAATCTCTGATTATTACTTCCTTTATATTTTGAATCTGCCTTGTTGATCAGATCTAAGGCTTTGATTAAAAACCTTATATCAAACACATTGGCTTGATCTAGATATTTCTTTTTGATGTTTTCACCAACTTCAAGTAGTTGAACCGTTTTCGGGTCTTGAGAAACCAATAGATCTCTTAAATGTCCGCCAAGACCTAAGATAAAATGATGTCCATCAAATCCTTTTTCAAGAATTTCATCAAATAATAAAAACAAACCTGAAACGTCTTGATTTAATACTAGGTCAAGAGTTTTAAAGTAATAGTCGTAATCGAGAATATTTAGATTCTCTATAGCTTGCTCATACGTCAACTCATTCCCTGAAAAGGAAACCATTCGATCAAAAATAGATAGAGAATCTCTAAGCGCTCCGTCTGCTTTTTGTGCAATAATGTGCAATGCATCTGGGTTGGCATTTACTCCTTCTTGCTGGGCTACCCATTGAAGGTGTTCTGCAATATCTTCCACTCGAATTCTCTTGAAGTCAAAAATTTGACAACGAGATAAGATGGTAGGAATGATTTTGTGTTTTTCTGTGGTTGCCAAAATAAAGATGGCATGTTTTGGAGGCTCCTCTAGAGTTTTTAAGAAGGCATTAAACGCAGAGGTTGACAACATATGAACCTCATCAATAATAAAAACCCTGTACTGACCAACCTGCGGGGGAATTCTAACTTGATCCGTTAGACGTCTAATGTCATCTACTGAGTTGTTAGAAGCAGCGTCTAGTTCAAAAATATTAAGGTCAAAGTTGTCTGAGTCAGCGCCAGTTTCTTCATTGATTTTTCTTGCTAAAATTCTAGCGCACGTAGTTTTACCCACACCTCTTGGTCCACAGAAAAGAAGAGCTTGTGCCAAATGATTATTGGCAATAGCGTTCTCTAAGGTAGAGGTAATGTGCTTTTGTCCTACAACAGATTCAAAAGTTTGCGGACGGTATTTACGGGCTGATACTATGAAGTTCTCCATACGAATGTCAAAGATAGTTTTTTGAAGATATTTCAATAAATTTCTGTTCTTGAAATTCGCTTAAGTTTTTAACAACTTTTCACTTTTTCAAAAAGGAGGTATTGGACTTAGGTAAATGAACTTTTTATTTTTTTACAACACGCCTATAGCTTATGATGATTACGCAGCAGAAAGGTGTAGAAACCTATTAACAGACAAGACCAAAAATTTCTCTGAAAAGAAGATGTTCGGCTGACTTTGTTTCATGGTTGATGATAAGATGTGTTTTGGGTTGGTAAAGGAGGAGCTCATGGCAAGGGTCGGTCCAGAATATTTCGACGAGGCTTTGAAGCAACCCGGTGTTAAAGACATGGATTTTCCAGAAGACCTATGAAGGGGTATGTGTTTATTTCCCCGGAAGGGTATGATACCGAGGACCAATTGAGTTTTTGGATAGACCATTGTTTGGCGTTCAATCCTAGGGCAAAATCATCAAAGAAAAAGTAGTTCTATTACTGAGGCAAAAAAAACTGTTTTTCAATTTATTACAGTGCAGGCAAGCCTTTGCTTCGACAGTCATTTGTTGGGCGTCTAAAAATGTTGATTTTAGGTTTTTATTGATGAGTTTTTTTTCTACTTTTGCCGACCGAAATTAAATCATTAATAGTATGAACCAGTACGAGACCGTTTTCATTTTAAATCCCGTCTTATCTGATGATCAGGTAAGGGAAACGGTTGATAAGTTCGTAGGCTACCTTGAAACAAGAGGAGCTGAGATTATCAACAAAGAGAACTGGGGGTTACGCAAAATGGCGTATCCAATCCAGAAAAAAAAGAGTGGATTCTACAACATGGTAGAATTTAAAGCTCCAACAGAAATCATCGAAACTTACGAAGTAGAGATGAAGCGTGACGAGCGCATCATGAGATTCTTAACTATTCGCAACGACAAGTACGCTGCAGAATGGGCTGAGAAAAGAAGAACAAGAAAATCAACCGCTAAATAATCAGAAGATATGGAAAACAAGAATCCAAGCTTAGAGGCGGCTTCAGGAAAAGGTAACAGCGGTGATATTCGTTACTTGCAGCCAATCGCCATTGAATCAGGTAACAAAAAGAAATATTGTCGTTTCAAGAAATCAGGTATTAAGTACATCGATTACAAAGATCCTGATTTCTTAATGAAATTTGTTAATGATCAAGGTAAAATCTTACCTCGTCGTTTAACCGGTAACTCACTAAAATTCCAACGTAAAGTAGCAACTGCTATTAAGCGTGCACGTCACATTGCACTTCTTCCTTACGTTGCAGATAACTTGAAATAAACAGGAGAGCATCATGGAAATTATCTTAAAACAAGACGTTGAGAACCTAGGGTTCAAAGACGATGTACTTACAGTTAAGCCAGGATACGCTCGTAACTTCTTGATTCCTCAAGGATTTGCTACGCTTGCTACTCCTTCTGCAAAGAAAGTACTAGAAGAAAATCTTCGTCAAAGAGCTCACAAAGAAGCTAAATTGATTGAAGATGCTAAGAAAACTGCTGAAGCGTTAGCTTCATTAGAGCTGAAAATCACTGTGAAAGCAGGCACTGGAAATAAATTATTCGGATCAGTAACCACTATGGATCTTGCTGACCAATTAAGTAAAAACGGACATTCTATTGATAGAAAGTTCATCCAAATTATGGGTGGTTCTATCAAAACGATTGGACGTCACACTGCAAAAATTCGTCTACACAGAGAGGTAATCATTGATTTCGCTTTTGATGTAGCCGGAGAGCAGAAATAAGTTCAGCTTTATTACATTGCACAAACCCCGATGTAAACATCGGGGTTTTTTTATGCTCTTTTATAAAGTAGAAAGTTGTTTTTCGTAAAAACTAAAGTCTTCGGGGTAAATCATAATGTTCGGAAGTTCTCTTTCTGACGCATTGTAAATGGGGACATTAAAATGCCTAGCGATTAAAAAAGCATCTTCCCAAGCAAGTGAATATATCAGTCTTTCAGAGACCTTTCTTCTCTTGCGTTTGCTGAAAATTAGTTGAATAGTGAACTTGTCTTCTGCATTGCTATCGATCACTTTTTGTCCAAATCTATCATATCCACTCAACCTTGTTTTACTTAGTAAAACTGAAACATATTCAATAGGCGGTAACTTTGTTTTTATGATTCCAAATTCAACCCCAAAAATTCTATAGGTACCCTCTATAGTATTTTTGACAGCGTCAAACCGAGTACCACTTTTTCCTAAATTGGTCAATAATGCTATTCCAGTCAAGAGGCTTGGTAAGCCCCAACCAATTTCATTACCTACACTCAAAAACACAACAGCAAAAACTGTGGGGAGTCCTCTGGTGATGTTTAATAGGGAATAGGGATGGTAAATAGAAACCATTATTGAATAAACGTTACTTTGGGGATTAATCCTCTAACCCCCATGTCTACGGGGCTTTCTCCTGCATTTGGTTCAAATATTCCGTTTCCGTTTGGATCGGTAAACTAAAAACTCTTATTTACATTTACTGATAATGTAATTTCAATTTCCCCAGATTCATTTCCGGTAATTACTAAGGGATCTTCAAATTGCCCCCATTACTAAGCATGATCCTTGTGGAATGGGGAGGTTGCAAAAAGTGGATTTGGAACGGTAGTGGCCCCTGGAGGTGCTCCAGCAGGCTTTAAATTTCTTCTTTTCTTCCTGGTTTTTTTATTTGTTTACTCATATCTTAAGGCTTCAATAGGATCAAGTTTACTCGCTTTAACCGCAGGGTAGAACCCACTGATAATTCCCACAACAATTGACACTGACAAAGAAAATATTAACCACCCCCAAGGAATCACGAAAATGGCATCAATAAAATAACCTACGAGGTTTCCAATAATCAATCCGAAGATTATTCCTAAAATACCGCCTAATTGACAAATGACAATAGCCTCTGTCAAGAACTGGCCTAAAATATTTTTTGATTTTGCACCCATGGCTTTTCTAGTACCAATTTCTTTGGTCCGTTCGGTAACTGAAACCAACATAATGTTCATTAAAGAAATACTGGCGCCAAGCATGGTGATTAATCCAATCAATGATCCCGCAATAGAAACCATGCTCAAGTTTTCACTGAGCATATTTGCCAAACTATCACTTCTTACAATGTTAAAATTGTTTTCTTCTTTGGGGTGTAGTTTTCTGATGGCTCTCATGGTTGCGTATGCCGCATCTATGGTTTTTTCTAGTGTTTCTGAAGACTCTGCTAAGACATTTATTGCATAACTTCTATTGGGAGAAGAAAAGGTCGTTCTTGCATTGGTAAACGGTACAATAATTAGTCGGTCGCCAGAAAGCATGGCTGAACTGCCTTTTTCTTTTAAAAGCCCGACAATGGTGTAATTGTACCCTCTAACCGAAATGGTTTTTCCCAGAGGATCGGCGCCTTCATCAAACAATTTTTTGTAAAGGTCAACCCCAATAATTGCACTATAAGCAGCAGCTTCAATTTCGCCAGATGAAAAGTTTCTACCTGACTCAAGTTCATAGCCATTTGAACTCAAGTAAAATTCATCACCGGCCATAACTCTTACGTTGGGATCGGTAGATTTCGCTTTGTGCTTTACCTCTGCAGAACCTGTTGCAACATAACTAAGGCTAACCTTAGCACCTGGATATTCAAACCTCCTTTTAAACTCTAGAGCTTCACGATAAGTAATGGGTTCATTTTCTTTTTCCCTTCTTCCTCCTGGGCCAAAGTATATAGATAGTGCTCTGTTTTGAATGGTAAAAGTAGCAGCACCTAGCTGACTAAACTGTTGTTCTATTGATCCTGTTAAGGCTTCCGCAGCGGTTACAATACCTACCAATGCCGACATTCCAATAGCAATAATTAGAGCCGTTAAAGTGGTTCTTAATTTTTGATTGCGTATTGAATCAAAAGCAACCGATATGTCTTGTTTTAATAAGTTTAGTTTCATCAGACTGGATTAAACCATGTATCTTTGCTCAAAGCTACAAAACCACGCCCATATTCTATTCAAAAAAGGAAATGAACCCGAAAAATAAAAGTACGGAAAAGCCAATTGATAAGGTGAAAAGTGAAAATATTACACACCAAATTCCAATACAGGGTAGTTTAGGATTGTTAGCGCTTGGGGCAAAAGGATTGTTGGCTTGGAGAAAGGCGAAAAAAGAGGCAGGATTTGAAAAATAGAGACAAACTACTATTAGTAGGGTGGGATGCTGCCGATTGGGATGTGATAAACCCTTTACTTGAAAAGGGAGCTTTGCCCACATTACAAAAATTAATCAAGAGCGGAGGTAAAGGTAACCTCGCCACTATTGACCCTCCCATTTCTCCTATTGTATGGACCTCCATTGCCACTGGTAAAAGGGCCTATGATCATGGAATCACAGGGTTTACCGAAAAATCGCCAGAAGGTAAGGTAAGAGCCGTGAGAGGGTCCAGCAGAAAAGCAAAAGCATTTTGGAATATTGTCAATGAATATGGAATAAAATCTCATGTTATTGGCTGGTGGCCAAGCCATCCTGCAGAAAAGATCAATGGAATAATGGTGTCTAACTTTTACGGTATGGCACCCCCTGAAAAGGGCAACTGGGACCTTTTTCCAGGAACGGTATTTCCCCCAGAGTACACTGCTGAATTAGCAGAATTAAGATTACATCCCGATGAAATCACCTCTCAAATTATCGCGCCGTTTTTTCCTTCAGGCCAAGTAGACTCTGATCATGAGGACGTAGTTAGGTCAGTTATTAGAATTATTTCGCATGCATCATCTATTCACAATGCCGCCACTTGGGCCATGGAAAAGCAAGAATGGGACCTGACTGCTGTGTATTACGATGCCTTAGATCATTTTAAGCACCTGGCGATGAAGTATCATCCGCCTCAGCAAAAACACATTTCTGATCAGGATTTTAATAAGTACCACTTTATTGTAGAATCCGCTTATCGTTTTCACGATATGATGTTAGAAAGGTTAATTGATCTTGCGGGACCACAATGCACCGTTATGTTGGTTTCTGATCATGGATTTTTATCGGGCGATCAACGCAAGGTGAATTTGCCAAATGAGCCGGGAGCTCCTGCCTTAGAACATAGTCCTTATGGTATAGTTTGCGTTTCTTCTCCGAATCACGAGATGATAAATAATTTTTACGGCGCCTCTGTCCTAGATATTTGTCCAACTATTTTGAATTTTTATGACATCCCTGTCGGGGAAGATATGGAAGGTAAACCCATTGATGGATTTACGGTCCATAAACCTACTCATGTTAAAAGTCATGAATCTACTACAGCGGTAGAGTTTTTAAAAGAAGATAATATTGCAGATGCTGAGCTTCTAAAAACGTTAGAAGATCTTGGGTATATAGAAAGGACAGAAATAGAAAAGACCGTAGATGACCTCCCTGAAAATGATTTTTACAAAGCGCGTAGTTATTGGGAAGGCGGACATTTAGAAAGCGCCGAAGCACTTTTTGAGAAAATTGCCACAAGGTATCCAGAAGAAGGTCGGTATATAAAATATTGGATTTCTATTTGCTTGAATATGGGGCTTTTTGAAAAATTTGAACTAGGACTTTCTAAACTCAAAGAGCATCACAACGATACATCCATTTTGTATTTTGAAGGTGTTTACTACTTGAACCAATCAAAATTTGAAGCAGCAAAAACCTCTTTTCAAAATCTACTAAACTCAGGATTGAGTTCTTCACACCTTTACGAAAGAATTGGTCAGTGTTATCTTCAATTACAGGCCTTTGATGTGGCACGAGGGTATTTTGAAAAATCATTAGAACGTCACCCAAAAAATGAAAGAGCTTTGTTGGGAATGGCTGAGGTTTACCTAGAAAAAGGAAAGCTTGAATTCGCATTAGAATACTTGCTTGAATTGACCCAAATTAGGTTTCAAACACCAGAGGCTCATTATTTAATTTATCGTGCAACCAAGGGACTCAATTTGCTCAATGAGGCTCAAAAGGCTATTGAACTCTGCGTAAAAATGAATCCTCACCACCCTAAATACCTCAAAGCACTTTCAGAGTTAACAGGGCAGTCTATCCAATCTAAACCCATCATAGTGGTCTCCGGAATCCCTAGATCCGGAACCTCACTACTAATGCAAATGCTGTTTTCAGGAGGTGTTGAAATTTTTGACGACGGACATAGAAGAGCAGATGGAAGTAACGAAAGGGGATATTTTGAACACGAATCTATCAAACGATTAGCGGCAGATAATTCCATAATTCATTCCGTAAAAGATAGGGCAGTAAAAGTGGTTTTTCCTCTGGTTAGGTTTTTGCCTCCTCACATAACCTATAAAGTTTTAGTGGTAAAAAGAAACTTGTCTTCGGTGGTCGCTTCTCAACAAAAGATGAAAGGAGATCAGGATCTAAATTTGCTAGCCATTCAAAAATGGGAGGCTGAGTACCAAAAAAACATAGCGTGGTTGAAACGACAAGACCATATTGAGTTTTTAGAAGTGTCTTATGAAGAGACCCTTTTACATCCCGCGAAAGCGGTAACAGAAATTAAAAAATTTCTTAATCTAGACCTCAATATGAAAGCTATGGAAAACGTTGTTGAACCAAATTTGAAACATAATTAATAAGACGCTTAATTTTATTTACTTTGCGACTTGAAAATATTCACATGAAAAAGGATCTACAAGAGAAATTATTAAAATATACTTCTGCCGCAGGTGTGGTATTAGCTGGTCCCGCCTTGCAAGCACAGAATTATACCGATATTTCAGATACCACCATTAATACCAATAACGGATTTTATGATCTTGATTTAAACCAAGACGGAACTCCAGATTTCACCATTAAACAGTACGTCGACACAGGGGCGGCAATGAATACCAATTCGGTTATCATTTCTCCTTACGGCAATGTTGACAACAAAGCTGTTGGAATTTTGAACAATGGTTTCAACTACCCCAGTAAACTGAATGCTGGAGACATCATTTCTACGGCTAACACACTTGAGGGAATTGGCGGTAATTTTGATACCGGTTATTTGGCCTTCGAAATTAACGGTGTGAGTAACTATCCCAATTCAAACTGGATTGGCCCTGTTACTGATGGTTATCTAGGTCTTAGAGTGACCGTTGGCGACAGTGTTTACTTTGGTTGGGCAAGGCTTGACGTGGCAGACAGTTCAAAGGCGTTTACGGTTAAAGACTTTGCGGTTGAAACAAAGGCAGGCAAAGAAATTATGGCGGGACACGTTTTTGTAAATGTGCCTGAACATATTTTAAATGATATTTCACTTTACACTTCAGGTCAATCAATTTTCTATGCGGGTAATGCAGAATATCCTGCTAAAAACATCCGTTTAGTTGACCTTACGGGGAAGGTGGTATGGGAATCTACCGTAGAGAATCATGAAGAATCTTGGGAAGTAATTGGGTTACCACAAGGAATTTATGTGGTAGAACTCACTCTGAACAACGGATTGGGATTTGCTAAAAAAGTGATGATCGAAAAATAGATATCCTCAGAAATAAGCTAAAAAATTAGCGATTTTTAAAAAAGCCATCCTTTGTGATGGTTTTTTTTATGGACCTGTTAAAAATGATTCTAAATCAGCGGTTTTCTTTCAATAGATTTAGGTAATAGAAGGGTTTTTCTTAATTTTGCAATCCCTCTAAATAATAACCGAAATTTTCAGATTCATATGATATTTGATTTAGACATGATAAAGAAGGTTTACGCTCAATACCCTGAAAAGGTAGCAGCAGCTAGAACCCTTCTAAACAAACCCCTTACCCTTACTGAAAAAATTCTTTACACTCACCTTTGGGAAAACCCAGCAAAAGAAGAGTATACAAGAGGAAAGTCTTATGTAGACTTTGCACCAGATCGCGTGGCTATGCAAGATGCAACCGCTCAAATGGCATTGCTTCAGTTTATGCAATCCGGAAGAAAGCAGGTAGCGGTTCCCTCTACGGCGCATTGTGATCACTTAATTCAAGCTAGAGTAGGGGCAGATCAAGACCTTCAAGAATCTATCAATAAAAATAACGAAGTATTTAACTTCCTTGATTCTGTATCTTCAAAGTACGGAATTGGTTTTTGGAAACCAGGTGCTGGAATTATTCACCAAGTAGTTCTTGAGAATTATGCATTTCCAGGTGGAATGATGATTGGTACCGATTCTCACACTGTAAATGCAGGTGGTTTGGGTATGGTAGCTGTTGGTGTGGGTGGTGCTGATGCCGTTGACGTAATGGCCGGAATGCCTTGGGAACTTAAATTCCCTAAGATGATTGGTGTAAAGTTAACCGGAGAACTTAACGGATGGACTTCTGCAAAAGATGTTATTCTTAAAGTGGCTGGAATTCTTACCGTAAAAGGAGGTACTGGAGCCATTGTAGAATACTTTGGCGAAGGAGCAAAATCTCTTTCATGTACGGGTAAAGGTACTATCTGTAACATGGGTGCTGAAATTGGTGCAACAACATCAACCTTTGGTTATGATGAGTCAATGGCAGATTACTTGCGTTCAACAGGACGTGAAGAAGTTGCTGAATTAGCTAATGGAATTCAAGAGCACCTAACAGGAGATGCTGAGGTTTACCAAAATCCTGAAAAATACTTTGATCAGGTAATTGAAATCAACCTTTCTGAATTAGAGCCTCACCTAAACGGTCCATTCTCTCCAGATATCGCTACGCCAATTTCAAAAATGAAAGAAGCAGCAGAAGCTAATGGTTGGCCAACCACTGTAGAAGTTGGTTTGATCGGATCTTGTACTAACTCTTCGTATGAAGATTTAACCCGTGCAGGTTCTATCGCTAAGCAAGCCGCAAGTAAAAACCTTAAAGCTAAAGCTGATTTCACCATTACTCCAGGATCAGAATTAGTAAGATATACAGCAGAAAGAGACGGAGTGCTAGATGATTTTGACGCTATTGGCGGAAAAGTTTTAGCAAATGCTTGTGGACCATGTATTGGTCAGTGGGCACGTCAAGGAGCTGAAAAACAAGAAAAGAACACCATCGTTCACTCTTTCAATAGAAACTTTGCCAAGAGAGCAGATGGTAACCCAAATACATTTGCTTTTGTAGGGTCACCAGAATTGGTAACGGCATTGGCTATTGCCGGTGATTTAACTTTTAACCCTCTTACTGATACGTTGAAAAACGAAAAGGGTGAAGACGTAAAGTTAGAAGAACCTCAAGGAATCAATTTACCTCCGCAAGGATTTGGTGTTGAAGACGCAGGATATAAAGAGCCAGCGGCTGATGGTAGCGGAATTAACGTGGTAGTAAAAGACGGATCTGAAAGACTTCAATTGCTTACCCCATTTAAACCATGGGATGGTAACAACATTACTGGAGCTAAGCTCTTAATTAAAGCTTTTGGAAAGTGTACTACTGACCACATTTCTATGGCAGGTCCTTGGTTGCGCTTTAGAGGTCACTTAGATAATATTTCTAATAATACCCTTACTGGAGCTGTAAACGCTTTCAACCAAGAAACAGATAAAGTAAAGAGTCAGCTTACGGGTGAGTACGGTTCAGTACCACAAGTTCAGCGTTCTTATAAAGAAAAGTCAATTCCAACCATCGTTGTGGGAGACCATAACTACGGCGAAGGATCTTCTCGTGAGCACGCAGCAATGCAACCTCGTCACCTAGGTGTTAGAGCCGTATTGGTTAAGTCTTTTGCAAGAATTCACGAGACAAACCTTAAGAAACAAGGTATGTTGGCGTTGACTTTTGCCAACGAAGCAGATTACGATAAAATTCAAGAAGACGATACCTTCAACTTCTTAGACCTTAATGAATTTGCTCCTGAGAAAACGATTAGTATTGAGTTAGTTCATGCTGACGGATCAAAAGACGTTATCGTGACTAATCACACATACAATGCACAACAGATAGAATGGTTTAAAGCAGGTTCTGCTCTTAACCTAATTGCTGCCCAACAAAAAGGATAAGCATTTTCCTTTGTAGTTAAAGCCGCCTTGGTTCCAAGGCGGCTTTTTTATTTTCTAAACTTTTATTTAATGTGGTTATTGTGGAAAAAGATTACATTTAAACCAACTACAAAAAAAGCTTAACCATTTACTAATGTTGCAAACCACCAAGAAAATTCAAAACCGATGGGCCTTTTATGATTGGGCAAATTCTGTATATAGCTTAGTGATAAGCACTGCTATTTTTCCGATCTACTACACCCAAGTTACCGTTAGAAGCAAAGAGGGGACCACTGCTTTTTTAGGATTTGATTGGGATCCTGATGCACTGTATAGCTTTGCGTTAAGCGCCTCCTTCCTTATTGTTGCCATTTTATCACCCATGCTTTCCGGTATTGCCGATTATACCGGCAGAAAGAAGCGATTCTTAATTTTCTTTTGCTTGTTGGGCTCTTTGTCATGTATGTCCCTATACTTTTACAAAGGAGAAAATGTATCATTGGCTTTAATTCTCTCTATGTTAGCCAGTATTGGTTTCTGGGGAAGTTTGGATTTTTACAATAGCTATTTACCAGAAATTGCAAAACCTCAAGAACAAGATAAGTTGAGCGCCAAGGGTTTTTCTATGGGATATGTTGGAAGTTCCATTCTTTTAATTGGTCTACTCTTAATGATATCTTATGCGGAAGAATTAGGAATGACTAAAGGATATGCTACACGTTTATCTTTTCTTCTTACTGGATTTTGGTGGTTGGGCTTTGCTCAAGTGACATTTATGGTTCTACCTAAACCCAATGAGTTTAAAAAAATTGATAGTAAAATATTATTTAATGGCTTTAGGGAGTTGAAAAAAGTTTTGAGTTTTATTACTGAAGACCCTAAACTTAAACGCTTTTTGTCTTCTTTCTTTTTTTATTCAACAGGTGTTCAAACCATTATTTTACTTGCTTCTCTTTTTGGTGCCCAGGAGTTAGGACTACCCAGCGGTAATTTAATTGGAACCATATTAATCATTCAGTTTGTCGCTGTCGCGGGAGCTCAACTGTTTAGTTGGGTTTCAAAAAAACTGGGAAACTTTAGGGCGCTTAGAATTCAAATTGGCATTTGGATAATTGTCTGTGTTATCGCCTTTCTTTTGAGAAAAGAATGGGAACATGTTGAGTTGGGATTTTATGTAGTAGGTGGGCTTGTAGGTCTTGTTTTAGGAGGCATACAGTCTTTAAGTAGATCTACCTATTCAAAGATGCTTCCTGAAACTAAAGACACTGCCAGTTATTTCAGCTTTTATGATGTAACAGAAAAAATAGCTATTGTTTTAGGTACTTTGAGCTATGGCTTGTTTATTGAACTTACGGGAAGTATGAACCTAGCGGCCCTTGGGCTGGGTGTTTATTTTTTTATTGGATGGATTCTTATGAGAGGTTTGTCAATCAAGAGAAAAGCCTAAATAGCCTATTTTCTATATTCGGTACAAAAGTCCATTCTTACTTCACCCATTCCTAAAAGGTCATCAAATCCGCTCACACGACCTTTTACCATGATTTTCTGTCCGACGTTAAACGTATTTTCTTGCGCAGAATCTAAGACACAGTAAACACCAGGATGTAACAAAACCGCATGGTCATCTTTCGAAATCACTTCCCCTGTAACAACAATTACTTTATCTGAATATTTTGCTATTGCAGAATCTTGTTGAGTATAAAATTCATTAAAAAAAGGTTCGGCCGTAGTTTCAATGGTTGGAGTTTCTGAAGCAATATCACGATGATCTTTGTTGTAAACAAAAAACCAAACATAGATTCCTCCTAGAAAAGCAATTATTAGAAAGGTAAAAACTAACTTCTTCATGGTATTTACATTTTAAACACTAATGTAGTTATTATCCTATTTAAATTTTATATTTAAATCAAACAAAAAAAAATGAAAAAAGGAATTCTATTTTCCTCCATTTTAATGGCTCTTTTGTCCTGTAGACATGATCCATTTATTTATGAAGGACAAATAATTGACGAAAATTGTGATCCTAATAAAGTTTATTTTGAAAATGATGTTCTACCTCTTTTTCAAGCCAATTGCGCTACCAGCGGTTGTCACGATGCGGGAACTGCTGCAGAAGGAGTAATATTAAATTCATTTAGTAATATTGTCAATACGGGTGAGGTTAGGCCGGGTGATCCTTCAGGAAGTGAGGTTTTTGAGGTGTTAAATGAATCTGATCCTGATAAAGTTATGCCTCCTACAGGTAAATTGCCACCAGCACAAATTGAAATAATAAGACAATGGATATTGGATGGGGCCCAAAATACCGCTTGTCAAGATTCTTGTAATACTTATCAAGTAACCTACCAAAATCAAATTAGCCATATCATGTCAAGCTATTGTACTTCTTGTCATGGAGCTTCAGCACCCCAAGCAGGCTTGATTCTAGAAACCTATAGTCAAGTAGCTAATGCGGTAAATAATGCTAATTTACAACCTAGGGTTAATCACCAATCAGGATTTCCTGGAATGCCAACAGGTGGGCCCATGCCACAATGTGAAATCGATAAAATAAACGCTTGGATTCAAGCCGGAATGCCAGAAAACTAATGAAGAAACTTTTTTATTTACTACTCACGGGGACTGTATTAACAGGGTGTTATTACGACAATGCACAAGATTTATACCAGTACTACCCCAAAAACCCTTGTGATACAACGGCTGTAACCTATTCAGCGACTATATCTCAAATAATGTCTCAACAATGTACCAGTTGTCATGGATCGAGTGCTCCAGAAGCAGGTCTTGATCTAAGTTCATACAACGGGGTGCTTTCTGCCGTTAATTCAGGTGAGCTAGTAAATCGAATAACCCTTCCTTTAGGAGCTCCAGGTAAAATGCCTGTAGGCGGAAGTTTAACAGATTGCCAAATAAATCAAATTCAAGCCTGGATAGATGCCGGTGCCAATAATAACTAAAAACTACAACTATGAAAAAGCTTGCCCTTTTAGGATTGGGAATTACCCTAAGCGTAATGTCCTTTTCACAAACTTTGATTACCAGAAACGCATACATTAAATTTTACTCAACTACACCAATAGAAGATATTGAAGCCGCAAGTAATCAAGCTTCTTCTGTCTTAGATTTAGAAAAAAAACAAATTGTTTTTCAGGTATTGATGAATAGTTTTCAGTTTGAAAAAGCCTTGATGCAAGAGCATTTTAACGAAAATTATATCGAATCTGCAAAATTCCCTAAAGGAATATTTAAAGGGGAAATAGCTTCTTCAGAAGACCTTTCTAAAGACGGTGCTCATAAGGTTACCATTTCTGGAGACCTAACCGTTCATGGAAAGAAAAAATCAATAAATACAGAGATGACCTTGACAAAAAAAGGGGAAGAGTATTTACTGGACGGAAAATTTGAGGTTTCCCCAGCAGATTTTGAAATTCCTATTCCATCTGCCGTTGAAAACAAAATAGGGAAGACCCTTGAAATAACGGTAAAGTCAAAATATCAACCTAAATAACCCGGTTAACAAGATAAGATGAAATATTTTTTACCCTTTTTGTTCCTAATTTCTCCGCTATTATCTCTGGGTCAAGATGATTTATTAGATATGCTTGGGGAAGAGGAAGAAACTGCAGAATATGCAACCGCAACCTTTAAGGGCACCAAGATTGTAAACCTTCAATCTTCTGAGATTCCTGCAAAAGGGGTTATGCAATTCGTTATTCTACACCGTTTTGGAGCTATCAATGATGATTACTTCTACAATTTTTTAGGACTTGACAATGCCCAAATTAGGTTTTCTTTTGACTACTCATTTACAGATTGGTTAAACGTTGGGGTCGCAAGATCTTCAGCTTCAAAAACCTATGAGTCTTTTGTAAAAACCAAGTTGTTAAGACAATCCACGGGTAAAATAAACATGCCAATTTCTCTAGTGTATTATGGATCATTTAATTATTCAGTTCAAAAATGGGCAGATAATTTACCGCACAACGAAACAGATAGAATGAGTTTTGTAAATCAACTCATTATCGCAAGAAAGTTTTCTGAAAGATTTAGCGCTGAAATTGCACCGACCATGGTACATTTTAACTACGTAGATACACGAGAAATGAATAATGACTTGTATTTTATCGGTGCTGGGGCAAGAATGAAAATCAATAATAGAATTGCCCTAACGGCAGAGTATCAGCTGGGACTTACGAATAATTTCTACATGGAAAATGGTCAACAGGTTAATTACCAAGACGCCTTGTCTATTGGAGTAGATATAGAAACCGGCGGACACGTATTTCAGTTGCACCTTTCAAACTCAAGAGGGTTAGCTGATCCGCAATGGATGGCTAGAACTCCAGGAACATGGGGTAATGGTGATATTTATTTAGGTTTTAATATTTCTAGGGTATTTACTTTGAAAAAACCTAAAGAGGTTGAAGCGCCAACGTTTTAACCAAATTCTAATGAACGGCTAGTATCTTTGCATACTTTTGCAGGATGAACATGATGCCATTAAATTTTCCAGAATTCTCTCTTCGTTTGTCTAAAGACGACCAAGGGAGAATTTTGGTTTTTGACATTGTTAGAAAAAAGCATTTGGTGTTAACTCCAGAAGAATGGGTGCGTCAACATTTTATTCACTTTTTAGTAGAAACCGGAAAGTATCCTAAGTCTAATATTGCTATTGAACAAGGATTAAAACTCAATGGACTTCAAAAGAGATGTGATATTCTGGCTTATCAAAATGGGAACCCATATTTGTTAGTTGAATGTAAAGCACCAACCGTAAAACTTGATCAATCAGTATTTGATCAAATTGCTAGATACAATCATGTTCTAAAAGTTCCATTCTTAGCAGTAACCAACGGTTTACAGCACATCTATGCCGTAATGGACTTTGAAAACAACAAGTATAATTTCATCAAAGATCTACCTATTTATCCATGAGCTTTATTCAATTACAACTTCAGAAAGGAAAGGAAAAAGCGTTTAACAGGCGCCATCCATGGATTTTTTCAGGAGCTTTAAAAAGCATTCCTAGTGATTTAGAACCCGGAAGTTGGGTTCAGGTTATTGACTCAAAAAACAATCCTTTGGGAATGGCTCATTTTCACCCAGGAAGCATTGCCTTGCGTGTTTTTCATTTTGATGGGTTTGCCACTCCGGCTAAAATATATTCTGATAAAATTAAAAAGGCCTGGGACTATAGAAGAGAAATGGGGTACCCAAATGACTCTACCAATGCCTTCCGATTAATTTTTGGTGAATCAGACGGATTACCGGGGTTGATAGCAGATTACTATAATGGTTATGTTGTTTTGCAAGCGCATACGCAAGGAGTATTAAATGACTTAAACGTCATTGCTAAAATTATTGAAGAGAACCTAGGTAAACTATGCAAGGGTATTTATAATAAATCAGCAGACCTTTTTTCCAAAAGAGGATTAGAAAGTCCTGTAGAAAACGGATGGCTTTCCGGAAAAACTAAAGATATACGTATCAATGAAAATGGTTGTGAAGTACTGATTGATTTTGATGAAGGACAAAATACTGGGTATTTTCTAGATCAAAGAGACGCAAGATTTTGGGTAGGGCAACACAGTAAAGACAAAAAAGTGCTAAATGCTTTTTCTTATACTGGTGGCTTTTCATTGTTGGCATTAAAAGGAGGGGCCACTAAGGTTGTTTCTTTAGATTTATCAGAAAGAGCGATTGAAGTTGCTAAGAAAAATGCACAAATCAACAATCTAAGCAAAAATCACAAAGGGGTAAGTCAAGACATTTTTGATTACATCAAAGAAATGCCAGAAGACTTTGACCTAATTGTTTTAGACCCACCTGCCTTTGCAAAAAGAAGAAATGCAGTACACAATGCGGTACAAGCCTACAAGAGATTAAATAGTTCGGTTATAAAAAAAATGAAACCGGGTTCTATATTGTGTACATTTTCTTGTAGCCAAAACGTAAGCAATCAGCTTTTTGAAGCCACCATACGTTCTGCAGCCATAGAAAGTAAAAGAGAGGTGAAAATCATTCATAGATTTGGACAGCCTTCTGATCACCCAATAAACATTTACTTTCCCGAAGGAGAATACCTCAAAGGAATTGCACTTTATATTGGCGAATAACGGTTTTTTTATGAGTTCTAAAGTTCATGACATTTACTTTACCGAGGTTGATTTTAAAGGGAAAGGCTTTAGCATTCCTGATAAATTCACCTTTCCGATGTGTTATGAGCCACATCCTATAGCCATTTATGCAGCCGAAAGACTTCAAGAGGAGTTGAAGAAAGAAAACTCTTGGAATCACAGCTTTGGACTTGATGGCCTAAAAACAGGGGAAGATTTTGGTAAAATGTTCGGAGTCTTAATTGTAAAGAACCAAGAAGGTAAAACAGGGTTTTTAAAAGCTTATTCAGGAAAGTTAGAGGGAGTTAAGCCACAAGAAGGATTTGTTCCTTTATTGTACGATAGGTTTTCATATGAAGGCTTCTTTAACGAAGGGGTACGAAAATTAAATCAATGGACTGATGAAATTGATCGTTTGGTAGAAGATGAGTCATACCTCCAGCGAAAGCGTGATTTAACCCAACGTAAAGTGGAAACCGAGGTTGAGTTGGCATCTTTGAAAGAAAAGATTCGCGAAGAAAAAAAGAGCAGAAAGAATCGTCGAGAAGCCCAACGTAAATCGCTATCTGCTGCTGAATACGAAAAGTTATTAGAAGACTTAATCAAAGAAAGTTATTACTGGCAATATTTTTCAAAAAAAACTCAGTCTGAAATCCAGGAAAGTATTGACCTGATTCAACGTGAGATTGATAATCATGAATCTAAAATAAAGGAGTTGAAGCAGCGTCGGGCCATCAAGTCTTCACAGATTCAACAGAAATTATTTGATCAATATAATTTTTTGAACATACTAGGCGAAGAAGAAAATGTAGTACCCATTTTTCAGAGAACGCCCTTAGAAAAGCCACCAGCAGGGGCAGGAGATTGTGCGGCACCTAAGTTACTTCAGTATGCCTTTAAGAATGGATATTTTCCTCTTGCCCTCGCCGAATTTTGGTGGGGAGAATCGCCAAAATCTGAAATTAGGCAACACAAGAATTATTACCCTGCTTGCAGAGGTAAGTGCGAACCCATTTTAGGTCATATGCTTAAGGGGTTGCCACTAGATGATAACCCTTTAGAACAATTGCCCGACGATTCTAAACAAATAAAAGTTGTTTATGAAGATGACTTTATTGTAGTTGTCAATAAGCCTCATGAACTGTTATCTGTACCTGGTAGGACTGTTTCGGAATCTGTATACACGAGAATGAAAGAAAAGTACCCTCACGCAGAAGGTCCTTTGTTGCTTCATCGGTTAGATATGTCAACCAGTGGTTTATTGCTTATTGCCTTAGATAAAGACAGTCATAAGTTTTTACAAGAACAGTTTTTAAAAAGAACCGTTAAAAAGAGATATGTTGCTCTCTTAGATGGCAGAGTAGAACAAAGGCAAGGAGAAATTAACCTGCCTCTAATAATTGACTATTTAAATCGTCCTATGCAAATGGTCGATTTTCAGAATGGAAAACCCGCAAAAACCCATTGGGAAGTTTTGGGATATGAAGGGGAGTATACCAGGGTTCATTTTTATCCAGTTACAGGTCGTACGCATCAACTAAGGGTTCATGCAGCCCATGCCGATGGGCTCAACACGCCCATTGTAGGAGATGAGGTTTATGGAAAGAGAAAAAACAGGTTGCATTTACATGCAGAGTACCTAGAAATTGTACACCCAAAGACCCGAAAAAAAATGAAATTTAGCGTTGATCCAGACTTTTAAAGTCCAAATTTTATTTTCGTAAGATAATCCGCCCTTTATTGCCTAGGGATTTTTTACCTTTGCCGCTTAATTTTTGAATCATGAGTTCTTCATTAAAAGCCATATCTCCAATTGATGGAAGATATTCAAGACAGACCGAGAAATTAGGTGATTATTTTTCTGAATTTGCCCTTATTAAATACAGGGTCAGAGTAGAAATTGAGTACTTTATTGCATTGTGCGAAAAGCCATTACCTCAATTGTCATCAGTAGATTCTTCTGTATTTGAATCTTTGAGAGATATTTATAGAAACCTTACGGTGGAGGACGCTCAGAGTGTAAAAGATATTGAAAAGGTAACCAACCACGATGTAAAGGCGGTTGAGTATTTTATCAAAGAAAAATTTGATGCTTTAAACTTAGGTGAAGCCAAAGAGTTTGTTCACTTCGGACTTACTTCACAAGATGTAAACAACACTTCTGTGCCACTTTCTATAAGAGAGGCAATGGAAGATGTTTTTTATCCTTTGTTTGATGAGGTTAAACAGAAATTGACTGAATTGGCGAGTGAGTGGAGTGATATTCCTCTATTGGCTAGAACCCATGGTCAGCCTGCCTCTCCAACCAGATTAGGTAAAGAGGTAGAGGTGTTTATTTCAAGATTAAATCAACAAGAGATCCTATTAAAACAGGTTCCATACGCAGCAAAATTTGGGGGTGCAACGGGTAATTTTAATGCTCACTTTGTAGCCTATCCAAATAGCGATTGGCATACATGGGGAAATGAATTTGTTAGCTCTAAATTGGGTTTAACACGTTCTTACCCAACCACTCAAATTGAGCATTATGATCATTTGGCTGCTCTTTTTGACGGAATAAAAAGAATCAATACCATTCTATTAGACATAGATCGCGACATGTGGACCTATGTTTCTATGGATTACTTTAAGCAAAAAATCAAAGAGGGTGAGGTAGGTTCTTCTGCCATGCCGCATAAAGTAAACCCGATTGACTTTGAAAATAGTGAAGGTAACATTGGTATTGCTAATGCCTTGTTTGAGCACCTTTCTGCAAAACTTCCAGTTTCTAGGCTGCAAAGAGATTTAACAGATTCTACGGTATTGCGTAATGTAGGGATGCCATTAGGACATACTGTTTTGGCAATGAATTCTTTATTAAAAGGATTGGGTAAGCTGATTGTAAACAAAGAAAAGATTGCCCAAGACCTTGAAAATAACTGGGCAGTTGTAGCAGAGGCAATTCAGACCATCTTACGGAGAGAAGGATATCCAAAACCTTATGAAGCCCTTAAAGGGTTAACAAGAACCAATGAAAAGGTTACTGCTGATACTATAGCCGTTTTTGTAGACTCTTTAGATATTACGGATTCAGTAAAAGAAGAGATCAAAAAAATTACTCCATCTAATTACACAGGAGTGTAGAATAAATTTTTGTTTTAATTGATAGGAACAGGTTTTTGAAGCGATAGCTTTGAAAACCTTTTTTTTTACTCTTAAAAAACAGTAACAACATTGTAGTAAATGCTGTCTTGGGTTTTTATCATTGCAATAGGAGATAGGTTTTTTACCCAGAAATGCCATTTAAGATCTATTTGGCGCATTTCAACCTCTTTACCCATCAACGACTTATTTAATCTAGAAAGATTCAAAAACTCCGAACCGTGGTTTATGTAATACCTCGTATCATTGTCTTGAAGGGTAATTACAATATCATTACAACACGGAGAGTAAACAGAAGTAACCTTTCCACTAACACTAGAGGTGTTGGCAAAAGAAGGTCTTGGAACCTTAGCAAACATTATCAAACCAATTAGCAAAAAGGTTAAAACACCCAATGCAGAAAAAATTTTAGACAGCCATTTCATAAAAGCAAAACGGACTCTTACAATAATTAGTATAACCTTCAGAAAATTAAGCCAAATCGTCTAAAGGTATTTTGTACTTAGGATCTTCTAGAATGTTTACTTCGACAATTTTTTCGGCATTCTTCAACAGCCTAATACAATCTTGACTTAAATGTTTGATGTGTAGTTTTTTACCAGCCTTTTGGTACCTTTCAGTTAGTTTGTTTATAGCCTCAATAGCAGACATATCTGATATGCGACTTTCTCCAAAATCAATAATTATTTCTTGTGGATCATTTAAAACATCAAACTTATCATTGAAAGTTCCTACCGATCCGAAGAAGAGTGGACCATAGATTTCATAGTGTTTTACCCCGCTCTCATCAACGTATTTTCTGGCTCTAATTCTCTTTGCATTTTCCCATGCAAATACCAAAGCAGCAACGATAACACCGACTAAAACGGCTAGTGCTAAGTTGTGAAGAAAAACCGTAATTAGGGTAACCAAAACAATTACCAGCACATCTGCTAGTGGCATTTTACCAATTGTTTTAAACGAGGCCCATTCAAAAGTACCAATAGCCACCATAAACATAAGTCCTACAAGGGCTGCCATGGGAATCATTTCAATAATTGGACCCACAAACAATACAATAGATAAAAGTCCTAATGAGGCTACAATACCTGAAATTCTTGATCTCCCCCCAGCATTTACATTGATTAAACTTTGTCCGATCATGGCGCAACCGCCCATACCGCTGAAGAAACCATTGGCAAAATTTGCTAAACCTTGAGCAAGTGATTCTTTGTTTCCACTACCTCTTGTTTCTGTGATTTCGTCGATAAGGGTTAACGTAAGTAGACTTTCAATTAATCCGACTCCAGCCATAATTGCAGAATAGGGGAGTACAACCATAAAAGCTTCCCACGTAAGTGGAATTTCTGGAATGTGAAAGTCTGGAAAAGATCCAGAAACAGTAGCTAGGTCACCAATGGTTTTTGTAGGAATGTTAAATCCAATCACCAAAAGTGAAATGGTAATAATTGCCGTTAAAGAAGAGGGGACTGCTTTTGTTAATTTAGGAAGCCCCCAGATAATGATCATGGTGAGAACTACCAATCCAAGCATTACGTATAAGGGTGTGCCAGAAATCCATTCAGAATTACCCAGTGAATCTAGCGTTTTAAACTGTCCGAATTGCGCGGTAAAGATTACAATGGCTAATCCATTTACGAATCCATAAATTACGGATTGAGGGACAAGGCGAATAAACTTACCCAGTTTTAAAACTCCCACAAGCATTTGAATTATCCCCATTAATATGACCGCAGCAAAAACATATTCTTTTCCGTGAGAGATTACTAGAGATACTAGAACCACTGCAATGGCTCCTGTAGCCCCAGATATCATTCCTGGTCGTCCGCCGAAGATTGAAGTGATTAATCCTAAGAAAAAGGCAGAATACAATCCACTTAATGGCGATAAGCCGGCAATAAATGAAAACGCTATGGCTTCGGGCACTAAAGCGAGTGCTACCGTAATTCCAGAGAGTAATTCATCTTTAATATTGCTCTCTTTTTTCTTAAAGTCCAAAAAATTTAATAATTTCTGCTGCATGGTAAATCAATTGTGGCTGCAAAAGTAAACCTTTTAAAACGATTTAGCCTACCACCAAACTCGCGTTCCGAATGAAGAAAATGAATAAAATTGGGTACACATACCGAAAGAACAGAGACCTGTTAATTTTCTTGGCATTGCTTTGTGGCTTAGGACCTCTAAAGGTTCAATTTGAAATGGTCGATTTTTCACTTCAAACCATTTTTGTCTTATTACCCATATACTTTTTAGGTCCAAAGAAATCTTTTTGGATCGTATTGATATACTTGGTACTGGGCTTTATGGGCTTACCCGTATTCTCTGGTTACATGGGTGGTAGTGAAAAATTTTATGGTCCAACCGCAGGTTTTTTATTTAGCTTTTTATTGGTAACCCTAATACCGAGAAAGATTGTAGGTCCCGTTTTTATAGACTCTCTCGCAAGACAAGGGATCATTTTATTAGTAGGGTTCGGTTACCTGTTTATTCATACAGGAGCGGTTAAATGGCAATTAATTCATCCTTTTATTCCATGGGCGCTAGTAAAGTCAGGAATAATTAGTGTTTTATTTACCTGGATACAGTCATCCGATTTTAAACGGAGACTATATTGATAAAAAAAATCCCCGCTTCAAGAGGGGATTTTCTTTTCATTAAACCTGAAGTATTCCGGGGTTATATGCTTTTTCAATGGGCGAGTGGTTGGCCATTTCTATCCCCATGGAAACCCATTTTCTTGTTTCAGCCGGATCAATAATGGCATCTACCCACAATCTGCTGGCGGCATAGTACGGGGTCATTTGTTTGTTGTATCTGGCAATAATTTTGTCTAATAACTCGGTTTCTTTTTCGGCAGTAATTTCTTCACCACGTGCCTTAAGGCTAGACTTCTCAATTTGCAATAATACTTTAGCGGCTTGCTCACCTCCCATTACGGCAAGCTTGGCATTGGGCCATGCAACAATAAAACGCGGATCGTATGCCTTTCCGTTCATTGCGTAGTTTCCTGCACCAAATGAATTTCCAGTAATTACGGTAAACTTAGGAACTACACTGTTGCTTACTGCATTCACCAACTTGGCGCCATCTTTAATAATTCCGCCGTGTTCACTTCTAGAACCCACCATAAATCCGGTTACATCTTGTAAAAACAGTAAGGGTATCTTTTTTTGATTACAATTCGCTATAAATCTACATGCCTTATCTGCTGAATCAGAGTATATTACACCTCCAAATTGCATTTCTCCTTTTTTGGTTTTTACCAACTCACGATTGTTGGCAACAATTCCAACAGCCCAACCATCAATTCTTGCGTAAGCAGTGTAAATGGTTTTTCCATAACCCTCTTTATATTCTTCTGTAGAGTCTGCATCAACTAGGCGGTCAACGACTTCTTGTACATCGTAAGGTTTACCGTCTCTAGGGATAATTCCATAAATTTCTGAAATGTCTTTTGCTGGGGCTTTTGGTTCAATTCTACTAAATCCAGCAGGAGAGAAGTCACCAATTTTATCAACGATATTTTTAATTTTTGACAAGGCGTCTTTATCGTTTTTGCACTTGTAGTCTGTTACACCAGATATTTCACAATGGGTTTCAGCACCCCCTAGTGTTTCATTATCTATGTCTTCGCCAATAGCCGCCTTTACTAGATAAGAACCTGCTAAAAATATTGAACCCGTATTTTCAACGATTAGGGCTTCATCGCTCATAATGGGCAAATAAGCTCCTCCGGCAACACATGAGCCCATAATAGCTGATATTTGGGTAATACCCATTGAGCTCATTACAGCGTTATTTCTGAATATTCTACCAAAGTTTTCCTTATCGGGAAATATTTCGTCTTGCATGGGTAAAAACACCCCAGCACTGTCTACCAAGTAAATTATTGGAATTCGGTTTTCCATGGAAATTTCTTGGGCTCTAAGGTTTTTCTTTCCAGTAATAGGAAACCAAGCACCTGCTTTAACAGTAGCATCGTTGGCTACCACAAGTACCATTTTACCCTTTACATAACCCAGCACTACCACAACACCACCTGATGGACAACCACCGTACTCAGTGTACATGTCGTCACCTGCAAAGGCACCAATTTCTATTGTAGGTTTATTTTTATCTAATAAAAATTCAATTCTTTCTCTTGCCGTTAGTTTTCCTTGAGCGTGTTGTTTCTCAATTTTTTTCTTCCCTCCACCCAAGTGAACCTCACTAAGGCGTTTTTTCATTTCCGAAACAAGTAACTTTAAAGAATCTTCGTTTTTGTTAAAGTTTATATCCATTATTCACAGTTTTCAACAGTCCAAGTAGCTGTTTTTCTATATAATTTTGTTTGGTCAGAAGGATCAGAAGTCAATAGGGTAAATACGTTTTTATGCGGATAGGTTGATACAAAAATGATTTCAGGAATTTGATCTCCTGTAAAATCACCAAACCAATAAATTTCTGGTATTCCGCATTCTCCCATTTCTGAAATGAATGAGCCTAGGTTTTGAGAAAGAGGCATATGGTGTCTCTCAGATTGCGCCATAAGCTTATATCCTTCTATTTCAGGGCAATTTGAAACAGACTTCACATTTCCAGTAGCGTACATCTGAACGTTTGCTGCATTAAGTCCAGACTGTAATCCAAAAACCTCTAAACTCATCCCAGGGTACAGAGATCTTGAGTGGTTATTAAAAAACTCACCAGCACCTGTTAGCTGCCAACCATCATCAAGCTTTGTATCTACGCCTAATAAAAAGTATGAGGCTTCCTCTTTAGAGGTTTTAATATCAAACTCCATGTTGGTACCTAAAGAGTATTTGCTTTTTATTATCTGTAAGTCAACCATGTCGCGATAAAAATTACCGTTTTGGTCTAGGTAAAATCCATACCAAATTTTTCCTGGGTCGAGCGCTAAAATGTCTCCACAGTAATTGTAAGATTCTGTTAGAAACTCTACGTTCATCTCTTTTGTCGGTAAGGCTTCTGGTACGGCCTCTTCAATAATTTCAGGTTCAACAGGAATAACTTCAGCTTCTAAGGGTTTCTCTTCTGGCGTATCTGTAGCTAATTTTTCTACCGGTTTTGTGTGGGGCGGTTCAAAATTTGACCTTGTTATTACAGTTCTAAACCATTTGTCAGCCGTTGCAGAATCTGGTTCAGTGGCCTTTATGGCATTTAATATTTCTAGGTCATTAATAGGGCTATAGCTTTCCATAAAGCCATCGTACATGTACCCAATAAAATTTTGATATTTGACCCTTCTCCAGTATCCGGTTTTCCCTTCAATAACTTGTTTGTCAAACTTGTCATCACACAGTAAAACAATGGCTTTTGAAGGAATAAATCCCACCACCTCGTGTTGTGTTCCAGGACCTTTTCTCATTTTCATACCGTTTTCTGCGGTAACTTTGTAAATGTTTCTAGTAGGACAATCTTTATTTTGCCCCATAATCGAAAAGGAAAGTAGGAGGAATAACAGTGTAGAAAGGTAGAATTTCATTGTATTCACATTAATTTTTTTTCAAAACGACTAAATCGCTAATTGGTTCAGCTAAAATAGGAAAATCCCGACGGAGAACTCACAATATTTCCTTTAGTATGTTAAGGGCCCAAGGTCCTTCTTGAAACAAGAGATCTAAAATACTGACTTTTGGATTAAACGGGTGCTTGTCGGCAAAGGGTTGTTCGTATCTAGGAATTTTTTCAAGGGTCGAATCTTCTATTTTAGGGTGAATTGAAAACCTCAAATCTTCCTTTTCAGGGATTTTGAATTCTGTACTTTTTACAATTTCAATTTGTATTCTTAAAAGATTACTGACCAAATGGTGTACCTCGGTGTTAAAATCAATCAGGAATTTATGATTTTCATGGTATAAGCCTTCAACTCTTGGAAAAATCTCTTCGTAAAACGGACTGTTACCATAACTGGTTTCAAAGGCTTTAAGGTGATCAGATGCCCAATCTTCTCGGTAGCTAATTTTAGTGGACTCGGTAAGTTTATCAGAAGAGGTACTAACCGGAATAGAAAGCATCAACGGACCGTTGGGTCCGTTGATATACATTCTGTTTCTATATGATTGTTTCGGAAACGTCTCTTTGGCTTCCCACATTATCCTTGACTCATCGCAGATTCTTGCATAATAAGTTATAGGCCCGAAGTAAACGGTGGAAAGCAATTTCATTATGCCTTTGCTTTTTTCTTGTCTTTGTACTTCTTGTAACCGTAGTTACCTAAGATTAATAGCAGAATCACCCAAGCATAGCTTGTTCTTTCTCCCGTTCCGTGAACGGTGGTAAATATTCTATCCGTTCTAAATTTCTTTAGGCCACTTTGGTATTTATCTAAACTCATCCAGATAAATACGGGTTTACCTACCACGTGGTCTTCTGGAACAAATCCCCAATACCTTGAATCTGAAGAGTTATGTCTGTTGTCTCCCATGGCCCAATAGTAATTCTGTTCGAAAGTATAGGAGGTAGCCAAATTTCCATCTATGTAATAATCATCACCTTTTCTTTCTAAGGTGTGCCCTTCGTAGGCTGTGATTAATCGATAATACTTCAAGTAGGCCTTGTAATCTAACGGCACAGTAACTCCTTTTTCAGGAATATAAAGCGGTCCGTATTCATCTCTTGACCACTTGAAGCTTAGCGTGTCATTGTGGCCAGCCACAGAATTATCAGGGAAGGTTACACTATTTCCCACTGCATTTACATAGCGTTTATACATGTTGGGCAGCGTGTCATTTAGCGGTTCTTCTGGCCTTGGAGAAACAATTCTTATGACTTGTAAAACTTCTGGCAATGCTCTAAATTCTTCAATTTTATCATTTGAAATGGTAATGATGTATTCAGTATCAGAAATAGGAAGTACATCACTAGAGTTTTGATAACCTAACTCTCTTGTATTTTTTATATAATTTATATCGAAGTTTTCTTTTAGATAAAGGGGGCTAAGTCCTGTGTTGCTATTGGTTCTTACATAATAAGAAAATTGCGCATCGGCTCTTTCGGGCCATTCTTGCGCAACACCATCAATATATACAAAACCGTCCATCACAGAGAGGGTATCTCCCGCGACAGCGACACAACGCTTTACGTAGTTTTGTTTTTTATCATTAGGGCTGCCGACCTCTGCAGGGTAATTAAAAACAAAGCTTTCATTTCTCTGAACAGACTCAAATCCTGGAAGCCTAAAGTAGGGGAGTTGTACCACAGCAGAAAAACACTTAATGTCTGTAAACGGAATGGTAGCGTGCATTAGCGGAATGCTCAAAGGCGTTTCAGGAAGTCTGGGTCCGTAGTGCATCTTTGAAACAAAAAGGTAATCACCCACCATAAGTGATTTTTCCATAGATGGAGTTGGAATGGTATAGGCTTCAAAACTAAAAGCACGGATGGTAGTAGCCGCTACAACGGCAAAAAATACGGCGGGAATCCATGAACCTAATTGAGCCTTCATGGCTGTTTTGTTTTCACCAACAAACTTTAGGTTCTTTTCTGTAAACCCTAAATAGATTAGGTACAATCCGCAGGTAAAAACAGTCCATAAAATATTGGACCACTTTCTAAAGTTGAACGAGTGCAATAACTCATATCCTAAAATGATGTACATCACATTGTTGACTACAGGAATGTAAACAAGGATTAGCCACCATTTTGGTTTATTCAATAGTTTTAATAATACCAGCGTTTTGTAAACAGGTACAAAGGCTTTCCAAGAATCTAATCCAGCGGCCTTAAAAAACTTTACAAGGCCAAGGGAAGAAATTACTTGAATAAGGATTAGGTACTCAATAAGGCCAATTTTAATTTCCATAGGTTATAGGTTTAAAAGGTCTTTCATTGAAAAAACCCCTTTTTTATTTTGAATCCACTCAGCGGCAAGTAAGGCACCCGAAGCAAATCCGATTCTTGAATGGGCCGTGTGTTTAATTTCAATTGAATCTACCTCAGAATCATAGTAAATAGCATGAGTTCCTGGAGTAGGGTCAACACGCTCTACAACGATAGGAAGTTCGTTTTCTTTTGAAGTTTTTTCAATAGTCCACGACTTTAACAAATCATTAGCATTAATGATTGCATCTGCAAGGGTTATGGCTGTTCCAGAAGGAGCATCTAGCTTTTGTGTATGATGAATTTCATCCATAGACACCGAGTAGTTATGCCCAGCCATTAATTTTGCCAGGTATTCGTTTACTGCAAAAAACAAGTTTACCCCAAGGCTAAAATTAGAAGCGTATAAAAAGGCCGTTTGATTTTCAACAGCAAGTTGTTCAATAATAGGTTTTTTGTCTAACCAACCGGTGGTTCCAGACACAACTGGAATTCCTAAAGAGATTATTCTACGACAATTTTGAAAAGCAGTTTCAGGTAACGAGAAATCAATGGCAACATCTGAGCCTTTAATCTCTTCATCAGTAAAGCCGTTGCGTCCTGCTCTAACAGCAATTTCGTGTCCTTTTTCTAGAGCAATCTTTTCAATGGCTTTGCCCATTTTACCGTATCCAATCAGTGCTATTTTCATCAAAAGTCAAAGGTTATTTTAGCTCCGAGGTTGGCTCCCATCACCGGGTCATATCCAAAAGTCATAGGACGCCAATGAATGCTTAAATCTTTAGAAACATTAAAGTCATATAGGTGTGCATCAATGTTGGCGTCAATAATTTGCACGCCATAGATTACCACCATAATAATGACACTTAAATCTCGGTATTGCTGATGATAATTAACCAATTCTACAAGGTCTCTGTCAGAATAAATACCATCATATTTGTCGACCGTATTCGGATCTTTGTCTAGCCTAAGGTCTAGAGCTCTTTGGTAGTCATCTCTTTTTACCACATTGTCATGGATAAACCACCCGGTAACACCAAATGCCGTGTAAATAATGGGAATCTTCCAATACTTGTGATTGTAGGCTTGTCCTGCCCCGGGCAGAGCAACACTCCACCAAGTAGCTTCAGAAGGAGAGTGATTGGACGACTTTACTTCGAAAACAGAATCGGTTTTTATTATTCGCCCATCAGACTGAGCCTTCCCCGAAAGGGGAAGAATAATTATCGATAAAACGACAATAATCCAATTATTAAAAGCTTTTAAAACCACAGGTGTGAATTACTGTAACCTCTCTACAATTTTCTCTAAATCTTCGTCTGAGGTAAATTTAATAACAATTTGCCCAGATCCCATAGGAGATCTTTTAACGTCTACCGAAGTATTAAAGTACTCTGCAAGTTGTTCTTTTAAATCAACGTATTCTTGAGCCAGTGGCTCTTGAGGTTCTTTAGAAGTAGAACCCCCATTTTTTATTTTCTTAACCGATTGCTCTACGGCTCTTACACTTAAATCTTTTCTAATGATTTCACGGTAAAGCTCTAACTGAGAAGGTTCGTGTTCAATGCTCAATAAAGCTCTTGCATGCCCCATAGAAATCATTCGGTCTCTAATACCGGCCTGAACTAACGGAGGAAGTTTTAACAATCTCAGGTAATTGGTCACGGTAGAACGTTGTTTACCAACTCTATCAGACATTTGTTCTTGAGTTAAAGAACATTCATCAATCAGTCTTTTGTAAGATATAGCTACTTCAATAGCGTCTAGGTCTTGTCGCTGAATGTTTTCAACCAAAGCCATTTCAAGCATTGCCTGGTCATCGGCAATTCTAACATAGGCCGGAATGGAGTCAATACCTGCAAGCTGAGAAGCTCTAAATCTTCTTTCCCCTGAAATTAATTGGTATTTATCATCACCAATTTTTCTAACCGTTATTGGTTGAACAATTCCTAACTCTTTGATAGAATTAGAAAGTTCTGAAAGGGCGTCTTTATCAAAATGGGTTCTGGGCTGAAAAGGGTTGACCTCAATGGCACCTATTTTTATTTCTGCAATATGACCAATTACCTCTTTAGCTTTTTGATCATTTGCACTTGAAACTTCCTTAACAGGAGTTTCTTTCAATAGGGCTGATAATCCTTTTCCCAATGCTGCTTTCTTCTTCGCCATATATTAACTCGCTGGCTTTGCCGACGTTTTACTTAGGTTTTTGTCTAAAAATTCTCGGGCTAAGGTAAGGTAATTGACTGCGCCATTACTAGCTGCATCGTACATAATTATCGATTCACCAAAACTAGGTGCTTCACTTAACCTTACATTTCTAGCAATAATGGTGTCAAATACCATTTGTTGAAAATGAGTTTTTACCTCTTCAACCACTTGGTTGCTCAAACGCAATCTAGAATCGTACATAGTCAGTAAAAGACCTTCTATATCTAAATCTGGATTGTGAATTTGTTGAACACTTTTTATCGTGTTTAGCAGTTTACCAAGACCCTCAAGAGCGAAGTATTCACACTGAATGGGAATTAAAACTGAATTGGCTGCCGTTAAAGCATTAAGCGTAATTAAACCTAGAGAAGGGGCACAGTCAATAATGATGTAATCATATTGCTGAGCAATGTTCTTTAAGGCTGATTTAAGCATGTACTCACGGCGATCTTTATCAACTAACTCTATTTCAACCGCCACCAAATCAAGGTGGGCTGGTAAAAGGTCTACATTCGGAGATTGAGTTTTTAATACGATATCTAAAGGATCTGCTTCGTGTTCTATTACTTGGTAAGTACCGGTTGTAATGTTGTCGGGATCAAATCCTAAAGCAGAAGTGGCATTTGCCTGAGGGTCAGCATCGATGAGAAGAATTTTTTGTTCTAACACACCCAAGCTAGCCGCTAGGTTTACGGATGTGGTGGTTTTGCCTACGCCCCCTTTTTGATTTGCAATTGCAATAATTTTGCCCATAGTTGTTTAGAATTTCGGACTTTTGTGGGTAGATTGATGAACTAATTTAATTGGGTTGTGTTCTTGATGGGTTGCCCAATCAAGAAGCGACTAAAATACAATTTTCAATAAAAAATAGGCAAAAAATCACTTGCCCATTTGTGAAAACTTATGAACATATGATAACCATTATTTGTGCTACCCATAGACCTAAAAATCAAACCCAGACGGTTGTAGATGCTTATCGCAAGCTTTTGGTAGAGAAGGGTATAGAGAACTCCGTGTTTTCTATGGAGGAACTACCTGCTGAGTTTTTTGAAGCGAAGCCCTTTAGTGGGGTAGGCGAACAAACCGAGCGATTAATCGCAGAGAAAATCAGTCCGGCAGAAAAGCTAATCGTAATCAGTCCGGAGTACAACGGCAGTTTTCCAGGAATTTTTAAAGCTTTTATAGACGCACTACCGCCCAAATTATGGTGGGGTAAAAAAGCGGCTTTAGTAGGAGTGGCTTCGGGTAGGGCAGGTAACATTCGCGGCATGGACCACCTAACAGACGTTTTTCATCATTTAAAAATAGAGGTGTATTCTCAAAAGATTCCTATTTCTAAAATAGATGGGTTGCTTAATGAAAACAAAGAGTTGGCTCATTTAGAGACCTTGGCGGTACTGAAAAACCAACTCAATGGATTCTTGAAATTTTAAAGCTCTTCAAAGTTTACATTGGTAAACTTTTCTTCGACTAACCCTTCAGAAACTTCCTGAGGGGTTTCGTCGTCAAAATCGTCGGTAATTATTTCTTTGCCCTTCTTGTCAAAGATGAATTCAGTCATTTCATTCAATAAATCTCTGAACTCAACAAAGTCTTCTTTGTACAAGTATATCTTATGTTTTTTGTAATAACTGCTTCCGTCAGGCCTTGTGTGTTTCTTACTCTCCGTAACGGTCAAATAGTAGTCGTCTGCACGGGTAGATTGTACATCAAAAAAGTAAGTCCTTCTGCCGGCGCGTAGTACTTTAGAAAGTATTTCCTCTTTTGGATGATTGTTTTCGCTCATTATTTCAAGGTTTAAATCCCTCGAACAAATCTAAAAAAATATTGCCATCACTTACGTTTTTTTGCCCTTTCGGGGGAAATATTTAAAAACTATTTGAAATTCAGAATCTTACCCTTCTGAAGGTTCTTGATCTTCTTCCATTAACTGCTTTTCGTACAATTCTTTGTAGTAACCATTTAGGGCAATCAATTCTTCATGTGTTCCAGATTCGGCAAGTCTACCGTTGTCTAGCACGATGATTTTATCTGCATTTTTTACAGAACTAGCTCTGTGGCTTATGATCAGAGTGGTCCTTTTTTCAATAACAGATTTTAGATTAGATAGAATAATTTCTTCTGTTTCTGTATCAACTGCAGAAAGGCTATCGTCAAAAATCAAAACTTTAGGATTCTTTAATACAGCACGGGCAATAGAAACCCTTTGTTTTTGTCCGCCAGACAACGTTACCCCTCTTTCTCCCACTTTAGTGTTGTACTTATTCGGGAATTCGTCAATGTTGTTGTGAACATGAGCAACTTTTGCCGCCTCCTCAATTGCGGTATTGTCTGCATGGTCAACCCCAAAAGCGATATTGTTTCCAATGGTGTCAGAAAACAAAAAGGCTTCCTGAGGAACTACTCCTAGAGATTGCCTAAACAGGTCCAAATTGGTTTCAATCATCGGCGTATCATCAATAAGAATGCGTCCTTGGGTCGGGTCAAATAACCTCCCGACAAGGGCCGCTACCGTTGATTTACCAGAACCTGTCTTACCGATTATCGCTAAGGTTTCGCCGGGATTGATTTCAAAAGAAAGATTGTCAATTGCTTTTATGCCAGAATCAGGGTAAACAAAAGTTACGTTATCAAATACAATCTTACCTTCTATAGGTGTTTCAAGATGAATGTGGTTTTTAATTTCTGGCTCTTGGTGAAGAAATTCATTTATACGCTCTTGAGAGGCCGCTGCTCTTTGAACAATAGAAGTTACCCAGCCCAATGAAGCGACCGGCCAGGTAAGTTTATTTACATAGATAATAAACTCTGCAATTACCCCCACGCTAATGGCTTTTGCGATTACAAGGTTACCGCCAAAGTAAATAACCAAAAGGGTTGAAAGGCCAATAAGTAAAACGATAATTGGAAAAAATAACGAGTTTACTCTATAAAGCGATTCATTTCTCTTGTTATATTCTTCCGCCTCTTTGGCAAAATCTTGAAGTTGTTTCTCTTCTTTGCTATACGATTTTAGAACCCTAATCCCTGAAAAGGTTTCTTGTGCAAAAGTACTGAGTACACTTAACTGCTTTTGTACGTAATTAGAACGGACATTTATTTTTTCTGAAATCTTATAAATGGCAATCGCTAATAGGGGTAGGGGGATTAAGGTTAATAATGTGAGCTCTACATTTTGATTGAGCATGATGGTCAATACAATGATCAATAATGCACTGGTTCTAATGGTGTACATAATCGCCGGTCCAATATACATTCTCACTCTGCTGACATCCTCGGAGATTCGATTCATTAAATCTCCAGTATTATTTCGCTTGTAAAAGGCAAGGCTTAATGCTTGGTAGTGTTGATAGACTTCGTTTTTTAAATCATATTCAATGTGCCTGGACATTACGATGAGCGTCTGGCGCATAAAAAACATGAAAAGTCCTTGTAAAAGAGAGGCCCCAATGATCATCAAACCATATATAATAAGATCATTTCTCAATTCACTCATACTGGCTGTTTCGCCCGCGTTGTATTTGGCGATTGCATTTTCTACAATATTAAAAGACTCTCTTACATATGTTGCAGGAAACACTTCAAAGATTACAGAAATAACAACAAATAAGGTACCCGTTAACAGGTACCATTTATATCTAAAAAAATATTTATTGAGATGAAATAGCGATTTCATGAATCGGGAGAATCTTTAAAAATTTTGAAGTACCTTCGCGGCTCCTAAGAGGAGGAACAAAAAGTCTTCTCAAAGGTTCAAAGTTATAACAATAAATGATATCAAGAATATCTTATTAATTCCTCTGTTATATGCTATTAAAAGATCCTATAAAAACAATCGAATCTGAAGGTGTCTTCGGAAACACAGCCTTTATTGGCCATGAGCAAGTTGTTTTTTGCCAAGATGCAGAAACCGGCTTAAAAGCAATTATCGGTATTCACAGTACAGTTTTAGGTCCTGCGCTAGGCGGAACTCGCATGTGGAATTACGACAATGAAGCGGATGCTATTCGCGACGTATTGAGACTGTCAAGAGGTATGACCTACAAAGCCTCTATTTCAGGTCTTAATTTAGGGGGTGGAAAAGCCGTAATCATTGGTGATTCAAGAGAGCATAAAACAGATGCTTTAATGAGAAAATTCGGTCAGTTTGTAAATAGCCTTTCTGGGAATTATATCACTGCTGAAGACGTAGGTATTAATACCCACGATATGGAGATGGTAAAAATGGAAACTGACCATGTTACAGGAATTCCTGTTTCAATGGGTGGATCAGGAGATCCCTCACCTGTTACCGCATACGGTGTATTCATGGGAATGAAAGCCGCTGCAAAGTACCAGTTTGGTACCGATAACCTTGAAGGAAAAAAGGTATTGGTTCAAGGAGTTGGACACGTGGGTGAAACGCTTGTAAAATACCTTTCAGAATCAGGAGCACAAGTAATGATTAACGATATTCACGAGGACGTTCTTGAAAGAATTTCTAATCAATACGGCGCTACTATAGTAAGAGAGAATATTTACCAACAAGACATGGATATTTATGCTCCATGTGCTTTAGGGGCTACCGTAAACGACGAAACCTTAGCACAGCTTTCTTGTAAAGTAATTGCGGGTGCTGCAAACAACCAGTTGGCAGATGAAGTAAGACACGGTAATATGTGTAAAGACAAAGGAATTGTTTACGCTCCAGATTTCTTGATCAATGCAGGGGGACTTATCAACGTTTACTCTGAAATTGCTAAGTATGACAGTGCAGAAGCATTCAAGAGAACAGAAAATATATTCAACACTACCTTAAACTTGTTAAACTTGGCTGAGGAAAAGAATATTACTACTCATCAAGCAGCTCTTCAAATGGCTGAAGAAAGAGTAGAGAAAACGCGTTTAGCACAAGCAAAATAAATTATTATTTGGCGAGGAGGATTTATCCTCCTCGCTATTCGTTCTTAAAAATTAGGAAATATGCTTACGAGAAGGCACATCCGCATTAAAGTAATGCAGGCCCTATACGGGTTTATGCAAGAAGAAAACAAAGATCAAAGAGATTACTTAAAGTCTTTGAATTCAAGCCTTGAAAAAATTCATACACTGTATGTGTTAGAATTAAGTGCTTTAGGTGAATTTCACCAAGTAGCAGAGAATTTTATCGCCAATGCGAGAAAAAAGCATCTTCCTACTCAAATGGATATTAATCCTAACCTTCGCTTTATTACAAACCCGGTAATAAAAGCCATTCATTACAACAAAGAAGTTATAGCAAAGCTTGAAAGAGTCTCTATTGAAAACAAAAGAGATGACAAGCCTTTAGCAAACTTTTCATGGTCTAATCACGACGATATTTTTCAAAAGGCTTATTTAGATTTTAGAGGTTCTGAAGTTTATGATGAGTACATGAATAAAGAGGTGGTAACCATAGATGATCACAAGCGTATTGTGAAATACATTTACACCACTTATATTACTCAGAATGAAACCCTTCACCAGATTTATGAAGAACTTGACCTTCATTGGGCTGATGATATTGATGCTGCACAGATGATGGTGGTGAAAACCATTAAGACCATGAAGGCTGATGTAGATGAGTTTCACCCTTTAGTTAAGTTGTACAAAGATGAAGACGACAGTAGCTTTGGACGTAAACTTTTCATGGCAACAGCTAATAATCACTCTGATTATGATAAGTTGATTGCTGAGAAAACTAAGAATTGGGAAGCGGATAGAATTGCCCTTTTAGATAGTATTTTATTGAAAATGGGTCTTGCTGAAATGATTCACTTTCCTGAAATTCCTATCAAAGTTTCATTGAACGAGTACATTGATTTAAGTAAGGAGTATAGCACCCCTAAATCAGGTCAATTTATTAACGGAGTGTTAGATAAGTTGGTAAATGAGTTAAAGGAGAAAAATCAGATTAAAAAAATTGGCAAAGGGTTATTGTAATTCCTATTTTTGCTCAAGTACAAAACAAATAATTATGAAAAAGATACTTTTAACACTTCCTCTACTAGCTATTTTGGCATCTTGTGATGATGCATCTAGCAAAATTAATCCCAACAGTGGAAACAATTCATCTGTAGGTACTGATTTGGTTCAGAGCCAAGACGCTCCTGAATTTTCTTTCGAAGAGGTATTTCACAACTTTGGAGATATTCAAGAAGGTGAAGTGGTAACTCACATTTTCTCATTTGAAAACTCTGGAAACGCTCCACTTGTAATCACAAGTGCTCAAGGATCATGTGGATGTACAGTTCCTGTATGGCCAAGAGAACCTATTGCTCCAGGAGAAAAAGGGACAATTGAAGTTACTTTTAACTCAAAAAACCGCGGGGGTCGTCAAGACAAAACGGTTACATTAACAGCAAACACAGTTCCTAATACTAAAGTACTTAAGATTACCTCAAACGTAATCAAAGGTGAAACAGCACCTGTTGCTGAATAATACAATTTATGACAAATCTATTTTTACAAGCCGACGGAAGCTCTTTAATGGGCCTTATGCCTTTTCTACTAATTTTGGTAGTAATGTATTTATTTATCTTCCGCCCACAGGCTAAGAAACAAAAGGATGAAAAGGCTTATAGAGAAACTGTAGCCAAAGGAATGAAAGTGGTAACTACCTCTGGAATTCATGGTAAGATTTTAGAAGTAGGAGATAACTTCTTAATCATTGAATCAGAAAATTCTCGATTAAAGGTTGAAAAAGCTGCGGTTTCAAAAGAACTATCAGCACAGTACCTTCCGAAAGCGGAAAAGAAATCAAAATAGAAAAAAGAGGCTTCGGCCTCTTTTTTTTTCGACCTTTGAATAAATCGCAAGCCAGTGAATAGAGTTATTCAAAAAATTCAAAAAGATTCAGACTTTAGAATAAAGGTCATTATTGTTGCCGGTACCATTTTCTTATGGTTTTTAATGCATCTTTCAAAAGAAGATCATACCACCACATTTACCTCAAATATTGTTTATAGCCACTTCCCTAACGATAAGATTCTCGTCAATGAGAATCAATTGTCAACGGCAGAAGTAACCGCTCAAGGCAGTGGATTCACATTGCTTAATTATGCATTGTTTGGGCCGCCAACCATAGAAATAGACATGTCAACTGCGGCGATATCTCCTAGTGGTAACTTTCTCTTTTCAGAGAATAAAACCAAGGTCTCAAGCTTTTTCTCTGATAAAATTGACATAGCAGAAATTTCACCAAATCAACTGCATTTTAATTTTACCAGTAAAGGATCTCGATTTATTCCGGTAAAAGCCAATATTGATTTTAAGTACAAAGACGGATTTCGTCCCTACGGAAATCCCAGTATTTCTCCAGCTCAAGTTGAGGTTTTTGGACCCCAATCTGTGATTGACACGATTGATTATATCTCCACAGAAGTGTGGTCAGAAAATCAAGTATCTGAAGCTCAAGAATTAACCTTAAATTTGATGGTTCCCCATATTGAGCAATTAAATTTGTCATTGTCTGAAGTTTCTGTTAGCCAAGACGTTGATCAATTTACAGAAGGTGAAATCACCTTGCCAATACAATTGATAAATTTGCCGGTAGAAAAGGTAGATATTCACATTCTTCCTAATGAGGTGACGTTAAAATACATCGCTGCTTTTAGAGACTTCTCAGAAATTTCTAAAGAAGACTTTACGGTAGAAATGGACTATGAATCAATTAATTCAGAATCACTAAGAGCCCCACTTCAAATTAAAGTTTTAAAAGAGAAAGCACAATTGCTCGATTGGTATCCGCAAACGGTTGATGTTATTTTAATACGATGAAAATTATTGGATTAACAGGAGGTATGGGTAGTGGTAAAACCACAGTGGCATCTATTTTTGAATTTTTAAAAATCCCTGTTTACTATGCCGACCAAAGAGCCAAAAACCTCTATGAAGAAAGTGCTGATCTCAAGCAATTCATAATAGATCTTGTAGGTGAAAAGGCCTACCAAAACAACGTTTTTCAACCGGCCGTTCTCGGTGAGTATTTAAAAGAAAATCCTGATAAATGGCCGCTTGTTAATCAAAGGGTTCATCCCATGGTAAAAGGTGATTTTGAATCTTGGGTAAAAATCCAAAACTCACCCTATGCTATCAAAGAGGCCGCCATTCTGTTTGAAACAGGTGGTGAAAAAAACTGCGATTTCACTATCTTAGTTAAGGCTCCAAAATCAATTCGCATAGAAAGAGTTGAAAAGCGTTCAGGATTGTCAAAAGCGGAAATTTTAGGTCGTATGAATAGGCAATGGCCTGATGAAGAAAAAGAAAAGTTAGCCGATTTTGTAATTGTTAACGACGGATCTAAATCATTGATAAAACAAGTTTTAGAGATTCATGAAAATATTATCCAATCAACAGGTAAGAAACGGTGATCTCTTCACCATAAAACACGAGCCTATTAGTTCTTTTGATTTAATGAAAAGGGCTTCTAAGGCTTGTGCTGATTGGATTGTTTCCTCTTTTGAAAAGGATAATCAGTTTTTAGTTTTTTGTGGTCCCGGAAACAATGGTGGAGACGGCTATTGTATAGCCTATTTTATACGTAAATCTGGATATAAAGTTAGGGTAGTTGATTGCGCAGGAAATTCAAATAAATCTACCGATTTAAACTGTGCAATATCCTTGTATGGCCCTCCAGAATATAATCGTTTACAAGCCATTGAAGGATTTTCTAATGACCAAATTATAATAGATTCACTATTTGGTTCAGGGCTTTCAAGGCCCCTTTCGGGGGATTTTTTGAAATGTGTTGATTGGATAAAGTCTTCGGGAGCAAAAGTGATTTCTATTGATTGTCCTTCAGGACTTGACGGCGACGGTGAATTGGAAAGTCACAGCGTAATGGCTAACCATACATTGGTTTTTGAACAGCCAAAATTGTCTTTTTTGCTGTACGGAACAGACCGTAGCGTAGGGACGTTTCACATCCTTGACATTGTAATTTCAAGTGAGTTTAAAAATCATCAAACCACCCCGTTTTCATATTTCACAGATGCTGATGCAAAGGCTATCATTAAACCCATCGACGACTTCGGTTATAAAGGGACCAAGGGTCTTGTAGCCATAATAGGAGGTAGTAGAGATACATTGGGTGCACCCACCCTTAGCGCTAGGGCTGCCTTTAGATCGGGCTGTGGTTTAGTTTCTGTTCATAGCTTGCCCATTGAATTTTTTAGGCATGTTGATCATTATCCTGAAGTGATGTATCCTTCTTCTGCCGAAGCAGGGCAGATTCTTTTTCCTAGTTATGACTCTCGTAAGACTTATGGTATTGGTCCTGGCTTAGGACTTGATGGCAATATCGCCAAAGAATTTTACAGTTTCCTCCAAGAAGCTAACGACCCTTTAGTAATAGATGCAGATGGGTTAAATCTTTTGGCAAAAGAACCCCGATACATATCGGACATCCCTAAACAAAGTGTTCTTACTCCCCATTTAGGTGAGCTAAAACGACTTTTGAGAATTGAAATGAACGAAGGCCTAGAAGATTATAAAAAGATTTCTAAATGGTGTATTGAGAACCAATTAATCCTTGTTTTAAAATCTACCTACACCTGTGTGTTTTCTACCGACGGACAATGGTCATTCAATAGCTCAGGTACCCCTGCATTGTCTACAGCGGGCTCTGGCGATGTTTTAACAGGAATAATAACTAGTTGCTTAGCCCAAGGGTATTCGCCCATAGAAGCTGCTATATTAGCGGTTTGGATTCACGGTAAGGCTGGACTTAAGGCTAGTGATTCTCTAGGGGCAAGAAGTGTTATGGCTTCAGATATTATTGAAGCTATTCCTCTTGTTTATCAGTCGTGAATCTGACCTCTTTCTACCAATCCTTTAAGCATGTTGTCGGTAAAAAACTTTGTTAGTAAAGGAATCATTATTATTGAAAAGATACTGTAAAGGATTTCTTCAAACAAAGTAAGATCTAATTCAAAAAATAAAAGTCCTGAAAAGATTAAAGATAAAATTCCAAATCTCAAGGACCAATTTGCAATGCTTGCTTGCGCCAAATACCAAGTTTTCTTTGATAGAATTGATTGAGGAGATTTATATCCAAACCCTTTTTCAAAAGATGGAACATTGATTTTGTGAATTACTCCAATGAAAATAAAAAAAACACCGGGAAAAAGGTAACTTGCTAGGGAGAGTAGAGTATCAAATAACATAAGTTTTCCATTTTTTGGAGAACAAATATTATAAATTTTGATGATAGGTACTAATCATAACTTTATCTATAACTACCGAAAACTCATCGAAAAAAAAGTGATTTTCATCAAAAAAACCCAACCACCAAAGATCTTTTTTGTATAAATCTTGAAATTATACTGCTAAAAAAACTTAAGTGATTGGGCTCTAGTGTTTAAGCTAAATACCGATTTGAAGCTTTTAAACCGACAATACAGCTCTTTTTATTAAAAAATATTTTTCAAAAAGTTGAAAAATATTTTTTAATTAATTCAAACCTGACTCCATAGGTAATCCGTTACTTACAAAGCCATTAAATCCGTTGTTAATATTCACTAAGTTTATGATTCCGTTTTTCTTTAAAATGGAAATTGCTATTAAACTTCTGTAACCACCCGCACAATGAACGTAGTATTTTTGATCCTTATTTAATACACTTAGATCCTCTTGTAAGTAATCAAGTGGATAGAAAATAGCATCTTTTAAATGCGAAGAGGCGTATTCAGAATTTTTTCTAACATCAACAACGCTTTGAGCAATTTCTGAATAGTTTTTGGTGAATAGTTCTGGATCTATAGACTCTATTGAATCAGTTTGGTTTCCAGCTTTTTTCCAAGCTTCTAGGCCACCTTTTAAATATCCTAAAGATTGGTCAAAACCAACTCTTGAAAGTCTTGTTACCACTTCTTTTTCACGTCCTTCATCTGCGATGAACAAAATCTTTTGATTCACATTTTTAATCACTGCGCCTACCCACATGGCAAAGCTACCGTCAATTCCAATGAAAATTGAATTAGGAATATGACTTTCAGCAAATTCTTTAGGGCTTCGGGTGTCTAAAATCAAAACATCATCATTTATTTGACTTTCAAATTCAGACACAGATAATGCAGTTTGTCCTTTTTCAATAACCTCGTCAATATTGGCATACCCCTGTTTGTTGAGCATAGCATTTAAAGGGAAATAGGCCGGAGGAGGAAGAATTCCATCTAAAACCTCTTCAATAAACTCTTCCTTGGTCATATTTTCACGAAGTGCGTAATTGGTTTTTTTCTGATTTCCGAGATTATCCATAGTGTCATCAGATAATTTCTTTCCACAACTAGAACCCGCGCCATGGGCAGGATAAACTACAACACTATCTGGAAGAGGCATGATTTTATTCCTCAAGCTATCGTAAAGCATTCCTGCTAAGTCTCTTTCTGTTAAATCAGATTTTATGGCTAAATCAGGTCTACCTACATCTCCTAAGAAAAGAGTATCTCCTGTAAAAATAGCTTCTTCTTTTCCGTCTTTGTTTAAAAGTAAAAAGGTTGATGATTCTAATGTGTGGCCAGGAGTATGTAACACTTTTATGGTAATATCACCCAATTTAAACTCTTGTCCGTCTACAGCTGTAATAGTTTCAAATTCAGGCTGAGCCTCAGGACCATATACTATAGGAGCTCCTGTTTGCTTGCTTAGATCTAAATGTCCTGAAACAAAATCTGCATGAAAATGAGTTTCAAATATGTATTTGAGTTTTGCTCCGCGGCTATTTAGCATATTTAAATAAGGCTCAGTTTCTCTTAGCGGATCAATGATCGCAGCTTCACCGTTTGACTCAATATAATAAGCAGCTTCTGCTAAACATTTGGTATATAATTGTTCTACTAGCATGATTAAATTTTTTTATTCAGTGCGAAAATATAAGGTCTAATAGATTTGATTTGTGATTATCGTCACAATGCTTACATCAGCTCAATGGTATTTCTTGAAATAGTCAATAGTCCTTTTTTCTCCATTTGCTTCAATAACCTTGAAATCACTTCTCTTGAAGAGTTAAGGTCTGTGGCAATTTCTTGATGTGAAGTTTTTATTTTTTTACTACCTCTTACTTCACTTCTTTGGTGAAGGTATTTAAGAAGCCTTTGGTCAAGTTGAGTAAAGGCAATGGAGTTAATGGTGTCTAGCATTTCGTCAAATCTCATTTGAAAGGTGTTAAACAAAAATGAGGTCCATTCAGGATAGGTAAACAACCATTCTCTAATTTTATTACTTGGTAGTCCAATTAATTTCACCTCATTTTCGGCAATGGCTTCCACTTCAGATTTTGATTTTTCCATACAACACGTTAGGCTGGTGGCGCAGGTTTGACCTGGCTCTAAAAAATAAAGCAAGAGTTCATGATCTTCTTCATCTCTTCTAATAATTCTAAGAGTTCCTTCTAAAATAAGAGGAATGTAGGGTATTTCAACTCCCTTATCTATGATAATATCACCTTCCTCAAAATCGTAAACTTTGCCGAATTCTCTAATTTCATTTAATAACTTTTCGGTAGTGAATTGTGGTGAGATTTGCTTTATGATCTCTTCTGGAACCATGATTTACTTTATTGTGGTTTTTGACAAACGATGAAGGTACTAAAATATCAAATCCGCCTGATTTTATTTTTTTCACAATAGAAAAAAAAAATTGTTAATAGGTTTTGCCATAAAAATCTCAATGGGTGGATATGGAATTCTAACTTTAAAGAAGTTGAAATAATCTATTCACATTATGCCTTTAAAAAAGTCTTCATCCGCCTCCAATAAGAAAATCTTTGTACTAGATACTTCGGTTATTTTATTCGATCACAATTCAATAATGAATTTTGGTGATAATGATGTAGCTATTCCCATTCCGGTATTAGAAGAGTTAGACGATTTTAAAAAAGGGAATGACACCAAAAATTATGAAGCTCGAGAGTTTATCCGCTTTCTCGATAAAAAGGCTTCAAAAGAAAAGACCCTCACAGAGTGGATTTCGTTGAACGGTCCGACCCGAGGAAAGTTTAAAGTCATCATGGAAACGCGTCGAAAAGACGTTGATGCTACGGTGATTTATTCGGGTAGTAAGATGGACCACAAAATTCTAAACTGTGCTTTAAGCATGGCTGAGGAGGCTCCACAAACTAAGGTGGTATTGGTGACCAAAGACATAAACTTGAGGCTCAAGGCTAAGGCTTTAAACCTCAATGCAGAAGATTATGAAACCGGAAAAATTCAAAATGTAGAATCTGTTTATAGGGGCCATACTACCGTAGATGGTTTTTCACAACGTGCTTTAGATCGGTTGTATGAGAAATCATTTATTCCCTTAGATAAATTAGAAACCTACACCAAAAAGTTTAAGCCTGAGGAAAATGGGTATTATATCTTAAAAGCTTCTAAAGGGACTGCCTTAGCCTATGTAAATCCGTTTAACGATACCCTAGAACACGTTGAAAAAAGGCCTTATTATGGAATTAAACCCAAAAATGCAGAACAGGCTTTTGCCTTGCACGCTATTTTTAATCCGGAGGTAAAACTAGTTACCATTACAGGCGTTGCAGGTACCGGAAAAACCCTTTTGGCATTAGCAGGTGCCTTAGAGCAACGAAGAAATTATAAGCAAATATATCTAGCTAGGCCCATTGTGCCCTTGAGTAATAAAGACATTGGATTTTTACCGGGAGACGAGAAAGCTAAAGTTAACCCTTATATGCAACCCCTTTGGGATAACCTTAAACTGATTAAGAATCAGTTTCCTGAAAGCGATAAGCAGAACAAGGCTATTGTAGAAATGGTCAACACAGAAAAAATTTTGGTAACTCCTTTAGCCTATATTAGAGGTCGATCATTGAGTAATGTGGTATTCATTGTTGATGAGGCGCAAAACTTAACACCTCATGAAGTGAAAACGATTATTACTAGGGCTGGCGAAAACTCAAAGTTCATATTTACCGGTGATGTAAATCAAATAGACACACCTTATTTAGATGAGCAATCTAATGGACTTTCTTACTTGGTAGATAAACTAAAGGGGCAAAAACTTTATGCCCACGTTAATCTTGAGAAAGGGGAGAGGTCAGAGCTAGCCAATATGGCAAACGAATTACTATAAAGAATTCTTCTATTAATTGAAAAACCCTGACCATTGGTCAGGGTTTTTTGTGAAAACAAACGATGTTTATTTAAACTTTTGCAGACTGTAAAGGTCCACCAGCTAAAATTTCATCACTGGCATTATTAGCAAATTTCTCAAAGTTCTTTACAAACTTGTTTGCCAATACCAATGCTGATTCATCGTATTTATCTGCATTATCCCAAGTGTTTTTAGGATTCAATAACTCATCGGGCACATTAGGACATGTAACCGGAGACTGAAGTCCGAAAATTGGGTGAGTTTCTAAATTGGTGTCGTCTAATTCACCGTTTAGAATAGCGGTAATCATTGCACGAGTGTATTTCAATTTAATCCTTGAACCTACACCGTAACCACCACCAGACCATCCTGTGTTAATCAACCAAACATTAACTCCAGATTCTTTCATTTTAGAGCTTAGCATGGAAGCGTACTCAGTTGGGTGAAGTGGCATAAATGGTGCGCCAAAACACGCAGAGAAAGCAGCAACTGGCTCAGTAATTCCTGCTTCTGTACCGGCTACTTTTGCCGTGTAACCAGAAATAAAATGGTAAGCAGCTTGTCCAGGAGTTAACTTAGACACTGGAGGTAAAACTCCGTATGCATCTGCTGTTAAGAAGAAAATATTCTTAGGATTCTTTCCGATAGAAGGAACTTGAATATTGTTAATGTGGTGAATTGGGTAACTTACACGAGTGTTCTCTGTAATTGTAGAGTCGTGATAGTCAACCTCATTTTCGTTAGTAAACGTTACATTTTCTAAAAGGGCACCTGGCTTAATAGCCTTGAAAATATCTGGCTCTTTTTCTTCAGATAGGTCAATAACCTTTGCGTAACAACCACCTTCAAAGTTGAAAATAGTATTGTCATTGGTCCAACCGTGCTCATCATCTCCGATAAGTTTTCTTTGAGGATCTGCAGAAAGAGTTGTTTTACCTGTTCCTGATAATCCAAAGAAGATTGCCGTATCACCTTCTTCACCCACATTGGCAGAGCAATGCATTGGTAAAGTGTCTTTTTGAGTTGGTAGGATGAAGTTTAAAGCAGAGAATACTCCTTTTTTAATTTCACCTGTATAACCTGTACCACCAATGATGATGGTCTTTCTTTCAAAACTTAAAATCGCGAAGTTAGACTGTCTTGTTCCGTCTACTTCAGGATCAGCTTCAAAGCCTGGCGCGTTAAGAATTGTCCACTCGTTTTTGAATATTTTCAACTCCTCTTCAGAAGGACGTAAAAACATGTTGTAAGCGAATAAATTTGACCATGGCATTTCGTTGATAACGCGAATTCCCATTTTGTAGCGATCGTCTGCACACGCAATTACATCACGTACATAAATTTCTTTTCCAGAAAAGTATTGGGTAATCTTGTTATATAAACGATCAAATTTTTCGGCGTCAAATGGAATGTTAATATCACCCCACCATACGGTGTTTTCTGTAAGTGAATCTTTTACGATAAAGCGATCTTTAGGAGAACGCCCTGTAAATTTCCCAGTGTTTACTGAAATTGCTCCGTTTGAGGCTTCCTTTACGAGTCCTTTTTCAATTGAGATTTTTGAAAGTGTCTCTGGAGACAAATTCCAATGCTCAACGGCTTCTGTTATCCCTATGGTTGATAAATCAGCTCCTTCGGGTTTAATTCCGTTTACATTCATGATGTATTCTTTGATTCAAACTTAAGTTAATTGCGGCAAAATTAGAGACTTTCAGGTAAAGTTAACCTAACATTTGCCATTTTTATCAACAAAAATTTGATGATTTCTTACTTCCTCGTTCCCACCGCAAGAAAAATCCACCCCAAAATCATGAAAATACCTCCTAATGGTGTGATTGGACCTAGGTATGCGTAAGGCAAGTCAAGGTTTTTAAAAAGTAGAAGTAAATAGATAGAACAAGAAAACAACAAAGTGCCTATTAAAATAAATAGGCTTCCTCTTTTCATAAATTTTGATTTCGGATTTACAAATCCTAAAACCAACAACACAATGGCTGAGTACATTTGATACCTTACCGCCGAATGAAATCCTTCTAATGCTCTTTGATCTAGGACCTCTCTTAAGGCATGTGCTCCAAGAGCTCCTAAAGCAATTGACATTCCTCCCAAGAAAACTGCCCAAAGCAAAAGTTTTCTATTCCAGTTTTCTTTGTGCTCTTTCATTAACTCTTTCAAGATAACTGTTTTTAGTGGGGTCGAATTGTAATAAATCAGCTAAAGACTCAAGGTTTTCTGGATCTTTACAATGTTCTACCAATAACATTAATAGTTCAAAACGAGTATTTTCAAAGCCTAAATGATTAATTATTGTACGAGCATTTGCAGTGGTGATTTTATGCTCTTTGATGAACGTTTTGGCTAACTGTAGTTTTTCAAACTCTTTATTTTTTAACTCAATATTTGTTATGAGTTTTTCAAAAATAGTGTCAGCAGCAGGTTTTGGTAAAAAGCTAGCTGTATCTGCCAAAGTGGTATCGATTTCAAAAATGGATTCTTCAGGTGTTGATTTGTAGGTTGTAAACTTCCACGGAAGTGATGTAACAGCCGTTTTTTTAACCCCATCAAAAGAAAGAGTCGTGTATCTTATTTGGCTGATATTTCTCTCATCAACCACTATTTGATAAGTAGCAGCACTCTGACCATCTAAGTTGCCAACTCGCTTTATTATACTAAAGGTAGAGTCGTCGGTAGCCATCAAGGTCTTTGGCCATTGACTGACCTCAACTTGAATTTTTGTAGCGGGTATTGAGTTGATAATAATACTATCAAGCCCCCAAACAATTGGAGTTGTAGAAATTAGCGTCAAGGTTTGAGCCTTGGTAAATATCGCCAGAAGGCAAAAAATAAACAGGTATATTTTTTTCATGATGCAGATGGACTGCTAAACTATAAAATTGCTTCATAACTTTCTTAAAACAATATTTAATTTTCCTTGTCATTTCGCAAAACATTTACAACTTTGTTTGGCTGAAATTATTAGAAATTGCTCTGTAAGCTACTAATCCAGAGCGAAACTAAAAGGAATGAAAAAAGTACTTGTTATCGGGGCAGGTAGGTCTACCCTAAGTTTAATTGAATACTTATCTTCTCATGCCGAAGAAGAAAATTGGCAAATAACCATTGCAGATAATGATTTGTCACTAGCTGAATCAAAGGCAACAGGGAAACCCAATACAACACCAATTGAACTTAATGTGCTGGATGATGCAAAGAGGAGGGATGCTATTAAATCGGTAGACTTGGTGGTGAGTATGCTGCCTGCACATATGCACGTACCGGTAGCTAAAGATTGTATTGAATTCAAAATTCATATGGTTACGGCTAGTTACATTTCTAAAGAAATGAGAGCCCTTAATCAAGATGCAGTTGACAATGGGGTTATTTTAATGAATGAGGTGGGGGTTGACCCTGGAATTGACCATCTAAGTGCCATGAAGGTTATTGACGACATTAAGCATAAAGGTGGCAAAATGCTTCTTTTTGAGTCGTTTACCGGCGGACTGGTGGCTCCAGAAAGTGATAATAACCCGTGGAATTATAAGTTTACCTGGAATCCTAGAAATGTTGTTTTAGCAGGACAAGGAGGGGCTGTGAAGTTTAAACAAGAAGGCACTTACAAGTACATACCTTATCATCAATTATTTAGAAGAACGGAGTTTATCAATATTGAAGGATACGGTCGTTTTGAAGGATATGCTAATAGAGACTCACTTCAATATAGGTCAGTTTACGGTCTTCAAGACATTCCTACCATTTACCGCGGTACATTGAGAAGACCAGGGTTTTGTAGAGCTTGGGATGTGTTTGTGAAGTTGGGTATGACGGATGATTCTTATGTGATAGAGGGCTCTGAAAATATGACTCATAGACAATTTATTAATTCGTTTTTAGCATACAACCCAAATGATTCCGTAGAGTTAAAGTTGATGCATTACCTTCAGATTCCTCAAGATTCTGAACTCATGGAAAAATTGGAGTGGTTGGGGCTTTTTACGGATGAAAAAATCACCCTAAAGGAGGCAACTCCGGCACAAATCCTTCAACATGTTTTAGAGAAGAAATGGTCTTTATCTCCTGGAGACAAAGACATGATTGTAATGTTTCACAAGTTTGGATACGAGCTTAACGGCGAACGTCAAATGATTGAAAGTTATATGATTACCAAAGGTGAAGACGAAAGCCATACGGCCATGTCAAAAACCGTAGGATTGCCCGTGGCTATTGCGACTAAATTAATTTTACAAGAAAAGATTTATTCTCCAGGGGTACACTTGCCCATTACCCGTGAAATTTACGAACCCATGTTGGCTGAGCTTGAAAAACTTGGAATCATCTTTAAAGAACAAAATGTTCCTTATCAGGGATATTAAAAGTTAAGGTAAAAGTCGGCACCCAATTTCAAGAATTCGGGGGTTGGATTCCCGTTAGAATCAAACAATATTAAAGCCTCTGTTTTTAAGGGCTTTTTTATTTTTTCTAACTGTATCATTGCTCTTTTTGCCGCTTTGGTGCTCTTGTGTTGAAAGGTGGTTTTTGCGGTTGTAAATAGCGAGTATTGGCTTTCTGCAAGGTTTATAAAACCGGCTACAAATTCTATGGGTAATACAATATTTACCACTCCTGTGGGAGATAAAAGTTGACGTGAACAATTCAATAATTCAGAATAGGATAGGGTTAGGGTATGACGAGCTATATCTTTTTCTGATTTTTCACTTAGAAGTGAATTTTCAAAATACGGAGGGTTGCACACGATGACGTCAAATAAATCTCCTTTAAACTCTTGTATTCTTTGATTTACAATGGTTACTCTGTCTTTAAAAGGAGAGCCATTCACATTTTCTATGGCTTGGGTAGCGCAGCTATCAATGATTTCTACCCCTGTGACTTGAGCCTTTTCAAATCGTTGGGCCATTATCAAAGAAATGAGTCCTGAACCACAACCAATATCTAAAATTTTAGCGTTGGTGTTTCCCTTTGCCCAAAGTCCTAATAAAACTCCATCGGTACCAACCTTTAGCGCACATTGGCCCTGAAAGATGATAAACCGTTTAAATTGAAAATAATCATTGGCCATTTTAGGCTAATGGTTGATTATAGGTGAAAATTCTTGGCTTTAAACTGTAGAAGTAAAGGGCGTTAAACATGGCGGTAAATAAGAAAAAGTAGTTGTCTTCCATTATTCCGACTACAATGCTTAAAAAGGTGGCTCCTTCAACCAAAGCATATTGAATTAAATGCGCCTTTACTAATCGATGAAATTTTTCCGTTAAATCTTCTGTTTCTGAGATCGAGTGAAACTGCTGGTTAAATGACCATTGACCAATAGCATCCATTAAAACAATAAGAATGGGCACAGACCAGAATTTGTAATTGTCAAGCACCCAATAAAACTGTGAGCTACCTTTAGAAATCACATAGATGCCAATCCCTATTAACAAGATTTGGGCAAAAAAGAGAAAGAGGTGAATTTGTGTTAACCCCTTAGGATCATAAGGTGCTTTGTTTGTTGCCATTTACATCAAGAATTCAGATATAGGTCAATGAGACCTTCTGGAGCTTGAATGTACAATTTCTTTTCTGCTCGGTCAATAGATTCAATGAATTCATCAATGGCTGGAATTAATATTTCCTTTTCATTTGAACCTAAAATCACAAAAATGGGTTGTGTAGGACGGTCTAGAACTTCTTGAACAATACCAATAGAATTTGATGAATTCTGAATGACTTCAAATCCGACAATTTCATGGTAGTAAAACTTCTTTCCAGACAGGGGAGGGAGTATGGCAAGTGGAAGATATAGTTCACTATCAATCCAACTTTCTGCTTCTTCAATTGAGTTTATCTCTTCAAAAGTAAACCTGAAATGGTTTTCTTTTAACGGGGTAATGTCAGAAATAAAAAAAGGAATCAGATCTCCTCCTCTTCGGATGAGAACTGACTCCAATTCTGTGTAGGCTTGAGGTTGGTCGGTGTCTAAATAGACCACAACGTCACCTGATGTGCCATGTTTTTTTGTGATACTACCAAGAAAAAAACAATCTTCTATTCGCATCACTCAGAAATTACTCTGCTGTTTCTTCAGTAGACGCTTCTTCAGCTGGAGCTTCAGTTGCTTCTTCAGTTGCTTCTTCTGCTGGCTCTTCAGCAGGTGCGTTTTTAGCAGCGATAGCTTCTTCGCGCTTGCGATTAGCTTCTTTTTCTGCCTCAATACGCTTAGCTTTTGCTTCTTCAGCTGCTTTTGAAAGGTTAGTTACCTTACCTTCAATACGAGCTGTTTTTTCTTCTAACCAAGCCTGGAATTTAGCTTCTGCTTGTTCCTCAGTTAAAGCACCTTTTCTAACTCCTTCTAAAAGGTGTTTTTTCATCATAACCCCTTGGTGAGAAAGGATAGCTCTTGCTGTATCAGAAGGCTGGGCTCCGTTCATCATCCATGTTAAAGCAGAATCGAAGTTGATTTCGATGGTTGCAGGATTTGTGTTCGGATTGTAAGTACCTAGTCTTTCGATATAGCGACCATCACGTTTTGCACGTTTGTCAGCTACTACGATGTGAAAAATGGGTCTGCCTTTGCGGCCGTGGCGTTGAAGTCTAATTCTTGTTGCCATGAATTAATTGTTTAATAAGGGTCCGAAACCCAGTTAATTAATATTAAATAAAATTTGAGGGTGCAAATATCGACTTTATTTTTTAACTCGACAAGCTAAATATTAAATTAGTGAAAAGTAGATAGATAGGCTAGGGCTAACCCTAAAACTACTACTGATAATTTGATGATATTAAACTTGTGATCCTTACTCGTTTCGTACAAAATGGTGGTTGAAACGTGAAAGAAAATACCAATAACAAAAGCCATAGTGTAATTTTGAAACTCTTCATTCATGGGTAGTACAGTTCCCATCCATCCCCCGAAAGGGGCCATAAGAGCGAAGAGTATCAAAAGTGACCAAAATATGGAGGATTTTATTTTCAGCTCTTTTAAGAGAAAATAAAGTACAATTGAAATGGGAATTTTGTGAAATACGATGGCGATTAAAAAGGAGTGATTGTCATCATTTGACCAATCTCCGCCCAAAGGCAATCCTTCAAAAAATGCGTGTAAAAACAAGCCTGCTAAGGCGCTAAACGGAATAATCCCCTTTTTAAAATCTTCAGTGTGCCCATGACCGTGTTCAATTCCTTTGCTGAAAAAATCTAAAGTCACCTGGAACAAAAATCCCAACATAATCACCAAACCAATGTTGTGATTGTGTCCGTGGTAAATTTCTGGCAAGAGGTGTAAGACAGAAACCGAAATCAAATATGATCCACTAAAAGCAAGAAGCAGCGTTGGATTACGGTTTTTCTTGTAGAAGATTTTTCCCAGAAAAATGGCAACAAAAACCGATAAGAATAAAATGGCGGCTATCATATGTTTTTTTGTCCGACGACAAGCATTCGGTCACTAGTTAATGGGTTAAAATTTGTAAGCGAAGGTACATCTAAAATATCAAGAAAAGTAAGATTACTTTTTTCAAACCACCTTTTAAAATCATCTACACCAATGGCTCTAACCCTTTCTTGAAAGTCAAAACTTTCTTCTGGACCTTCTACTCTAATGTCTTTAACAATGCAGTGGTCTTCGACTTTTCTAGAAATGTAAAAGTCAATGCCTTTAATAGATTTGTGTTCTTGGGTTACCAAATTTGCCTTGACTTTTGTAGCGTTCATAAAGTCAAAAACCACGTAGCCTTTATGCTTTAATGAGTCAGAAATACTTTGAATACTTTGCTGGTGTTCGTCATCTGTGTCAAAGTACCCGAAACTGGTAAACAAGTTAAAAACAGCATCAAATTCACCTATGCCGAAGGGTTTGCGCATGTCAGCCACTTTGAAATGCAGTTTTTCGCAAGAGTATTTTTGGTTGGCAAATGAAATGTTGTTTTCAGAGAGGTCTAAACCCGTTACTTCAAATCCCTCTCTATTAAAAACCACGGCGTGTCTTCCTTTGCCACATGCTAGGTCTAAGATGTGTGCAGGTGGAGAAAGGTTTAGGTAGTTAAGAAGTGAGGTAATCAGTTGTTTGGCTTCCGTATCATCTCTGTGTTTGTAGAGAATGTGATAGTAGGATGTGTCAAACCACGAAGCATACCAAGGTTTTTTTTCCATAGGTCAAATATCAAAAAAATCGATTAATCTAGCCATTGGTAAAATTGAATTATATCATAGTAAGGCCTCCATTATTATGGGATAAAAAATTCGGTAAATACCGAAGATGATCACGGCGATTAATAAAAATCTGATATATTCATTTGCCTTGGGATGGGTCAATACAAATCGTGTTCCGAACCATGCACCAATGGATGAGCCAATGGCTAGCATTACACCGGGAAACCATTCCATGAGCCCCGAGTACCAAAAAATAAAAAAGGCAGGAATCGTGGCAATTGCTGCCGCAACGATTTTTATGATATTGGCGTCTTTAAGACTATACTTCACAATTAATACCAAAATGCTTAGGGTGATAATGCCAAATCCCATTTGAATAAAACCCGCATATAGACCCACAGCAAAAAACCAAATCATGTTTTTCTTTGATTTCATTTTTACTTCTGGGTCTGTATTGATGAGCCACCTTTTGGCATTGAAAAGTACATTGATTAAAATGCCAATCATTAACAGTCCGATGATGATTTTCAAAGTTTTTGGAGGGGTACCCAAAGCCAAAGATGCCCCGATAACTGAACCTATGGTAGAGGGAATTACAAACCAAACACTGTCTCTTATATGTTTTTTTGTCCGCTTTGTTTTTTTAAGACTAAAAACACCGGTAACCGTCTGAAATAAAACTCCAATTCTATTGGTAGCATTGGCTGCAGACGCATCCATACCTGTTGAAATTAACAAGGTTAATGTGATGGCAGAACCATTTCCTGCAAGAGTGTTTATTATTCCGGCTGCGAAACCACCTACAATAAAAAGGCAGATCTCAAAAATGCTTAAATCCATTACAACAAAGGTAATTGTTTGGATGGGCTATTAGGGTGCTAAAAGAAAAATATGTTCATTACCACTAAGATATTTAGCCAAGCCCTTAGAAAAATGTATTTTTGAAACTGTGAATAAAAATATTTATATAGTACTTTTTAGTCTCTTGGTTGGCCCAATGGGCTTTTCGCAAAAACCACCAGAGAATATTCCACCCAAGATGCAGCAGCTATTTTTGGGGCTACCTTACGTAGATATCAGTATGGTAGAAGAAGAAAAGTACGATATTAAGGGACCGTGGAAGCTTTCTGAGGTAGTGGCTCAACGTTTTGGACTTGACATCATTGAAGGGTACGATCAACGACTTGATACTTTGTTGGCCTACCATGCCGCTTACCAATATTTTAATTTTTTGGTCAAAAAGTATAAGTCAGATGCGCTTTGGGCTTATCTAGAAGGACCATTAGCTTTTGAGAAAAGTCCTATTGGCGATAGAGCTAAAAAACAATGGATAGAAGCTCTGGATGGAGGGAAATCTATGAATATTAACTCTGGGCCTGTATATGATTTTGTCTGGGGACCACAAGTCTGGCCAAAAGGTAAATCTTTTGATGAATTTTATAGGTTAAATCCTTCTATTACTGGAAATGTAAAAGACTCCACCTTGTTAATTGTGCGGGTTGACTCTTCTACAAAAGACGTCCTTGATTTGCTAAAACAAAACCAAATAGCGAGTATAGCCTTTTACAAAAAAGTTGAAAAAACATTCAAAGAACCGCCGGTTGTTGTAAAAGTAAAAGAAGATAAAAAGTATTGGATTGTTTATAAAGTCATTGCAGGAGACAATTTAGGCAAGATTTCAAATCGATACAATGTTTCGGTGGCGGATTTAAAAGAATGGAACTCTTTGCGCTCTGATATGATTAGAGTAGGACAAAAGTTAACGGTTAAAACCGCCCAAAAGAAGGATAAAGAAGTTATTGTTTTAAAAACAAAAGATCCAAAAAATAGATTCATTGACCCCAAGGCAGTGGTATATGTTGTGCAACCTGGCGAAACCTTATGGAGTATTTCTCAGCAGTTTCAAAACCTTTCTGCAGAAGATTTAATGAAGTACAACGACATTACCGAAGATATTAGACCAGGGGATGAAGTGTTAATACCACCGACTGTCAAAAACAAATGATAAATCCGCTAAAGACCTTATTACTATTCAGTTTGATAGCCGCCATTTGTGTGGCTATTTCTTTTGTATTTCCGCCAGGTGGAATAAAGATTACCGAAGACTGGGCTTTAGAATACCCTTCAGTGTTTGAGTTAACTCAAGAGCAAGTCGATACCCTACCTGTTCTTTCTCCTGAGGAAATGCTAATTGAATCATCTATAGACAGTACAAAGTTTCAAGATAGTTTAAAAACCTATCAACTAAAGGTTCAAAGAGAGAAACAAAAAATTCTCTGGAGTCATTCAGGTAGAAACCCATTGAGTAGATTCATGACCAGTCTTAAAAACCACCGATCGGTAAGAGTATTACACTTTGGAGACTCTCAAATAGAGGGTGATAGAATTACCGATGTTTTTAGAAATTACCTCCAACGAACTTTTGGGGGAGGAGGACCAGGCTCTTTTCCGATAAAAGAGTTTGTCGGTAGACTTTCTATAAAACAAAACCAAAGTAGTCACTGGCAAAGAAAAGTGGGCTTTATTGGTAAAGACTCTACAGTGAGCACCAACCATTATGGATATAGAGGTGCTTTTGATAGGTATGAATTGTCAAAAGGGGGTAAAGACAGTGTTTGGACTACCTGGCAGCCTTGGGGTGCTAACTTCTCTTCTCAAAGAAAAATTAGAAAAATGTCACTTTGGCTGGGGCAATTCGATGCGAATGAGACTTTTTCTATGTCAATTTACTTAAACGACACCCTTTACAAAAGAGACACCATTTACCATAAGCAGGTTGATGTAAAAAGGACCTACCCATTTACTCAGGCACCCAAAAAGATCCACATAGTTTATCACGGTCCAAGTCCGGCGTTTTATGCCGCTTCTCTTGAAGACTTTTTTGGGGTAACCGTTGATAATATAGCCATGAGGGGCAGTTCAGGAACGCACTTTACCCGCAGAAACCTAATACAATTGCAAAAGCAAATGCAAGGTGAAAACGTGGGATTAATCATTCTTGAATACGGAGGCAATACAGTTCCGTACCTTGATAACAAAAGACAGATTGAACAATATGCAAGCGGCATTCAACGTCAGATCATTGCCTTGAAAAAGATTTTTCCGGAAGCTGATTTCTTATTTATCGGACCTGCAGATATGTCGAAAAAAATCAAAGGCAAATTGGTGACCTATCCTCATTTGCCCTATTTAGTGCAGAAACTCAAAAAAACCTGTTTTGATAATGAAGTGGCCTTTTGGGATTTATTCGAAGTAATGGGGGGTAAAAACTCTATGCCTTTATGGGTTGCTTCAAAACCACCCTTAGCCGGTCCAGATCATGTTCACTTTACTCCACAAGGAGCCAGAGAAATTGGTAAACTATGGGTAAATGCCTTTAAAGAAATGATGACCGAAGAATTAAAAAGAAAAGAAGAAGCAGAACAAAAATTGAAAAATGATTCTATTTTGTCTTCAAATAACGACACTCTATGAAGAAGCTATTATTGATAGGGTTATTGTTGAATACGATATTTTCTTCGGGACAAAACGAGCAAGAAGAAATGATTGCTGAGGTAGATTTTTTACAGTTAGACTCAAACCAATTGAGATTTTTCGGTGATAGCTCAGCCATGATGAAGTTTTACCAAAAACTAGATACTGCAATTTATTCTGGAGAAGGCAAATTGAATATCTATCAAATGGGTGGATCTCATGTTCAAGCAGGGGTTCTAAGCAATGCCATAAGAGAACATTTCTATACCCTTTTTCCAGGTCTTTATGCAGAGAGAGGGTTTTTGTTCCCGATGCGCTTGGCACAATCAAACAACCCTAGGAATTTTTCAGTGAATTACAAAGGCATTTGGGAGGGCGCTCGTGCCAGTGTGCCTTGGCATGAAGGCCGTTGGGGTTTGTCAGCAGCAATTGCCACCACTAAAGAGGTCAACTCTCAGTTTGAAATTACCGCTTATAGCGGAGATACAGGTGTTTTTTCATTTACCACCCTGAGGCTTTTTCACTTGATGGACTCTAGTCAGTTTTTTCCTGTTTTAGAAAGCCTTGATACCAATGTTACCATAACCTATGACTCTATAGCTAACCTAACAGAATATCACTTTAGTTTTCCTCAGACTACTGCAGGCTTTCACTTCGAAAAAAAGCACAATAGTCAAAACCAATTTGTACTTCAAGGAATTCAATTTATTTCCCACGAAAGTGGTCTTGTTTACCACGCCATTGGGGTTAATGGAGCTAGCGTACCGAGTTTTTTGCGATGCGAAGACCTCACCAGTCAAATGACGCTAATTCCACCAGATTTGGTGATTTTTGGTATTGGAATAAACGATGCCTACAAAAGCGAAAAACAATTTATTCCTGAAGAATACGAAGCGAATTACGATTCTTTAATAGCCATAATCCATTCAATAAATCCAGATTGTGCTTTTATTTTCATGTCAAATAACGACAGTTACTATAAAAGGCAGTACCCAAACCCAAATGTGTATAGGGCAAGGGAGGTGCAAAAGCGATTGGCGAAAAAGTACAATTCTGCTTTTTGGGATCTTTTTGCCATCATGGGAGGGTTAAATTCAATTGCCAAATGGGAGAAAATGAATTGGGCGCCTTCAGACAAAATTCACTTTAAACGCAAGGGGTATGAGCTGCAGGCTTATCTTTTGTTTAAAGCCATAAAGAAATCGTATTTAGAATATCAAAAGGCCAATTATCGTGCAACAATACATTGATTCTTTATTGAGATTTTTGGCTTACGATTCTTCTGAGCCATTGATTTTTACCAAACTCTTCTTTTGGGGATTTTTTGGTGTGGTATTGGCGATATATTCTATGGTGTACAAACACCGTGCAGGCAGAAATGCATTTTTGTTTTTCGTCAGTCTTTACTTTTATTATAAAACCAGTGGATTTTTCTTTTTAATCCTGCTGTTTTCTACCATTACAGACTTTTTTATTGGTAAATCTATTTACGCCGCCAAAACGCAAAACCATAAAAAGCTTTGGGTGGCCTTAAGCGTTTTTATTAATTTATTGGTATTGGTTTACTTCAAATACGCCCATTTTTTTACTGAGAGTTACAATGAAATGTTTGGCAGTAAGATAGAAGTGTATAACCACTTTGCGTATTGGAGTAATTCATTTTTTGGTTCAGATTTTACTTTCAACAAAATTCTATTACCGGTTGGTATTAGCTTTTTTACTTTTCAAACCATCTCTTATTCTGTAGATATTTATAGAGGTCACGTTAAGCCGGTAAAAAGCCTTTTAGATTTTGGATTTTATGTCAGCTTTTTTCCGCAATTGGTCGCAGGACCTATTGTTAGGGCTGCAGATTTTATTCCTCAATTATACCAAAAGTATAATCTGACCAAGTACGAATTCGGAATGGCTCTTTTTTGGATTCTCAATGGTATGATTAAAAAAATGGTTTTGGCCGATTACATAGCCATAAACTTTGTAGATAGAGTTTTTGCCAACCCAATGTCGTATTCTGGTTTTGAAAACACCATGGCCCTTTTCGGATATAGTATTCAAGTTTATGCTGATTTTTCCGGGTACACAGACATTGCCATTGGGGTAGCTTTACTGTTGGGCTTCAAGCTGCCGAAGAACTTTAATTCGCCGTATAAAGCAAACAGTGTAGGTGATTTTTGGAGACGTTGGCACATTAGTTTATCGTCTTGGCTAAAAGACTATTTGTACATTCCTATGGGAGGTAATAGATCTGGGTCTTTCTTCACATATATTATGGTTTTGGTGATGTTTTTCTTTGTTTCCATATTATCAAAAACATGGATTGTTCCTACTAGTTTAGCCGCGGTTTTACTTGTTGGAGCTCTGTTAATTCAATACGTACCTTCGTTTAAACGAAGAATTGATACCAATATCAATTTAATGCTTACTATGCTTATTGGTGGATTATGGCACGGTGCTTCGTGGAATTTCGTGGTTTGGGGAGGCTTGAATGGATTGGGACTTCTCGTGTATAAAGGCTGGAAGAAAATCAGTCCGTGGAAGGACAAATCAAAGTGGTACAATCACGCTTGGTCGGTTTTGTTAACTTTTGTTTTTATAACCTTTACAAGAACTTGGTTTAGGTCTCCGGACTTTAATACTGCCTCTAATATTTTGTATCAAATTGCCAATGATTTTAAAGTAGAAATTATTCCGGTTGTGTTGATCGGCTTTTATAAAGTATTTTTAGTAATGGTTTTAGGAATGGTAATTCACTGGCTCCCTTCAACCATTAAAGAGCGTTATAGAAACTGGTTTGTTCAAACCCCTTTTATGTTAAAAGTGCTAATAGGGGTTCTAACCTTTTTCTTTTTGTATCAAGTTTATAGTTCTGACCTACAGCCGTTTATCTATTTTGATTTTTAAATTATCCTTATGAAAAGACTATTTCCTTTTTTGGTTGTTGTGGTTTTGTTAGCCATACCTACATTTATATTTATTTTCAGAACTCCTTCAACTTCACCATGGGAAGTTTTACGGGTTTTAAAAATTCATGAAGACAATATTAGAGCCTTAGCAGTGGATGGAGATAATGTTTATGCTGCTTCTAATAAAGGGCAGTTTATTTATTCAAATGACGGAGGGGAAACCTGGGCTTTTGAGTTTATTGATAGTCTAGAGCTTAGATCAATAGCTGTGAATGAAGAGTTTATTTACTTAGCTACCGCTGGTGACCCAGCAATAATTTACCAATCAAAAAGAGATCATATAGATTTTGTTCCCGTTTTTCACCAAACAGGATCTGGATGGTTTATTGATGCTATGAAACCTGATGGAGAAAAGGGATTTTGGGTTTTTGGGGATAATCGTTACCAAATAGATTCTATCTATAGTACCCAAGAACCGGTTTTAATTGCTGTAGATACCTTTAGAATTCCAACCCTTTTACATTTTACTTATCAACCCAGTGATTCCTCAAACGGAAGTTTAAAAAATCTATATGGGGATTTCTATTTCCAAAACAATTCAAATCCAAAAGTTTCAAAAGTTCAACAAATTGGTGATTTTTCGGTTCAAGCTTTTTGGAACCTGCCCATTCATTTAAAGGGAGAACATGGTTATGCCGCGGGTAACGCTTGCTTACAGGTAGATGGAGATAGAATAGATATAGTTACGGGAGGTCAGTTTTCTAATTGGATTTCTTCTACCGATGCTGGAAAAAACTGGGCGGTGTTGCCCTTGCCATATGCTAAAAGAAATTCAAGTGGTGCTTTTGGTATTGCTTTGTCAGAAAACAAAGGAGTCATTGTAGGAGGTGATTATGCAGCTGATACTCTATCTGAAAACACAACTTTTTACACACGAACCGGTGGTGAAAATTGGTTTCCTGCCAAAGGGGTAAACGGATATTTAAGTGATGTAGTCTACCTTGGTGAAGGGGCGTTTATGGCTACTGGAACCCAGGGTACATGTTGGACCTTAAACTCAGGACAAACGTGGGAGTTTATCAATGACCGTTCATTCAATACCCTTGAAATTAATGTAAACGGAGACATTTGGTTAGCCGGTGAGTCGGGAATAGGTAGGGCAAAAGTAAAGGTTAATTGATTTTAAATCTTTGACTAAAAATTTTAGTATTGCTCGTTAAATACTTGAGTTCAGTCGCAGGCTACTTATCTATTTGTCTTTAAATCAATATTTTAATTATTAGAAATATTATTCAACTCCGCAAATAAAAAAGTAGTTGATCCTAACCATAATAAAAACTTTGATTATGAAAAAGGCAATTCTCTTAGTCTTTTCCTTGCTTATGGGTACTTCAGTTTTTTCAACCCATATTATGGGTGGCGAAATTAATGTCATTGATGTTGGTGGCAATCAATATTTTGTGAGTCTTCTCTTGTACAGAGATGCAAATCCAGGTACTGCACCTATGCCTGCCGGTGCTACACACATCAATGTAATAGAAGTAATTTCAGGTACCAGCACTTCACATAATTTAACAGAAGACCCAGTTTTGTCGGGTTTTATGATCCCATTTTTTCCTTATAATGTTGAGTTTTATTATTACAGAGATACGATTACAATTGCCAATCCAGGTGACTACTACATTACTTGGAATAGTTGCTGTAGAAATGGGGCGATTCAAAATCTAACCAACCCATTGTCCGAGTCAACTACCATTACCACTTTTTATAAAAAGCAAGCCGGAGCAATCAATTCAACACCTTTTTTCCTTGTGCCTGCATCAGTTTATTTGGCTCAAAATATTCCCTGGGTATATAACCCATTACCTTTTGATTTAGATGGTGATTCTTTATTTTGGACTATTACGGATCCTTTAAACTCAGTAGGTACTCCTTGTGCAGGATTTGTGTTGCCCTCTTCTGATCCGACTAATCCTTTTACTTTAGACCCTTTTACAGGTAATATTACATGGACCGCCAACTTAACGGGTAATTTTGTAGCCTCCATTTTAGTTGAAGAGTACAGAGGTGGTC
>CBFICS010000002.1:0-195992 GCA_965661055.1 uncultured Schleiferiaceae bacterium | reverse complement strand
TAGATCTAGGCATGTTTAATCATGCTATTTATGAGTTTTCACACTTTAAGTGGAATTATTTCACCACGGGAATTGTCAATGCTCATCAAAATTATTTCTCTGACCACTTTAGTCCTATTACCTTGCTGATAGCGCCCTTGTGGTACCTTTCTGGATCATATACACTGGTCATTCTCCAACCCGTATTTTTTGTATTAGGAGCTCTGGCTGTCTTTAAAATTGCCAAGAAATTTGAATTGTCTATTTATGGACAATGGGCCTTGGCTTTTGCCTACTTGTTGAACTGGTCGATCTTTGCGGCGTTGAGTTTTGATTTTCACACCAACTCTTTAGCGGCCGTTTTTGTATTGTGGACCTTTTACTTTTTCCAGAAAAAAGAATTTGGCAAAGTTGCCATAGGGTGCCTATTGATCTTAATGTGTAAAGAAACACCCCCCTTATGGCTTGCCGGCGGAATCTTAGGATTTGGCCTTGATTATAAAAATTTATTTTCTAAAAAGAATCTTCTGCCCTCATTAATCTTTGTAGGAGTGTTAGCCTATTTCGTTTTAGTTTTTATGGTGATTATGCCAGCACTAAGACCTCCAGAGGCATTTGACCAGTTTTTTAGGTTTTCATATTTGGGCAGTAGTTGGGGCGAAATTTTTCGCCACCTAGTTAGTAACCCATTAGAGCTATTAAAAATTCTTTTCTATGAGGTTGATGGCCAAACCATTTCTAATGTAAAGGTAGAATGGTGGGGTCTGTTTTTGCTTTCTGGCGGATTTGGGATTTTATTCAACAGAAAACTGATTTTTGTCCTAGCACCCCTACTTATCCTTAAATTTTTACCCAATGACATTACCATGTGGTCAGGCATGGCGCACTACTCTATTGAGTTTTTACCCATAGTTGTTATAGGACTTATTCCCGTGGCAAAGTACATTGAAAGGTGGAATCCAAAAATAAGCCTTGCCATAGTTATGCTGCCTATTTTGACTATCATTTTCTATAATAACCATGCAGGAATATTAGGAGGAGATAATGTAAGATCAAAAGCCTTTGTGTGGCACAAAGATCATTTTTCGCCCCAGGGAATAAATGTTCAAGAAATATATTCCGCAATAAATAAAATTCCATCATCCGCCTCAGTTTCGGCATCTTCTGTACTGATTCCGCACCTAGCCAATCGGTCAAAAATTTACATGTGCCCTAATAACTTGGATTCTGACTTTATTGCACTTTTTAAAAAAAACCGCGGAAGCTATCCCCTCTCTTTTAAAAAAAGATTAGAGTTGATAGAATCCTTAAGAACCTCACCACAAAGAGAAGTGGTGTTTGAAAACGATAACTTTGTTTTATTCAAGAAGTCACAAATTCATGAATAAAATTATTAAATAGACTTGGTTTTAGACATGGGCTATTTATTTTTTAACCAAACATTTTTAGCCTTAAAGGAGAACCTTTTTAAAAAAAATAAAACCACAAAGACAGAAAAAACAACCCATGAGAAGGTGAGCATTTATCCGTGGTATCATTGGAAACCGTTTTCTTACTACTACAATCAGGAAATGTTTAAGGATTGCCCAAACACCCTTTCAGCATAAGAGAATTATAATATTATTCCCAAATGGAAAACTAAACGAATTAGAGACTACTTTCAAGAATCCAAAATTTTAATACTTTACCGCAAAGGTTTTGGTATAGACGATATTTTACCCGAGCTAAAAAAGGTTTGGCCCAATCATTCTATCACTCCCCTTGGTGGTGATATTTTCCTTTTTAAAGGAAACAGAGATAACGCAAAACAAAATGAATAAACCCCTAGAGTCAATACTTACTTGGACTTCCATTATTGGGGTAATGGTTCTTCATTTTTTTTATTTCCAACCGGCCGTGAGTCCCTTGTTTGACTCTGATGGAGCCATTCATGTTTTAATGGCACAAGACTTTGTTTTTCCTGACGGACTCTTTTTTTGGGGACAAAACAGATTGGGAAGTTTCATTCCCATGGTTTCTTATCCTTTTGTTTCTATGGGTATTCCTGCGCTTTGGGTCGTTTCGGTAGTTCAGGTTTTTCTTCTCATCATCACCTTTTTGAATTTTTCTAAGGGACTCTCAAACCTCTCTAAAATCAGTCTTTCTCTATTACTTTTTCTTCCGTATTATCATTGGTGGTTTTTAGTTTCCACAGGCCAACCCTATATTCCTCAGTTGTTTTTTCTTTCTCTTATTTATAGACTCTATGAGGACAACAACCCTTGGGGTGCAAAACAGTGGTGGACCTTCACTCTCTATAGCCTTTTGTCTATATGGATTTCTGATTTAGCCATTGTTTACATAGGACTTTTAGCCCTTTACATTATTTTTCGAGATCGAACGGAATTAAAATCTAAATGGACAACGCATTTGCTCTTTCAAGGAAGCTTAGCTTTTCTTTTTCTCTTTTTCTTAATTAGAGTTAAGCAAGCGACTACCTCATCAGATGAATATCAACAACTCATAGGTAACCCTTCAGAATGGATTGCCGTTTTTTCAAACGTGATCGAATTCTACTTTCGCGAGGCGTTAACTTTTAAAAGCCATTGGGGACAAAGTCTGGGGTTAATTCTGGTAATTACTTCAACGGGTATTATTCTGTTTAAAAACCGAAGTGAAATCTTTAAAAGCCCATGGTTTTTTATAACAATAGCTTGCTTTTTAGCCACCGTAGTTTCTCATTGGGTTTTTAAAAACGGACTGAGGTATTTTTCGCTGCCGTTGGCTATGCTTCTTGTCTTTTCTGTACTTAGACTCCACAAGTACAAATGGGGCTCCACAGGGCTTTTATTTGGACTTTTGCTTTGGTCTGGGTCTACCCTTTTTCTAAGAAACACTCTAGATAGACCTACGGTATTTATGCCCGTTACTTCAGAGGTTAAAGCGTTTGCCAAAGAAATGAGCTACCCGGCCATTGGACCCTACTGGACGGTGTATCAATACTCTGCCTTTGTAAACCCCTCGCCTACGGTTATAGCCGATGAATATTGGAATGTGAGAAATCGTTGGGACTTTGAAACCGTACTCAGAAAAGATTCGATTTTAATCTTTAAGTCGGAAAAACTAAACGTGTTATCAGACACGATTACGATTTACAAAAGATCTTTTAAAGCGCTCTCAAAGGAGATTCAAAAAGGGGAGGTTACCGCTCGCTTATACGGTCCTTTACCGGAGTAATCTCTTCAAACACTTTCGTGTCAACGTTGTACATCAAAGGGGTCTTACCTTGATCTTGTACCTTTTTTAAATCCTCTGAAGAAGGTTTAAAATCATAAGCTACGCCTTGGGTGTAAAACATGTAAATAACCTTAGCCCCCATCGGAACATTAAAGGCCACAGTGCTTTCTGTAGCCTGCTCTCTTTCAAGGTTTTTAGCAGCCTCTGCAACTTCACTTCGTTGTTTTCTAAAGTCATTGTGAAGGGTATGGCTGTGTACAATTTTCATCGGGCGTAAAGAAAACCATCCTAAAATGAAGAATAGAAGAAAAGGTAAAAAGTTTTTTCCAATACTCTTTTCTTTAAGTCTATTGACAATGAGCGCAATGATAATACCTGCAGAAATATAAATTACACTTGCTAAAACATAGGTAAACGCTTCCATTTTGGTGGCTGCTACCGTAAAGAACACAAAAACGAAAACGGCCCAAAACAAGAGGCTTTTGGTCTTTTTTGACTCGTTGTAAAAACGATAAAGACCAATAACTGCTGATACTAATACTAAAGGTCCATAAATAAATACTTGTCGCGTAAAGTGAAAATACCATGGTTGGTCGTGGCCTTCTAGGGCGATAAAAAAGTGTTCTGAATTGTAGGCCATTTCAAAAGCTGCCTCTTTAGGAAATGCGAAAAAAACGTAAATATTCCATGGTAGGAAAACCGAAAAGGCAATCAGTACAGAAAACAGAAATCTAAATACTTCTGAACGGTTAAAGCCACGAGTAAAAGCGATATAAAAAGACCAAATAAGAAAAACACTTAGGCCAACTAACCATTTGGTTAAAACCGCCAACCCACACAAAAGACCCACTAGAGCTGCCCGTTTAAAATTGGGTTTTTCAAGATACCTCAAAAACGCCCAAACAGAAGCGGTAACATAAAACACAAAGGCAACATCGTTGTGGTCTGTAGGGAAAACACCCGTGTTTAATTGAATGGAAAAAAATGAAACTGCCCAAAGCAATCCGGCCCAAAACCCTGCTTGTGTTAAGTTCAACTTTTTACCCATTGAAAAAAACAAAACAGACACTGCTGCCGACATTAAAAATGAAGGCAGCCTTACGGCGAAAATGTTCGCTCCGAATATCTTAATGGAAGCTGCCATTTGCCATAAAAACCAAGGTTGCTTATGAAGCCAAATGTAATTACCTGTCCAACTTGTGTAATCGTATGGAAGGACCTCTGCCGGATAAAGACGGGGCGTAAATGGGGTGTTGGAGAGGTTTTTTGCAACTAAAGCGTGAAATTGTTCATCCCAGATATTCGGAAAACTCTCTAGTAAGCCAAAGCCACATCGAATCAGAAACGCCCCTAGAAAAATCAAAATACCAACTCCTCTTTTCTCATTCAAAAAATGAAAAATTGAAAGGGCAAGTAGAGAGACTCCCAATAGAATCGAAGAAAGATTGATCAATGGAATATCACCCATCATTTCACTTTTTTTGCTTTTAATTCCTTTCCGTAAAAAACATAGGCTAGCGGACCGAAAATCGGAACAACTAAAACAATAAGCATCCACCAAAGCAACCCTTTAGGCTTCTTTACAAGCATGTGTAAAATTGCAAAAATAGGGGGCGGAATTGTCACCACTAAAACTACAATTAAAATTTCTAGCGTATAACTTTCTAGAAGTTCTATCATTGAGGAATACTTTCTATAAGCGTTCTTGTATACTCTGTCTGTGGATTTTTATAAACCACATCGGGTTGTCCTTCTTCAACAATTTCACCCGATTTCATTACAGATAAGAAATCACTCATATATTTAACTACCCCCAAGTCATGAGATATGAATAAGTAAGAAAATCCAAATTCGTCTTTGAGGTCATTTAACAAATTGATTACTTGGGCCTGAACAGAAACATCTAAAGCAGAAACGGATTCATCACAAATGATCAATTCAGGTCTTACCGCTAAAGCTCTAGCAATTCTTATGCGTTGTCTTTGTCCACCGCTAAACTCGTGCGGATATTTCTGTGCAGCCGCCGCATCTAACCCCACCTTTTCTAATAACCACAAGACCCTTTCTTTTCTTAGAGAAGCACTTCCTTCTAGGTTGTGGACCTCCATAGGTTCAGAAATTATTTCACCAATTCTTTGTCTTGGATTGAGCGAACTGTACGGGTCTTGAAAGATCAATTGAATTTTTCGGCTAAACTCTTTTCGTTGCTTTCTATTGAGAGTCAACAGGTCTTTACCACGGTATAAAATTTTTCCTTTTTCAGGTTTAACCAATCCGGCTATGGCTCTACCTATGGTAGATTTTCCGCACCCCGACTCGCCTACTAGCCCTAAGGTTTGTCCTGAATAAATGGTCAATCGAACTTTATTTAAGGCGGTAAAATAAACATTGGGCTTTCCAAAAAATCCCTTTTGGGTCAGGTAGTGCTTTTCAACATCAACCACTTCAAGTAGCGGACTTTCTCCCTTTGGGGGAATGTTTATTTCTCTCTCGTTGACATCTAAGGTTCTACCGCTCAAAAAATCTGAAACCGTTAAAAGCCTTTTGGGTTTTCTTTCTAACGGAGGGCGACTGGCAATCAACCCTTTGGTATAGGCTTCTTGTGGATTTTTTAGTATTTCTTTGGTGGTTCCTTTTTCCACCATTTTTCCTTTGTAAAGAACAACCACCTCATCACTGATCTCTGAAACTACCCCAAGGTCATGAGTTATAAAAATCATTCCCATATCTTCTTCTTTCTGTAATTCAGATAAGAGTTGTAGAATTTCTTTTTGAACCGTGACATCTAATGCGGTAGTAGGTTCGTCCGCAATTAAGAGCTTAGGTTTGCAAGCAATGGCAATGGCAATGACCACTCTTTGTCGCTGTCCACCAGAAAGCTCATGCGGGTACTTTGTGAAGGTTTTACTTGGGTCAGGTAATTTAACTCGATGAAAAAGCTCTAACACCTCTTTTTTCGCCTTTTCCGCGGAAGCGTTTTTATGCAGTTTCAAGACTTCTGCCACTTGTTCACCACAGCGCATGGAAGGATTTAAGGCAGACATGGGTTCTTGAAAAATCATGCCTATCTCTCTTCCCCTAATCTTTTGATACGCTTCTTCGGTAGCCTGGGTTAACTCAAGAGATTCTCCTTGAGTGGAAAACTTTATCTCACCCGAAATACATTTTCCACGGCCGGGTAAAAGCCCCATTACAGCAAGGCTAGAAAGTGATTTTCCTGATCCAGATTCACCCACCAACGCAAGGGTTTTTCCTTTTTTCACCGTGAGGCTTAGTTCTTTTACCAATGGTTCAGCATAAGGAGGAAATCCAATGTTTAACTGGTCGATCTGTAAAACTATATCACTCAATGATTACTGTTATCTATTATTGAAACTTCCGTTTCGTGAATTAATGGTTGATTCATATACCTCAACAAAAGCTGAGCTACGGCTAAGGTATCTTTTTGACAGTAGTTAGCAATTCTTTGGTAGTCTTTCTCTTGATAAAAAACATCTTTTACCTGTGATCCGTCAATGTCGTCTTTTGGGGTGGGTATATCTAAAAGTTTTGACAACAGAGCTATAGACGTGTAATTCTTTCTATCACCAAACTTCCATAATTCCATGGTGTCGAGAAACTTAACTTCCCAAGGTTTTTGGCCATGAGTGTTGAGAATTCCAGGAAGCACCAATCTATTTACCACCATTCTTCTGGACAGGTACGGAAAGTCAAATTCCTTTCCGTTATGGGCACACAGTAAAACATCATCCTGATAAAAGTAAGAGTCTAATAACGATTTAAACCCCGAAAGGATTTCTTTCTCCTGATCTCCGTAAAAGGATTTTATTCTAAACTCTCTTTCGTCATTAGAGTGATTAAAATACCCCACTGAGATGCAGGCAATCTTGCCAAACTCAGCTAAAATACCAGCTCTTTGCTCATAATACTCATCGGGCGATGCCTCACCTCTTTGCCACTGTGTTTTTTTGTCCCATAGCCCTTGCCAATCAGAGTCTAGTTCTGAAAAGCTTGATACGGCAGGAACGGTTTCTATGTCTAAGAAAAGAATCTTCGACAAGTTGAGTTGGTGCAACATGTCAATTTAGGTTAGGTTGTTTACTATTCTACAAGGTCACTATCAATAATATCGTCTTTTTGATTCCAATAATCTTGGTCACCTCCTAAGTACTTGTCATCTCCGAATCCTAAAATAGGAATGAAAATCACATTCAAAAGGGTCAATCCAACGCCAAAGCCAGCTGATCTACCAAAATTCTTGGCCACTTCAATATTGATAATAAATGCAATCACAATATTAACAAAAGGCACAATTAAAAGTAACATCCACCACGTGGGCTTTTTAGCGATTTGCAACAAAAAGTAAAGATTCACAATAGGAATTAACGTTGCCCATCCAGGCTGACCGGCCTTTTCATAAACTCTCCAGTTTCCGACTAAGACAATTATTGTCAATGCAAAGACAACGATATAAGCGATTGTACTCATAAAAATTTGATTAGGTTACCAGTTATTATTCTTTATTTCCTCTACAATTTTTCTAAAATCGCTTGGATGCGGAGAATTTGGGTCAAAAACTCTCTTTTTACCCAGTCTAACCACTACTAAATCTCTTTTGGGAAAAATAATTATGTACTGTCCCAACACACCTCTGAAGTAATACACTCCTTCTCCTCCTTCATGATCTATCCAAAATCCACAGCCGTAGTAAGGAGACTTATAAGGTCTCTGAGCTTCGGCCACAAAGGCGCTATCTATTATTTGAACACCGTGTAATTTGCCATAGTTTATCATGAGCCCACCCAGCTTAGCAAAGTCTCTTGCGTTTGAATTAAAACAGCAAAAAGTAAGTGCCATTCCGTGATCGTCTAAATGCCAATAAGCATCATTTTCTGCCCCTATAGGTGACCACAAAGCTTCAGAAGCAAATTCATAAATGGGTTTCTTCACTGCTGCTTGTACAGCCATACCCAAATATTCAGTAGCTCCACTTTGATAAGTGTAAATTTCACCGGGAACACTATCTACCGTTACCTCACTATATAATAGATTTTGAACATCTTCACCAAAGTAGGTTTTTGCGGTAATGGCAAAGGGACTTTTATATTTTTCTTTCCAAGTTAGGTTGGCCGTCATAGTCGCCAAATGCCTAAGGGTAATTTGGCTTGCGTAAGGCCCCTTAAGGTTAGGAAGGTATTTGATAACCTTATCATCCCAAGAATTGATATACCCCTGCTGAATAGCCCGTTGAGTTAATAATGTGGTTATTGATTTTGCCATGGAAAAACTATTGGAGTAGCTACTGTCAGAGTAACCATCCCAATATTCTTCAAAAATTAACTTTCCCCTTTTAACCGCTAAAAAAGCAACAGACTCTGAACTCTCTAAGCTCTCTCTAAGCTTTTTGGAAAGCTCAACTTTTCCCATTAGTGAGTCTTCCTCCCACGAAAGTGGATTATTGGCTTTAACCCTTCCGGTTTCAAAAAACCTCATATCATCAATAGATGCTGTATTGTGGCCGTGGAGATACGTTGCCCAAACCCCTTTTAGTAAGTAACCGTTTCCCGTCAACTTGAGTCCAAGAGCAATGATACCTATTGTTCCTAATAGGTAAATGAAAAAGCGTGTGATTTTTTTCATTCTAGAGGTAATTGAGGTCAAACATTTTGGCTAGGTGAAATTTGACTTTAGCCTTTACCTCTTCCATGTCTAGGTCATAACCCAATTCAAGATTCATAGAAGTAACTGCCTTGTCATTAATTCCACATGGAACAATGTAACCAAAATATTTCAGGTTTGCATTGACATTGAATGCAAAACCATGCATAGTAACCCACCTAGACGCCCTTACGCCCATAGCGCAAATCTTTCTGGCCGATGGCTTACCAACATCTAACCAAACGCCCGTCTCACCAGGACTGCGTTCTCCAGACAAGCCATACTCTGCCATGGTAGCAATGATGGCTTCTTCTAAATACCGAAGATACTTATGAATATCAGGAAAGAAATGGTCTAAATCAAAAATTGGATAGCCCACAATTTGACCTGGACCATGGTAAGTAATATCGCCACCTCTATTGGTTTTAAAAAAGGTAACCCCTTCTTCTTTCATTTTTTCTTCATCAATCAGAAGGTGGTCAATAGAGCCACTTTTACCTAAGGTGTAAACATGGGGATGGGTACAAAAGAGAAGTCTGTCTTTGGTTTCAGTTTGCTGGTCTTCAGGAAGCTTTCGGTTTGTAAACTTTTGATTTACGGTTTCAGAAAAAATGGATTCTTGATAGTCCCACGCTTTCTTGTACTCAATCTCACCTAAATCTTCAAAAACAACATTTGTAGCCATTACAGATATATTTGAAAGCCAACACCTAGACCAAAGTTTTGTTCAAGTATCGGATTGCTTCTTCCAGATCGTGCACTCGTACCATAGCTGTTGTTGCCGTCGTAAAAAAGAAAAGTGTCTAACGAAACGTTCTGACTTAAAAAAGTACTTACCCCAGCTTTACCACCGAACCTAAATCCTTGAAAACTGTTGACGCTACCGTCAAAAACTGAAATAGATTCGCGGTATAAATACCCTCCTTCTACTTGGCCAAAAAGCCCGACAAAATCACTAAGAAAATAAATGCCTCTATAAAATAACACACCACTGTATTTGTTTCCCGTAGATAAAAACCCTGCGGAAGCCTGAATACCCACAATGTGGTTTTTGGTTAACACGTAACCGACTTGAGGTTCTAATTTAATGGTGTAGGCATAGCCCTCAGAAAGGTTAGTAATATTGCCACTTGCTGACCCTCCTAGCATCCACTGGGCAGAGTCTAACTGACCAAAAGAAAATATAGGTAGGAAGAGTAAAAGCAGGGCAAATCTCATCAGTACTTTTCTAATTCGGATTTTAAATATTCTATGACTTTGATATCCATAATATCTACCTCATTCTCTTGCTGTAAATAATACGATAACCAATCACCCAGGTGAATTAAATACAGTGCACTTTGAATACTAGAGTCTCCTTTAGCATCCATTTCAAAAACCTTATTAGTATGCTTCTGAACGATGCCCACGTTGAGTTCTGTGCGCTTCTTATTTCTCTCGTAATCTCCTGGTGTTTTCAAAAACACGGTAGATATTTGGTTCGATCCGCCGGCCCAACCAACCAATTCATTGTGATTCATTTCAGGAATTACCGCATCCCAGCCCAACATTTTTGAATTCTCATTGAGTTGTTGTCTCCACCTGGTGGCGACGCCTCCCATTCCTTCGCATGCATAGATACACACCGTTGTGTTTTTCATAGCCTTAGCCATAAATTCTGCTTGTGACCTTACGGAAACTTCTGTTGCATCTAACAATGCAGCAGATTTTTCAATTTCTAAGCGGTAATCACCATTGATGACACCTGCATTTTCTAATAAGCCAAAGAGACAAACAAGGCTATAGGCAAGCATTGATCTTGGAGGATTGCCACCGGGAATAATTAGGTGATCAAACTTGTGCTTTAAACAAGTCTCTTCTAATTTTCCTCCAGAAGTAATGGCCACAATTTGAGCCTCGTTCTCTATGGCACGATTAACGGCTTCAACCGTTTCTTCAGTATTACCAGAGTAAGAACACGCAATTACTAGGGTCTTTTTAGAAACCCAACCTGGAATTTGATAATCTTTATTGACAAATACAGGAATAGAAGCCGTGGGCTTACACAGTTCTGAAACAATGGTTGCGCCAATTCCAGAACCCCCCAATCCAGTTATCAAAACATTCTCAATCTCACTGTTTATGGGACTTAAGCTAGCATTGTCAACCGTCTTTAATCCATCTAAAAGGTGTTGTGAAAAATCTTCTATTAGCGACTTCATCTCCTTCAATCTTCTATTTCTTCTATATTTAGAGTGTGAAAGTAATCAAAATTTAAATCCTAGATGAATGCAATGGATAACAAAAAAGTATAATCAACTTTCGTTGGATGAGTTATACGATATTTTGAAAGTGCGGTTGGAAGTGTTTTCAGTCGAGCAAAACTGCCCATACCAAGATTGTGACGGGCATGATCGTGATTGTCTTCACTTATTTGGAGTGGAAAAAAATGAGATTGTCGCCTATTCTAGAATTGCAGGTCATGGGGTTATTTATCCTGAAGCGAGCATTGGTAGAGTCTTAACCACCAAGCCTCATAGAGGCGTTGGACTCGGAAAAGAACTCTTCAAAAAATCATTAGAAGTTCTTGAGGCAAACTATTCAGGCCCAGTAAAAATAATGGCCCAAAGCTACCTGATAAAGTTTTACAATGACTTTGGGTTTAAAGTTGTTAGTGAGGAATTCCTAGAAGACGGACTTCCTCACCATTATATGATCAAGGAAAAGGGTCTGTTACCGGAATTAAATAGTTATGAGGAATAATTGCGAAACCTCTTTTGAAACCTATTGTCCCAGAGCTTATTCATCAAAGCTGACCACAACTTTTTCTGAGGTTGGGTGGCTTTGACAGGTCAAAATATATCCGTCTGCAACCTCTTCATCCACCAAGGCATAGTTCATTTCCATTTCAACGGTTCCTTCTAGAACTTTAGCTCTACAAGTACAACAAACAGCTCCTTTGCATGCATAAGGAACATCCGCTCCTGCATCAAGAGCCGCGTCCAAAATGGTGTTTCCTTTACTTGAAATATCAAAATGGGTTTCTTCACCGTCAAGCACCACTGTTACTTGGCTAAGTACCTCATTGGTTTTGCTTTGAGTAGCTTCTGACTTCGTTGCTTTTGGGGTAGAAGTTGTAAACAATTCAAAGTGAACTTTTTCTTTAGCCACTCCAAGGTTTGCTAAAGTATCTTTAGCGGCATTTATCATTTCCTCTGGTCCGCAGATGAAAAAGTGGTTTACCTCAGCAGGCTCAAAAAACCTTCCCGCGAAAGCGGAAACCTTATCAGCGTCAATTCTACCTTTTAGGTAGTCAGTGCCTTGGTCTTCTCTACTCAAAACATGGTGAATCTCTAATCTATTTAGGTACTTGTCTTTTAAATCTTCTAGTTCTGATTTAAAAATAATCGTCTTTCCGGTTTTGTTTCCGTAAAACAAGGTAAAAGTACTCTCTGGCTCTACTTCTAGGGTGCTTTTTATTAAACTCATTACCGGAGTAATACCAGAACCAGCAGCAAAAGCCACGTATTTCTTTTTCTCATTTTCATGGATATCGCAGGTAAAGTTACCCAACGGAGTCATAACATCTAAGGTGTCCCCTATTTTTAACTCTTGGTTAGCAAACGTCGAAAACAATCCGTTTTCAACCTTTTTTATAGCCACACGAAGCTCCCCTTCTAAGGGTGAAGAACAAATAGAATACGATCTTCTCACCTCTTCACCGTTGAGGTAGGTCCTCAAAGTCAAGTACTGACCGGGCTTAAAATGATACAAAGACTCTAAATTTGATGGCAAGTCAAACGCCACTGAAACGGTGTCTTCGGTTTCTCTTCTTACATCACTAACTACTAATGAGTGTAAGTGCGCTGCTTTATGTTGATCGTCCTTAGACATTAATGACTCTTTATTCTGCTTCTTCTTCGAAAAAAACTTTAACATGGGATTTCCCTTTTTTTTAATGGTGCAAATGTAATATTTTGAACGATAGAACAATTTGGGATGATACAAGGTTTTTAAAGAAAGTGATTTTATACATTTGTAAAATCATCTCAATAAAGATTTTAATTATGGGAGAGACTAAATCATTGGAGGAAAATTTCCAAGCATATGTTGATGCTGAAAACAAAATTGAGCCTAAAGATTGGATGCCGGACCATTACAGGAAAACGTTAATTCGTCAGATTTCACAGCACGCACACAGTGAAGTTGTTGGAATGTTGCCCGAGGCGAACTGGATTACCCGTGCCCCTTCTTTACGCTCAAAATTGATATTACTCGCAAAGGTTCAAGATGAAGCCGGTCATGGTTTGTACTTGTATTCTGCTGCAGAAACTTTAGGAGCTGACCGTCAAGACATGGTTAATGACCTTTTGATTGGCAAGGCAAAGTATTCATCAATATTTAACTACCCTACCGCAAGCTGGGCAGACATGGGAGCCATTGGTTGGTTGGTAGATGGTGCTGCCATTCAAAACCAAGTAATGCTTTGTCGTACTTCATACGGACCGTACGCCAGAGCAATGGTGAAAATTTGTAAGGAAGAATCTTTCCACCAAAGACAAGGTTATGAAATCATGATGCACCTTGCCAACGGAACGGATGACCAGAAGAAAATGGCACAAGATGCATTGAACAGATGGTGGTGGCCCTCTTTGATGATGTTTGGTCCTACAGACGATAATTCTCCAAACTCTGCGCAATCCATGAAATGGAAAATCAAGCGTAAGTCAAATGATGAACTAAGACAAGAATTTATTGACAAGACGGTTCCTCAAGCAGAGTTCTTAGGACTTACCATTCCTGATCCAGACTTAAAATGGAACGAGGAAAAAGGTCACTATGACTTTGGTGAAATCAATTGGGAGGAGTTCTTTAACGTGATTAAAGGAAACGGACCTTGTAACAAACAAAGACTTTCGGCTAGAGTAAAAGCTCATGAGGAAGGAGCTTGGGTTCGTGAGGCTGCGAATGCCTACGCCAAAAAAGCTGCCGCCCGGTCAGAAAAATCTAAAACTACCGCTGCGTAATAAATCATATCATGGATAAGGATAATTGGAAAATTTGGGAAGTATTTATTAGAAGTAAAAACGGACTTAGTCACAAACATGTGGGTAGCCTTCACGCACCTGATGCAGATATGGCTATAAAAAATGCTCGTGATGTTTATACTAGAAGATCTGAAGGTGTAAGTATTTGGGTGGTTGAGTCTGATGCAATTACCGCTTCTTCTCCAGACGAAAAAGAACCTTTGTTTACTCCAAGTGATGACAAAGTTTACAGACATCCAACATTTTATGAAATTCCCGACGAAGTCGGACACATGTAATCCTTCCTAAAGAATGAATACAAAAGTAAAAGCACTTCTGCGTTGGGCAGATGACACATTAATTCTCGGACAGAGATTGGCTGAGTGGTGTGGTCATGGTCCCGTGTTAGAACAAGACATAGCCCTAACCAACATCTCTCTAGACCTTATTGGGCAAGCTAGAAGTTACTACCAATATGCGGCTAATTTAGAAGGGGGCGAAAAAACAGAAGACACCTACGCTTATCATAGAGATGTCCCTGAGTTTAATAATCACCTCATGGTTGAGACTCCAAACGGACATTGGGGAAACACAATACTTCGTCAGTTTTTCTTTGATACGTATCACTTCTACTTGTTAGAAAAACTAAGAAAAAGCAATGATGAACAAATTGCTGCCATAGCAGAAAAGTCGATAAAAGAAGTAAGTTACCACGCTCAGTATACTGCAGAGTGGGTTATTCGTTTAGGTGACGGAACCGAAGAGTCAAAAGCAAAAATGGAAGAAGCCCTAGAAAACCTTTGGGCATGGACTCCAGAGCTATTTGAATCGGACGAAAATGACAAAACTTCTGTTGAAGAAGGTTGGGGGGTTGATCCGGCTTCTCTAAAAGAAGATTGGATGAAAAAAGTTTCGCAAGTGTTTGAAATGGCAACTCTGAAAGTTCCAGAATCAACTTGGGGGCAAACCGGTGGAAGAAACGGAGAGCACTCTGAACACCTCGGTTACATTCTCGCAGAAATGCAATACCTACCGAAGTCTTACCCAGACGCAAAGTGGTAAAAAAATAATAACTTAGGACGATCATACAATAACCAAAAATGCATCGTCCTTTTTTTGTCTCGCTTTTTTTAAGCTTAGGATTTCACGCTACTAGTCAACAATACGTTGATTTGGTTAAATTGGGACATACAAATACTCCCATAAATCAATTTGACACATTAACCAACGGAACCCGGATTCAGGAGTTTAACCTCGATTTTTTACTTCCCCTTGTCATTGACTCAAACTACACCTTGCTTTTTGGTGGGTTTGCCGAAAAACTCTCCTCAAGAACAGATCCAACCAAAAACAACCTTACTGAAGTTTTTTCAGTACAACTCAAGGGGGGTGTTCAAATAAGACATTCTAAAAACTGGAAGAGTACTTGGGTTGCACTTCCTAAGTTAGCTTCCGATTTTAAAGGAGAAATCAATGCAAACGACTTTCAATTCGGAGGGTTTGTACAATTTAAAAAAACACTCTCTAAAAGAAAAAACTTCTCTGTAGGCCTTTACGCCAACGATGAGCTTTTTGGTCCTTTTTTCGTCCCTCTAATTGGATTCTACTACACCAACCCCTCTAAGCGATTTGAAATAAATACTACCCTACCCCTTTTTCTAGATGTAAACTACCAAAGTCTCCCCTGGTTGAAAACTGGACTGAGGTTTAATGCTATGGTCCGATCCTACAACCTTCATAACCCTGTATACCAGCCCAATGGTGAATACCTGAACAAGTCAACCAATGAACTTTCTACCTATCTTTCTTTTTCACTGACCCAATCCGTTTTATTAGAAACCCTTGTGGGATATTCCATAGGAAGGAACTATAGAATCTATGACCTTAAAGACCAAATAACTTGGGGGCTTTCTGCCTTTCGATTTGGCGATACGCGAAAACAACTCAATTACGACTTTAAAGACGGACTTGTCTTCAATGTGCGACTCGTTTATCGTTTTCATTTAAATCCGTCTTAATTCTTTCTACCTTTGCAAAGCATGAAAGACACAAAAGAATCAATATTAGAAATTTTACAAAGTGTAAAAGACCCGGAAATACCAGTTTTAACGGTTGTTGACATGGGTGTGGTCAGAGATGTCATCATCAATGATTCTCAAATTCATGTAAAAATCACTCCGACTTATTCTGGATGCCCGGCCATGGACACTATCGCCGAGGACATTAAATCAGAGCTAATCAGCAAAGGGTTTGAAAAAGTAACCGTTGAATTAGTTATGAGTCCAGCATGGACAACCGCTTGGCTAACAGAAGACGCACGACAAAAGCTTGAAGAATTTGGCATTGCTCCTCCCGTAGAGGGTACCGGAGACAAGAGAGAGCTTTTCAGCAAAGCGGTTGAAGTAGGCTGTCCTCAGTGCAAAAGCAAAAACACCCGCCTGGTAAGTCAGTTTGGGTCTACAGCATGCAAAGCCCAGTACCAATGCAACGACTGTAAAGAGCCTTTTGATTATTTTAAATGCCTCTGATTTTCCGCTTTCGCGGGATGTAAATCCTCTAAAAAACTAAAGGTTCCCCGTCTAATTTTACGATATTTGCGCAAAGATTTGAAAACAGATGAGCACAAAATCGACGGAAAGAAAAATTTCAAAAACGATTTTATTAGAAGCATTTTCTAAAATGGCTACTGCCAAAGCGATGGCAGAGCTTTATGAAGAAAATAAAGAGGTTACAGCCAAGTATGTTCATGCTACTAGTAGAGGCCATGAAGCCATTCAGTTAGCTACCGGAATGCAGCTTACCGAAATAGATTTTGTAAGTCCATATTACCGTGACGATTCTATTCTTTTAGGTATAGGCATGAAGCCTTATGAACTTATGCTTCAACTCCTTGCGAAGAGAGATGATCCGTTTTCTGGAGGAAGGACTTATTATAGTCACCCATCCTTAAACCGTAAAGGATTTCCGAAAATTCCTCACCAAAGTTCTGCCACCGGAATGCAAGCAATTCCTACTACCGGGGTTGCCATGGGGGTTCAGTATAAAGAAACCCACGGCCTAGCCAAAAAAGGAGAGTTTCCTGTGGTTGTGTGCTCTATTGGCGATGCAGCCATGACCGAAGGTGAAATAGCAGAAGCTTTACAAATGGCTGCTTTAAAGCAGTTCCCTATTATTTATTTAGTTCAAGATAACGGTTGGGACATTTCTGCCAACGAGGCCGAAACTAGAGCTCAGAATGCCGCGGAATACGCTGCAGGTTTTCACGGAATAGAAACTCGCTCAATAGATGGTGCAGACTTTTTAGAGAGTTATGAAACCATGAACGAGGTAATCAATCTGGTTAGAGAAGAAAGAAGGCCGTTCCTAGTTCACGCAAAAGTTCCCCTTTTGGGTCACCATACTTCTGGAGTTAGAAAAGAATGGTATCGCGACGACCTTGAAGAGGCGGCGCAAAGAGATCCCTACCCAAGATTTAAAAACGACCTTATCTTATTAGGGGTGTCTGAAGAAGACATCTTAAAAATTGAAAACGACGCCAAAGCAACTGTTGAAGCAGATTATCAAGAAGCCTTAAAAGCAGAAGACCCAAGACCAGAAGACCTAACAGACCACATTTTCGCTCCTACTCCCATCACAGAAGAAAAAGGAGAAAGAGAACCTAAGGGTAAAGAAAAGACGGTAATGGTTGACGCCGCCCTTTTTGCTATTCAAGAAATTATGGCAAAGCATCCTGAAGCCTTATTATACGGACAAGATGTTGGCGGAAGGTTAGGCGGTGTATTTAGAGAAGCAGCTACCCTCGCACAAAAATTCGGAGATGACAGGGTTTTCAATACTCCTATTCAAGAGGCGTTTATTATCGGATCAACCGTTGGAATGTCTGTGGCAGGGCTTAAACCATTTGTTGAGGTCCAATTTGCTGATTATATCTGGCCCGGTCTAAACCAATTATTTACTGAAGTTAGCCGTAGCTTTTACCTATCTACCGGAAAGTGGCCTGTAAGCTCAGTAATTAGAGTACCTATTGGGGCATATGGCTCTGGAGGCCCTTACCACTCTAGTTCTGTAGAGTCGGTTCTAACAAACAAACGAGGAATTAAAATTGCATACCCAAGCACCGGCGCCGATTTAAAAGGTTTAATGAAGTCTGCCTATTACGATCCAAACCCATGTGTTATGCTAGAACACAAAGGATTGTATTGGTCAAAAATCAAAGGAACAGAAGGCGCTAAAACCATTGAGCCAGATGAAGACTATGTCATTCCTTTTGGTAAAGGTAGAGTAGTGATTTCTGCTACAGAAGAGAATGTAAGCAACGGAGACACCTTAGCCATTATTTCTTACGGCATGGGTGTGTACTGGGCGCAAAAAGCCGCTAAAGCATTCCCTGGAAAGGTTGAAATCATTGACCTAAGAACTTTGGTGCCACTAGACACTGAAATGATTTACGAAACCGTAAACAGACACGGCAAATGTCTTGTGGTTACAGAAGAGCCTGAAGGAAACACATTTGCACAGTCTATCGCCGGACTTATCCAAAAGAATTGTTTCAAAAACTTAGATGCTCCTGTTGAGGTGATTGGCGCGGTAAATACTCCAGCAATTCCACTAAACTCTACGTTAGAATTTACTATGATTCCCAATGCAGACAAGGTGGAACAAAGAATGAGAGAAATTTTTGAGTTTTAATGGACTTCAAAAACCGTCAAGATATTCATAGGGTTATTGTAAGTTTTTATGATAAACTCTTGTCGGACCCTAAGATCTCATTTTTCTTTGATCACATTCACGCGGATGACTTACCTCATCACCTAGATAGGGTAGCAGATTTTTGGAATCAGATTCTCTTTGGAGGGGATGACTATCAAGGCAATCCCATGAGGCCTCATATCATTCTCAATAAAAGAATTGAATTTAAGAGAGACCATTTTGACATTTGGCTTAACCACTTTATCAAAACCATTGACGATAGCCACCAGGGTGAGTTGGCAGAAGAAATGAAATCTAGAGCTAACACCATAGCTCGAGTAATGGAGTTGAAAATGAACCTGCTAAAGAAATAGCGTAAATCTATTCGGCTACACTCGTGTGACTCTTTTACCTTTAAAAAAATGTAACTACCTTGAAACTGGGGCGGAGGATGGTGGCCCCCGTTGCGCGGAAAACAGAACAACAAACCCATGAAAAAACTAACCATACTCTCTCTTCTTGTCGTTTCACTATACTCATGCCAAAGAGAAGTCCCTGTTTCATCCCTTTCCTTTCTTGATGGCACCTGGGTAGAAATGGCAGGTCGGCCTGTTGAACGATGGACCTTTCACGAAGGAAGACTGGAAGGTGAAGGTTTAATTATTAATGAAGGAGACACTACCGTTTTTGAAAGGTTAGAAATCCTTTCTAGAAAAGGGGTTCTGCTCTATACGGTTAAATTACCACAAGTTGACAGCACCATCGTTTTCCCGTTAACCCTTTCTGAAGAAAACAGTTGGACCTTTGAAAATCCTAAAAACGACTTCCCGACTTCTATAACCTACCAAAAAAACTCCGACCATGAACTCTTGGTTTCCTTAAAGGGAAACGGACGTGATGTTAGGTTTCTATTTGAAAAAAAATAACCCGATGAAATACTTTCTAACTTTTGCACTAAGCCTTCTTTCGCTTTCTGTATTCTCTCAAACCATAACCTTAATTAGCGAAGGTTCGGGCAACAGTTATGAAGCCGCTCTAGCCAATGCTTTTGTCAATTTGGAATCCTTAATGTCTACACAAATTAATGGAAATGAGGAGATTACTACTGTTTCTAAGTCCAAATCTTATGGGGCTTTTTCTATTGAAATTAAACAAACTGCAAAACTACCTTCCGATACGAATAATGAAGACCTAGACATGGACTATGAGTTTGATAGAATCATTAAAATGACTTATCTAAAAGGGGAGGTTTCTTGGGACTGGAAAGGTCATTATTTTATGAAGGAAGGTAAAAATAAATTTACTGAATCAAATTCTATTGACTTTGATTCACATAACTTTAAATTATATCTCATAAAAGAGGAGTTATTGAAGGCAGGCATCAAATTAGATCATAGGATCATCTTAGATTATGATAATAACTTGCTTTATTGTACTCATGAAGTAGACATTTTTAGAGTGACTGAGTGACAGTTTTGAAGTTGTTTTTGAAAAAAACACAGAAACCTTAAAACATTAATGTTGTAACTTTGTTTAACTTTTGAATATAATAATTAAACAAAGTGTTATGAAAAATTATGTGTTAAAAGGAATTAAAATGCTAATGGTCGCGGCCGTAGCAATTGGGATTACCTCATGTGATAAGGATGATGACATTGTAAACAATGCAACACCCTCTACTCAAAAAACAATTGCTAAGATTGCTGTTGAAAACGGAAATTTCACCATTTTGGTGGATGCCTTAACTAGAACAGGACTTGTAGATGTTGTTTCGGATCCAACACAGAATCTTACAGTTTTCGCCCCTACCGATTCAGCATTTATGAATTTGTTGACTGAACTTAATATGTCATCTCTTGACGAAGTAGAAATGGCTCTAGGAACGGATGGACTCAAAAACGTTTTACTATACCATGTCCTAGGACAAGAGGTAATGAGTTCTATGGTTACAACAGGGTATGTAACTACATTGGGCATGAATTCATCAATGGATAACCTAAGTTTCTACCTAAGCGCTGATAATGGGGTTATGATTAATCAAAGAGCAACTGTTACTGCTGTGGATTTGGATGCCTCTAATGGGGTTATTCATGTAATTGATAAAGTAATTTTACCTGCAACAATGTACCAGCTGTTGAGTTATAACCCATCCTACAGTTCTTTGGTTGCGGCTCTTGGTGTAGCAGATGGAGGACTTGATACTTTGTTAGACAATCCATCGGAAGGTCCCTTTACTTTATTTGCCCCCAACAATAGTGCCTTTAATGATTTGTTAATGGACATGCAATTGGCAGACCTCAATGCCCTAGTAGGTGCCTTAGGCACCAGTGGTGTAGCTGATGTTTTGACGTACCATGTAGTAGCTGGAAACATCAACAGTGACGAAGTACCTGCAGGAAACGTAGCAACAGTGAACGGAGCCAATATTTCAATCGCCTTAGATAATGGTGTAACCATAACTGACGCAAATGGTGGTATGGCCATGGTAAAAGAAGTCGATATTCAAGGAACCAATGGTGTTGTACACGCTATTGACGCTGTTTTAGTTCCTTAACAACTAGGCAACTAATTTTAAATACAAGAGCCACCCAATAGGGTGGTTTTTTTTACCTATTTTGTGGTAACAAAACTCTGATTTAAGGTCTCTATATTTGTGAGTATTCCCTCTAATTAAACATTCCCCATGTAGTCACTTTTATTCTTTCCTATAATCGTAACCTTTCTTGCTTGTAAACCCCAAGTAGAGGCAGAAGCCCTCTCCTTTCTTGATCGCACCTGGGTAGTAATGGCAGGTCGGCCAGTTGAACGATGGACCTTTCACCAAATAAGACTGGAAGGTGAAGGTTTAATTATTAATGAAGGAGACACTACCGTTTTTGAAAGAATCCGTTTCAATAAACTTCAATCACAGCTTGCTTAAAGATGAATTCGCCAAAAAAGGGTATTATTTAATTCATACCCTTAAAAGCGAGAAATATGAAAATGGATTGTCCTATTTCACTCATCAAGTAGAAGTGTCTAAGAAATTCTAAGGGCTTAAGGCCTTGATTCAAACCTCAAGAAACTCTCATTGAACGCAACATGACCTTCAATCTTTTTTGATCGAGGCAGTGGATCTTCATAACTCCAAGCAAAGTATGGGTCTTTTTGGGCTCCTTTCATGGTCCAGTAAGAGGCGTCGCCTTTGATCGGACAATAACTGTTCTTCGATTCATCTTTTTCTAGCGATACCAAAAGATCTTCTTTGGGAATATAAAAAACAGGATTGTAAACAGACCTCCCAACTTCCTTTAATATTAAGGCATTTTCTGATTCTGCAATTTTCACATCTCCTAAGTAATAAGAAACCTTTCGGGGATATGAATCAATAACGGCATAATGTCTCTTCTCTTCCATACTCTAGACTTTAACTATTAACGGCAGAACCCCGGGCTTTGTTTATGGCAATGCCGCTCCTTTAGCGCTCCACCATGGTCTGATTTCAACAACTAACCGCCCGGCTTTTACCGCAGGATCTTCATTGGCTAGCCTTTCTACTTCTTCAAGGGTGGGAACGTTGAATATTAAAATACCTCGAGTATCTCCATCATCTCCAAACGGGCCCGCTATGGCTACCGCTCCAGATTCTGCTAATTTTGAGATGTGTGCCAGGTGCTGCTTTTGAATTTCTGCAGCCTCTTCAGGGTTTTGACTTCTTATCGGACCAGCATTGAGAAAAACCATATAATACTGTTTCATGACAAAGGTGTCTGTCCCCTCTACAGAAATAAAGGTTTTAAATCCTTCCTCATCTACCTGAACTTGAGCATAGCTGCCATAACACAAAATGCCCAAAACCAATGCAAATACTTTCTTCATAATCTTAGAATAAAAAAGCCCCTAAAAAGGGGCTTTACATTTTATTGAACGATTACCTTTCTTGTAAATCGATCTCCTTTCGTTGTGCTTCCGTTCCAGAAGTATATACCAGAAGAAACGCCATTGTGTTCTAGTGAAATCACGTTCTCTCCTTTTGTAATCTCAACCTCACCTATAGACTTTATCTCCTTTCCGTTTAGGTCGAATAAAGACAATGTTAATTGGCAATCTTCAGTAGACGAAATCGTAAGTTGACCCTTGTCAACCACTGGGTTTGGATAAACATTTCCTACTTTTAAAAATCCATTAATCGTTGAGATTTCTGGAATTCCCACATTAGAACACTCATTCAATTTAGCAACGTAGGTTCTAGGATTTCCTGATCTTCCGTCTGAAAAAGTAGAATAGACTGTACAGTTGGTTCTTGAAGACTTGTCATAGTCACCAAACCAGGTCTGGGTAGAAAAGTCTGTAAATCGGTGCGCACCAGAACTCACTTGCTGGGTCATGTAAAAAGTAGCTCCTCCATCATTCGACAATGCCATGTAAAAGGTTGAACTATCATTGTTGTCAATATTGTGGGCCGCAATGGCTACCTTTCCATTAAAAGCAGAAACTGATGGCATAAATGACTTGTTTGGGAAAATGTTATCTAAAGGTGTGGTCAACCAGGTAAGGCCTCCGTTGGTTGACCTCGCATAAACGCTATTGAATCCTGTAGTGGTAAAATTGGTCCATACCACGTGCAGATTGTCGTTCTGATCTATAACCATGTTGGTCGCTGCATTTTCTCTTCCGTGTTGAAAGTTGTCCCCTCCAAAAAGGTTTGATCCTACAGAAACTAATGTAGGCGTAGAAAATGTTTGTCCGCCATTGGTAGACTTACTATGCATAATTGACTCCGTTAACAAGTCAGCATAAACCACATGAACATCTCCATTAGACGCTACTTGTACATTGGCAAATTGAGACGGGTTGTTGGTAACTACAGAGTTCGCCGTATTAAATGAGGTGGCTCCTGCTGGTTTTACCCTCACTACAATTCCATCTCCCGCCAAGGTGGTAGAATTGTTCGGAAAAAACACACAAGAAGTGTATAGATTACCATCATATGTGCCCCCTGTATTGTCAACTTCCATCCACTGGCGGTCAAAGATTCCGTCAGCAAATGTTCCCATACCACCGGTCATTGGATTTAAATCTCCACGACCAATAAACTTGTCATTACCCAATTCGCAATTCCAGGTTTTTCCCTTATCAGAAGAATAAGCCCATAACAAATCAAAATATATAGAATCTTGCGATTGAGTAAGGTGCAGATAAATCCAACTGAAGTACAAGGTGCCATCGTTTGCATAGGCAAAAACCGGATCGCCCCCTCCGGCAATTAATGCCCCTGGGTTATACGACTTTACCACAGAATCTGTCTTAAAATTTGATAAGTCCCAGGTTGATCCACCGTCATTAGAGTAATAAATAGGAAACCTCAACCCTACAAGTCCACCTAAACTCATGAAACTAGCCACAAGATTCATTGAGTCATTGGGGTTAACCGCAATAAATGTCTCTCCTTCTTCAATAGCAGAGAAAGACTGGGTGGTCAATCTTTGGTCATAACCTGAAGACATTTGCTTTTGAGAACCTAATGCTCCGACAAAACCATTGTCAACTCCTTGGGCTCCTGCCCTTATTTTTTCCTTAACAACCTCTCTTAGAAGTTCACTTTTGTTGTTTGGGGCTACTCTTTCAGACTGCCCAAACACTCCGATAGAAATCGTAGAGAAAAGTGCAATCGCACCCAACTTAATGTTACTTAGGTTCATAATTATTTCTTAGTTTTTCAAGTTTTATCCGCTCTAATTGTATTGCCTTTATGCTGTCATTCTTATGTTGTAAAACAGAATCTTCAGGAGTAATTACCCCTTCGGGTTTAACAGTTTTGTCAGTTGAATCACAAGCGGAAAGCCCCAACATTAAACTGGCAAAAATCAATAGCTTCTTCATAGAATAACCTCCCGCTCTCGCGGGAGGGATATTAGTTTTTACTTAGGCAATTCTGCAATGCCCATATTCCAAAAAGCAAAGGCATACAAGTCAGCCTTTTCTTGAATAATCATCGAAGTAGGTTTACCAGCACCATGACCGGCTTTGGTCTCGATGCGGATAAGGGTAGGATTGTCACAAGATTGTGCTGCTTGAAGCTCTGCGGCAAACTTAAAGCTGTGAGCAGGAACTACACGGTCATCATGATCTCCGGTCATTACCATTGTGGCAGGGTAACAAGTTCCTGGTTTCACATTGTGAACGGGTGAGTATCCGTAAAGGTATTTAAACATGGACTCATCGTCTTCAGAAGTACCGTAGTCAAAGGCCCAACCTGCACCTGCTGTAAACTTGTGGTATCTCAGCATGTCTAAAACTCCTACTGCAGGAAGCGCAACAGCCATCAAATCAGGACGCTGCGTCATAACAGCTCCTACTAGAAGGCCACCGTTTGAACCCCCATGAATACCAAGCTTACTTGAGCTAGTATACTTGCTGTCAATTAAGTACTGGGCAGCGGCGATGAAATCGTCAAATACGTTTTGCTTGTTTTGTTTGGTTCCATCAACGTGCCATTTTTCTCCGTACTCACCACCTCCTCTTAAGTTGGCTACTGCGTAAACTCCTCCGTTTTCTAACCAAACTACACTGGCGGTTGAGAATGAAGGTGTAAGGCTAATGTTGAATCCACCGTATCCGTAAAGTATCGTCGGATTGGTTCCATCAAGGACAAGACCTTTTTTGTGGGTGATAATCATAGGAACTTTTGTTCCGTCTTTAGAAGTATAAAACACTTGCTTTGATTCATACCCCGATGGATCAAAGTCTACTCCAGATTTTCTATACAATTCTGATTCACCCGTTTCTAAATTCAACTTAAAGGTCGTAGATGGGTAAACGTAGTTGGTAAAGCTGTAGTAAATCTCAGTGTCGTCACTGCGACCCCCAAAACCTCCCGCAGAACCTACAGAAGGAAGAGAAATCTCTCTTACCATATTACCTTGCATATCATATTGCAACACCCAAGAGGTAGCGTCTTTTAAATAGGTGGCAAACAAATACTTTCCAGCGTGACCTGCATTTAACGGAAATTCAGTTTCTGGAATTACGTCTGTCCAGTTTTCTGGAGTAACTTGATTAATATTTGCAACTACCAAGCGGTTGTTGGGTGCGTTTAAGTTGGTTTCAATGTAAATGTTGTCACCTTCTGTAGTTACCACACTGTGGTTATTGTCAAAGTTTGAAACTACAGGTACAATCGCACTGTTTTCTACCGAAAGGTCTTTGATATACAACTCATTGCCCGACGTGCTTACCGCCGCTGAAATCACTAAAAATCTTTCATCTTCCGTTACATAACCGCTAATATATCTTCTTGGCGTTTCTTCACCCCCAAAGATCAACTCATCCGTACTTTGCGGCGTACCTAATTTGTGATAATATAGTTTGTGTTGGTCTGTCATTCCCGAAAGGGTTGACCCTTCTTCTGGCTTGTCGTAACTGCTGTAGAAAAAACCGTCGTTTCCTAACCAGCTGGTTCCAGAAAATTTAACATCCACTAAAGTGTCTTCAATAATATCTTTGGTTTTGGCATCCATAACCACCACCTTTCTCCAATCTGATCCGCCTTCAGAAATCTGATAAGCAATCAATGAACCGTCTTTTGTAAAACTTACGCCTGCGAGTGAAGAGGTCCCGTCTTCAGAAAAAGTGTTGGGATCAAGAAATACTTCAGAAGTGCCATCTTCTTTCTGTACATAAATAACACTTTGGTTTTGCAGTCCGTCGTTCTTAGAGAAATATTCCGTGTCACCCCCTTTAAAAGGCGCACTAATCTTTTCGTAATTCCAAAGCTTTTCAAGCCTAGTCCTTAATTGTTCGCGGTAGGGAATGTTTTCTAGGTAACCGAACGAAACCTCGTTTTGTGCTTTTACCCAAGCCTCGGTTTCAGGACTTAGATCGTCTTCTAACCAACGATACGGGTCCACTACTTCTGTACCAAAGTAGTTTTCGACCACATCGCCCTTTTTCGTTTCAGGGTATTTCATTTCTTCTTTTGGTTGAGAGCAAGAAATCGCAATGGCAGCAACTCCTACTAATAGGGGTGTTTTCATTAAATTGAGATTTAGATTTTCTCAAATATAAAGAAAAGTAAACCTCCTTTCACTGTGGGTGAGGACGTTCAGATATTTTTAATGGTTTAAGGCTACTTAATTACGAAGAATAATGACCGCTTATTACCCTTAGAATCCATAATGGTAATCAGTTGGTTTCCCCTTTCGGGGGAAATAGCCATCTCATGATAAGAGTTGGTTTGACCAATAAACTCGTTGTTTAAATACCAAAACAAAGGCTCGTCTCTTTTTCTGTATACGGCTTGAACCACAATCTTTTGACTGTGGTCAGACAACACGATTTCATCATTGTTTTGTGGGTAGAGGAAAGAGAGTTTATCTAAGCCTTGGTTTTCAATCGGACGGCAGTCTTCACGCCAATCAGGCATAGGCTTGTAGTTGGGGTGCAGTGGAGAATAATACCATTCCATTCTATTGGGCAATACAAATCGATATTCTGAATTTGCCAAGACATCACAAGATTTACTGACTCTATGACCTTGTGTGTCTACCCAAATCTGCTGGCAATAATGACATTTTTCTGCGTATTGAATGGTGTTAGAAACATCCATCTTCGCGGTGTGTTGACAAAGATCTCCGGCCAACAAGCCACTCTGAGAACACACTTCTACTTCATACATAACATCGTAGGGCGGATAAAATTCTCCGACAAAGTCAGGAATCTCATCAATAACCTTAAACATCAAAGGGGCGGCATCGGTTAATCCCGATAATCCAGAAACCCCTTCTCCATCTGAGTTGCCTACCCAAACAGCTACAGTATACTTCGGACTTATACCCACAGCCCATGAATCTCTAGCCCCAAAACTGGTTCCTGTTTTCCAGGCAATCTTGCGGTGATCTACCAGTTGAAAGTACTTTCTGTCATCTGGAAGAATCACCTTTTGCATGGCTTTAATCATGTGATAAATGTTTCCCGGAGAGATGGGAGAAGATTTTTCTGACTGCGATTCTGTGGAATGAGAAACTAAAGACTTCCAGGTAGTGGGCTGAGGAAAAAAGGCCAATTCATGGGCCATGTTTGCATACACTTCTCCTAGTTCAATCAGGGTGACTTCGCCTCCTCCTAAAATCAGGGTTAGTCCGTAATGAGAAGCCGAGTGGTTGAAGGTAGAAAACCCTAACTCTCTCAGGTCATTGAGAAAAACACCTTCGCCATATTCCTTAAGCACATTTACCGCTGGTACATTTAATGACCTTGCAATGGCTTCATCAAAAGGAACCGCACCATCAAAGGTTTTAAAATAGTTGGTGGGCGAGTAACTGCCAAACCGTATGGGATAATCTTTCACCAATTGGGTAGGTAAAAAAGTCCCTTTTTGTAGACATTCTGCGAACAAAAGTGGTTTTATAATACTACCGGTTGAGCGCCTAGCCCTGACATTGTCTACATTTTGTTGGTGATCATTCCCCGCAGGAGAGTTGCCAACGTAGGCGACAATCTCTAAGGTTCTATTATCTACCACTACAACCCCTAGGTTGTGAATGTTTTTTAGTCTTTCTGTTTCATGAAAATGGCGGGTAGCATAGTTTACATTCTTCTGCAGGCTGTAGTTCAATGTAGACTGAAAGGTTTTTTCCGGACCCTCTTGGTTCACCAAAAAGTTTAAAAAATGATTTGCCATCTGTGGGATGGGAAGAGGTTTGGCGGGTAACTCTTCTAAGGTACTCAAGCGATATGACTCCTCGTCCAACTCTCCGTTTTCATAGAGTTTCTTTAATAGCCAATTTCTCTTTTCAAGGAGGGTTGATCTGTTTTTGCTGGGGTGAATAATTCCTGGTGCGTTGGGCAGCACGGCTAACATGGCTGCTTCTGCCCAACTAATTTCTGTGGAGGCCCTTCCGAAGTACCTCCAACTAGCCGCTTCAAGGCCAACCACATTTCCCCCGAAAGGGGCATGAGCCGAATAAGACTTTAAAATTTGATCCTTAGTCATGGACCACTCTATGCGGAGAGCCAAAAACACTTCGATGAACTTTTGCAGGTAGTTTCTAGATTGATTGCCCCTTGACATTCTTGCCAGCTGCATGGTAAGAGTTGACCCCCCACTCACCACCTTTCCGGCTTCGTAATTCTGTTTTAAAGCGCGGGCAATGCTCTGAAACCTAACCCCGCTATGGTCGTAAAAATGCTCGTCTTCATAGGTCAACAATGCTTTTACAAACTTGGTCGACAAGGAGTCAGACGGTGGGAAACGCCATTGACCATCGGCGGCAATTCTAGCATTGAGCAATTGTCCGCTTTTGCTATTCACCACCGTAGAATACGGCACAACAAACAACTTATCGGGCATGAGGAGGTAAAACCAACCCAGCCCGATAAGAAGGCAAATCAATAATACGATGAGCTTATTTTTTCTGGACTTCAACCCATTTACCTTTAATATATGACTGAATTTTGTCTGTGTACATGGCAGCATTTTGTGTTGCCGGCAAGTAATATTTACCACTATAGGCTGCCGTTAAGCGCACTCTAAACACCTTGTTCTCATGCGGGCGTAAATCGTAGAAGACGTCAATTCTATCATCTCTAACATCTTTGTATCTGCTTGATGATTCTAAGGTGTTTGAAACGTATAGTGAAGACTCTGTGATCTCCCAACCAGAAGGAACAGACTGAGACAATACCAAGTCGTTAAAGTAATATTCCGTAGGGTTATCAATGGTGATCTCTAGAATAAAGTCAGTACCTCTATCTAGTTTGTCAACCAAAAGAGTCCCATTGTTTTCGTCGGTAAACCTAATCTTAGTTTTTAGGTTGCGTTCAAACGCTTCTTCTAATCCCATTTTGGGTTTGTACGACTGCCCAATTACCACCAACAGTGGATCATTCCCATTATTTACAATTTTTACTTTTTTGTTTTTGTCGTCAATAGCAAACGTCTTGAGCTTCTGGGCGGTTTCAAAAGAGTGGTCTTTACCATCAATGGTCAATGCAGCCATCATTCCGTTTTCTGAAGGTTTTGAAGATTCATATACTAGGGCCATAGATCGCAAGGCAAAAGAAATACTCTGCGTACTTAAATATGAGTCTTCGTTCAACTGCTTACTAACCGACACAGCCCTTTTGTAAGCTTCATCTACCTTGCCAAGCTTTAATAAAGCCTCCATCCAAATGGCTTCATCTCTAATACTTGATCCAAAGTTATACGTGGTGTAAACCGGATAAATCTCCAACTCAAACGGCGTGCTATTCAGTAGTTCTTCCGCCACGGTAGACTGGCCAATTTCCGCGTAAGCGGCGGCCAACATAACCTTAGACAAACTGTTGAGAGACCCTCGCTCTTTAAGTCGGTTCATAGAACCAATTTCTGGTACACCCGCCTTAACCAAAACCCATAACCTGTAGGCAAGTTGTTGGTTTCTGTCTGACTCTCTTGAATAACTATGGTTGGCAAACACTTCGTTTCTTGCGTCGGCTCCCGCTTGCTTTAACCATCTCTCTTTAATGCCTGAAGGCAAGGTGTATCCTTTTCTGTCTGCTTCTACCAAGAAGTGACCTGCGTAAATATCTGACCACACATTGTAGTAAGAGTTATAGGTTGGCCAATACCTAAAGCTACCTGAGGTGTTTTGGAATTTCACTAAACGGTTAAGAACGGTAGATACGTTATTTCGCACCATGGCCTTCTCTTCAGGGGTCAGTTCATTGATGTCATTCAGGTACAATTGTGGAAATGCCGTGGATACGTTTTGCTCTAAACATCCGTATGGATATCGAAGCAGGTATCCCATTCTCTTGCTCAAATTCACCGAGGGCAGAGTTCCGATTTCTATATTCCCAACGCCTGTGTTTTTCACACCAAGCCATTCTAAAGACTGGTCGATGGACTTTCCTGGATCAAGTTTAATAAAGGTGCTATTTTGTATTTCAGGATTCGGACTGTGAACTAAAAGCTTTGCTTCGTAAATTGCCTTTTCACTTCCTGAGGTAGCTTTTACCACAAAGTCTGCTGCCCCTTCAGCATTTTTAACCCTCGCTTTGAAGTAAACCATCTTATCACCCTTTTCACTAAAGGTTACACGAGCAGATTTTGATCCCAAAATCTCTACCAAATCATTGGTTTCTACCACAACATCAACTGACTTAACATGGTCTTCCATGGCAAACACAGTAACCGGTAAGTCTATTTCTTCTGATGGATGTAAGACTCTTGGCAAGGTGGCTTGAACCATTACTGGATTTCTCACTGGGACCTCAACCTCTTCACTGCCATAAGCATAGTCTAGGTTGCCCGCCACTACGATTACTCGTACAGCACCCACGTAATTGGGCATCATGAATTTATGCGTCATTTTTTGCCCGGGCTCAAGAGTAAAGGATCCCAAAAACTTGCGGACACTCTTAAAGCGGTTAGATTTCATCTTTTCCTCTTTGAGGTTCGCACCGTCACCCCCTAAACTTAGCAGCTTTTCTAATTCACCGCCATACGCTCCAACCACATCATCCATCATGTCCCAGGTTCTTACCCCCAAGGCTTGAAATTGATTAAAGTGGTCGTAAGGGTTTGGTGTTTTAAAGTTAGTAATTCCCAAAAGTCCTTCGTCAACCACAGCAAGGGTGTAAGTCATTTTCTTGCCTTCAGCTTCAGAGACCACAATCTCACAAAGTTTTTCAGGTCTATAGGTAATGGCCGTTTTTATTACAGGATTTAACTTGTCGTCTTTGCGCTTCACGCGGATGGGAACATAGCCATATTGCCTAATAGGACGATCATTAGCCGTTGCAGAATGTGGTTGCAACAACATTACGTTTACAAATGCATTGGGAGCCATTTCTGTAGTGGTTGGAATGGTAAACTGCGTCTCACCTTCACTCGTCTCAACCCAGAATTTATCAATCACTTTTATTCCATTTTCAATGGCTACAAGAGCTTTACTTCCGGCGTTACTCGGGAAAGTTACTTTTACCATTTCGCCCACCTTGTACTCGTCTTTATCGGTTGAGAAACCAAGAATACTAGCTTCCTCTCCTTCAATTCGATTGGCTCGCATCCAATACGGCCAGTCAAAGTAAATTCTGCTCGAAGCTTTATGTCCTTTGCTGTCTTCAACGACCATAATATAATTCCCCCAATTCTCCTTGTCGACTTTTAGGTTTATTGTGGCCTTTCCTCCCACGAAAGTGACTTCTTCATCGCGTATTTTAGAATGGGCATTTTTTGAAATATAATGTCCGATAGACTGATTACTTCTGTGCCACCACCACGATCTTTCTATGCGGAAGACCTTAACCTTGGCCTTACCCGATTGGGCAAGTTCTCCCTTTGGATTGACAAGGACCAAGTCAATTTTATGATTTTCATCAACGGTCAAAGCATTGCCCCATAAGTTGCCTTTAGGGACGTGAATACCCACGTATTGGGAGTAAGGAGAGTAGTTGATGGTAAAGTGGTCCTCGCTAAATCCGCCGCCAGGTTCTTCTACTTTAGTGTCAAAGCTGGCTTTGAGCATTCCTGGGGCGGTGTTGGCGCCCAAGGCCTCTATAGAAATTCCTGCCTTTCCTTTATCATTGAGGTTTCCGTCAAAGATTACCTTAGACCTTCTTGAAAAGGTATTCAATTGTTGATTTGAGAAATTATACGATTTCCACTTGCTAAACGGTGAGCTGTAATTGTACAAAGACATTTCAACTTTTGTCTTTAGACCTTTTACCGGGGCACCGTGCAACCACTGTGCGTGTAATTCTGTTTTTTGTGTTTCGTACCCTTTGACCATATCGCCATCAAAGTCAAAATTTATAGCCAAGCGATTGGGCTTTATGGTTTCTATGGGGAGGCTCTTTCTAAACTTTCTATTGCCCACCGATACTTCTAAATTATACCTTCCTGTAAGGGCGTCTGCCTGAGTGGTAAGCGGGAAGTAATAAAAATTGCTGGTCGGATGGGTTACCACGACCCTGTCAACCAATTGCCTTTTGGGATTGTATAGCTCTGCTACCACTGGTAAGCTTTCAGGAAGTACTTGCCCTTTGTCTTCTAAAATAAAGTTTGCATGAATGCTGTCGCCAGGTCTCCACACTCCCCTTTCGGCGTAAATAAATCCGTTGACCCCTTTTTTTGTGTAGCTGCCTCCTACTTCAAACTCACTGGTAGAAAGTGCTTGGTTATTTTTTATGCTTAAATACGTAGACTGCCCTTTGTGCTTGGCAATGATTAAAAACGGCTTTTCATCAAGCTTTGACTTGACAAATCCGTTTTGATCTGTTACTAGAGTTTCCAGGGTTTGATTGTGGTAGTTGAGTAAAACCACCTCAGCGCCAGCAATGGGTTTAGCGGTAATTAAGTCGGTAACGGTAATATCTAAAACCTTATCACCGCCCGCTTTGGCAATCACACCAATGTTTGAAGCAATTACACGGGTAGACACTCTGCGATTCCACTCTGAGTAATACGCCGAGTAACAGGGGTCATCTCTTTTCTTCCAGTTATACTTTGAAAAATCGTAATAATGGTCGCTATTATAATAATAGTCTGACCACTCTGTTTCTAAATGATCATTAGACTGGTCACTTACTTCTCGCTGTTCTATTTCTCCTTCGCAGGTGTACATAGAGTACTCCGGACGAATTCTAAACTCAAGTTTGTAGATAGCCCCCGGATCGATTTTTACCATTTTTGAAAGGTCTAGCGAATACCTCTTCCAGTGGTGCAGGTCTTGTTTTCCGGCTTGTGATAAGTTTATGTGTTTAGTGGCAATGGGCTTACCCACGCGGCGTAACTCATAGTCATTGTCTTCCATGTCTCGCTGAAAGTACTGGTGGACATTGTTTTTGTAAATCTTTGTCACGTGAACGTCTACAGCAGAAAGGCTTACCGCTTCAAAACTGAAGATGAGTCCGTTAGTTTCGGGAATATAGGTTCCGTTATCTACCAATCTAACCTCTGGCTTATACTCTTCAAAAACAAGTCTACGAGAATATTCATTTTGGGTCTTTACGCCCGTTTTTGCCTTTACACCCTTGCGGACGGTCAACAATCTTTCACCGCCAATGTGTTTGCTAAAGAACAAGACCAATTCGTTGTTTTTGGCCTTTACCTTGAAGTCACTTTCTGCAAGGTCTTCTATTGATAGAAGTCCGCGGAAATCTTGTTCTGCCAAGGGGTCTGAAAAATAGATTGTCAAGGTTTGGTCACCCATTGACTGAAGTATAGATGAAGAAACCCCAAACTCATTAAAACCTAATACCTCTATTTCCGTAGTTTCATTTTCATCTCCGTAAACTTCTCTTTCCCAATGAAGCATGACCACAGAGCGTTCTTTTTTACGCTCTATCGAGTCTACGTTAAAATATGCGACCTTGCCGTTGGGCTTTGTCCACGAAACCGGAAGTTCTTTTCCGTCTTGGGTGGCTCTTAATACCTTTTGAACCTCATCTTCTCTAACCACATCTGCAAAATTTACGCCTGCAGAATACGATTTATGCGTTAGGTCTGCATCGTTGTAATTAACCAGCTTTCCAGAAGAAATGTCAAAGTCTTGCTTAAGCGTTTTTACGACAAATGTGAAGGATTCAAGTTCACTAGGGACATTGGTCAACTCACCTAACTTAAAGGTTACGGCATATTCGCGATTGCTTTCTAGCCACTCCGAAGGCTTAAATTCGAGGGTTCTTTCGTCAACCCAATACAGCTCCCCCTCAACATTGGGTGAAAAAGAAATAAGGTCTTTTTCAATTTTCTTATACACTTGAACTGAGTCAACCACTTGCTTTGCCAATCGTATGACAATGACGTCCGATTTTGAAATTACCGATTCAGAGTACATTTCTATGTACTCAGCAAATTCAGGGTTTACATTGGGTTCTGGGGAACTACATCCAACGGCAGTTACAAGGGTAACAACAAAGAAAAGTCTCTGAAAGATGATCGCTTTCATAAAAGGGGAAGTCAATAAATTAATAGTCAGCGGTTTAATACTCAACGGAAAAATAAGGCAGATTGGTATTTGGTGGTTTAAAGTTAAGAAAAAAGGGGATGAAGGGAATAAGAGCCAAGTTCTAGGAATGAGAATTTTTTTTTTTGCTTTCCTATTATAGGTTGTAAAGCGGATCCCTAAAAAACATCATTCACCATTAACCCTTTCAACAACTTGCTAACCTGCCATGGTTAAGATGTGGTCCTTTGTTTCCTCGTTCCCGTGTATTATCTTTCCGCAATGAAAACTACGATCTCTCAACTGCGCATTTTAGGATTGCTTGAAGGCCTTAGCTTTTTGCTTTTGTTAGGCATTTGCGTACCCCTAAAATACTTTTATGACATGCCTGAACCTACAAGAATTGTCGGTATGGCTCACGGTGTTCTCTTTATTGCCTATTGCGTTTGGGTTGTAATTTCTGGGAAGGAATACCGGTGGGATTTAAAAACCATAACTTTATCTCTAATTGCTGGTGTTGTGCCTTTTGGGACCTTTGTTGCAGACAAAAGATTTTTTAAGGAAATAGATTATTAAGGTTCTAGGGACGCAAGAGTCAAGAACTAAAATCCAGACTTTTTTACCGCACTAAAAACAACTTGTTTTACTATTCCGTTAATCCCTCATTCTCCCGTTCCTTTAATTGTACATCTTTCCCTACCTTTAGAAGGTCAATCAACGTATTCATGAAACTATCTAATCGTCACACCTTGGGGTTAATCCTAGTCGTTGCTGCGATATTGAGGTTTTTTCACTTTTCAGAAATTCCCTTTACGCATGATGAGTTTAGTGCACTCTTTCGATTAGACTTTTCGACGTTTTCTGACTTGATAGAAAAAGGGGTTATGGTTGATTTTCACCCGGCGGGAGTACAGGTTTTTCTCTATTACTATACGCATTGGTTTGGGACACAAGAGTGGGTGGTGAAACTTCCGTTTGCACTGATGGGGCTGGGTTCTGTGTGGTACATGTACAAACTTGGGAAACTGTGGTTTCACGAAACTGCCGGACTTCTTTCTGCAGCGCTATTGGCAAGCATTCAATATGCTGTAATGTACAGTCAAATTGCAAGGCCGTATATCAGCGGACTCTTTTTCTCCCTGACCATGGTCTACTTTTGGTCGCAAATGATAAAATCTCCCCAGAAGGGGTTTTTAAAAAATGGTATTCTTTACGTATTAAGTGCCGCCCTTTGTGCTTACAATCATCATTTTAGTTTACTATTTGTATTTATCGTTGGACTTACCGGGGTTTTCATGGTAGAAAAGGAGTACCGATGGAGGTATATCTTTTTCGGGCTTGCTGTGTTTGTTACCTACATTCCTCACCTCAAGGTGCTTTTTTACCAATTGAGCAAAGGAGGAGTGGAAGGATGGTTGGCAAAACCTAATAGTGATTTTTTTAGCGAGTACCTGTTCTATACGTTGAATTATTCTTGGCCAATGGCCGCTGCATTAGCCCTTTTGACGGTTTACGGAATGGTTTCTAAAAGCGAAGTAAAATGGCGGTGGATAGTGATCTCCATAGTGTGGTTCGCGACCCCTTTGTCCATCGGTTATTTTTACTCGCTATACGTCAATGCGGTCCTTCAGTTTTCTGTCTTGATCTTTAGCTTTCCGTTTTTGTTGCTTTTACTTTTCGGATCACTACCCCGATTCAGTGAAAAGACAAATTTTCTGTGGTCACTATTGATTGTGGTCCTTGGCACCTACTCTCTTATCGAAACCCGTAGACATTACTCTATCTTTTATGAGTCGGTGTATGAAAGGATTCTCACGGATCTTCAAAGTGCAAATTCTACCCACAACCCTGGAATATACCTTGTTGATTCTCATCAAGAGATTACCGAATACTATTTGCAAAAGGACTTGATTTCTGACGATTTTCTCTTTTGGAGTGATCGCTTTAAGAGTTTATTAGAATTCAAACAGTACCTTTTAGAAAACCACGCAAATCATGAGGTTTTCTATTTGGGTTGTCTTTCTAATAGCAACGCTAAAATTGTCCCTATTATTCAAGAGTTTTATCCTTACTTAGAATTTCAACACAACTACTTTGGTGGGACCACTTATTTGTTTTCTAAGAACAAAATTTCAAGAAACTCTTGGCCCGTTAGTGATGAAACTGATCCTGAATCTAAGGAAGACCTGACCACGGTTAACTTTTCCCCAGAACTAGAATGGGGACCTTCAGCAACAGTGAATCTCAACTCAGTTATCGACCATCCTTATCAATTTATTGACCTTTCTGTAGAAGTAACTTCTAGCGAAAAACTAGATCAAGGCGTATTAGTGAGTGAAATTTGGGAAGGCGACCAAAAGATATTCTGGGGCGGGTCCGATTTTAGCGATTTCGCTTTGCCTTTTCAAGGAGACACCACGATCACTACCGTATATCAAACCCTAAAGCTATCTGACATTCAAGTGGATTTTTCTAAAGCCCGAGTGAAAGCCTACGTTTGGAACAAGGGAAAGAAAAGCTTTATAGCTCGTGATTTAAAAATCAAGGTACGCCGTGGGAACCCGATTATCTACGGACTAAATTATCCACTTTGGCCCCAATGAAAACCTTTTCACTGACTTTTTTTGAAAGGTTGTGGTTTATGATTTTTATCAGAGTCACTTCCCACAAGAAAACACTAAATTTGCAGGACTACAGAGGATGTCTCAATATCCTTATACACCTTAATCCGCAATACTATGTCTGAAGAAATGAAAGCTTGTCCGTCGTGTAAATCACCTTTTGGATATTCTATGGGTGAAGACCTTTACGCTTGCCCAGAGTGTGGTCATGAATGGAATCCGAGTGAAGAAGGCAGCAATGGTTTGGTAGTCAAAGATTCAAACGGAAACCTTTTGCAAGACGGCGACACGGTTGTGGTCATTAAAAACCTCCCCGTAAAGGGAGCCCCAAAACCAATCAAGGCAGGGACTAAGGTGAAAAACATTCGTCTAACTGAGGGCGACCACAACATTGATTGCAAGATTGACGGATTTGGCTCGATGAGTCTAAAGTCTGAGTTTGTGAAGAAGGGGAACTAGGGAACAAGAAAACAGAGCCGTACTGACGAATTCTTAATGATGGTCAACCAAAATCAGGAATAGGTCAACTAGTTAATAAACCCCGGCCCCAAGTTCCGAGTTCCTTGTCCCTATTTTTTTTGTTATTACCTCCATCCTAATTTGTACCTTTGCCCTTCAAAATGATTAGAACATGGATTTTTTATCTATATTTTTAGGATTGGTTGGGCCTTGGCAAATTATTGTTGTGGTAGCCCTAATACTATTGCTTTTTGGTGGTAGAAAGATTCCTGAATTAATGAAAGGCCTTGGCGGCGGAATCAAAGAATTCAAAAACGCGGTTAAGGAAGACGAAAACGACAAAATAGACGACTCTAAAAAGGACTAATCTCTCGATGAACTATTCCTCTTATTCAGACCTTAAAAAAGATCTGACTTCCGGCACTATTTCAGTAGCTCAAGTGGTAGACTTTCACTTGCAAACCATTGCTGAAAAAAATGATGACCTCAATGTTTTTCTTGAAGTCTATACCGAAGAAGCACGCCAGCGTGCGGTTGAGGTAGATGCTAAGATTAAAGCAGGACAAGCCGGAAAGCTAGCAGGAATGGTAGTGGCCATAAAAGACAATCTTTGTTACAAAGATCACGTCGTTTCGGCCTCGTCAAAGATTTTAGAAAACTTTACGTCTTTATTCTCGGCTACCGCCGTAGAAAGGTTGTTAGAAGAAGATGCTATCATTATCGGCAGGACTAACTGTGATGAGTTTGCCATGGGATCAAGCAACGAGAATTCTGCGTTTGGTTCAGTGAAAAACCCATTAGACCCTACTAAAGTTCCAGGAGGATCTTCTGGAGGTTCGGCGTCTGCCGTGGCAGCCAATATGTGCCATGTGGCTTTAGGTACTGATACGGGAGGTAGTATTCGTCAACCGGCGAGCTTTACCGGATTGGTTGGGTACAAGCCTACCTACGGAAGAGTTTCTCGTCACGGGTTGATTGCCTACGCTTCGTCATTTGACCAAATCGGTCCGTTGGCAAAGAGTGTTGCAGATGCTGCTTTGGTTACTGAAGTGATTTCAGGTCCTGATGCTTATGACAGCACCGTTTCTCAAAGGCCAACTGAAGACTTTTCAAGCTTAGAAGCTCCGACAGAGAAGAAGAAAATCGCTTATTTACAAGACTGCTTAGAGCGTCCGGGGTTAGACCCAGAAGTAAAAGCCCACATGGAAATGGCTATTGAAAAACTCAAGGCTGAAGGCCATGTAGTTGAGCCTGTTTCCTTTCCTTATTTAGATTATTTAGTTCCCATATACTACATCATTACCACGGCTGAGGCTTCTTCTAACCTAGCAAGGTTTGACGGAGTACACAGCGGTTTCCGTGCAGAAGGCGTAAGCGACCTTGAGTCAGTTTACAAACTTTCAAGAACGGAAGGTTTTGGACCTGAGGTACAACGAAGAATTATGCTCGGAACCTTTGTGTTGAGCTCTGGGTATTACGATGCCTTTTTTGGCAAAGGACAAAAAGCCAGAAGATTTATTCAAGAAAAGACGGATGAGATTTTGAGCCATTATGACTTTATCATGACGCCCACCTCTCCGCACACTGCCTTTGAATTAGACCAAGAGTACTCTGACCCTACAGTTATGTACCTTGAAGATATTTTCACCGTGCAGGCAAACATCACCGGATCTCCCGCTATTTCAATTCCTACAGGCACCCATACAAACGGGCTGCCCTTTGGAATTCAATTGATGAACAAGCGCTTTGACGACAAAGAGCTTTTCGCTTTCGCGGAACAAGTGTCCAAAACATTGAATTCGTAACCTCGGATTTCAACTTCTTTATTTTGTACATTATTCCCCTGAAATAGTGTGTCCATTTTTTCGTTAAAGCAACTAGTAGAAGGAACCCATGAAAAGAATTTTTGCTTTTATTTTCGCGTTTTTCGCCATCTTTACTCAAGCTCAGACCACTGATAGCACCGATAACATTACGGAGATATTACAAGAGTTTAACTTTGAAGACGACCCTATTGCCGCCGCACTAGACTCTCTTTTGACCTTGAGATATTTTAGACTTCCCGCGGAAGCGGACACCAATGCATTTGTCAATGACACCGCCATTGAAAACGTAGAGCTCGCTAACATGCCTGACAGTCTTTTGGCCTATCGCATGGAGCAGCTAAACCGCGAAACTCCCTTTGACCTTACTTACAACGCAACGGTAAAACGATACATTGCCCTTTATTCTCACCGTCGCAAGGAGCAAATGAGTCGCATGTTGGGATTGGCAGAATACTACTTTCCGTTGTTTGAAAGCACCCTTGACAAGTACAACTTGCCACTAGAATTAAAATATTTGGCCATTGTTGAATCGGCCTTAAACCCGAGAGCTAGATCTAGGGTGGGCGCCAAAGGACTTTGGCAATTTATGTATACCACAGGTAGGCTAAACGGCCTTTCTGTAAGCTCTTATGTTGACGAACGCAGCGACCCTTATAAGTCTACCGAAGCCGCTTGTCAGTTTTTAAGTCAGCTGTATAGAATCTTTGGCGACTGGAATTTGGCCTTGGCGGCGTATAACTCCGGGCCAGGTAACGTAAACAAAGCGATTAGACGCTCTGGCGGAAAGAGAGACTACTGGGCCATAAGAGCCTTCTTACCAAGAGAAACGGCTGGATATGTCCCTGCCTTTATTGCGGTAAACTACACCATGGCCTATGCGGAAGAGCTGGGTATAAAACCAACCCCTTCTATCTTCTCTTTCTACGAAACCGACACCGTTTGGGTTAAGGAGACTCTGACCTTTGACCAGATCAAAAAGTTTGTAAACATTGACAATGAGACCCTTGAGGCATTAAATCCCTCGTACAAATACAACATCATCCCTAAAGTAGATAAGGAACCATACTTCTTAGTTCTACCTAGAGCTGAAATGGGGGTTTTCATCAACAATGAAGACACGATTTACGCACTGGCGAAAAAAGAAATTGAAGAAAAAGAAGAAGAGCTGCCTACTTACGCAGAGATGAATGAAAAGGTACGCCATCGCGTGCGCTCAGGAGAAACTTTGGGCGGCATCGCAGAAAAGTATGGCGTTAGGGTTTCTGATATTAAGCGATGGAATGGCCTAAGGTCAGATATCATAAGACAAGGGCAACGTCTCACCGTCTTTCCACGAAAGTTTCCTGTTGCAAGTCAATCGACAAAAAAATCAAAACCCTCTGTGGTAAAAACCGGTAAAAACTCCATTACCTATACTGTGCGCTCTGGTGATACCCTGTATGATATTGCCAAGCTTTACCCCGGAATTTCTGCCGATAACATTAAAGAATGGAATAACATTTCGAATTCTATTCGTCCTGGCATGAAGTTGGTGATACACACACAAAATTAATACGATGAAAAAGTTTCTGTTTCTCTTGGTTCTAGCTACCTCAATCATAAGTTGTCAAAACGATAGAAATGGAGATGGTGTAGAAGACAAAGACGAAAGAATATTGCCCAGCAGCACGGGAACTCACTCAGAGTTACTGGTGTTGATGAAAGACGAGGAATGGAAAGGTCCGTTGGGAGAAACTTTTAGAGAGCACATTGCCTTAACCCAATACGGACTGCCACAGAACGAGCCTATTTTTAGGATTTCACAAATAGATCCTTCTCAACTTTCTAGCATATTAAAGAGGTCTAAGAGCATACTTAGTGTAACCGTAGGAGACACCAACCTTTACCAGTTAGAAAAAGACGTTTACGCACGTCCACAAACGTTTTTATCTGTCATCGGTAAAACAGAAGGTGAAACGGCCGCCATCCTCAAGAAAACAGCCAGCCGAATCATAAACAAATTTAGGTCTGCTGACTTGGCGCTATTGCAAAAAAGATTAAAAAAGTCTAGCTATAAAAAGGTCCCAAAACCTCTAGCCAGCTACGGAATAAAAGACATGATTTTGCTCAAAGGATTTACCAATACCTTAGACAAAGACGAGATCAAAATTTATTGGCTCGACGGACTTAAAACCACTCAGGGAATACTCGTAACCAAGAGAAAGACTCCTAACAACGTCATTGCAGAGCAAGATATTGTTGCCTTTAGAGACAGTTTGACGAAGCATTATGTTACGGGGTCTAACGAAGGCTCATACATGGCCATTGAAAAAATGCTGCCTCCCCTACAGAAGAATCTAGAAATCGATGGGCATTTTGCCATTGAAACACGTGGTCTTTGGCAGATGGAAGGCGATTTTATGGGAGGTCCTTTTTTAAGCTATTCCATCTACCTTGACGAAACAGACGAAGTTTTAACCCTAGACGCCTTTGTTTACGGTCCAGAAGAAAAAAAGCGTCCCATCATGTTTGAATTGGAGGCTATGATGAAGTCGGTGGTTTTTTAGGGGATTAGAGTAACTGGAATCAAAGGAGAAAGGCAACAATAAAAAAGGTAGTCATTACTAATTCCTAGCCGGCCCTCTTCTGAGGTGTGGACACTAAATAACAAAAGATGCTTTCTCAACATCTAAGCCCTCTCTAAAAGCTCGAGACACCACTCGAGAAACGAACTCACCCTCAATCACGGCGAAAAACACCAGATTCTTAAAGGCAAAGAGAAAAAAGGATGAAAAGCGCACCAAAGGCGCGCTTTAAATGTTTTAAGTTATTCTAAGAACTTTATTTTCTGTTCTTGTACTTCTGGTAGGCACCATACCCCAGAGCAGAGATCGTTAAGATTTCAACAGCGCCAAAGGGCACAGGGGTATTAGGGTTTCCAGGTTGGGCAAAAGCCATTCCTGCAGAGGCAACAAACAGTAGGGTAAAAAGTAATTTATATGACTTCATAACAGACATTTATTTCATTAATTTTTGAGTGTGAATAGGCTGGCCGTATGCGTTATTAAATTGAAACTCAGGCTTTGGTAGGGGTGAGGCTGTTCCAGAAAAAGTCCAAGCGCTTCCGTTTTCTACAAAATTGGCTCCCGATTCAAAGATTAAGGTTGAGAGTGGATCATTAAAGTTAACTGTAACGGTTTGGGGGGTAAGAGCTCCCAGCGTTCCACCCGCCTTCACGGTAATATGACCTCGGGCACCAGCGCTACGACCAATATTGATAGTGGCATTATGGTTTTCCAAGTAGAATGCACCACCCGATTCAATGATAATATCATCATCAAATTCCATAGGTATGCTTCCTGAAGGCAATTCCAAATAAAAAACGCCTCCGTCCTTGAAATGAATGCTTTCGTAGTAATCGGTCCCAATTTGTACACTAACAGGGTTGTAGACTCTATGCTTTCCTTGAATATCTAAATTACCAGCCGTAATGTAAGCAGCAGGCTTGTAGCGAACCAACTGTCCCTGCCCGGCAATGGTAGTGGGGTCATTATTCGAGAGATTGTTAAATTCACCGTTAAAGCATAAGTCACTATTTGACCCAATGGTTATGACAAGGCCATTAGCTGTAGAAATATCACCGTAAACTGTTGGCTGCAACTGCGTATAGGTTTTTGATACATCGTAGGTTACATTGGCTTCAATTCTAACATTGTCGGCATTTAGAGGCGGATTGCCACCAACCCAATTGGAGCCAGGGGTCCAAAAGCCGTCTCCTTGTCCACCGGCATTGTCAAAAACTACTTGTGCAGATGCGGACAAACCCATCACAAAAAGGGAGAAAAGACTGATCGTAAATTTTAATTTCTCAACCAAGAGCATTAAGTTTTTAGATGCCCATAAGATACTAAATAATTCAAATGATTTCTCTAAAAAATTTCCCCTTTTTTTTTGGAAAAAACCAAGGCTTCCCTTTATACAAGGACATGCCACGAGAGTAGGATAAAATGCCAATCGAGGAACGAACCTTTTTCGGCACGAAAAAAAAGGGAGAATTGTAGTTCTGTGCTTACAAAAAGTGCGCGCCCTACTTAGGGTTTGTTGTGCCCATTTCTCACAACAAAAATCCCACCCAACACATAAGGTGAGGGTGGGATTTTTATCAATAATCAATTTGTCTACTTACTTCGCCGAGGTAAGAGAAGCGGTGAAATAATCCCGGTTCATGCGAGCGATGTTTTCTAAACTGATGCCTTTAGGGCATTCTACCTCACAGGCTCCGGTGTTGGTACAGTTACCAAAGCCTTCAAGGTCCATTTGGTGAACCATATTCAAGACACGGTCTCTGGCCTCTGGCTTACCTTGAGGCAGTAGAGAGAACTGAGAAACTTTAGCCGAAACAAATAGCATAGCTGACGAGTTTTTACACGTCGCTACGCAGGCACCACAACCAATACAGGTGGCGGCATCAAAAGCGTGATCGGCATCTTCTTTGGTTACCGGAATGGCATTAGCATCTATGGTATTACCCGAAGTGTTTACTGAAATATACCCTCCTGCTTGTTGAATGCGATCAAAGGCAGAACGGTCTACCATTAAGTCTTTAACTACCGGGAAAGCCTTAGAACGGAAAGGCTCGATATGAATCGTGTCTCCGTCTTTGAACTCTCTCATGTGCAATTGACAGGTAGTCACATTGCGGCCTGGGCCATGAGCTTCTCCGTTGATGAAAAGAGAACACGAACCGCAAATTCCTTCACGACAGTCGTGATCAAAAACGATAGGCTCTTTATCATCGTTGATTAACTCTCCGTTTAATACGTCTAACATTTCCAAAAACGACATGTCTTCAGACACGTGGTTTGCTGGATAGGTTTCCATGCGTCCTTTGTCGTTAGGACCTTTTTGACGCCATACTTTCAACGTTAATTTCATCGTATTATCTTATTTGTAAGAACGAGTCTTTAATTCAACATTTTCAAATTTCAAATCTTCCTTGTGAAGAACCGAAGAACTTGGGTCTCCTGTATACTCCCATGCTGCTACGTAGGCAAAGTTGGCATCGTCTCTCAACGCTTCGCCTTCTTCGCTCTGGTACTCTTCACGGAAGTGTCCACCACATGATTCATTACGGTTCAAGGCATCTACACACATCAACTCACCAAGCTCCATAAAGTCAGCCACACGGCCTGCTTTTTCAAGCTCTTGGTTCATTTCATTGGCTCCGCCAGGAACTTTAACCTCTCTATAAAACTCTTCGCGTAACTCTCTGATTTCGGCTATTGCCTCTTTCAGGCCTTTTTCGCTACGCGCCATACCACATTTGTTCCACATGATTAAACCAAGCTTTCTGTGGAAATAATCAACAGACTTGGTTCCCTTGTTGTTCACAAACTTGTCGATTTGATCTTGTACGGCTTTTTCTGCTTGAGCAAACTCTTCCGTGTCGGTTGGAATTTTTCCTGTTCTAATGTCGTTAGACAAGAACTCACCCACTGTGTAAGGCGCTACGAAATATCCGTCGGCCAATCCTTGCATCAAGGCAGAAGCCCCAAGGCGGTTAGCACCGTGGTCAGAGAAGTTTGCCTCACCTAAGGCAAAACATCCAGGAATGGTCGTCATCAAGTTGTAATCTACCCAAAGTCCACCCATAGTATAGTGTACTGCTGGGTAAATCATCATAGGCTCTTTATACGGGTTAGAGGCGGTGATCTTTTCGTACATCTGGAATAAGTTTCCGTACTTGTTTTCAACCACTGCTTCTCCCAATTCTTTGATCTGCTCTTTAGTCGGATTATGAATTCCTTTAATGTGGGCTTGCTCTTTTCCGTAGCGCTCAATGGCGGATGCGAAATCAAGGTAAACCGCTTCACCGGTTTTATTCACTCCATACCCAGCGTCGCAACGCTCTTTGGCGGCTCTAGAAGCCACGTCTCTAGGAACGAGGTTACCAAAGGCAGGATATCTTCTTTCTAAGTAGTAATCTCTTTCGTCAGCGCTAAGGTCGTTGGGGTGTTTCTTACCCTCGCGAATCGCCTTAGCATCTTCGATATTTTTCGGTACCCAAATACGTCCGTCGTTTCTCAACGACTCTGACATCAACGTCAATTTACTTTGGTGCGTTCCAGAAACCGGAATACACGTAGGGTGAATTTGCGTGTAACAAGGGTTAGCCATGGCAGCCCCTTTGCGGTGCGCCTTCCAGGCAGCGGTTACGTTAGAACCCATTGCGTTGGTTGACAAGAAGAACACGTTTCCGTATCCACCCGTACAAAGAAGAACTGCATGAGCACTGTGTCTTTCTAACTTACCGGTAACCAAGTCGCGGGCAATAATACCCCTTGCCTTACCGTCAACCATAACAAGGTCCATCATTTCATGACGCTCAAACATCTCAACCTTACCCTTAGCAATCTGACGGTTTAACGCAGAGTACGCTCCAAGTAAAAGTTGTTGACCGGTTTGTCCTTTGGCATAGAAAGTACGGCTTACCTGCACCCCACCAAAAGAACGGTTATCTAAAAGTCCACCGTATTCACGTGCAAAAGGAACCCCTTGTGCTACACATTGGTCAATAATGTTTCCTGAAACTTCTGAAAGACGATGAACGTTTGCTTCACGCGCACGGTAATCACCTCCTTTTATGGTATCGTAGAACAAACGGTAGATAGAATCACCGTCGTTTTGATAATTTTTTGCTGCATTGATACCCCCTTGCGCTGCAATAGAGTGTGCTCTACGGGCAGAATCTTGGAAGCAAAACGCCTTGACATTATACCCCATTTCAGCCAACGAAGCCGCTGCCGATGATCCGGCAAGACCCGTACCTACAACAATAACGTCAATCAATCTTTTATTTGCGGGGCTCACCAAAGGAATCTCTCCTTTGTGTTTAGACCATTTTTCACCTAATGGACCCGCTGGTATTTTAGAATCTAATTTTATAGCCATGATGTGATTACTGATTTAAGAATAAGTACAATGGAATAGCTGCAAACGCCAAAGGCACGATGATAGAAAAGATCATTCCCGCCTTTTTAATGGCTGGCGTATACTTTGGGTGGTTAAGTCCCAACGATTGAAACGCACTAGAAAATCCATGACTTAAGTGGAAGGCCAAAGCCGCCATAGCCGCAACGTAAAACAACGTGTACCAAATGTTTTGGAAGGCTCCCGATGTAATGGCATACAAATCTTTGTTTCCGCTAGCATCCATAGGCAACTCACCAAAGTGCATCTCATACCAGAAGCTCTTCATGTGGATAATGATGAATACTAAAGTGATAAGACCCAGAAGAGCCATGCTTCTAGACGCCCAGCTAGAGTTCGCCGAAGCTTTTTCCATCACGTATTTCTGAGGACGAGCCACTCTGTTCTGTCTTGCCAAGACAATTCCGTCAATGGCGTGAAGAAGAATACTGATGTAGGTCAGGTACGAAAGAATTTTGACTGCCGGGTTGGTAGTCATGAACTTTGCGTACTCGTTAAATTTTACGGTTGCCTCTTCTGCAGGAAGCAGTAGTTGTAGGTTTCCGGCAAGGTGGCCCAATAAAAACAGGCATAAAAATAATCCGGTAAATGCCATCCAATACTTTCTGGCAATTGAAGATCCGAATAACCCTTTAGCTTTTGTTGCCATAGGAATTTGGTATAATTAATAGTGTTTAACTTATATTTACATCCACAAAAATACAATTCCAAAACGGGGTTTTATCATTAAATCTCTATTTAGAATTGTTCAAAATAAAAAACATGAGATATCAACAGCTCCCCTCGTCACTTTTTGTAGAAAATCGCAAAAAATTTACTCAAAAATTAAAACCAAGGTCGTTGGCTGTTTTCAACTCTAACGACATTTATCCCACCAGTGCTGACGGCACCTTTCCCTTTAAGCAAGCGACAGACATTTTCCATTTGTGTGGAGTAGATCAAGAAGAGTCCATATTGGTGATTTTTCCGGATGCTTACAAAAGAGAACACAAAGAGATTCTTTTCTTAAAAGAAACTAGCCCCAGTATTGCCATTTGGGAAGGTGAGAAATTAAGCAAAGATTCTGCCTATGCCGTTTCGGGCATACGCACGGTATATTGGTTACAAGATTTTGACAAGGTTTTCAAAGAATTGATGGCGCAAGCAGAAAATGTTTACCTCAACTCTAACGAGCACCTTAGAGCGGCCACGGAAGTAGAAACGCGCGAAGATCGCTTTGTGAAGAAGGTTAAAGCTCAATACCCCATGCACCATTTCATGAGGTCAGCACCTATTATGCATGACATTAGAGCTATCAAGTCGGCGGCAGAAATTGCCGTGATGAAAGAGGCTGCCAATGTAACCACTAAAGGGTATGAGCGTGTAATGAAGTTCATCAAACCTGGAGTTATGGAGTACGAATTGGAAGCAGAATTCATGCACGAATTCTTGATCAACCGCTCTCGTGGATTTGCCTACACACCCATTATTGGTTCAGGGTATAACGCCTGTGTTCTTCACTACATAGAAAACAATGCCGAGTGTAAAGACGGCGATCTAATACTTTTTGATGTAGGTGCTGAATATGCGAATTACGCTTGTGATGTTACGCGCTGTTTTCCAGTAAGCGGGCGCTTTACCGAAAGACAAAAAGAAGTTTACAACGCGGTATTGCGCGTGAAGAAAGAAGCGGAAACGCTCTTAGTTCCAGGAAATAACTTGGTAGATTACCACAAAGAAGTGGGCAAGATTATGGAAGGTGAATTAATTGAACTCGGGCTTATCGACAAGACCGACGTGAAAAACCAAAATCCAGAATGGCCCGCTTACAAGAAATACTTCATGCACGGGACGAGCCACTACATTGGCTTAGACGTACACGATGTTGGTTCTTGGACCACCGACATGAAGGTGGGTAATGTCTTTACTTGCGAACCCGGAATTTACATTCCAGAAGAAGGTTTGGGCATTCGATTAGAAGATGACCTAGTGGTTACCGACAACGGACTGATCAATCTAACGAAGAATATTCCGATTGAAATTGATGCGGTTGAAGACTTCATGAATAGCTAAAAACACTTCATGGAGTTAATCTATAAAGGCACTCCCTTTACCATTACGGATGAGGGCAAGGGGTCGGTCGTTATTTTGCTGCACGGGTTTTTAGAAAACAAATCTATGTGGATCGAGATGTCGACCTACCTTTCTAAAAAAAACCGAATTATCACCTTAGATCTTTTGGGGCATGGATCTACGGGCTGCATTGGCTATGTCCATACCATGGAGCAAATGGCCGACCAAGTAAAAACCGTGGTGGACCACTTAGGGGTTAGAAAAGTAACCTTGGTAGGACACTCTATGGGGGGGTATGTGGCCCTTGCTTTCGCGGAGCTTTACCCAGAATACATAAAAGGTCTTTGCTTGTTTTACTCTACTGCAAGAGCAGACACTTACGCTAAAAAAGCAGATAGAGAAAGGGCTATCAAGTTAGTGAAGCAAGACCCGAAGTCTTTTGTGAGAATCTCTATCCCCAATCTGTTCCGACCCAAATCAAGAGAGTTGTTTCGAGATCGCATAACTGAAGTGAAGAACGAAGCCTTAAAAACCCCTACCCAAGGCATTGTGGCGGCTCTTGAAGGCATGAAGATCCGCACCGACCGCGAGGTCATCTTGCACTTTGCGGCCTTTCCTATTTCTATAATTTCTGGTAAGAAAGATCCTGTGTTACCCATAAAAATAATGGAAGAGCAAATGAAGGGTCGTTCGGTAACGCATACCATGATCACTCCCGACGGACACATGGGTCATATTGAGAATTTTAAGGAAGTGACACAAGGTCTTCAGTTCTTTTTAAAGTCGCTATAATCCTCCCGCGAAAGCGGAATTTTTTAAAAAATAAAGGTCCTTAGAAAAGGGACCTAAAAACTCATTTGTACATACTATCTTTGCAAAAATTTTGAGTTATGTCTATGATCTTGTCTGAACAAGAATTGGTACGTCGTGAAGCCTTAGAAAAAATGCGAGCAATGGGTGTTGAGCCCTTTCCGCAAGAAGGTTATGACGTGACCCATTACGCCAATGCCATTGCGGCAAACCCCGTAGAAGGTGAAAAGGTTAAGGTAGCCGGAAGGCTTATGACTAAACGCGTTATGGGTAAGGCTAGTTTCGCTGTTTTACAAGATTCAACAGGACGTGTTCAGCTGTACTTTAACCGCGACGAAGTTTGTCCGGACGAAGACAAAACCCTTTACAATGAACTGTTTAAGAAACTATTAGACATTGGTGACTTTGTAGGGGTTGAAGGAGAAATTTTCAAAACCCAAACCGGAGAAACCTCTGTATTGGTAAAGCAGTTTTCTGTCCTTAGTAAATCTTTGCGTCCGTTACCGGTTGTAAAAACCGATGCGGATGGCAAGACTCACGACGCCTTTACCGATCCTGAATTACGCTACCGTCAGCGCTACGTTGACTTGGTAGTTAACAATCCAGTGAAAGAGATATTTCAGAAGAGAACCAAGGTGTTTAATGCTATGAGAGACACTTTTAATGCGGCAGGGTATTTAGAAGTTGACACTCCGGTATTGCAACCCATTCCTGGAGGAGCCGCGGCTCGTCCGTTTGTGACGCACCACAACGCTTTAGACATTCCGTTGTACTTGCGTATTGCCAACGAGCTTTACCTAAAAAGATTGATTGTTGGAGGATTTGAAGGCGTTTACGAGTTTTCTAGAAACTTTAGAAACGAAGGAATGGACAGAACTCACAACCCAGAGTTCACCGCCATGGAAATCTACGTAGCCTATAAAGACTACCATTGGATGATGGAGTTTACCGAGAACCTTTTAGAAAAGGTTGCCATAGAAACCAACGGAACTTCTGTTGCGCAAGTGGGTGAAAATAAGATTGAGTTTAAAGCGCCCTATCCGCGCGTACCTATATTAGAGGCGATTAAGACCCACACCGGACACGACCTTAACGGAAAGTCTGAAGACGAGATTAGAGAAGTCGCTAAGTCACTAGGCTTGGAGGTTGATGAGACCATGGGTAAAGGAAAGTTGATTGATGAAATCTTTGGTGAAAAATGTGAGCACACCTATATTCAGCCAACCTTCATCACAGACTATCCAGTAGAGATGTCGCCCTTGTGTAAAAAACACAGAGACAATCCGGAATTGACCGAGCGCTTTGAGTTGATGGTAAACGGAAAGGAGTTGGCCAACGCCTACACCGAGTTGAACGACCCCATTGATCAAAGAGAGCGCTTTGAAGCACAGCTCAAACTTTCTGAAAAAGGAGACGACGAGGCTATGTTTATTGACCAAGACTTTATCAGAGCCCTTGAGTACGGTATGCCACCAACCGCAGGATTGGGAATTGGTATGGACAGACTCATTATGATGTTGACAAACCAAAGCTCAATTCAAGAGGTTCTTTTCTTCCCACAGATGAAGCCAGAAGTTTGGGGCGCTAAGAAATCACTAGATTTAAAAGAAAACGAAAAAGCCATTTTCGACATCCTTTCTGGGAAGGAGACCATGGCATATGACGAGTTAAAGGACCTTTCAGGGCTGTCAAACAAACAATGGGACAAAGGAATAAAAGCCTTGACCAAGGCCGGTTTGGCAAAAGTTTCTAAAACCGACGACGGACTTATTGTCGAGGCTGTAGAAGCATAATTAAGTCATCAAATATTTTACAAAGCACAGCCTTGTGAGCTGTGCTTTTTTATGTCCCCATTCCCCTTTTGTTTTTCGTAATTTTAAGTTTTCAAACTCGATGAAGTGTCTCGACACATAGAAACCCATGAAAGACGTTTACACCCGGTATTTTTCTATTTACGCCCATGAGGCCGATATTTACAACAGAGCTTTTCCGAGGTCTATAAGTAATTGGATGCAAGAGGCCGCACGGCAACATGCTGACGAATTGGGACTGGGCGTAGAAACGATGATTTCAAAAAAGCAAACGTGGTTATTGACTCGACAACTTACAGAAATTAATCGCTTGCCTCACTACGGAGAAAAGGTAAAGCTGACCACGTGGCCCAAGGGGTTCACTGGGTATTTTGCCAACCGTGATTTTCTATTGGAAGATGAAGACGGCAATACTCTGGCAAGGGCAACTACCTCATGGGTGGTTTTAGACTTAAAGACCTTGCGTCCGACGCACGACGTGGAACTGCCTGATACTTTTGCACGAAACAAAGACCTCCACGCCATAGAGACCTCCGCAGAAAAGGTCCATGCCCCTGTGCCTAGCATCCTCTTACGCAAGACCCGTGTTTTATATTCTCATTTAGATGTTAACAAACACGTGAACAACAGCCAGTACTTAAACTATGCATTAGATTCGCTAAGCCCAAAAACCTTTAGCGATTACGAAGTAGAGCAATGGAATGCCAACTTTTTAGCTGAGTGCAAGTTGGGTGATGAATTAAACATTGTGGCGGATCATGAGATTCACCCAAAAGTCATTGAAGTAAGCACAGGCGACAAGCCCGTTTTTAGGTTGAGTGTTTCTTGGAGAAAAAGCTAAGGAGAGTCATAATTCCTCCTTCAGTTTATGCTCTCGGTTAATTAGATCGGCTAGAGTGTTTCCCTTCAGCATTTCAACCGTCTTGTTTCTCAAGTCGAGAAAAGCATCGCGAATACCACATGTCACCTCATCTTTACACTCTTCACAGCGTTCATAATACTTGTAGGTAACACAAGGCAGGTAAGCAATGGCACCGTCAAACAACCTCATGACATCTGCCATGTTAATTTCTTCAGCCGTTTGGTGCAAGTAATATCCACCTGAAGCCCCCTTTTTTGAAGATAGAATTCCCGACTTTTTTAGATCTAGAAGAATGGCCTCTAAAAACTTAGGAGGAATGTTTTCTGATTCAGCAATGGTGCTAGCAGGGATAGGTCCCTTCTCTTGGTTTTTTGCCAAAAAGACCAAAGCATTGATTGCGTATTTAGATTTTTTTGAAATCACAGGGTAAAGGTACACTTTGTCATGAATCCATCAAGGCTAATTCCGGATATTCAAAAGGCAATTGTTTTTCCGGTCCGTTGGGCATGAGCAAAAACGATTTTGAAATGGTATGTGCCACCATCAATTGGGTGGGAAAAGGTTGGGCTGCCTCAGACAAAAGGTCTGGAAGCGGCTCATCAGTCAACCACCGTTTTTCAAGGTCTTCATTGAGGATGATAGGCATGCGCTTTTTGGTGTTGTGAATCTTTGCCATGAGATCATTGGCCTCGGTGGTGAGAATAGAAAAGCTTTGAACAATTTCTCCCGTTGACTTATTGACCCACTCGTCATAAATTCCTGCAAAAGAGAAAATCTCCTCTTCAAGAAGGTGGATGAAGTACGGGTATTTGTTAGCCCCTTCGGTGCGCCACTCGTAAAATCCGTCGGCGGGCACTAGGCACCTCTTCGTTTTGATAGGTTCTCTATAGCTCGCCTTGTCGGTGACCGTTTCTACCGCCGCGTTGGCCGTGTTGAATTTCAGTTTTTCCTCTTTAGACCAAAAAGGAATGAGCCCCCAGCGCATCATGGTGAGTTTTTCTGGATCGTTGAGCGTGAGGACAGGCATTTGAACCGGAGTGCCAAAAGCCCCCGCGTGAAAGTTCAACGTTTCCGGCATCGCTTCCGCGGAAGCATTGTATTTCTTTTCTACTGCAACTTTTACCTTACCTAACGAGTAGTGATAACACATAGACCAACTAGTTTTGATACCTTTGCTTCCCTAAATATACAACATCATGGGTTCAAAAAAAGATTTCTTAATTACCGCTAAGTCTGCACTAGACTCTTTAGACGGTATTGAATACCAAGAAAAGCTCAATGATTTTTTAGACGAACAGCCTTATTTAGTGGGGTTTCTATACAACCTAGCCGACGATTTTTCTGAAGACGAGCACGAAGCCATTATGCGTGCAGCCGTACTCCTCAGAGAAGCTTTTGAGCTTTCGGGAATTCCGATTGGTATGGTGACTCAGGGCGTGTTAAACGACGTCATTGAAGAAAAGGTTCAAGACTTTGAGAAAACCGAAAGCAAGGGTGGAATCATGGACATGTTAATCTCTGACATTTCAAATTCTCCCGCTGTTTTTGACGCTTTGGTAGGCTATATTAGAGAAGATATAAAAAACGGACTTCCGAAAAATCACGAAGGACTTCAAAACGTGTTTATCCTTTTAGAGATCCTAATTCGCGTTTATGAAGAGTCCGTACTCATAGATAATTCAAAACCAGAAAATGGCCAGTCATAAGATTACCGACCACATGATGAAAAACGATGCTTTTAGCCAGTGGCTAGGTATTGAAGTAGTAGAAGCCAAAGAAGGTTTTTGTCAATTATCAATGACCGTGAGAAGCGAGATGACCAACGGCTTTTCTATCGCTCACGGCGGAATCACCTCTTCTTTGGCCGACTCTGCATTGGCGTTTGCCAGCAACAATTACGGAGTACAATCGGTGAGTATTGAAACGTCCATTTCTCACACCCACAAGGTGGCAGAAGGTGATGTTCTAGTAGCCACTTGCGTGGAAAAAAGCCAATCGCACAAAATTGGAATCTACGAAGTAGAAGTAAAAAATCAAGAAGGCGCCACGGTTGCCCTTTTCAAAGGCACCGTATACAAGTCTTCAAAAACTTGGAATGTTTAAATTTGGACATTCTACAATGAAAACAAGATGAAAGAAGCATTTATTATAGACGGAGTGCGTACTCCTATTGGTAGTTTTGGGGGAACCTTGAGCGCTGTTCGCGCCGATGATTTGGCGGCTCATGTCATCAAGGCACTAATGGAAAAAAACAGTGGTGTTGATCCTTCAAAAATCGACGACGTTATTTTAGGTTGTGCTAACCAGGCAGGAGAAGACAACCGCAATGTGGCAAGAATGGCCTTACTATTAGCCGGATTGCCGTGGTCTGTTCCAGGAGAAACCGTTAACCGCCTTTGTGCCTCAGGAATGTCAGCCGCTATTCACGCCAGCCGAGCCATTGCTCACGGAGATGGTGAGCTTTTCATTTCTGGAGGTGTTGAACACATGACCCGTGCCCCTTACGTAATGTCAAAACCTTCTAAGGCTTATGGCACAGACAGTAAAATGTACGACTCTAGCTTTGGGTGGCGCTTTGTGAACAAGCAGATGCACGCCATGTACGGAACAGATGCCATGGGGCAGACCGCCGAGAACTTAGTAGACCTATACAATATTAGTAGAGAAGATCAAGACGCCTTTGCACTATGGAGTCAGCAAAAAGCTACGGCAGCCCAAAACAGCGGACGCTTAGCGGAAGAAATTGCTGCAGTTACCATTCCACAAAGAAAAAAAGATCCCATCATTTTCTCTCAAGACGAATTTATTAAACCCAACACCAGCCTAGAGGTTTTAGGTAACCTAAGACCTGCTTTTAGAGCCGAAGGCGGAACGGTAACGGCGGGTAACGCTTCGGGATTAAACGACGGTGCGGCCGCCCTTTTGATAGGGTCTGAAAAGGGAATTGTTGAAAATAACCTAAAGCCCTTGGCAAGAATTGTTTCAAGTGGCGTTTCAGGTGTTGAGCCAAGAATCATGGGAATCGGTCCTGTGTATGCCTCGAGAAAAGCCTTAGACAAGGCAGGACTTTCCCTTGACGACATGGACATTTTAGAACTCAATGAAGCGTTTGCCGCTCAGGTTCTTGCGTGTACACGAGAGCTAGGACTGGCAGACAACGACCCGAGAATCAATCCGAACGGAGGAGCGATTGCCCTAGGTCACCCACTGGGAGTAAGTGGAGCGAGAATATTGCACACTGCTGCCTTAGAGCTTCACAAGCAAAATAAGAAATACGCCTTGGTGACCATGTGTATAGGTGTTGGCCAAGGATATGCAACCATATTAGAAAGAGTTTGAAGCTAGGACTAAACTCTGATAAAACCATAAAAGTCACGGCCCTTTTGGCCGTAGGCTTATTTGCCGCAAGACTCATCCACCTCACCATGGCGTTTCATGTTGAAATCCCATGGATGGATGACTGGCCCATCTTTCACAAAATTGATCAGTCTGCCACTGGATTTTTTGTCCAACACGGCCCCCATAAAATGGGATTAGGCGGGATCATACTCAAGGTGCTAAACCCCCTGTTTGATTTCAACCAGACTTGGCATGTATTCCTGATTATCGCAGTCATGATGGCCAATTCGGTTTTAGCCCTTCAGCTGAAGTGGAAAAATTTTGGAAAACCCTCCTATTTCGACATCGTTATTCCGATTATTTACTTATCGTGGAGTAGCTACGGAACCTTGTTGTTCACACCCAACATTGCGTTGAACCACTTACCTGTTTTTCTCTTTTTGTTGTACCTGTTGGTCCACAGATCCGCTGCTTCAAACACCACAAGGGCTCCGCTTAAAGGCCTCTTGGGTTTTTGCTTGGTATTTACCGGATTTGGAGTGGTAGGAGCTGGTGTTTTGCTGTTGTTTGAAACGTATCAAAGTCTCAGAACCAAAAAGATAGAAAACACAATTCCCGCTGGGGTCATTTTCCTGTCGTTTGTCCTGTTTTTTAGCGAGTATAAATCGGCTCCTATTGACGAAAACGTGGCACGTCCTGAGTTTTTAGACCTCATTAAATTCAACCTTGCGTACTACGCCAATGCCCTTTCGGCACAAGCCAGAAAACTTTCATTTGTAACGGCAGGACTTTTGCTGGCACTTTTGTTGTCCATAAACGCCTTAACCTTGAAAGGCAAGGCCCCTAAAGAGCAAAAAGAATTTTTACTATTGCTCATAGGTTTCTCTGTTTTGTTTGGTTTGGCCAGCTCTATGGGACGCTCAGGAACCAACTACCTCATTGGGTATTCTTCAAGGTACTATCCGTATACCATGCCCCTGCTATTTGCAACCTACCTAGGACTTTCTATTCATAAAATAAAGGGGCAATACTTTTTAATCAGTTGCCTTTTGTTCATTCTCTCTTACAAAGAATTCAAACTTGCAGACACTTCCCAGAGGATTATTGAAAAAGTCCACGAGTCAAAGGTGTGTTTTGAAAAGAGTTTACAAAGCGGACAAGTAGACCACGGCATTGCAACTTGTGGTAAATTTGTATTTCCCGCATCAAAAACCGAAGAGCTAAAAGACCATATTCAATATATTGAAAACAAGTACCATCCGTACTGGAAAAACATAGATCATGAGTAACATTTATGAATTCGACGGGCTAAAACCCGTTATTCATCCTACGGCTTTTATTCACCCACAGGCCAATGTGACCGGCAACGTATTTATTGGTAAGGATGTTTACATCGGACCCGGGGCCGTACTTCGCGGTGACTGGGGAAAGATTGTGATTGAAGACGGTTGTAACGTTCAAGAAAACTGTGTCATCCACATGTTTCCCGGCAAGACCGTTACCTTGAAAAAGGGTGCGCACGTGGGCCATGGAGCCATTATTCACGGAGGAACCCTAGGCGAAAATTGCCTTATTGGGATGAATGCCGTGGTGATGGACGACGTAGTGATCGGCGAAGAATCAATTGTTGGGGCGCTGTGTTTTGTGTCAGCGAATTCTGAGTTCGAAAGAAGGAGCTTGATCGTGGGCAATCCCGGCAAAAAGATCAAAGAAGTTAGCGACCAAATGATTGCCTGGAAGACAAAAGGAACAGGCCTATACCAGCAACTGCCTCAAGATTGTAGAGACACCTTGAAGCCTTGTGAACCACTGACTGAGCCAGAACCCGGAAGAAAAGATCAGCCCGACGTTTACCAAACGTGGAACTCTACCAAGTAAGTAAATGAAAAACAAATAACGAGATTTACCCCATAAAAAAGGGCTCGATTTACAAGAACGAGCCCTTTTTCATTATTTCTTTTTGAACTGAGTGATAAAGTTCTTGGTAAAATCACTGAGAACTAGGCGACCTGAAATCGCGGCCCTTTCGGCCAAAAGATCATCCCAGTTTTCTGTCCCACTCCAGAATATCTTCTTCAACTCGCTCATGGCCTCTGGGCTACTTTTAGAAAGCGTGGTTGCCAACTTAGCCACCTCTGCGTCAAGCTCTTCAATAGAGTCAAAAATGTACGTGTAAAGGCCTTTTTGTTGCGCCCATTCTGCCGATCTAAATTCACCCGCATTGATGGCCAACTCACTCATAGCGCTTAGCCCCATCTTGCGTTCTACGGCTGGACCAACAACAAACGGCCCGATACCTACCGCTAGTTCAGAAAGCTTAATCGCCGAGAACTTGGTCGCCATAGAATAGTCAAATGCACTGGCAAGACCAACTCCACCACCTACAGCTTTTCCTTGAATTCTTCCGATAACCAGTTTTGGGCATTTTCTCACCGCGTTGATTACGTTTGCGAATCCGCTAAAGAAAATTTTTCCGGTATCTAGATTGTCAATGCTAATCAGTTCATCAAAGCTCGCACCGCCACAGAAAGCTCTATCGCCTGCAGATTTTACCACAATCACCAACACCTCATCATTTTTTCCAGCATCGGTAATGGTTTGCGCCAATTTGGCAAGAACCCTTCCGGGGAGGGAGTTACTCAACGGGTGACTAAACTCTATGGTTGCGATATTATTTTCAACGGCAATGGTTACATCGCCCTGTGTTCTTGGATCTGTCATTTCTTAGTATTCAAAAAATTGTTGTCTTTCTACTTTACAAACTTGCGAGTGGTACCACTTATACCAACCCGACTTTCCGCCTTGAATGGCCTCTTGATGATAGGGATGTTTCCTCCAGTTGGCGATAGACTCAAGGTCTTTCCAATAAGAGATAAACAAAACCGCCCCTCCTTCCGTCCTGCTTTCATGTCCGAGGTAGCCCGGCATCTGCATGGCAAGCTCAAGCGTTTTTTGGTCCGCCTCAGCGTAGCCCTCTCTTTCAGGCCCTGGCTCAGAACTAAAGACTACCGCGTAGTAGGGTGCTTCTAGGTCTTTTCTAAAGTTCATGATTAAGCGCTTTGATCTAACTTCTTAACCATGGTCAAGATGGTAGCGATGGCTACAATTTCATCCTCTTGGTCGTAAACCTCAACATAGAACTTTACAATACCTTTTGCAACATCCTCTTCAGAGCGCTTCTCTTGGTCAATCTTTTCTTTTACAGAAAACTTAACGCCAATGGTCGTTCCCGGATAAACAGGCTTGGTAAACCTAGCCTCTTCTACCCCGTAATTTAGAAGAACTGGACCCTTTTTAGGATCAACAAAAAGTCCTGCCGCCTTTGACAAAATGAAGTACCCGTGGGCTACGCGTTGTTCGAACAACGTTCCCTCAAGAGAGGTTTCATCCATGTGGGCATAGAAGTTATCTCCACTTACATTGGCAAAGTTTACAATATCTGTAGTGGTTACTGTATGCTTGTGCGTATAAACTGTTTCACCCACGACTAATTCTTCAAAATGCTTTCTGAACACGTGAGGATTGGCTTCAGGTCTAGTAGCTCCCGGCTGATATACTTGCGTAATTTCTGTAATGGTATCTGGGTGACCTTGAATGGCGGTTCGTTGAAGGTAGTGAAGCACGCCTCTCTTTCCTCCCATTTCTTCGCCACCCCCCGCACGACCTGGTCCGCCGTGGGTTAACATTGGCATCGGTGAACCGTGGCCTGTGCTTTCTTTAGCACATTTTTTGTTGAGGATCAGAATACGTCCGTTCACTGAAGAAGCCTCTACGGTAAACTCTCTTGCCAATTTATCATCAGCCGTAATCATACTCGTCACCAAAGACCCTTTACCCAAACGAGTAATGTCAATAGCCTCTTCAAGCGTCTTGTACGGCATAAGGGTAGATACTGGTCCGAAGGCTTCCACCTCATGAACGGCAGTGTTTTTGAACGGATCGTTATTGACGAATAGAATAGGACTAAAGAAAGCCCCTTTAGATTTATCGGCACCCACTACGTCGAACTGATCCATGTTTCCGAAAACAATGTCTTGAGACTGGTTCAGTTTCTCTACGTTTTCTCTAACTCTTTCTACCTGAAGTTGGGTCGCCAGAGCACCCATTCTAACCCCCTCTTGTTGAGGGTCACCAATTACCGTTTTCTCTAGGCGCTTACCCAAGGCAATTTGAACGTCTTCCATGTATTTTTCAGGAACCAAGATTCTTCTTACGGCAGTACATTTTTGTCCTGTTTTAACCGTCATCTCCTTGTGAACCTCCTTGATAAAGATGTCGAACTCAGGAGTGCCTGGAGCCGCATCAAGACCTAAAACCGAAGCGTTTAGAGAATCTGCTTCTAGGTTAAAGGGAACACTGTTTTCAATAATTTGAGGAAGTCCTTTTAGAATCTTACCTGTGTGAGCAGACCCCGTAAAAGTTACTACATCTTCGCTGGTTACGTGATCAATGATGCCTCGACCTTTACCAGTAACCAACTGAAGTGATCCTTCGGGTAAAATATTGGAGGCCACAATGTCTTTAACCATCATTTCGGTCAGGTAGCTAGTAAATTCAGACGGCTTAACCACTGCTGGAACTCCCGCTAAAAGGTTAACCGCAATTTTTTCGAGCATACCCCAGATAGGGAAGTTAAATGCGTTGATGTGGACCGCCACACCTCTTTTGGGAGTCATGATGTGATGACCGATAAACGATCCGCCCTTTGACAAAGGCACATGTTCGCCATCGATGTAATATGGCAAATCAGGGAATTGTTTTCTCAAGCTAGCGTTGGCAAACAAGTTGCCGATTCCGCCTTCGATGTCAATCCATGAATCTATTTTAGTGGCGCCCGTAGCGAAGCTCAGGGCGTAATATTTGTTTTTCAATCCGTGAAGATGCAGGGCTAAAGCTTTTAGCATTCTACCTCTTTCTTGAAAAGTCATTTTTCTAAGAGCAGGTCCACCGATGGTTCTACCGTAGTTCAGCACCCTTTCGTAGTCTATTCCTTCACTAGATACTGATCCGATAAGCTCTCCTGAAATAGCGTTGTGCGCCACCCATTCTTCCCCTTGACCAGCGGTCCATTTTCCTTCTATATAGTTTTCTATGGTATTCATAATGAACTGTAACTATTAATATCCCGCCAAGGTACAACGACATCGGGAAGAAATCAAAATCAGCTCCCGCGAAAGCGGAAAAAATTAGCGTAGCATCTCTTTTATTTTATTTTTGTGGATTAAACAATAAGATTATGGTAGGTGCCCCCCCGTTAATTACAAATGACGCAACTGTATTAGGAATACTTTTAGTTGTATTGGCAGGTATATTTATTTTGGCAGGAAACCCGAAGTTCAAAAAGTTCTTCAAGATTATTCCGGCCTTATTGCTTTGTTATTTCTTGCCATCGGTTTTAACTACCTCAGGACTGATTGCCGCCTGGTGGTACGACATTCCGGCAGTAGTTGCGCACCTGCAATCATTGGGACATGATGTAACCGTTAGCACTCCCTATCACAAAATTCACGATTTAATCAACCAGGTTGGGCTGGACGACTTCAAAGCCTTCAAAGTAAAATCACAACTATACTTTGTAGCTAGCAGGTATTTACTACCCGCATCACTGGTGTTATTGACCGTAAGCATAAACTTTAAAGAAGTTTTAAAATTGGGGCCTAAAGCTCTGATCATGTTTGGAGCCGGAACCCTTGGGGTTATTATTGGTGGGCCCCTTGCCATTTTAGTGACATCGTGGTTTGCTCCAGATGTAGTAGGTGGCGTAGGACCTGAGGCTGTATGGAGAGGAATGACCACTATTGCAGGTAGTTGGATTGGTGGAGGCGCTAATCAAGCCGCCATGTTAGAAGTTTTTAAGCCTTCTAGCCGACTGTTTTCAATTATGGTAACCGTAGATGTGATTGTCGCTGAGATTTGGATGGCCGTATTACTGCTGGGAGTGGGTAAGGCCGACAAAATTGACGCTTATTTTAAGGCCGACAATTCTTCGGTGGTTTCTTTAAAAAACAAGATGCATGAGTTTAGCCAGCGCATTGCGAAAATCCCAACTTTTACAGACCTAATGGTTATTTTAGGGATTGGTTTGGGTGCGACAGGACTAAGCCATTTGTTGGCAGATTTTTTAGGTCCATACATCGGAGAGAACCTACCCGCCTTAAAAAAATTCAGTTTAGACTCTAAATTCTTTTGGTTGATTGTATTAGCCACCACCTTCGGATTGGGAATGTCATTTACCAAATTGAGAAATTACGAAGGCGCTGGCGCTTCCAAAATTGGAAGCGTATTTATCTATATTCTAGTCGCCACCATTGGTATGCAGATGAATGTATTAGAGATTTTTGAAAATCCAGCATTGTTCTTGGTAGGCATCATTTGGATGGCTATTCACGTACTATTACTTTTCATTGTTGGAAAGCTCATCAAAGCCCCCTTCTTCTTTTTGGCCGTTGGGTCGAAAGCCAACATTGGAGGTGCCGCGTCTGCGCCGGTTGTGGCGGCAGCGTTTCACCCTAGTTTAGCACCGGTGGGAGTGTTGTTGGCGGTTTTAGGCTATGCAGTGGGTACGTATGGAGCCTACCTTGCCGGACTACTAATGCAGATGGTTGCCCCTTAATTTTTCAGAATTTGTTTATTATCTTTCGTTGGATAAACCCAACGTATTGAAAAAACAACTTGCTACAATATTTCTTGGTGTTCTGACTATGACCGCCTTTTCGCAAACGAACAAACCAAAGATTGGATTGGTCTTAGCGGGAGGAGGAGCTAAAGGGCTTGCCCACATTGGAGTCATTAAAGCCCTTCAAGAACATGGTATTGATGCCGACCTTGTGGGAGGCACGAGCATGGGATCTATTGTAGGCGGTCTATACTCTTTGGGGTACAATGCAGACACCCTAGAAAAAATTGTTTTAGGCGTAGACTGGCCTGACTTCATGGCCACGGCTCCTCACCCCAAAACGATAACCAGCCCCGAGCGATTTACTATCCAAAACTCATTAATCACCGTCCCGATAACCAAACATGGACCCATTTTACCCAGCGGTGTGAACAATGGTCAGAAGATGTACCTGTTGCTTAGCGACCTGACCCAAGAGTTTCACGAGGAAGATGATTTCTCAAAGTTCCCCAGACCCTTCTTTTGCGTTGCCAGCGACATCAACACCGGAGAGTCTGTAATATTGGAAAGCGGATTTCTCCCCTTAGCGCAAAGAGCCAGTTCGGCCATCCCTAGTTTTTTTAGTCCTGTGACTATTGACAACCGATTGTTGATTGACGGTGGGTGGTCTTTAAACTTTCCGGTGATAGAAATGAAAAACCGAGACGTGGACTTTATCATTGGAGTTGACTTTCCCTCAAAATACTTCCCTCCAGACCAACCCCTAACCTTGCTTGAAGCCTTATCTGAAGGAGGAACTCTATTAAACACCCAACAAAACAAAAGCAACCGCGAGGCATGTGATGTTTTGATTGTTCCTCCGTTAGAAGACCTAGGCTCTTCAGACTTTGCCAAGGCCGACACCATCATAAAGTTAGGGTATGCCGAAGGAATGAGAATGGCCCCCATCATCTTAAAGATGATTGAAGAAAAGAAGGTAGGCACAGGGAAGCACCTTCCGCCACGCGCTCGGCCCAACAAAACATTTAAAGACATAAAGTTTACCGGGGAAAGCGAAGGAGACAGCGTGGTCATCAATAATTTGATGGCCAAAAAGGTTAAGCGTAACTACTCGGAGAACACTATAGTAGAAGATGTTTTAGACCTATATGGCACCGGCATTTACGACCAAGTATCATTAAAAACACAATTAGACCCCGATAGCAATCGAATTGCCATTGTCAATTTGAAACAGAAGAAGCACCTAACTTCACTAGGGCTAGGCTTAAATTACTCTTCAGATTTTAACGCGGCCCTCATGCTCAACTTATTGATGAGAAATGCCTTTAAAGCAGGATACTTACTCAACGTCAAGCTGGTTCTCTCTACGGACCCAAGACTTGAGTACTCATACCAACAACAGTTAGGCAATAGTCTTTCATTGGGTGCCAGCGGACATTATTTCAGTTACAATCAGCCCTTTTTTATCAACGGAATAAACTTTAGTAAATACACCCTTCAAGATTTTCAATTCGATTTCTTTACACAAATAAGGCCCTCCATTAACTCTAGACACCGTATAGGAGTTACTCAGTCTTTTTCTAGTATTTTTGGAGATATATTGTTTATCACTTTAGAACAAAAGTCTCCTAGTTACAACCAAACCGGGTTTTATGGTGAGATGGTTTTTGACAACCGAACCGAAAAAGACCTTCCCAGAGATGGCGAGTGGATCTTTTTCAACGCCATGGTTTTGAACAACAACCACCGGGCGTTGGTCAGCGATATTGTTGCCAATATTTCTTTTGAAGCAGGTAAGGTGTGGAGCCTGGGTGATAGATGGTCCATTTACTCTCAACTCAACCTGAGTCAACTCAATAAATCATCAGACCCTTCTAACTGGATCTATTACTTAGGAGGGCTAGGTCCAAGCCATTTAAAAAACCGACGAAGTTTAGTAGGGTACTTACCCATGGAAATACTGGCTAGTGGGTATTATACTGGAAGATTGGATGTGCGTTACCACCTCTATAAGGAACACACCTTTACCGCCATGTTACAAATGGGAATTGCCACTTATGACAGCCCTCAAGGCGCGCCCCTAATTTCAGAACTTGACTTATACTACCAAGACCTTGGTGGATGGGCCGGAGGGTATGTTTGGTCTTCGCCCATTGGTCCGCTTGGATTGTATTATACACAGAACAGAGTTGCAAACTCTGCTGGAATTCAAGTATATTTAGGTCATTGGTTTTAATTTGTCTGGTATGAAAAACACCTTTCTTTCCTTTTTGCTGTTTTCTGTCACCGTAATTTGGGGGCAAGATTACGACTACCTCAATCTTCACCTGACAAAAGGTGAAACCGGAAATCAATACACCTACTACCCAGTTATTGATTTATTGGTTGAGTCAGGAATTAACGTACCCCCAGATGCTGAAACCGCAGAACAGGTTTTTAACAACGATCCTGCATACCGGTCAATGGCACTGAGAGTATCTATGCAATCACATGGAGACAATGTATATAACCAGCTTTGGCACTACCCTAAGATGGGAGTGGGATATTACGGTGCAAACCTAAACAACGACTCTTTGCTCGGAGCGCCCAATGCTTTATATGCTTTTATTGATGTCCCCATTACCCGCAACGCCCAAGAAAAGCGATGGTCTTTCAGCTACTTTGTTGGAGCGGGATTATCATTCAACTTTAGACCCAACAACACAGAGTTAAATCCTGTGAATGTAATGATAGGCAGTTACAACAATGTTTATGTAGACCTTGCCTTTTATACCCATTACCAGTTAAACCCATCTTTTGATTTATCGGCTGGGGTTGGTTTTACCCACTTCTCTAATGGGGCTAATCAGCTTCCCAACAAAGGGATGAATTTATTAGGTGCTAAGTTATTTGTAAGGCACCATGTAACTAGAGAGCGACCGAAGATGCACAGGATTCTTGAAATTGCTGAATGGGAGCCTCAACACATGTTTTTCATCAATCAAGCCGTTGGATCAAAGCAAGTCCAAGAGTATACACAAAACTTCACAAACACCACAACCAGCATTGGTTATAAGTACTGGTTTAGTTACAAAGGTAGAGTGCAGGCCAGCCTAGATTTGTTTTACGATGAGTCGGCCAATAGTGGGTTAGGAAGTAGAAGAAAGGTGCCAGAAGAATTAAGAGGAGATGCAAGTAATTTTTATTCTTTAGGGGTTTTAATTGGTTACGAAGCCATATACAAAAGATGGTCTATGATCACTGGAATAGGTGTATATGCCTTGCGAAATTATAAGTTCAACAGCAGCTTTTACCAACGCATAGGCGTTAGATACAGACTATGGGATGGACTTTATACTGGTGTTGCCCTGAAGGCGCAGACCTTTGATGCCGATTATGTTGAATGGTCAATAGGATATCAATTATGAGAACAAAGCACTTACTTCTAGCCCTTTTTATTCTGGTCGCAAACGCCTTGTACAGCCAATTTTTTGTGGAAGGATTTGCCAAGTTTTCCACTCCATCTAATTCTATTTTCTCATCAGATGAAAAGGTCGAATTGATTGACTTTTCTGAAAACCCATTTACCGTATCAAGATCTGATTTGTTTACCGCCATTGCCAATCCTCAATTTGGCGGAGGTGCTTCTATAAAGTATTTTAAAAACAACTGGGCAACCTCTTTACAGATTGGGTACGTAGAATACAAAAGCGCCACCCCGCTTTTGCGCTTGAGTTCATTTCAGGTGGTTGTTGCCGGTGACTACTATTTTTCTGACGGGCCATTAAGTCCTTATGTAGGTGCCCAGGTGGGCATGTTCTCATTCGCCGCCCAGTTTATTGAGAACTATGTTTTGGCGCAAGATCTTACCGAAACTCATTTTGGTTTGGGTCCAAGATTAGGGCTTAGATATTCGCCAAGCGATTCACCTTGGGGAATATTATTTCACACATGTTATGTGTTTGAAAGAGAGTTTCCGTTTGTGGATATAGGATTGGGAATTGAGTACGACCTAGGGGACTTCTAGTTTTTTTTGGAAGGTCGTTTTTTTCTTTTGGTCGTTTTTTTCTTCGCCACGTCGGCCTTGGTAATTGAGCTTTTGGCCTTGACAAACTTCTCGCGTTCCAGGAGACTTTTCATAAGTCCGAAGTTTATTTCGTACTTATTACCCTTTATTGAAACAACTTCTCCGCTTTGATGAGAGTTGAGCAGTTTAACCTTATCACCAACGACCACTTCTTCTTTGAGTCTTTTCTCTAGCAGCTGTTGGTTTTGGTTCTTTTCAACCTTTTGCTTGACCACCACCTCTTTTTCTACCTGACCTGAGCGCTCATTCAGAAGCTTTACAAACGTGGCAATCACCGCCTTTCTGTTGGCCGCCTTCTGGTCTTTCATCCATTTATTCACCAGTCCTTCGAAACGCTTCCCCCACTGAAGCACATGGTTCTGCTCTTCATTGATGGTGCTTTGTTTATCTAGTTTCACCTCGAGCGACTGAATTTTAGACTCTTGCTTTTTCTTCAAAGCATTGAGTTCAGCCAGTTTTTTCTCCGCCTTGTCTTTATACTCCTCAATCTCTCTCTTGTCTTGATGAATTGACACGAGCAGTTTATCTACCTCTATGGTTTGATTTTGGAGTTTGGTTTTAGCCTTTTTGATAATAGACGATCCCATGCCCGACTTCTCGGCCACTTCAAAGGTGTAAGAGCTACCAGGAGTGCCTACGTGTAGCGTGAACTCCGGCTTAAACGTCTCTACATTGAAAAGCATTGATCCGTTTACAACCCCTTTAAGCTGAGAGGCCAAGGCTTTAATTCCATTGTAATGAGTGGTAATAACCCCGTAAATTTTTGACTTATTGAGCTCCTCTAAATACACTTGGGCTAGGGCGCTCCCCAATTCAGGATCAGATCCTGAGCCAAACTCATCAATGAGAACCAGCGTGTTTTCATTGGCGCTATCTAAGAAGACCTTCATCTTTTCAAGCTTTGAGCTATAGGTAGAAAGTTCGTTTTCTATAGACTGCGCATCCCCAATATCAGCAAATAGCTTTTCAAAAAACCCGATGGTAGACCTAGGATTTAGCGGCAACAGGAGTCCTGACTGCAGCATGAGTTGAAACAGCCCGATGGTTTTAAGAGTAATACTCTTTCCGCCAGCGTTGGGTCCTGAGATCACTAATATTCTTTCCTCCCGCGAAAGCGAAACATTTAAAGGAACAACCGACTTGTCTTTTGACTCATTAAAATAGCTGAGAACAGGGTTGATTCCGTCAATAATCTCAAAGTCTTGTGTGGGGGAAATGTTTGGAAGACAACCTTGGTTTTTAAAGGCGTATCTCGCCTTAGCATTTACAAAGTCAATGTCGACCATGATTTTAGACATCGCATCAAGCTCTTCCTTATACTGCGCCACAAAGGCTGTTAGGCGTTGAAGAATTCGTCTAATTTCCTTTCTTTCTTCATCTACCAAATAGGCCACTTCATTATTCACCTCTATGGCTTCACCTGGCTCAACGAAGTACAGCGAGTTTTTAGTCGAGCTACCGTGAAAAATCCCGTTGACTCTAGTTTTATAAGCAGCGTTTACTGCCAGTACTCGACGGCCGTCGGTCACAGATTCTCTAAAGTCACCGAGCACCCCATTGGTCTCGTACTTTTTCATAGCTTTATAAAAGACACGATCAGCAGACTGCCTCTTGCGCGCCAGTTGGTTTCTGATGTGCTTTAGTTCTGGTGAGGCATTGGTTTTTACCTCTCCATTTCTCTCGAAAATTCTATCTATTTCACTAGGGATTTCTTTATTGGGTTCAGCCTCCCTAAAGAGAGCCTTAGATTCAAAAAGAAGTTCTGCATGCGTTTCAAAAAACCGATGAAGGATATTAAAGGCGTCTACCAGGTCTTTTATTTTCATGAACTGCTCTACCTCTAGCGCCACGTTTTTGATAGTCATCAACTTCAGCGACTCATCGATGTTAGCGGCAGACATGGCGGGCAAGCTTCGCTCTGACTGGTAGATTGCCAAAAACTCGTTGACCTTGTGCAATTGCGAAATCACCTTTTCTCTGTCGCAAAGAGGCTTTAGGGCCTTTACCCTATTCTTTGCCTTATCAGAAACAGCATAAACGGCCACCCACTCTCTCACTTGAGAGAACTCGACCTGTTGTAAAATATCTGCCGGAAAAAGTTTTACCTGGTTTGCTATCATCACGGCAAAGGTAATAAGTTGGTTGTGGCGAATGACCCTTTTTTATCTCAAATTATCAATTTCGCTTTCGCGGGAAAAATCACTTCCTCTTTAGGGCATCTACCTCTTGTTGCAACCTCAGCAAGGTGGTAGCGATAACGTCTTTTTCCAAGTTTGGCTCCGGAAGGTCATCACTTAAGTATTGCACAAACTGCCACACCTCAAACACTTCGTTTGCTGGCACCTCGTAAGGTTCATAGGCAGGATTTGTACTCACCAATCGAATGGTTCCTCTTTCGTTGAGGTGGTTGTACAGTTTTTTAAATACAATCCCGTCGTCATGGGTAACCACAATACAAGGAGTACCGTTGGGCAGAGACGTCCAATCTTGAACATACGCCCCTACGACATGGCTGCCATCACTCACCGGAGGCATGGAGTCTCCGGAAATAGGAAAAGCTCTATACTTTTTGTTTTTAGACAAATGTGGAAGAGAGAGCATGGGTAAGCTACGAACGTACTCAGGATCTGCATAGCCAGTGGTGTATCCTGCCTTGGCTGACTCTGGTACCATTTCGATGAGTTCTTCATCGCTTTGATTAACGGCTGTGGTCAAAATGCGCAACTGCCGTCCGTAGACATCAATGTCAAGTCCGCGCTCTATTTCGCTGAGCTGTTGCTCTGAAAGTTGAGAAATATCTTGCCTAAGCAAGCGATCTATACTCACTGAAAAATAGTCAGATATGCGCAACAACGCCGAAATATTGGGCTCGGCCGTTCTGTTTTCGTAGGCGCTTAGCGTAGACCTTGTGAGAGAGAGCTCTCCCGCCAGCTGTTCTTGCGACAATCTCTTTCTCTTTCTCAGCACTTTAAGGTTTCCTCCGATAGCTTTCATGATAATTTTGCAAAATTCTTTGTCAAAGATAGGAAAGATAATTGAATTTGACTATTTTGTTGTCAGTCGTTTGATAAGTTTTTTGTCAAAATTAAATATTAGAGTTATGAAAGCCACCATAAACAGCGTTTCTAAAAAGAAGAAGAATCAGTTAAGCGGAATGATTACCGACACCTATTGCCACCTGTTTAACTCGGCCGGAAACGGTGGAGGAAAATACAAGTGGTATGTAGTTTCTAGCATTCGCTTAGACGACTAGCCTAGGCTCTTGAGGAAGCTCTTTCCTCTGCCCCCAACACGAATGAATTCATGTAAGGGGTTGGTTTAACGATATCATTCATTTATCACGAAGTTGGTCTCGAATCGAGATTGACTCAACAGGCATCTAGAGTCTGCATAGGCAGCATGCCCCGAAGCGAAGCTCCTTTGGGGTAAGCGCAAGCTCTTGTGGAGACCTACGTGCGCATCATACATCATTAAAACATCAATGGACCGCTCTATAGCCCATATGGATTTAGACACTTTTTTTGTGTCAGTAGAACGTTTAGTCAACAGTCAACTCATAGGCAAACCTGTGCTGATTGGCGGCGCCAGTGACCGCGGGGTGGTTGCTTCGTGCAGTTACGAGGCCCGGCAATTTGGAATACACTCTGCCATGCCCATGAAACTGGCGCGACAGCTATGCCCCGAAGCGGTGTTAGTCCGCGGAGACCATGAGCAATACTCAAAGTACTCGCATCTAGTCACAGACATTATCGCCGACACGGTCCCACTTTATGAAAAAACTTCTATTGATGAGTTTTACCTAGACCTAACCGGCACCGATCGGTTTTTTGGGACTTACAAACTCGCCTCTGAGTTGCGGCAAAAGATAACCCGTGAGTCTGGTCTACCCATTTCGTTCGGGTTGTCTGAAAACAAAACTGTGTCTAAAATAGCGACGGGCGAAGCAAAGCCCGCCGGACAGTTACACATAGACTTTGGCGCTGAAAAGCCCTTTTTAGCGCCTCTTTCGGTAAAAAAGATTCCCGGCATAGGCAACAAGTCATACCAAACCTTGAGACAGCTAGGCGTTGACAAGATCAAAACACTGCAAGAGATGCCTCCAGAGTTATTGCAGAGAGTATTTGGAAAAAACGGCCGCGCCATGTGGAAAAAGTCGCACGGCAAAGACGACTCTCCCGTCGTTCCTTACAGCGAGCAAAAATCATTGTCAAGTGAGCAAACTTTTGAGTCTGATACCATAGACATCAGCAACCTAAAAAATATCTTGGTAGGGATTACCGAGCAGTTGGCTCATAAGTTAAGAGCCAAGCAGAAGCTAACGGCATGCGTGACCGTAAAGCTTCGGTATGCCAATTTTGAGACGTTTACGAAGCAAGTAAGGCTTCCGTACACCTCAGCCGATCACATTATTATTCCTGCCGTAAAAGAGTTGTTTGAAAAACTTTATGAACGAAGAATGCTCGTAAGGCTTGTAGGAGTTCGCTTCAGTCATTTGGTTCACGGGAACTACCAGATCCATTTATTTGAAGACACCGAAGAGCGCATGAAACTCTACCAAGCCATGGACTTGCTGAACGCGAGATACGGAAGCGGCTCAGTAAAAAGAGCCGTAGGACTCGGTATGAGGACCGGCGATTTCAATCCCTTTAAAGGCTAAAAGCATGCTGATCAACACACACACCTATTACAGCATTCGGTACGGAACCCTCTCTGAAGACCAATTGTTAGAGACCGCACAGTCTTTGGGTCACAAAGTCTTGGCCGTAACCGACATCAACACCACCACCGCCTGCTTCAACGTCTTGAGAAAGTCCCTTGGAAAAGGTATTAAGATCGTAGCCGGCACAGACGTACGCAAAGGCGTAGAGCAGCGGTTTGTCCTTCTTGCTAAAAACCTTGACGGCTTTAGGGAGATCAACCAATACAATACAAAAAACATTCACGGTGAGTTTCGCGAAAAAATCATTCCGCCCAACACCGAAAACACACTAGTCATTTTTCCCTTTGAAAAAGAGCGCTTCTACCTGCTCAAAGAGAATCAGTACATCGGCATAAGGCCAGAGCAATTGGCTATGCTCCCCTTTTCTGCCTGGAAAAACCACTTAGAAAAGATGGTGGTAATGCAGCCCTCTACCTTTAGGCATAAAAAAGACCACAACGCCCATAGGTTGCTGCGAGCTATTGATGAAAATTGTTTGTTGAGCAAGCTTCCAGAGGGTCAGCATGCCAAAGACACCGACCTCTTTTGGTCTAGAGAGCGACTAGAAAACCACTTTTCGGACTATCCAGAAATCATAGAAAACACAGACGCCCTGCTAGAGAGCTGCTCTTTTGAATATTCATTTGGTGTCCCCCGAAACAAAAAAGTCTTTTCCTCTTCAGAAGAAGAAGACATCACCTTATTGCAAAAGCTCACCCATGAAGGGGCTAAAAAACGCTATGGAGCTATTAGCGAAAGCTTGCAAAAACGCATTGAAAAAGAGTTAGACCTCGTCATACAAAAAGGGTTTGTGGCCTACTTTCTCATCAGTTGGGACATTGTTCGCTACGCGAGAGAAAAGGGATATTTCTATGTGGGTAGAGGGTCTGGGGCCAACAGCGTGCTTGCTTATTGCTTGCAGATTACCGATGTAGACCCTGTAGAGTTAGACTTATACTTTGAACGGTTTATCAACCTATACCGAGAAAATCCCCCAGACTTTGACATGGACTTTTCCTGGAGAGACCGAGAAGATGTTACGCGATATATTTTTGAAACCCACGGGGCCAGTCACACGGCCCTACTCGCCACCTATAACACCTTTCAGTACAGAGCCACTATACGCGAGCTAGGCAAAGTATTTGGGTTACCCAAAAGAGAAATCGACGAGTTGGTGCACGGCGCTAAGACCTATGAGCAATTAGACACGATAGAAAAACTCGTGGTGCGTTACAGTGAATACATTCAAGGGTTTCCGAACTACCTAAGCATACACGCCGGAGGAATACTCATTACCGACCAGCCCATTGCCCAATATTCGGCAACCTTTATGCCCCCCAAGGGCTTTCCTACTGTCATGTTCGACATGATTATTGCGGAAGACATTGGGCTGTACAAATACGACGTGCTTTCTCAGAGGGGCTTAGGCCACATCAAAGACGCCGTAGAGCTCATTCGAGAAAACCGCGACGAGTATATAGACATTCACGATGTGGAAGCTTTTAAAAAGGATTCGCAAGTGATCTCTCAGCTACAGAGCGGACAAGCCATAGGGTGCTTTTATGTAGAGTCGCCCGCCATGCGGCAACTCCTCACCAAGCTAGAATGTAACGACTACTTAAGTCTGGTGGCAGCGAGCTCTATCATCAGGCCTGGAGTGGCCAGTTCTGGAATGATGCGAGAATACATCTTGCGATACCGAGATGAGGAGCGCCGTAAAGAAGCCCACCCCGTGATGTTAGAAATCATGCCCGAAACTTATGGTGTGATGGTGTATCAAGAAGACGTCATCAAGGTTGCCCATTACTTTGCGGGATTAACCCTAGCAGAGGCCGACGTTTTAAGGCGAGGCATGAGTGGCAAGTATCGATCTCGTGAAGAGTTTCAACGAATTAAAGATCAGTTTTTCAAAAACTGCAATGAGCGTGGATATCCTGAAAAAACCACCCAAGAGAGATGGTTTCAGATTGAGTCTTTCGCAGGATATTCGTTTTCTAAGGGACATTCTGCGAGCTATGCCGTAGAAAGTTTTCAGAGCTTGTACCTAAAAACGTACTATCCTTTGGAGTTCATGGTTGCGGTCATCAACAACTACGGCGGATTTTACCGGACGGAATTCTACGTCCATGAAGCACGGAGGGCCGGTGCGGCGATAGAAGCGCCGTGCGTTCTACACAGTCAGGCGCAAACACACATTTATGGAGAAACCGTATACCTTGGGCTGGTCCACATAGACGGCTTAGAGTCAAAAATCATATTGCGCCTGCTGGAAGAACGAGCGCGCAATGGCGCCTTTGCAAGCTTTCGGGATTTTATAGATCGCGTTCCTTGTGGTCTTGAACAAGCGAAGTTGTTGATACAGGCGGGCGCCTTTCGCGCCACCGGCCTCGGGAAAAAAGAGCTCTATTGGGACGCCCATTTGCTCTTGGGAGGAATGTCTTCGGTTACCGATCACGCTACCCTCTTTAGGGAAGCCGTCGTAAACTATAAGATTCCCACCTTAAAACACACAGCCCTTGAAGACGCCTACGACCAGATAGAAAGGCTGGGCTTTCCGCTGTGCAACCCCTTCTTTTTGGCCGACTGTGATTTGCACGAGTTTCCCACCAGAGCAAGGGATTTAATACAATGGAAAGGAAAAAAGATTACGATTCTTGGCTACTTGGTAACGACCAAACCCACCCGAACGAGGGGTGGCGAACGCATGGGGTTTGGGACATTTATAGATATTGACGGCGAGTGGCTAGACACGACCCACTTCCCAAGATTATACAAACAGTTTCCCTTCCGCGGAAGCGGAGTCTATAAAATACACGGCCTGGTTGAAGAAGAGTTTGGGGTATACACCATAACGGTTGACTACATGGTCCGAGTACCATCAAAACCCGACCCTCGCTACGCCGAAGAGACGAGATTGAAGAAAGTTCCACAGGGCACAAAAAAATAAGGAGGGTTACCCCTCCTTATTCAAATTATTCAACTACAATTCTGTACGACTTAAAGTTTCCGAGCTCATCGTTTACACGGAAGGTGTAAAGTCCGGTGGGCCACTTGTCAACAAGAACCGTAAGCTCTTTAATGTATCTGCCTTGGTAGATGAGCTTTCCTTGTGCATCAAACACTTCTAGGCTGTATTCTCTATCAATGTCTGAAGATAGGTTAACAATATTGTTAGAAGGGTTAGGATAAACCACAAAACCATAGTTTGCGAACTCATCAACACCGATATCGTTTCCTACTTCAATTTGCTTATTAATCGTTTTAGAACATGTACCGTTGTTTACCACAAGGGTCACGTTGTAAATTCCAGGAGTATTATACTTATGAATCGGGTTCTGAACTACTGCCGTTGATCCATCACCAAAGAACCACTGCCATGACGTCGCCACTTGGCTTGAGTCGATAAACTGCACATCAATTCCTGTCATTGCTTGCGTAGGAGCTTCAAAAGCACCGTAAAGCAATACGGGGAAGGCAACGGTTTTCACTATGGTATCAGAACCTGAAGAATTACTTACGATCAATCTTACGCTATAAACTCCCGGCTTAGTATAGGTATGTGTTGGGTTTTGGACTGTCGAAGTATTTCCGTCACCAAAGTCCCAATTCCAGAAAGACGGAGAGTTGGCTGAAAGATCTGTAATGGTAACCGTCCCAGAACAAGGATCCGAATTAACGGTAGAAAAGTTAGCTGAAGGCACGGTAGCTACAATACCCGTTAAACATTTAGAAATAACCCCGATGTTCGTGGTAAAGTTAACGTTGTCAGAGAAACTGCCAATGGAAATAGGAGTCACCGTAATAGGAACCCAAACCGAAGCCCCTGCAGCAATCGTATCAGGCACATAGGTCGTTGAGAATATTCCAGATGTAAACTGTACTTGCGAGATGATAAGGTCTCCACAGCCGTTGTTGGTGATTTGAATAGAATCTGTTTCTGGAGTAGACAAGTCGACTGAACCGAAACTAATACAAGGTGCATTGGTGTCGAATGTAGGGAATTTAAACACCGTAAAGTCAACCGGTATTACGATCAAAGGATTAGAAGGGTCGTCAGTAGCCACATAAATGTTTGTGGTATAGGTTGAATCGGCTAATCCAGTTGGATCAAAAGAAACTGGAATTTGAACCGTAGAAGAGGTGGCAAGGTTACCCGAAGAAGGCGTTCCGATGGACAACCAAGGAGAAGAGCCTCCTTTTGCTTGAACATTTACCCTGTGGTAGTTATTCGCTCCAAAGAATGGGTCAACAGAGTAGCTGTTGGTAACGGTTACATCAATCGTACCATCTAAAAGAAAAGTGGTCAATTGAGGTCCGTAAATATAGAAGGCAATAGAGTCGTCTGTTGCATAAAGGTTATTGTCTGCGATGGTTGAAATGAAAACTCCTTCAATGTAGAGACTCGCGTATTCTGATCCACTGTCAAAGTCTCCATTTAGGATAACACTCACCAATGCGGTGTCTGAAAGAGTTGAAATTCCAGAGAAACTATGCACGGTAGAGGCCCCATTTATTGTATAAACAATTTGTGAAGAACCCGAATAAGTGGTGCTTTCAATAACCTCATAATCTAAAGAGCCAAGCCCTGAGTTAGTCAAGGTAATGGTATCCCAAACAAGGCCACCGCAACCATTTCCAGAAATAGAAAAACTTGTTGGAGAGACACTAGCTGAAGGAACGTCTTTTGCGTATCCTTCAATACAAATCAATGCGGTAGAATCATTTCCTGCAAAGACGATGGTGTCATTATGAAGGCCTGCCGCTGTGGGACTGTAAGTCACTTCAACAAGGATTGAATCTTCAGGAGCTAGCGTAAATGCCGTTGGAGCCACTAAATAGTGTCCAGTTGTATTTGACGATCCTGTAATGACTAGGGAATCACATCCGTAATTAAACACATAAATTGAATCAACAACCGGATATCCAACAAAATTGGTGTCAAAGTCTAAACAAGAGGTTAAAGAACTACCAAATTCAGGACTTCCAGAAACAGTAAATTCTAAAGGTATTTTCACTGACGGATTTTCAGGGTCATTGGTAATGATTACCAAGGTGTCAACATAGGTCCCTGATGCCAACCCTTTAGAGTGGAACCATAAATCAAAGTTAACAGAGTCACCTGAAACCACCGTATTAGAGCTATCAGGGTCAATACTTGCCCAAGAAGGAAGCGATCCTGTTTGAGAGGCCATGTTCACCGCTCTGGCAATTAAAGTAGAAGAGTATGTGTTGGTACTATAAAAGTCGAATCCAACATAAATAGCTTTACCTCTTCCGTATTCAACCTCAGTAAACACTTCATATGTAGTTGATGAGGAGTAGATATAGTTTTTCTTTTTAGCGTTTGAGAAACTGTGACTATACGTAGCGTTTGGCCCAACAAAAGACGTTGGAATACCTGCTACTGCTGGATCTGCGGCATAAGATGAATTAACCGTACAACTCTGGTTTGAGTTTGAGAATCCGAGACCCGTGAAGATTCCAAAGCTAGCAATCTTTGAGCTATTACTTGAACCCGCAAACACAATTCCTCCCCCTGAGTTTACAAAGTTTTGAATCGTGGAATACAAGTTGGTAAATCCAGCGGTAGAGCCTTCCATCTCTGTGATTAAAATTACATCTGTGCTTTGAAGGGCTGTGTTTAAAGCCGAAGCCGATGTTCCGCTAAACTGAGTGATGTAAACCGGTAGCGTGCTAAATGATTGAATAGCAGAAATGGTGTTGGGGTATTCTGTAAACATGTCAGCACCGTGAGTAATGGCAAGGATGTTTATGAACTTTTTGCTTCCTCCTATTTCATAATCCAAATCACCTAATCCAGTATTGTACAAGGTAAAGCTGTTTAGAACACTATCGTTACAGTTAACCACGAAGTTGGAGATCAAAGAGGTATCCACGACGACAGTAGGAGCATTATCAGCGTAAGAAGACATGCAAATTTTTGCGTCTGTCACATTCCCTACAAGGGTCAAGGTATCTGAAGTCAACCCATTTGACAAGGGTGTAAATTCTACATATACTTTTGACGAATCAAAAGCGGGAATCGTAAAGGCTGTAGAAGATAACGTTCCTGCTCCAGAACTAGAAGTAACTGAAGCAATCACCATGTCTTCACAACCTGTATTGTACAACCAAATTGAATCACCAACCGCTTCACCTACAAGGGTGGAGTCTAAAGTTAAACACGTTTGGTCAAGGGTCAACTCAGTAGATCCAGAAACCACAAAGTCGTAGGGGATATTTACAAAAGGATATCCTGGTTGATTGGTGTTGATCACAACATCACCTGAATAGGTGCCTGTAGTTAATCCGTTTGAATTGAATAAAATATCTAAAGAAACTGAGTCTCCTATGGCTAAAGATCCCGAGTCAGGAACCATGGTTACATACTCTTCGGTACCTGAAGCATAAACACTCTTGAGGAACTCTTCCATTACCGCCTTGATTGAAGAGTTGTTCATGTTTCCACCGAGAGTGCGAGAGAAGAGTAGGTAATAAATTCTATTCACTCCATTCAGATTAGAAACCGAGTGATAGTCTGAATTGGTTGAGGTGGTTGCGTTTTGAACAACCGATCCGTCTGCCTCAAAAATTATCAATTGGAAGATAGACGGGTTCGTAGCTCCGTACACCTTTCTAATAAACCCTTTAAAGTTTTTTCCAGCCACCGTTGCTGCCACAGCAGAAGTGGTTGAAAGACCCAGTCCGTCTTGCCCTAATCCACCTGAGGTATAGAACTCGTAAACATTATCAAGGTCTGCGGCCATCAGGAAAAAGCCTGGAATTTTATAGGTGAAGTAGGCTCCTGAAGTACCAAACCCTTGGTTTGAAATCACCCCTTGAGTATACGGAAGGTTGTAGTAATATGAAGTGTTCAGGTAGTTCCCATTGTCATACATATCACTACCTCCGTCGATAATGTAGGACCCTGATTCACCGTCTGTAAATAAGAAAGGTGTTGACACCTTACTCAACAGATTGGTTGCGTTGTTAACAAAAGCATTTTTAACATCTAACAAGGTTGGATTTTGAGGCCTTTGTAACTTATAACTCAACGGACCGTCGCCGTTATTGTAGAGCACTCTAGTAATAGTGTCAACGTCTCCACAGTTAATTGTTGCTGCATTGATAAAAGAAGTATCGAGCGCTAGATCTGGAGACCCATTAACCTCAGCTGTTAAACAGATTGAAAAAGTATCCGTTGCATTGTACAGGTGTAAGGTGTCATTATACACCCCTTTAGCAGTTGGTGTGAAGTTTACATCGAAATAGATAGAATCGTCAGATGCTACGGTTTGCAGGTAGTTTGAAAATGCGAATGCTGCAGAATCGTTACTTGCGTTGGTAATTCCAAAAGCCGCACATCCCGTATTATAAATCAGAACGGAATCTGAGAACGATTGACCGAGAATCAAGGTGCCTGCATCAATACATGTAATATCTGATGCCAATATTGGATCCCCTGTAATTTCTAATTCAATTGGGTAAATTTTGCCATCTAAGGCGGTATCATTACTGGCGATTAAAAAGCCTAAATTGTAAACCCCAGCTGGCTTCCCCGTTGTATTAATACTTACTGCAATGTTATTATTTCCGCCTGCCGAAACCGTTCCTGAAGTAGGCAGGAAAGTTGTTTGGTTATTCAGTGTTTTTCCTCCAATGGAAATATTATCAAAAGCCACATCTCCATAGTAATAGTTAAAGATGTGAACATCTGAAACAGAAGTAAGCGTTTGGTTAATAAATTGTCCAGCAGTAACCACTTTGGTCCCATCGATGTAGACATCAAATGTTTTAGCCGAATAATTAATGTTTTCAATAGACACATTGTACCAAGTGTTTGCTGAAATAGTGTAATAGTAGTAATTGTAACTGCCTCCTACCCTATACACCAAAACGAGGTTTGAACTGGTAATATAACTATAGAACATCTCGTCGCTGTAGTAGGAAGTTCCCGCAGGCCCAACTCCAAAATGTCCGTTTGTTGACGATGAAGCTAAATTTGTTCTTACAGAATATGAAATATTTCCAGGCTGAGTAGGTACAATGTTAGCTTCTAATCCATCAAACAAGTAACCATTTCCGACAAAATTCATGTACTTATTACCGTGTGGAGATCCTGCTGAAGTAATGTTACTTGTTGTGTAAATACTTGGATTTTGGTTAGTGAAGTTTCCAAGGCCACTTTCAAAAGACTCAAAAAGGGCAATAGGAACAGAAAGGTCTACAAAACTCAAGCTGTAATTTAAGTTTCCAGCTCCTGATCCATTGGAAATCATACCCGAGCCATTTGCCAAACCTCCACAAGCTACACTCAATTTAATAGTGTCTGGAGTTAATGTTCCAGCAGGTGCAGATCCAACGGTAATATTAACCACACTTGAAGTATCGGTACTATTACAATTTGAAGAAATTAGTTTTACAGGAAAAACTCCTGAAGAGGTAAACTTATGACTTGGATTTTCTGCTGTTGAAGTCGTTCCATCACCAAAGTCCCATAAATAAGTTCCTCCATAAATGGTAGTGTTGTAAAACTGTAAGCTTGTGTTATAAGCCACCGAATTGGAGGCGGGAATAAAGTTGGCCAATGGAGCATTACCTGCTACGGCTGACCATGTTGCTTGAAAACCTGAATATTGAGTACAACAATTAGAGTAAAACCTTAGTGTAATGGCTCCCGTGGTTGAAACCACAGGGGTTCCCCCGTTGGGAATAGATGTCCCAGAAAAAGAACCCAACAAAGTTCCCGAAGTACCTACGCCATCATAAACGTATAGATAATCGGAGTTTAAATCGGTATAAAACTGAGTAAAGTTTAATTGGATATTCTCATTTCCCGGTGGGTCAATTACATAGTAACCATTTGAATAAGACGGATAATTTGAAGCCCCTCCTGGATCTCTAATTATACCAACGCAAGCGTCGGTAGAGTCCCAGCCTGAGGAAGGCATGTCATTAAATTGCCCAAATCCCAAAAAAGAAATCGCAAAAAAGGCAAAAAGCAGTTTGGTTTTCATAAATAATATTATTCGTGCTCAACTGTCAAAAATACTACAGGAACAAAAGCCAAATGTTAAATTACCTAGAAATTATTTACCGATAGAAAAAATGCTTTTATCGTTGATTTTTAACTTTTTAAGGAGGGGGTTTGGTCTGTATCTATCGTCTTGAAACTCTTCATAAAGGCTGTCAATAGTTTTTAATACGTTTCCAAGCCCTAATTCTTCAGACCACGCCAGAAGCCCTTTGGGGTAATTTACTCCTTTGGTCATGGCGGTATCGATGTCTTCAGGTGAGCCAACTCCCATAAAAACAGCGTCATAAGCTTCATTAATTAAAAGAGCCAAGGCTCTCTCGACGATGTATTTCCCTAGTTTAGGATCTGTATTGGGTTCTGGGTTTTTATCTTCCTCTCCATAGTGGTAAAACCCTCTTCCTGACTTTCTTCCAAGCAAGCCTGCCTCAAGTAGTCTTTTTTGGGTAATCGATGGTTTAAACCTTGGATCGTAGTAAAATTGTGTCCATACGGTTTCTGTAACCACATAATTTACATCATGTCCAATAAGGTCCATAAGCTCGAAGGGGCCCATTCTAAATCCCCCCATTTCTCTCATGGCCCAGTCAATGGTTGCCATGTCGGCCACTCCCTCTTCATACATCTTTAAAGACTCAGAGTAAAAAGGCCTAGCAACTCTATTTACGATAAACCCAGGGGTGTCTTTTGCTAAAACTGTGACTTTACCCCAGCTATCAATAAGAGATTTTGCCTGATCTGTATAATTTTGTTCCGTCGCCAGAGAAGGAATAATTTCTACCAATGGCATTAAAGGGGCGGGGTTAAAAAAGTGAATTCCTAAAACTCTTTCAGGAGTATTTACTGCAGAAGATATGGCGGCAATAGATAGTGAGCTAGTATTTGATGCTAGTATAGTATCCGCCGAAACAATGGTTTCTAAAAGTCCGAAAACCGATCTTTTAGCCTCTAGGTTTTCTACAATTGCTTCAACCACTAGTTTACAGTTTGAAAAAGTCTTTAGGTTATCGACAAAACTAAATCGGCTCATTATCGTAGAAGCTGATTCTATCTTTCCCTTTTCCTCTAGCCTATTCAAAATTTTTGAAAGTGAAGATCTTGAAGTTTCAAGCCCCTCTGCTCTAGTGTCATAAATTAACACTTCGTGTCCGTTTTGAGCTGCTATTTGAGCGATACCTGAGCCCATGGCTCCTGCGCCGACTATACCTACTTTTACCTTTTCCATTACTTTCCTTTAAATATGGGCTTTCTCTTTTCTAGAAACGCTTGTACTCCTTCTTTATAATCATAGGTTTCACCTGCTTGCGCTTGAACTTCATCCTCTAATTGAAGCTGAGAGTCGAGGCTGTTGGTAAATGATTTATTCAATAACCTCTTTGTCAATCCAAGTCCTTTGGTAGGCATTGACGCAATTTTTGTCGCCAATTGGTCTACCTCATCCGCAAAGGCGTCGTCTGAAAAAACCTTATAAATCATTCCCATTTCTAAGGCCTCCTGGGCAGAGACTTTATCGCCAGTCATCATTAAAGCTGATGCTCTTTGCATTCCTATTAACCTAGGTAAGAAAAAGGTTCCGGCGCTATCTGGTATCAATCCAATCTTAGAAAACGCCTGAATAAAGCTTGCTGATTCGCAAGATACCACGATGTCACAAGCCAGTGCGATATTGGCTCCCGCGCCAGCGGCCACCCCATTTACCGCAGCAATAATAGGCTTCTCAATTTTTCTAATTCTAGAAATGATAGGGTTGTAATGTTCTGAAACAATTTTTGTGAGTTCAGGTCCATTGGGATCAATAGCTTCAGCTAGGTCTTGTCCGGCACAAAAAGCCTTACCAGTACCAATAATTACAATACACCTTGCTTCATCGTTAGCTTGCGCCTCGTCAAGTTCAGCTTGGAAAGCTAAGGCCATTTCTCTAACAAAACTGTTAAACTTATCGGCTCTATTTAAGGTAATATATTTTACTCCTGACTTATAGGAGGTAGTTATTAGTTCACTCATGACGGTTATTTTGGGCTAATTTACAAACCTCTGAAGAGACAACATGAAATCTTAAAGTTTTTTTAAACGATTAGAATCGATTAACCCTCGACTTGGCTGGGTCCGCAGAGCTACCTTGCGTCAAAACCCTTAGTTATGAAGCGCTTGTTGCCCCTATTATTTCCTTTGACGATTTTTGGTCAGTCTGCTTGGATCAATGAATTTCACTACGACAATACAGGTGCTGACACCTTAGAGTTTATTGAGGTGGTGGTTGACCTGTCTGATTCTCTTGATTTATCTGAGGTCCGTTTTGATATTTACAACGGACTCAATGGTAAGACGAATTTCAACCAAACCATTGACCAGTGGGTCGCGGGAGACACCGTGGGCAACTTTGCGCTTTTTTACCAATTGAGTTCCATACAAAATGGTCCTGAGGGGTTTGCTTTGTCAGACAGCGTAAATTTGTATGAGTTTATTTGTTTTGAAGATTCTTTCGTCGCTGTTGATGGACCCGCTATAGGCGAAACGGGCGTATTACTACCCGTTGAAGAAGGAAACACAACTCCAATAGGGTCGAGTATTTCTCGCTGCGGATATGGTGATTCTACGTTGTTTCTCACTTGGAACGCTTCCACAGCCACGCCAGGATTAGAAAACAAGTTTCAAACACTAGCATCATGCGCCTCGCCTTCTGCCCCGGTTATCAACTCAATTTATGAAACGGGTTCTGGGGTTCATTTCCAGTTTGACACGGCAAAGTGTTTCACCGATTTTTTATTACTTGGTTCTACTACTGCTTACCAAGGAGTTTCTTCCCTTTCGGGGAATGGGTATAGCAGCAGTGACACATGGGTGTCTCATGGCTTGAATAATTCAGATATTCAACTTTACTTTCAGACTCCCAACCTAAGTGCATCACTTTACAATTTACCTGAAGACAGCCTTATTTATTATACAATTTATGGAGTTCTAGACAGTGTTATTGGTCCACCGATTCAATATGCTCATACCTATGAAAACAGAGTGAAAAACCTCTACCTCACCGAAATCATGTTTAACCCTTTAGGAGGGTTGCTCGATGAAAAAGATCGGGAGTGGGTTGAGTTATATAACTCTTCTGATGACACGATAAGCCTTTTGGGATGGGGGCTATCCTCTGGTGATGAAACATCTTGGTTGAGCTCTACAACTGCTAAAGTTCCCCCTCGTCACTTTCTCACCTTAGGGACAAATCAGGACACTTCTCTAAACCTTGGCACTCCGGTAGATATCGAACTAGACCCTTCGTTTAGGCTTTCAAACACACAAGACAGTGTAAGTTTAGTTTCACCTTCTGGAGATAAAGTGTTCACCTTTTACTTTGGATCAACCATAGACCTAGGTACGAGCGATCATTATTCGTTAGAGAGAAAGTCATTAGCCGCAACCCTAAATGACACGGCGAATTGGGAAGAATCAAAACGCTACGGCGGAACCCCTGGCACAGGTGGAAGTGAGTATAGATTCTCTAGAAAAAGGTGGTACCCTGAGAAGCCTGGCTCTTTAAATATTGACACTTTATGGACAAGCTCTTCGTTCACGGTCGACTCACTTACTTGCAAGCTTTTAACCGTCTACCAAGACACACTAACTATACTCCCCAAAGGGATTTTATCCGCAGATAGCGCTTATATAAATGGAGTCGTTGTGCTTTCAAGCGATTCTACTGGGTATGCCCAAGCCAATGGAAAGAACCAGTGTTCTGACTCGGGAAAAACCCTGTGGGAGTATTATTTCTCTCAACCTGGTTGGAGGTTACTTTCAAGCCCGTTAAATAAGTCCGACTTCTCTGCTCTTGAGCAATCTGTTCTAATAAACTATGATGGAAACCCCTTGGGGGAGAACCTAAAGAGATGGGATTCAAAAAAGGGAACTTGGACTGGAGTAAAAGGGCCAACTTCCTCAGCAGACAGCGCAGGATTCTTATTATACATAGACCACAATTTTACCGTGGGAAAGCCTTTTCCCCTTGTTGCTGAGGTTCATGGAAAGGGTTGGAAAAATGAACGCGATACATTACAAACTCACTATAATTCCGGTCCACAATGGGGAGGAAACTTTGCCGGTCAACAAACAGAAGGATGGGCCTTGTGGCATAACCCCTTCCCAAGACAGTTACAGTGGAGTGAGCTTTACGGAAATCAAAGTCAATACTTATCGCCTGCCTATTACGCATGGAGCAATCAAGAAGATGGTTGGGAATTTCATAACGGATTAATTGGTACCCAAAATGTCTCTGACTACATTGCTCCTGGGCAGGCGTTTTTTGTCCGCCTTATCGATTCAACCCTTCAAACGGTTTTGATTGACTCATCTATGTGTAGCACCGACACATTACAAATGCTTCAAAAATCCAATTCTTTTGCGGTTTTAAAGTTAGACAGTCTAGGATTGAAGTCAGAGTACTTATTCTTTATTGACACACCTTCAAAAACCACACAGTTTAGTCCTTTGACTGATGTTTGCTCACCTTCTAATGAGTGGTCTGTCTTGTTGCCTTCTGTAAATGATTCAATAGCTTGTGTAATGATTGGACTAGACCTATTGAGCGCATCATCGGTTGCGATTAGACCTCATGCTTTTAAAAATTGGACCGTAGAACTCTTGGCTCATTCAAGTTTGCCTGAAGTAATTATAGAGTGTTCTGACAGTTCGTTTACCACAAATACTCAAAATGGCCCTATGGCCTTACCCAATTTGTTCTTGCGTGTTCATATCAAAGACAAGCCCATTGGAATTCCCGAAGAAGGTTTTCCCAATGGGCTTGTTGGATATCGCGAAGGACAATGGATTGCCCTTTCCAATTTTAATAAGGTATCCCTTTACTCCAGCAATGGTCAACTTATAAGAACCATACAACCCGTTTCTAACAAGGAAGTAATAGAAATTCCTGGTCCTGCGGGAATCTATACTTTAGTCTTAGAGTTGCCCAATGGCCACAGTATTGCAAAGAAAGTTTTTAAAAATTAATGGCTTTATTGTTTTTGACCGTTACCTCTAGCTCAAGCTTATACTCTACCTTTTCTTTGGGCTTGATGGTGGTGTTATAGCTAAAGATGCCTGTCTTATCTGGCACAGCCACTTCCGGTGTAAGCACATATTCAACTTCAACACTTTCACTTGCTGATAAAGGCACGTGGTCTCTTATGAGTACTTTTACATCAACCGTTCCGGTGTTCTTAATTTCGCACTCATAATGTTTTGTATAAATCATTTTTGATCCAAAAGACGACTTTTCGGAGCTGTTATTTACCAGGGTTCTTTTTACAAAAATGTCTTTTGCCTTACCCAGTGAAAGTTCAATGGTATTCCTTCCGAATAGGCTATTGATATCTAAGGATCCAACATATGATTTGTCATAGAAAACTTGGGCTTCTCCGGGTAACAATTTGAGCTCATCAACTGACTCAAACCGAGCCGTTAAAAAGGCGCTATTTGAAACACTGGGTTGAGCAACATAAATCATTTCTGCCTTTATGGTTTCCTCTTTTACCTTTAATACCTTCTCCTTACCGGAGAAAACATCCACCTTTCCTTTTATTTGGTAATTAACTTGAATAGGGTTTGATGTGATCGCTGAAGGAAGAGCGTTTGCATAAACACTCATACTTACATCATCCATAATTTGAATATTAGCGTTGCGTCTTGAGCCTCTTACATTAACCACTTCATTATGGGTTTCTTTTTCTCTAAGACTTTGCGGTTGGTAATTGTATTCCATAATTCTCCAGGGTTGAATGTATGAAAAACTGTTGTCAGACTGCGGGTTGTTTGTAGAGAGGGTCAGTTCAACTTTTGAAAAGTCTAACCCAGTAGACTGCACTATTTTTGCTTGTGTAAGAATATGAACCTCACTGCTTTTTGAGTCTGCTCTGAGGTCATAAAGAGGTGACCAAAAAGCATCATTAGAATAGTACTCTACTTCTAACGAAAGCGGTTTGTTTGCATTACCTACTACCTCAACCACAATTTCATTTATGGATTCACCCAGACCTTTGCTTTCTCTAATTTGAGCGTCGAGGTTTCTTCTCTCGGTTTCAAGCAAGGCAGATTTTCTTCTAATATCTAAAAGGCCTTTTTCAAGGACCGAATATCTTTCTCTTAAAACCTTTAAGGCAGAAGCTAATTGTTCTCCTGTCATTCCGGTTTGGTCACCTGAAATTTTTCGGTTGTTCATTAAAACGGATTTCTCTTGGTTTAGAATTTCAGACTCTACTTTAAGGTCTTCAATTTTTTCTACTACCACTTTTTTTTGGGCTTCTAGGCTTTCTAGTTCTTGGCTAGTAATTTTTGCTAGGTAATTTACCCTAGGCGAAATACTTACAATTTCATACCCACTGCCCGCTTCTACACGTAATGAGCTTTGATCGTATCTTTTGGCAAGTGGTCCAATAACAATAGACTTGCTGCCTTTAATAGCTGCGTCGGTATAGCTGTGAGTAATCTTAACTCCCGTAGTGTAAACGGTAGCTTTTATGGGGGGAAATTCTTTTTCTCCCGCAAAGGAAAAGGTAGAGACTAGAATCAGTAACGACAGGATTTTGCTTTTCATAGTATTGAGTTTTCTGTATGACAAAACAAGTTTTGAGCCAAAGTTTTCAAAACCTACCTTTATCAAAAATTCTGAACTTGAAACTAAAGGTACTTTTTTTTCTACTCATCCCCGTATCGTTATTTGCTCAACTAGATTCTGTTGTTTTCGAAAACAATAATTTTTTGGTGGGTGAGGTAAAAGAAATGAACCGGGGCGTTCTAACCTTTGAGACCGACTACAGTGATTCTGATTTTAAAATAGAATGGGATAAGGTAAAGGCTATTTATACTTATCGCTATTACATTATTACCCTTGAAACAGGCGAAAACATCTTTGGAAACATTACTACAGACTCCCTTGGAATTGTAACTGTAAGCGGTGTAAAGAAAAAGTTTAGAGCGTATACAGATCCCATCTTAATAAATCTGGAAATGGAGGATGTCGTTTACATTAAGTCTATCGATAAGTCTTTCTGGAAAAAACTTGATGCATCTGTAGAGTTAGGGTATAGCTTTACCAAAGCAAGCAACCTAAACCAGCTAAACGGTAGATTAAGTCTTGGTTACCTTTCTGATAAGTGGTCTTTGAAAAGTTCGGTAAGTGCGTTGAGCTCTATTCAAGACAGTGTAGACCCCACCCAAAGACTTGATGGGCAAACCGAGTTCAATTATATTATTAAGCGAAATTTTTACGCTTTAACCTCGAGTAACTTTTTAAGTAATACTGAGCAGCAGCTTGACTTGCGATCTTCACAAAAGTTAGGGGTTGGAAACTATTTCTTTAGAAATAATCAATGGTACCTTTCTATGAACATTGGTATTGCGGGTACCAATGAGGTTTTTGCAACAGAAGCCACAAATAGAGAGTCTTTAGAAGGGTTTCTTGGATTAGACTTTAACATTTTTGACGCTGGAGATGTTTCTTTTAACCTAGTGGGAACTGCGTATCCAAGTATTTCAACCGAAGGAAGGTTCCGTTTTGATTTAAAGTCTGATTTAAAGTTTGATTTGCCTCTTGACTTTTACATAAAGGTCGGGTTATCGATGAACTACGACAACCAGCCTGCTGTGGGAGGTAATGACATTGATTATATTGTCCAGACGAACTTTGGTTGGGAACTATAGGTTTTCCCATGGTGGATTACCGTAATGCTTGGCATGATCGTACGTTTCAAAGTACCTTTCCTTCTTTTCAGGATGAACATCATTAATCGTCACCAAAATCCCTGTTTCCTCAACATCCCCAAACTCATCATTTAAGCTTGTACCAAAGTTTTTCATGGAGGTGCTTAGGTTCATATAGGAGTTGATAAGCGGTGGAATATTAAGTCCCATAGAGCGAATAAGCTTATTCAAAACCACATATCCCTTTTTATATGAGAGGCCTTCAAACAGTTTCTTATAAGGCTCTTTATCTTCTTCTAAAACGAGTCTTCTAAAGGGGTAGATCAAATCTTCAGGATCTGGAAAATAATGGTCCATAAAAGCCATTAATGCGTTTCTTCCGTTTACATCAAAAGAGGTGTACATAGTAACCTTTCCGAACAAGTATTTTAACTGTGGGTTTTGTTTAATGACAGCACCCAATCCATCCCATAGGTTATCTAAAGCGAATAGTCCCTTTTTGGCCAAAGATCCTTTTTGGTACTTCGGCTGAACAAAAGAACGGCCTAACTCAAGAGTATACGGAAGGTATTCTTCAACAAACTGATCTGAAAACTCATATAAGTGAGAGGTGGCCAAGGTGTGGAAACCACCGTCGTTATCCATTGCTTTATGACAGTCTAAAAGCCTATATCCCGCAATAATTTCTCTTTCATCGGGGTTCCATAATACCAATTGATCGTATGGAAATTCTGCTGTATCGTACTTGTCAATATCTAACGCTTTACCCGTTCCGCCGCCTGCTTCTCTAAAGGTAACTTCTCGTAGCCGACCAATTTCTGTCATTACGTTTGGGGAGTTATGAGCATTAATCAAGTACAACTCATTTCTTCCTTTATTTGAATACCGCAAAAACCTTTCTTCTGAAAGTTCTTTTTCTAGTAATTCTACAGCAATTGGATCTGCAATTTTTTCCATTAGAGCCAAATTAATTCTTTCTTTCCAATTTATACACTTCCTCTCTAATCTTATTTGCCCAATCTTTTGGAGAACCCTTTTTAAGGTCGTTAGACAAAATAGGCGTTCCGAAAGAAATTTTTAATTCCTTGCCCGCCATTCTATACATCTCATCTACCAAGAGAAACATTTCAATATTTAGCTTAATTCCTAATTTCTTTCTCCACCTTGAAAGTCTGTAAAACCTTTTGGTGTTGGTTCCTCCAATGTGCACTGGAATAATGTCTTTTTGATAAGACTTTGCTTTAGTAACAAAGCTCTTAGTCCATTCTAAGTCCTGAATTTTGCCATCAATCTCTCTCGATACAAGTCCTGCGGGAAATACCATGACCACATGATCAGACTCATAAGCTTGATCTATCATTTTCATGGCGTATCTTGGATTGGCACCGTGTTTATTCACTGGAATAAATAACGGTTCAAAGTTTTTTATGTTTAATAGGATGTCATTTACCAAAAACTGCTGGTCTGAACGCACTCTTCCTACGGCGTCCATAAACAAGATTCCGTCCAACCCCCCAAGCGGATGATTAGCAGCTAAAACAACTCCACCTTCTTTGGGAATATTTTCAAGGCCTGTAATCTTGAGCGTTGCATTAAGGTGTTTCATACAACCCCTTACAAAGTCTACTCCAGAAAGATGGCCATAGTCTCTCATAGCCTTGTTTAACTGGTCTTCATGTAGCAATCTTTTTAAATATCGCAACATGAATCTCGGCAGCCATTTTGCCAACGTCGGACTTTTACCTTCAATGATCTTTTCTATGTCGAGGTATTTCTCTTCTCTATTACTCAATGAGCCACGTTTTATAAAGGTGCAAATTTACATTTTTGCTTTTTAGCAAACCACCCAAAAATAAAGATTACACGACGAATTAAAAACAGAAGATTAAAAGTGGAAAAAGGTTAGACAAAATTTTCACTTAAATCACCTTGCGGATTCTTGCCTGCGGCAACATCCGCAACTCTAGGAAGGGTGCTTCTAAACCCCTTACACGCTTGCGCGTGTTCGGTGCTTTTTAGTTTTTTAACCCTGCAAGCTTACGCTTGGGGTTTAAAAACTAAAAAACCCCTCAACACATTCTGTGTTAAGGGGTTTAGAGGTCTCGAGCGGATTCGAACCGCTGTAGATGGTTTTGCAGACCACTGCCTAGCCACTCGGCCACGAGACCATTTTTCTTTCGAAGTCGGGCAAAAGTAACGATTTCTATTGGTTCTCCAAAGAACTATAATAAGACCTTTTCTTCTTTCTTATTACGGTTACTCTTTCAACGTCTCCGTTTATGGGAGGAGCTAATTTACTTACGCCAACTTCTGCTTTGGTAATCAGCTCATTCTCTTTGAATAAGCGGAATAAAATCCTGTCAACCACTACCTCAAGAAGCTTGTTTCTCAAAGACATTTCTTCTTTTACCACTTGATTAATGTGGACGTAGTCAATGGTGTCTGACAAGTGATCCGTTTGAATAGATCTATCAAAACTCCCCCAAACCGAAACGTTTACCTCGTAGTCAGAACCAATTTTTCCTTCTTCCTCCATGCAGCCATGGAAGGCATATACCTTTATTCCGCTAACCTCAATCTTGTCCATTATCCTATATTTTGTGCCGCAGATTCCATTCTAGAAAGGGTTTCTTCTTTCCCTAAAATTTCTAGAATATCAAACATAGACGGACCCATGCCTTTTCCGCTAATAGCAAGTCTCAAAACAGGACCTACCTTTCCGAATCCGTATTCTTTGTCGGTCAAATACTTTTTAAAAGCAGCCTCTAAAGGTTCTGCGCTAAATTCTGATATTTCTGCAAAAATGGACTTTAACTCCATTACCATTTCTGATGCATCTTCCTTCCACTTCTTCTTTACGGTCTTTTCGTCATATTCAGTTGGCGCCTGAAAAAAGAACATAGACTCTTCCACTAGGTCTTGAATAAACGTTGCGCGCTCTTTCATAAGTCCCGCAATTTTATTCAACGGAAGATCTTTGCTAGAAATTCCTTTTTCTGACAATACGGGAAGCATTAATTCGGCCAATGAATCGTCAGTTTGCGCGCGAAGGTATTGTTGGTTAAACCACTTTGCCTTTTCAAAGTCAAACTTGGCACCCGCTTTTCCTACTTTTTTCAATGAAAACGCGTCTACTAGCTCCTCTAAAGAGAAAATTTCTTGATTCGTTCCTGGGTTCCACCCCAAAAAGGCTAGCATATTTGTAAACGCTCCTGGAAAAAATCCTCTTTCTCTATAACCCGAAGAAATCTCGCCGTTTTCTGGATTTTTCCACTCTAGTGGGAAAACAGGGAAACCTAGCCTATCGCCGTCTCTCTTACTCAACTTACCGTTGCCATCTGGTTTCAATAATAGAGGCAAGTGTGCAAACTGTGGACATTCCCATCCAAAAAACTCATAAAGCAAAACGTGTAACGGAGCCGAGGGCAACCACTCTTCTCCCCTAATAACATGAGAAATCTTCATGGTGTGGTCATCAACAATATTTGCTAGGTGATAGGTTGGCATGCCGTCACTTTTAAACAGCACTTTATCATCCATATTATTGGTGTTCACAGACACCCATCCTCTAATAATATCTTCAAATTTTACTTCGTGATTTCTCGGAAGCTTAATTCTAATCACATACGGATCACCGGCCTCTAGTCTTTTTGCAACCTCATCTGCTGGCAAGGTTAGCGAGTTTTTCATAGAAGTTCTTGTAATGTGATTGTACTGCCAGTTTACATTTCCTGACTCTTTAGCCATAGCTCTAATCGCCTCTAATTCTTCAGAAGTGTCAAAAGCATAATACGCATGTCCGCTTTCAATAAGCTGGTCAGCATACTGTCTGTACATAGGCTTGCGTTCACTCTGAACGTAAGGTCCGTATTCACCGCCCACTGATTGACCTTCGTCTGGTGAAATTCCACACCACTTAAGGCTTTCAATAATATATTCTTCAGCCCCCTCAACAAATCGAGTTTGGTCTGTATCTTCAATTCTCAGAATAAAGTCTCCGCCGTTTTGCTTTGCAAACAAGTAGTTATACAACGCGGTTCTAACTCCTCCCATGTGTAGAGGTCCCGTCGGACTTGGTGCAAAACGCACTCTCACTCTTTCCATTTCTCTGTGTTTTTTGAAGCCGCAAAGGTAATTAAATCCCTCAACCCGTCCCCATCAATAAAATGAGTATTCTTTTAAAACATTTTCCGCTTTCGCGGGAGGAATTTTCGTGTTTCACTTTCCGTTTTCCTACCTTGCATCTGTTTTGTTAATTATCTGAACAAAAAAAACAAATGAGTACTTCAATCAACGTAAAATCAGTTTTATCCGAGCTTGGTATAACTGAAGAAAATTTAGGAACCTCTACCGGGAAAAACTTCTTTGGTTCAGGGAATTTAATTTCTAGCTACTCTCCTGTAGATGGAAAAATTATTGGGTCCATTAAGACCACCTCTAAAGAGGATTATGAAAGAGTTGTAAAAACTGCTGAAGAGGCTTTTTTACACTGGAGAACTGTTCCAGGACCTCAAAGAGGAGAAATTGTTAGACAATTCGGAAATAAATTAAGAGAAAAGAAAGAAGCTTTAGGGCAACTGGTTTCTTATGAGATGGGAAAATCTCTTCAAGAAGGATATGGTGAAGTTCAAGAGATGATAGATATCTGTGATTTTGCCGTAGGACTTTCTCGTCAGATGTATGGGTTAACCATGAAGTCTGAAAGACCAGGACATCACATGATGGAGCAGTGGCATCCGCTGGGGATTGTTGGAATAATTTCAGCGTTTAACTTTCCCGTTGCCGTTTGGGCATGGAATACAGCTTTGGCTTGGGTGTGTGGTGATGTATGTGTGTGGAAACCCTCAGAAAAAGCGCCTCTTTGTGGTGTGGCTTGTCAGAACATCTTCAATGAAGTTGCAGCAGAAAACAACCTTCCAGAAGGCATCTCTTCTATCATTACCGGAAACTATGAGGTGGGTGAGTTGATGACTAACGATACCCGAATGCCATTAATTTCTGCAACGGGATCTACTCGTATGGGAAAAATTGTGGGTGCAGCCGTAGCCTCTAGATTAGGAAAGTCAATTTTAGAGCTTGGTGGAAACAACGCCATCATTGTAACTCCTGATTCTGATTTAAGAATGACTACTATCGGTGCTGTTTTTGGTGCCGTGGGTACTGCCGGGCAAAGATGTACGTCAACAAGACGTTTAATTATCCACGAAAGTGTTTATGACAAGGTGAAAAACGCTTTAGTAGATGCCTACCAGCAAATAAAAATTGGAAATCCATTAGACGAGAAAAATCACGTAGGACCATTAATCGACACTGACGCTGTAGATATGTATTCAAAAGCCTTAGAAAAAGCAGTTTCTGAAGGCGGAAAACTAATTGTTGATGGCGGTGTACTTACCGGTGAAGGATATGAAAGTGGTTGTTATGTTAAGCCTGCAATTGTTGAGGCAGAAAACCACTTTGAAATTGTTCAGCATGAAACTTTTGCTCCGATCTTATACATAATGAAATACACTGGCGACATCAATAATGCGATAGCTATTCAAAATGGAGTTAAGCAAGGTTTGTCTTCGGCTATTATGACCAATAATCTTCAGGAGGCCAATGTGTTTATTTCTGCAACAGGATCTGATTGTGGTATTGCTAATGTTAATATCGGGACCAGCGGTGCTGAAATTGGCGGTGCGTTTGGTGGAGAAAAAGAAACAGGAGGAGGTAGAGAGTCTGGCTCTGATGCTTGGAAAGCATATATGAGACGACAAACCAACACCTTAAATTATACTACCGAGCTGCCCCTGGCGCAAGGAATAAAATTTGATATTTAACAAAACGGCGCCTTTCGGCGCCTTTTTTTGTTTCCAAATTATTTATCCTAATTTCTACCTTTAAAACAAATTTATTTAAAGTAACTGATGAAATGGTCCACTGAAGTAGCGTTTCAAAATCCGCCTAATCCTGTTCAGAAAAATGATGGTCTTTTGTTTATTGGCTCTTGTTTTTCTGAAAACATAGGACGCAAACTACAATTAGGTGGACTGAATATTCAAGTAAATCCTTTTGGAGTTAGTTACAACATTGAGTCTATTTTTAAACAAATAAACTCCCTTGAAAAAGGATTTGACCCAAAAGATTTACGCCTCTTTAAATACAATGGTCTCTGGCACAGTAAGGATCATCACGGTTCTTTTTCTCATCTGGAACTACCGGTGCTTAAGTCAAATATTGAAAAAGAATATGTTTATTATCAGGAGGCAAGGTCTAAGTTAAAACACGTTTTTATCACTCCGGGTACTTCATGGAAATGGGTAGAGAAAGAAAGTGGAGAAATTGTCAACAACTGCCACAAAAGACCGGGTAAAGATTTTGAACTTATTTTTATTCAACCCTATGAAACTCTTGAAAATTTTAAAAGCTTGATTCGACAATTCCCGTTAACCCACTTTTGGTTTTCTGTAAGCCCCGTGAGACACTTAAAACAAGGAGCTGAAAAAAATCAAAGGTCAAAAGCAGGATTGTTATATTCCATTCATGAGTTGGTTGAAAAGTATTCTAATGTGAATTATTTTCCCGCGTATGAAATTGTAATGGATGAGCTTAGAGATTATCGTTTTTATGCTCAAGATATGCTTCATCCCAACGAAACGGCGATACAAGAGATTTGGGGGCGTTTTTCTAATATTCTGGCCGATGATTCGCTGGAAATGATAAAGTCTTCTGAAAAGGTTAGAAATTACCTTAATCATCGAATCTTACACAAAACTCCAGAAAACGAAAAGGCTCATCTAGAAAGAGGAGCCTCAATGATTGAAGAGTGGGAAAAAAAATGGAGTAGGCCTTTTGTTTATTAACCTACTCCACTCTTTACTATCTGATCACTTTCGTGTTAATCACTTTATTATTTCCGTAGTACTTAATGATGTAAACACCTGGAGTTTCAGGTTTTTGAATCCTAGTTTTACTATCTAGTACAGGTCGTTCACTGAGAAGCTTCCCGCTGATATCAATAACTTGAAGGGTACCTCCAATTAATTTTTCGTTTTGAATTTCCCAGTGGTTTTCAAAATTTAAAACATTGAGTCTTTGTACTGAAAACTCGGGAACATCAATAAAGTTAGCGGTTGCCAAAATCCATAATTTTCTTTGGTCACCTGCATTGGCAATTGAGAACGAGTAAGGTCCATTAGCCAAGTTGTGAGTGTTATTTGTGGTACTGTCTACCACCCAAACTTCCCAATTAGAATCGTATTCATCATGGTTGTAATCTAAGTAATGAGCCCCTACAACTCCTGCTTTAACCTCAACAGGAATGTGATGAGTTTTTGATGCAGGAACATCAAGTGACATAATAGACTGGGCACCTTCTGAAGACAAAGTGTACAATGAAGGCTTGGAAGGGTTCATAGATTTAAGATGATAAGCTTCTTTAGCAACATCCCACCCATCAGTAGCCTGCGGATCAAAAACTACCAAGGTATTTGCTAGGCCACTATCTGAATCATAAACCCTAAGTCTTAATTTTTTGAAGTTGGTTTTATGGTATTCATTATTACCATTAACCATTCTAAATCCAAGTCTGTGGGGATTTTGCAAGGTTAAAGAGTCGACTGCATCTCCATCCGTCATTTTTATCCAAAAAGCGGTAAACGGTCTAATAAAGGTTGGATGACCTGAACCTAGTGAAAAGCCATCGTGAGCTGTATAAGTACTAAGTCCATTTGGTAAAGTAGCTACGTATTGTCCGCTATTTGCATCCCAAATATGAATTCCCTTATAAGCAAACGGAAATTCTGTTCCTACATTATCTGTTATAGAACCATCCCCGTTGTAATCACCCACTAATTTTTCAATATCAATTGCCCCAGGATATGGGTTTACAATAAGATTCCATCCTTTATTTTGAGAGTTTTGAGCGGCTTGAGGGTCGTAGTAATTATAGGTAGCCACCGTGTAATCACCACTAAATACGTTCCCTGTATACTCAATATTTCCGCCGTCTAATACTGGAAATCCTGAAGCGGCAGAATAAATAGTATATGCAGTTGTATTAGGATTTCCTGAGCTAGCGGTTTGTTGAACCCAACCTACCGCATATCCGGGATTTGATCCGTCTTCTGAAGGATCCCAATAGTAAACATTACCCGCAGAACCAGAAGTAAAGTTCAAGGTTAAGTCATCAGTATAATCACTTAAATCTCCTCCAAAGTTAGGTGAACTAAAATTTCTCCAATTATTAACTAAAGGATCAAATTTATGTTTCATTGTAATATTTGGGTTTCCTAAAATGGTTGAAGGATTTTTACTTGTCTTAGTAATTGCCCCCCCATATTCAATAATTATTGACCCACCGGTTATATCCCAAATATTAGATCCCGTTGCTTCAGAAAATAACATTCCACCATTATTTATGGTAATATCAGTACTTCTTAGATTTAAAGTATGCCCATTGGATTTTATATCCATAATACCTGAAATGTCAACAGTGGCATTATTAAAATTTATTACTGAACCTGTAAAGTTTAATCTGCCCGACTGTTTAATAATTAACTCTGCATTACCGCAATGCCAACAATTACCAGGGTGTCTTTCTGCTTTCATACTTCTAGTTACGTTTAAGGGTCTAGAAACATTATAATTTGGTCCTTTAACTACTAAATCGCGAATAGTAGGAGTGAAAGAATAAACAGGCGCTCTTCTAAATGCAACATGGGTTTGAGTACTATTTACCCCTACTGTATCATATTGCACAATAAAACCTCCTACAATAAAGTCTGGATCACTTAATTTAATTTCCACAGGTTCATGTCTAACCCAAATTCTAACATAATCATTTGGAATGGGTGGAGCGTTTTGACCAACAGCCCAGGTTGTATCATTAAATAAACTACCTGAGCGTATGGTGAAGTAAGGACATGGAGCGGTTGTTTTTGAATAGGAAAAACCTGTGCCTATTTGAGTAAAGGGAGTATTGGAAAAAGAAGAATCAATGGTAGTGCCTGTTACTGTATCTGTACCAAATTGAAAATACCCCACTAAATTGGTGGTATCATCAACCCCTAATTGTAACGTATCATTGGTTTGATTAAGAATTTCATCTTTGGTTCTAAAATCGTCCCAAAATCGCAATTCATCAAAACTAGCACTGGCTGTATTAGAAGACCCTGAAGTATTGGTCGCTAAATACCATTGGCCGTTATTTAAATCAGGATGAAATGTTGAAGTGACACCTGAAGCATCTTTTACTAAGTCTATGTAAAGGTTAATACTATCATTGGATCCTGAAACATTTTTAAACGTTACGGCTACATGGTGCCAATCATTATCATCTAACGCAGATGTCGAAGTTAAAGTAGTGGTATTTGTACCATCTGAAACTTGACAATTCAAAGTCCCTGAGCTTAGAAAAATTTTAAAATTCTGATTATCAAGACCTAATAATTCTGCACTTCCGTCATCTTCTTTAAACCAAAATTCAACAGAAAATGAATTACCCGCATCCCCAAAATTTCTTTTTTGGGTCGAACCTAGATCAATGTAATTTCCGCTTCCTCCAGGAGTAGTAAGCATATACCCTTCTTCTGTTGGATATTGAGAATACCCTAAAAAACAAGTGCTCAAAAAAAGAAGTGTTAACAGTAATTTATTTTTCATGCCTAAGCGATTTTATCATACCAATTTAAAAAATAAGAATATTCCTATAATTTTTTACGATAAGTGACTTATAATTTTAATAATATTTTGACCTTTAAAAGTCCAGCAACACTCATTGAATCAACGATTTCACCGTTTAAAACCATTTCTATAGCCTCTTCAATTTTTACTTTTTTCACCACTAGTTGTTCCGTGGGATCTTCAGGTTGTTTTTTCTCAAAAAGGTTCTTGGCTAAATATATTTTAGCAATTTCTGTGGTAGCAGAATTTGACAAATGCATTTCTTGAATCAATTCTAAAGATTCTGCAGAATACCCTATCTCTTCTTCTAACTCTCTTAGAGCCGATTCCAAGGGATCAATTCCTATAGGACCCCCTCCTTCTGGAATTTCCCATGTATATTCATTTAACGGATAACGGTGTTGGCCTACTAACCAAGTATAACCATCCTCATCAATAGGAATAATACCTATGGCTATGTTTTTAAATTCTACCACTCCGTAAATTCCTTCACCGCCGTTGGGATTTATTACTGAATCATGATGTACAGAAATCCAGGGATTGTCGTACTTAGTTTCCCGCTTCTTCCGCTTCCAATTCCCGATCAATTCTTCTGCCATAGGATATTTTTACTCCGTTGTATTTTATTTCTTTACCTTCATCATACTCAATGGTAAGGAAATAAAATACAACTTTCATTAAAGAACTCCCAGATGCCATCTCTTTTTCCCTGAACGTAATTTCCTCTTTTTGAAACTTGGCCATTGATGTAGTAATAAATATGTTTACCCACTTCCATTCCCACTTCATACCTTCCCTCGTAAGAGACTTGTCCGTTATCTATATACGTATGAATCCAAGTTCCGTTTTTTTGTCCCTCAAAATATTTTCCTACCATTTTAATTTTTCCGTAGGTATATGTCCATTCACCTTCTTTAAGACCTTCTATATACTCCCCTTGAACAATAACAGTTCCTGAATCAGAATACTCAGTCATAGGACCGTCTTCTAATCCAAAAACATACTCTTCTTCTTTTCTTACTTGTTCATTAGGGTAATACCAAACCCAAGGACCTTCAGGTTTATCTTTAAGGTAATTTCCGGTTTGCTCTAAGATTCCCGATTCAAAGTAGTACTTCCAATTCCCCACCTTTAAATCATCCTTGTAATTACCAACAGCTCTTTCCTCCCCGGAAGGGTAATAATAGGTCCACTCTTCTTGCTTACGACCCATTTCATCGTAAATACCCTCTGCCAATAATACATCTTTAGAATATTGCTTAGAACTAATCAATTTTCCGTTGGCATCGTATTCTTGATGAATACCTTCTTTTAATCCGTTTCTATACGGACCTACTTTACTCAACTTACCGGTATTGGGGTTAATTTCCCTTTTTATAACCAATTTTTCCGTTTCTTCAGCATCGACTTGCAAAACTCCATTGACCCACTTTTCTATTCGGAGTAGGTTCCCGTTAGACCTATAATATTTCCAAAATCCGTGTTTAAGATCATCTTTATAGGTTCCTGTGATATTTACCGTCCTTGAATTTTTAAAAAAGTACATCCAATACCCTTGTTTCATTCCGCGGTTATCAATATTATTGATTTTCAACTCCTTTACAAGAACTCCATTTTTAAAGGTCAATAACCTATTTATCTCTCCGTTTTCATCAAAACCGTACCCTTCACCTTGTTCTCTTCCCTTGACAAAGGGAACTTCTTTAAGAATTTTACCGTTGGGATAATATACAATGGTCAATCCTTCTTTAAAATCCATTTCAAAATTTTCCACTTTTTTCAAAGAACCTTCTTCATAAGATCTTCGCGGGCCATCTTTCAAATCATTTTTATAAGATATTTCAAGAGCTAGGCTACCATCTTCGCCATAAAAACGCCAGATACTATCTAATTGAAAGTTTTTTCTATTGCCTTCTGTTTTTAAAGTACCCGTGCGATAATAACTCTTCCAATAGCCATCTGGTTTTCCGTTGTGCAAGTAACCTTCGCTGCTTAGGGCTCCACTTTCATAGGTATATTGAGTAAATACCCAATCAGAATCATTTTGAGAAAATGAGATTAAGGAGTTTAACACACAGATTATTAACACATATAAATTCTTATTCATTTCTTTTTTAAAAATAAAAGATGGTTATAATGGTCTGTTAGTATCGTAGATAAAATTAGTCAAATTCATTTGCCTTTTTCAGTTATTAAAAAAGATTAATATGTTATCCACATATTCAGATTTTATAAAAGCTTGAAAACCAAAAGTAATCTTTAGATATTAACAATTGGTAAAGTTGTTCTTTTAACGAGTTTTCGTAATTACTATTTTGAATTTTTTGTCAATTACGGACCGGTGGAATGTTGATTTCTTTTTTTAAATCATCAAATAAATTATTAGGATTTTTAAAAAGTAGACGTTTATATACAAATTTTTCAATCGGCAATTATTTACTTATACATTTTATTAACCATGGTTTAACATAGCTATTAATAGTTTTTAAATGGTTTTGTTCATTATTTTTGTAATTCATTAAACCAGTAAAAAAATGAAGATTTCAATTGGTGCTGACCACGCAGGCTACGAATATAAGCAACGTATTGTTGAAGAATTGAAAGGAAGAGGAATTGAAGTAGAAGATTTCGGGACTCATTCTTTAGACAGTATGGATTATCCAGATGTAGCTCACCCCGTTGCTGAAAGTGTAGAAGTAGGTCAATCTGATTTAGGCATTGTAATTTGTGGAAGTGGTAATGGAATAAATATTACCGTTAACAAACACCAAGGCATTCGTTCAGCACTTTGTTGGAATACTGAATTAGCAGAATTGGCAAGACAGCACAACAATGCAAATGTTTTAGCTCTACCGGCTAGGTTTATTGATTATTCTACCGCATTAGATTGCGTTAATGCCTTTTTAAATACTGAATTTGAAGGCGGTAGACACCAAAGAAGAGTTGATAAAATAGCTTGTAAATAAGTCCTTATTTCAAGGATTTTTTCAACAAAGATTCTATATACTTAACCCTTTTAGTAGGATTGACAATTTCAATATTTGTTGACCCTGCTAAAAGGGTTACGTCATTTTTAAACGCCGGGTTTTTTGGATTAAAGATATATATTCCCGGCTGTTGATAATGTTGCAAAAAGTCGTAACTAGAATATACCCAAAAGCTCTTGTACTGTTTCAGTGTTCTGTTGTTAAACGGTTTGTCTAGGTAAGGGTTTTCTTTAATGTTTGTAAAGAAGGTAACCCATTCTTCATCATTGTGAATATCCATTAAATTTCCAAGAGAGTCTTTATAACTGCAATTACAGGTAACAATTTTTTCAAAATACTTTTTGGTTGATACTAAGTACGTATCGTCTAATATGATTGCGTCTGCATTAAAGGCTTGTGCTATTTGTGGAGCTATTAATCCACCTTCTTTATAACCATAAACCACAAGGTGATCATATTCAATATTTATGAGGTAGTCAGATATGGTTTTTATTCTTTGATCTCTGGTGTCTGTGGTTATTACCCTTTGTTTTCCCTTTACTGATTCGTGTTTTTCAATTCCTATGATTGAGTAGTCATTATTAATAACGGGAAGAATAAACTCACTTTTTATGCTATCGGGTTTATTAAAAGAGTCTCCTAAAAACAGAAAGATATTTTTTTCTCCACTTCCGCTTTCAGATTTTATTTTCCAGAGGTTTGTAGAGTTTTCTATTACTTCTTTTTGAATGTTATAAGTGCTTGAACAAGAAGATAGAAAACCAACCGATAGAAGTACCAGATAGTATTTTATACGTTTTAAATCCATTTATTCATTTTCGCTTTTTCTATCAATTTTTGAGTATTAGAAACGTTGGTTTTAAATAAAAGACTTTTTCTCAGTGAAAAAATTTCCGTTTTAGTAATCGATAATCTTCTTTCTATCTCAAGAGTTGAATAGTTTTTATCTAAATGAACAATCAATTTTTTCTCTAACTCCGTCAATTGTATTTGATTTTCTTCGCTAGCTTCATCAAGTCCAGTTTCTGGAATTTCTTTGGTAGGAAAGTAACGTTGCCCATTTACCACGGCACTAATTGCATGAACAAGCTCTCCAAATTCACCGCTCTTTAAAACAAACCCTTTGGCACCACTGTCGTAAAAATATTCAATAAAACGGGGAATGTTATGCATTGTATAGATGATAACATCAATATTGTGGTTTGTTTTTTTGAATCTTTTACAGATTTCAAAGCCATCAATATCGGGTAGACTTACGTCTAAAATTAAAATATCCGGTAAGCGCTTTTCTAAAAAAGCAAAGAGTTCCTTAGCAGAATAAACGACCCCAATCACCTCAATATTATCTTCTACTTCTAAGACAGACTTTGTTGATGCCCCAACAATTGGGTGATCGTCTACGAGTAGAATTTTATGTGTGGTGGTTTTTTTCAATGGGGATGGATATACTTAATTTGGTGCCGTTTTTAGTACTTTCAATGTTAATAAATCCTTGTAAAAATAAGACCCTGTTTTCAATATTTTTTAATCCGATACCATTATTTGGTTTAGAAGTGTCAAATCCGACGCCATTGTCTTCAATAACAATTGATATTCTTTGTTTATTTTCTATTAAAAACTGAATAACCATATAATTTGACTTACCGTGTTGAATTGCGTTTTTAATAGCTTCTTGAATAATCCGGTAAACAGTTTGCGTTTCCTCAGGGGAAAAATAATCGTTAATATCGGTAGGAACATTTAAATCAACAACCACCTTGCCGTTGTATTCCCATAGCTTTTTTAGGTCTTCTAGGGCGTCAAAAAGTCCAAAACGCAATAAACTTTCTGGCATGAGATCGTGCGAAATGGTCCGCACTTCCTCTGCAGCTATTTTTACCAAGCCTAGTAAATCCGGATCTTGAGCTTTTAAAATTTGTGCCTTATTTTTTAAAATAGCTAATGTGTTGCCTAAAGAGTCGTGCAATTCTCTAGCAATTCTATTTCTTTCGCTTTCTTGTCCTTTTACCAGGGAAGAAACAATGCTTAATTCTTTATCCTTTCTGGCTAATTGGAGCGATGCCTTTTGTTTGTTTTTAGTTTGTCGGTACAAATAGTAAAAGAAAATAGTAGCTCCTACAAAGAATAACATGACAGAGAAAGTAATGATTCTTGATTGATTATTAAAGGTTTCCTGGTACTCACTTTCTTTTAACTTCCTCTCAACCTCTCTTTCACTTTCTTTTTGTTCATAAGTGCTAATAATAGACCCTATCTCTTGGTTCGTATTAAAAGAGTTAATAGAGTCTTTTAAGTCGGTAATAATTTTTTGGTAGTGAAAAGCTTCTTTGTAATTTTTCGAAAGGCTGTAATCAGAAACTAATAAATTGTAAACATTCAATTTACCCTTTACATAATCATAAGCATCATAGATAGATAAAGCCTCTTTTAATACCGGAATTGCTTCTTCAATATTTCCTTTAGCAATAAGCGCAGAAGCAATATTTGTTTTTGTATTTGCGTATGAAATATTTGGGCTTTTACTTTTTTGCTCAAGGGACTTATTAAAGTAGAAAAGGGCTTTTTCATAATTCTTAAAGTGAAAACTATACAGAAGTCCGAGATTGTTATAAACCTTTGATACATTCTTGTGATTTATCGCTCGGTATTCTACCAAGGCCTTTTGGTAGTAGGATAGAGACAAGTCTCTTTTTCCTAACTCAAAATAATTCAACCCTAAGTTGTTGTAAATGTCGCCCTTTTGCAAATTCTGTGACTTAGTGGTTAATTCTAATGCGCTTTTATGTTCAACATTTGACTTTTCATACTGATTTAATGCATGGTAAACTAAACCAATATCAATTTTTAGGTCTATTAGGTTAATGGTATCTATTGGGTTTTTGTAAAAATATTCTTCACAGCTTAAAAATGTTTCCAGAGCATTCTTGTAATCTTTGTTTAAATAAAAAATTGTTCCGGCAGTATTTTTGCAATACAGAGATTCTTCATGCTTCCCCAAATTATCATAAAGGTTGGACGCAAAATTTAGCTGTTGAATAGACTTAACAAAATCTTTTTTGTAATAATAATAATGACCTAAAATTTCATAATTCTTGGCAATATACCCTTGAACTGAGGAGTCCGTGTTATTATTATTTTCACCAATATTATTTAAACAAATACTAGGGACAGAATCAACATTTTTTTTGAACTTCAAAAAGATTCTAGCCTTTTGGGTATTGAGAAAAACCCTTTTTTCGGCGGACATATTTGCTTGAATAAATTTCAAAGCTTTGTTTGGCTCACGCAAGTCTAGATAGGCGTCTATACTGTCTTGTAATGGTTTTGTTTGCGCTTTCGCGGGAAGAATTATGCAAGTAAACAAAAGGCTTATAATAAAGAATACTTTATTCATTTAAAAGAAATTATATCTGATAACTCACTTCTAGAAAAGGTTGCGGCTTGGGCGCCCTCAGAATAAGAGGTTACCTCATAGACATTATAAAAGAACATAATTGAATCCGCCGAAAGGCTAAAGTTTTTTATATGTGGAATTGTATCTATAGTCGAATTTTTTTCACGCAATCTGTTGAGTACTCGGAGGTATAGTTCTTCCTTGTTTTCAGCAATAGAATCTATGGTAAAGAAATTACTAGTTTGTGGATTTATGTGGACAAAATAGAAGTTTTCAGTTGGATGGGCGCCGCCCATATATGAATTGGTGTAAATGGTAAGTCCTAACCACTCTGGGGTGTTGTAGTGTTCAGACTCTACCACTTCTAAAAACCAAGGGGTATAATAATCAGGAAAGTCTTTTACCACCTCGTTGTATTCAGCAATTAAATCATTGGCAATAGAGTCAAGGTTTCCAGAGAAATTGTAAATGAATAAAATACTGTCGCTAAACGTTTTCCAGGTTTCTTCGTTTAAATGGATAGGGCTTGTCGGAGACTCGGTTAACCGTTGGTAAACAAAATCGAGGCCACCGCCATTAGGTTCTTCAATACTCTTTTCGGTTCTTGTCGTTGAAAGCACAATACTTTCCTTATTTTTGATGGGTTTCGTTTTGCTTTCGGTACAAGCAACGAATGTCAAGGCAAGTATAATATAGGTTAAGCGTTTCATAATTATATGGGTATCAAAGTATAGAAAACTCAATGGATAGAATTGAATCGAAGTTAAGAAAATTTAAAAAGAAGTTTTTCTTTAATGAATGGATAAAAGGATTGCTGGTTACATTGATAATCGGACTCGTTTTTTTGTTCGTTGTTATTGTTCTTGAATACTTTGGTCAATTTGGTACAGAGGTACGCAAAGGTCTGTTTTTTTCTTCACTAGGAATTTTATGGGTCCTTTTAATTCGCTATACGGTATGGCCTCTTTTTAAATGGTTGTCTTATGAGCGCTTTTTTTCTGACGTTGACAGCGCTCAAGTTCTGAGAAAAAAACTGCCAGAAATTAATGATGAGTTACTTTCTTATCTTGAACTAAAAGGCATGGGTGATTCTGAACTGGTAAAAGCCAGTGCAGATCAAAAGGCGAAAATTTTAGATAATATTCAGTTTGATAAGGCCGTATCTTTTAAAGAGAACAAGAAGCTTTTTTTATTATTCCTAGCTCCCGTTCTTTTGTTCCTTAGTATTGGTTTGTCAGAGTGGGGTGCCAAGTTTAAAGAATCAGGTGTAAGAATTGTTGAATACACCCAAGAATACCTACCCGTTGCCCCATTTCAATTTATTAATAATACTCCCACGAAAGTGGTTGCTAATCGCGAAATGTCTTTTTCTCTGCTGGTCGGGGGTGATTATTTATCTCAGAATTCTTTTGTGGTAATTAATGAAACTAGGATTTCTCTTCAAAGGCAATCAAAAGAAGAATGGGCCAAAAAGCTTTTAGCGCCTCATGACGATTTTTCATTCTATTTTGAAGTGGATGGTTTCAAGAGTAAATCATTTGAAGTAGAAGTTATTTCTCTACCTGTAGTCTCTGATTTTTCGCTAGAAATAATTCCTCCAGCCTACACAAAACAACCGGTCAAAGCATTGAAAAATGTAGGTGATTTTCAATTTTATGAAGGATCTAAAGTAGTTTGGTCTCTCAAGGGGAAAAGCATTAAGAACTCATGGATTAAGATCAATAATGACAGTTTTGCATTTTCTAATCAAGTAGTTGAAAGCACCGTTAAGCAGTCTTTTAAATATCAGTTTTTCTTGCAGAACGATGATTCTACTCTTGCTTTTCCCATTGTTTTTTCAGCGCAAGCCATCAAAGACTTAACACCTGAAATAATTGATTTTAGCGATTCCGTTAATTATGAATTAGGAGTTTTAGAAGCTTATGTAGAAGGGCAAGATGATTATGGGGTAAAAAGCATTCAATGGATTGGTTTAAAGGATACAGAAGAAGAAGTTGTGCTTCAATCTGTTCGCGGCAATGAATCAACGTTATCTGATTATTTGCTCATCGATTCAATTGCTCAATTGGTTAATGATGGATTTACCTCTATAGTTTGTAGAGTATTTGACAACGATGCGGTTCATGGAAGTAAGTTCAAGCAAAGTTCTAAAATACGATTAAAGGATGTCTCACTTTCTGAAAAACACGAGTTTGACAAGAAAAGGATAGAGGAGCAAAATCAATCTATTAGTACTTCTAAGAAAGAATTTGAGAAACTTCAAAAAAGTATTGAAAGTCTTCAAGAGCAAAAAAATCTCTCTAGAAATAAAAACCAAAAGCAAAAAGAGCTCGTAGAAAAGTTCATTGAGGAAACGAAGAAGCTTGAAGAGAAGCAAAAAGCGATGGAGGAAAAACTCGATAAGCTTGATGGTAAGAAAGATGTTGAAAATGAAAAGAAGCTTAATGAGTTATTAGAAAAACTAAACGATCCGGAACTTCAAGAGTTCCTTGAGTCTCTGAAAGAAAAAGCCCAAGAGGATGGTTTAGAAAAGTCTGATATGGACCAGATGAATCGTGAGCTAGACTATAAAGTGGATCAACTAAAAAGACTTGAAGAGCTTTATAAGGATGCTGTTTTTCAAATGAAGCTTGATCAACAGATTGAAAGAGTTGAAGAGGCTATTGCTAAAACTGAAGAAGCTTTGCGGACTCAAGACCTTCAAAAGCAAAAAGAGGCTGAGGCAATAACTGAAGAAGTCAAAAAAGAGCAAGAAGAGTTGATAGAAAAAAATCAAGAGTTATCACAAGAGTATAGTGGATTAGAGAAAACACAAGAAAAAGCAAATTCTGCTTCAGAGAATAGCAAGAAGGCAACTGAGTCTCAAAAGAAAGGTAAAAACTCAGAATCCAAGAAAAGCAAAGAGCAATCTAAAGAAGATTTGGAGGCCTTACAGAGTCTTTTGAGCATGATGCAGTCCAACATGAGTCAAGAGAAGAAAAAAGAGAACATAGAGCACCTAGAGCAATTATTAGACAATGTTGTGTGGGTAAGCTTTAAAGAAGAAGGATTGTTTAACACCTTTTCTAGGATCGACATAAACAATCCAGAGTATAAGGAACAATTAGTTGAGCAAGGTGACCTTACTTCTAAACTCGAGTTGGTAAAAGACAGTTTAGACAATTTAATGGCCCGCGTTCCTGAACTTGACCCTGTTTTGTCTAAGAAAGTGATATCCTTGAAATCTCAACAAGAAAAGTCGCTTGAAGCTTTACAAGACGGTCAGCTAGATCAAGGGACGCGTTTTCAGCGCGACATTATGTATAACCTGAATTACATTGCATGGGTTTTAAGTGATGTTTTGCAACAGATGAGGCAAGACTTGGCCAACCAACAGCAAGGAAATCAAAACTGTGAAAAACCAGGGGGTTCTAGTTCAAGTCCTTCGGCTAGTGAAATGAAAAACATGCAAGAGAAATTGGGCAAAGAGTTCGGAGAAAGTAATCCAACGCCTGGACAAAAAGGAAAGCCTGATCAAGGGAAGAATGGCAAGGAAAAGGGCGAGGGAGATGGTAAAGGATCTGAAGGACGTTCTGGCAAGGAGATTATGGAGATGTTAGCTCGTCAAGAAATGATCAGGATGGAGTTAGAAAAGAAGAATAAAGGGGGAGAAAACAATGGGGCTATTGAGAGCATGAAGGAGTTCGAACGCGAACTTCTTGATCCCAATATTAGCTTTGAACAAAAGAAAGAGCGTTTGCGTGAAATTGAAACTAGATTGCTTGAAGTTGAAGAAGCTGAACGCACTCAGGAGAAAGAGGTAAAACGAGAGTCAAAAAACAAAGAACTTTATATGACTCTTAAAGAAGAGTCAAAGCGTAAGTTTTTAGAAAATAAAAAGGGTTACAAGGAATCTCATCAAAACTCTCCCTTACTTTTGCAAAACTTTTACCAACAGATAAAGAAGTCATATTTAAATGATTCAATGGATTAATATTTCTGATGAGGTGGCATCGGTTTGCGAACCGGTAATAATCCAAATGTGTACAGACCACGAGCTTACAATTAAAGGCTTGATATACAAAGGGTTATGTGATGAGGAGCTCTATGAGATGAATGTCAGTTTTCTTGATCATGATACGTTTACAGACATTATAACCTTCGACTATAATCGCAAGAATCGATTATTAGGTGAAATTTATATCAGTTTAGACCGGGTTAAAGAAAACGCCTCGCTTTCTAATAGTACTTTTTTTGATGAGTTGTGCCGTGTAGTATTTCACGGTGCCCTTCATTTGGTTGGTTATAAGGATAAATCATTGGAAGAAAAGAAGTTAATGACTGAAAAGGAAGATTATTATCTATCTTTGCGCGCTTAAATGTTTCACGTGGAACTATGAATATAGATTTGTATGATGTTATTGTTGTAGGAGGGGGTCACGCGGGTTGTGAAGCAGCAGCTGCTGCGGCAAATCGAGGATCTAAAACTCTACTGATTACTATGAACCTTCAGACCATTGGTCAGATGTCGTGTAATCCTGCAATGGGTGGTGTAGCTAAAGGTCAAATTGTTCGCGAGATTGATGCTTTAGGTGGATTAAGTGGTGTGATTTCTGACGAAACCGCTCTTCAGTTTAGGATGCTTAACAGAAGTAAGGGTCCTGCTATGTGGTCACCAAGAGTCCAGAGTGATCGTTGGAAGTTTGCTGAAGAATGGAGGTTGCGTTTAGAGGCGATTCCCGCTTTAGATTTTTTCCAAGACATGGTTACTAGCTTGATCGTTGAGGACAAAAAAGTAAAAGGGGTTGTTTCTGGTATTGGAAAATCGTTTTATGGTAAAACGGTTGTTCTTACCAATGGGACCTTTTTAAATGGTCTTATACACATAGGAGAAAAAAATTACGGTGGTGGTCGTGCAGGCGAAAGAGCGGCTACAGGTATTACCAAAGATTTAGTTGATTTAGGTTTCGAATATGGTAGAATGAAAACAGGAACCCCACCAAGGGTTGATGGTCGTTCATTAGATTACTCAAAATTTGAAGAACAAAAAGGGGATGAGGTGCCGGGTAAGTTTAGTTATACAGACACAAAGATTACTGATCAGCAAATGTCTTGTTGGATTGCCTACACAAATCCTGAAGTACATGATCAATTAAAAACTGGTTTTGATCGCAGTCCGATGTATAACGGATCGATTCAAAGTATAGGCCCAAGATATTGTCCTAGTATAGAAGATAAGATTAATCGCTTTGCGGATAAAGACCGTCATCAATTATTTGTCGAGCCAGAAGCTAGGGGGAGCGTTGAAATGTATATTAATGGATTTTCAACCAGTCTACCTGAAGAGGTTCAAGTGGCCAGTTTAAAAAAGGTTCCTGGGTTTGAAAACGTGAAATTCTTTAGACCAGGATACGCAATAGAATATGATTATTTTCCACCAACACAACTTCAACATACTTTAGAAACTAAGTTGGTTGAAGGATTATATTTCGCGGGTCAGATTAATGGTACTACCGGATATGAAGAAGCCGCTTGTCAGGGACTTATGGCAGGTGTTAATGCTAGTTTAAAGGCAGACAATAAACCTGCCTTTATGTTGGATAGAAACGAAGCTTATATCGGGGTATTGATAGACGATTTAATTACTAAAGGCACAGAAGAGCCTTATAGAATGTTTACGAGTAGGGCAGAGTATAGGCTGTTGTTGCGCCAAGACAATGCTGATTTACGCCTTCTAAGGTTAGGACATCAAATCGGTTTAGTGTCTGATGAAAGGCTTGCTGCTTTGGTTCAAAAAGAAGCTGACATTAAAGAATTATTGAAAATAATTAATAAAGAGTCTGTTGATCCTTCTGAAATAAATCATTTGCTAAAGGAATTAGGGTCTGCTGAATTAAACCAAAAGGTAAAAGCAAAATCCATTTTATCTCGTCCTAATTTTACATTAAATCACTTTTCGTGCTGTCCATTGTTATGGGAAAAAATAAACCGTTTCTCTGACGAAGTAAAAGAGCAAGTGGAAATTGAGATTAAGTATAGTGGATATATTAATAAGGAAAAAGACAATGTCGAAAAAGCTCAAAGGTTATCAGACTTGAAGATTCCAAACGGCTTTGATTATTTTAAATTAGAGTCTTTAAGCATGGAGGCTCGTCAAAAATTAACAGACATTCAACCCAAAACGATCTCTCAAGCCAGCCGAATAAGCGGTGTTAGTCCATCTGACATCAATGTTTTAATGGTTTTTATGGGGAGATAAAGTTTCACGTGGAACATATATTACATGATTACAATAGAAAAATGTCCGATTTGTAATTCTACAAATCACTCAAAAGAAAGAGTTGTTAAAGATTTTATGACGTCAAAAGAAGATTTTACTCTTTTACGTTGTGATGATTGCCATTTTATTTTTACCAGTCCTCGTCCTAGTGACGAAGAAATTGGTAGATATTACGAAAGTGAAGACTATATAAGTCACTCAAATAAAAGCGCTGGCTTGTTTGATTTAGCGTATAAAATTGTTCGGTCACGTGCTATTGTTTCTAAAGAAAAGCTCATTAGTAAATGGGTTTCTAAAAAGGGAAGCTTATTAGACTATGGTTGTGGAACAGGTGAGTTTTTAGGTTATGCAAAAAGTGCAGGATGGGTTTGTACTGGAGTAGAACCTTCTGCGGTTGCTAGTTCTCAAGCTAAAGAAAACCATGGTTTGACAGTCTATCCTCCAGATGATTTTCTATTGAATCAAGAGTCTTTACAAAAGCATTTTGATGCGATTACTCTTTGGCATGTTTTAGAACATTTAGACGATCCTGTTTCAAAGTTAAAAACCTTTAATAGCCTACTGTCTGATCAAGGGGTTTTGGTGGTTGCGGTTCCTAATCATGAGAGTTTTGACGCCGAAAAATACGGTTCGTATTGGGCGGCTTGGGATACTCCCATACACTATAGTCACTTCTCAAAAAACATCATGATACACGCAGCAGACAATGCCGGGTTTTCTGTGGTAGACATAAAGAATATGCCTTTTGATAGTTATTACGTAAGTATGCTTTCTGAAAAGTATAAGGGCGGAAGTGCTTTAAATGGACTTTTTACTGGTTTAATTTCTAACCTAAAAGGAATCAAGAAAAACCAAAGCAGCTTGATTTATATTCTAAAGAAAAAGTAGAAAATTACTTTTTTCTAATGGCTTTAGACATCTCTATACTTAAGTCAAGTAGAATGAATTTTGGGTTTACATTTCGTTCTAACTCAAAAATGGCAGTAGACATTTCTTCATAAAACGTCTTCGCATTAGAGTGGTTTATATACGGTGCAAACTTTTCTATTTTAAACCCTGCAGATTCAAAGATTGAATCGCCCGTAGGTTTATTTATGTAGCGTAATTGTAGACAATGATCTATAATTCGTAAGCTGAATTTCAAAAACCCACGCAAACTGTCTTTTTGCATTTTTGAAAGTTCTTCACTGAACTTTACTATTTCTGGTAGTTTTGCCATTACCGCTAATCTCATCCAGTTTACAAACTGCCTAGCGTATTCTAATTCCCTTTCGGGATTTTTTACTATTTCAACCGCATTTCCAAGGTTCCCGTTGCTGGCTAAGCTGGCTACTTCTGCTTGGCTTTCACTTGCGTTATAAGTAGTAATTAAGTACTTTTTTACCTCTTCAAAGGAGTTTTTCGAAACCCTGGTAAATTGGGTTCTTGAGCTTATGGTTGAAAGTATTTTCTCAAAGTTATGGCTGACCAATATGATCAATGATCCCGGCTCAGGCTCTTCTATGAATTTTAAAAGCTTATTGCTAGCACTGGTGTGTAACAATTCTGGTAGCCATAAGATTAATATTTTCCTTTTCCCAGAATACGACTTTAAACTAAAATCTTGAAGAATTTCGCGAGATTCAGCCACACCTATCTGTAAGAATTTCCCCTCAAGACCCGTGGCTTCTGACCAATTATAAGGCGTGCCAAATGGAGAGTTTTTAATAAATTCACGCCAAGTAGGTAAATACTCCTTGCAAGTCCCTGTTTTATGTGAGGTAGATTTTCCTGCGGGATAGGTAAAGTGTAAGTCAGGGTAACTCAATGAATTAAATTGTTTACAAGGCACACATTCGCCACAACTGTCTGATTCTGACCTGTTTTCACATGAAATGTACTGACAGTAGGCCAAGGCTAGCGCCAAAGCAGAGCGACCTTCTTCACCAAAAAACAATTGTGCATGGCTAATTCTTTCGGTAATAACCGTTTGAATTAATTCATTTTTTACTTTCGCATTTCCTGGGATGTCTTTAAATCTCATGGAGTGAATTTTGATGCTAAAATAAGGTGAATAAACGATAAAACAGAAAAATGAATACTGTTGACAGCCTAGAGTTAAAGAACAAGAGAGTTTTGGTCCGCGTTGACTTTAACGTTCCTCTTTCAGAGGGAAAAATTACTGATGATACTAGAATGGTTGCCGCCGTAGACACCATTCAAAAGATTCGTCAAAAGGGAGGTAAGGTTATTCTTATGTCTCATATGGGAAGACCGAAAGGCCAAGTAAATAAAGAGTTTTCTCTTCAACAAATTGTAAATCACTTAAGCGATTTGTTAAACGTAAAAGTTTTGTTTTCTGAAGACTGCGTGGGTTCAAACGTCGTTGAAATGGCCAATTCTTTAAACGAAGGTGATGTTCTTTTACTGGAAAACCTTCGATTTCATGCGGAAGAAGAAGCAGGAGATGAAACGTTTGCTAAATCTTTGGCAGAACTAGGAGATGTTTATATAAATGACGCGTTTGGAACGGCTCACAGAGCTCATGCTTCAACGGCTATTATTGCGAAATTCTTCGCCAACCAGAAGGGGTTTGGTTACATTATGGCCAATGAAATTGAAAATGTTTCTAAGGTTTTAAATTCAAGCGAAACGCCGGTAACCGCTATTGTTGGCGGAGCAAAGGTTTCTTCAAAAATTTCGATTTTAGAGAACCTTTTGCCAAAAGTAGATCAGTTGATTATTGGTGGTGGAATGGCCTACACTTTTTTAAAGGCGCAAGGAGCCAGCACGGGAGACTCTATGGTGGAAGAAGACAAGTTAGACCTTGCTTTAGAATTGATAAAAAAGGCTGAAGAAAATAACGTTAAGTTCATCTTCCCGGTTGATTCTTTAAATGGAGAATCTTTTTCACCCGATACCCCAACGCATTTATCTGACGCTATGAGCGTTCCTGATGGGCAAATGGGCCTAGATATTGGTCCTAAGACTATTGAGTTGTTTAAAGAGGCTATAATGGCCTCAAAAACTATTTTATGGAACGGTCCGGTGGGAGTGTTTGAATTTGAAGCCTTTTCTAAGGGAACCATTGCTGTTGGACAAGCAATTGTTGATGCTACGGCTAACGGAAGTTTTTCTCTTGTAGGAGGGGGTGACTCCGTTGCAGCGGCTAAGAAATATGACTTTGCACCTAAGCTGAGCTATGTAAGTACAGGAGGAGGAGCCATGTTAGAGTACTTGGAAGGAAAAACGCTTCCAGGAATTCAGGCGATTTTAGACTAAAAAACGAAAGCAACCATTGCCTTTGCCGCTTCCTTTAGCAGGGGAAGTAATACAGAACCTTCTTCATTTTTATACCAATTGGGTAGGTTTTCAGGAGGCAATAGGTTGATTAATGCAAGAACAATACAGATAATGGTCACATACTTTAGGAGGCCAAACATTCCTCCTAGTATGTGATCAATACTGCCCAAGGCAATAAAGTCTAGAAGTTTAGAGATCATTTTTCCCAAGAGAGAAACCAAAATATAAACTCCCGCGAAAGCGGCAACAAAAGCAATGATTTCACTGTTTTTGGTTGACACCTCAAAAAGAGCTTCTACGTAGGGCTGCAGTAGACTAGAGAAAAAATAGGCAACGATTATGCCCGCTACTAAAGCAACTATTGAGGTGATTTCTTGAACAAAACCTTTCCAAAGACCTTTAATTAACCCAAAGGCTAACGGGATGGAAAGGATGATATCTATCGTACTTAGACCCAAAACATTATTTTATGAATACAGACGAACTGAGGTTAAAATGGAATGAACTGGTGAAAAAGCTTTCAGCACAGTTTAGTGATGGTGAAGATATGGATTTAGACGGAATGTTGTTTTTAATTGGCGTCCAAGAACTCGGTTTAGGCCATAAAAAGTTCAAAAAAGACGAAAAGGTGAACATTATGCACATTGCTATTTGTCGAGTTTTAAGCAAATATGGCTATTACAAATTTATTGGACAAGATCGTGATGGTTGGCCACATTATGAAAACGTTGAAAAACTCCCTCCATTAAAAACGGGACAACAAGCCTTACTGATGAGAGAGGCTGTTGTGGCTTATTTTGAAGAGATTGAGTTTATTTAGCAACCGGTAGAAGACGGGTCGTACGGAAGCAAAACAACCTTTACAGTAATGTTTTTATCAGCTTCAAGCTTTACAAAGTTACATCCTTGAAAAGTAGGAGTGGCACCGCCTCTTGTGGCTTGTATTTGTAAAACCGCCTCTTTGTCGTATTCAAAAGAAACTGTACCCGATTCATTGGTGCTTCCCTCAAAATAAGGGATTGCATCTGCTACTGGGGCCGTGGCAATTACATCTACATTGGTTACGGGAACGCCGTCTTCAGAAACCACTTTTACCGTAAATGGATATTTTGAAGCCTCTTTTTCACATGAAAAGAAAGACAATGTAATAAAGGCTAGGAAGATTATTCGTAATAAATTTTTCATGCTTCTTAATTTGTGCATCCGTTAGGTTGTCCAAAAGGATAAATGTATACAGTTTGATGAACCTCTTCTTCTTTGTCTAATTCAACGGCATTACATCCGCCAAAAGAGCCTTTTCTAGCGTCAAGCACTAGATAAGAACGATTTCTATATTTGAACGTAGCGATTCCAGATTCGTCTGTGTATTTGTAATAATTTACCAATCCTGAAGAACCTACAGGGGCATACATTCTTACCAACACGTTTTGTGCGGGAATCGAATCGGTAGACAGCACCTTGCATTTTATGGTATATGAATCAGGATAAACCTCCTTATTACAAGCAGAAAATGTAAAAAGTCCTAATACAAGTATGAGGAGTAGTATGTTATTTTTCATGTACATTTGCAACATTATGACGTAATCTCCAAATTTAACAAAAAAATTGTGCCATTCGGCAAGTTATGATAGAAGAGATAAAACAAAAGATAGAAGAGCTAAATTCACTAGCGCCAAAATCTCTAGAAGAGGTAGAGAAAATAAGGATTTCCTTATTGGGAAAGAAGGGTGTTTTAAATGAATACTTTGCCGCATTTAAAAACGTTGATCCTGCCTCAAAAAAGGAATACGGTCAAGTTATTAATCAGTTTAAGTCTTTAGCTGAAAGCAAAGTGAAAGAGTGGAAGTCATCCTTTGAGTCTTCTGATTCTGGAGCTCTTAAAGATGATTTTACCAAGCCGTCTGAGGCTTTTTCGATTGGATCTATTCATCCGTTGACTAGCGTAAGGAATGAAATTGTTGAGATATTTTCTCGCGTGGGTTTTTCAGTTTCTGAAGGACCTGAGGTAGAAGATGATTGGCATAACTTTTCGGCCTTAAACTTCCCTGAAGAACATCCTGCTAGAGATATGCAAGACACTTTCTTTGTTGAGAAAGATCCCGATTGGGCTCTAAGGACTCATACGTCGAGTGTACAAGTTCGTGTTATGGAGAATAGTAAGCCTCCTATCAGAACAATAAGTCCAGGTCGTGTTTTTAGAAATGAAGACATAAGTTCTAGGTCACACTGTGTTTTTCATCAAATTGAAGGACTATACATTGATAAAGGAGTTTCTTTTGCCGATTTAAAACAAACCTTACTGTATTTCGCTCAAGAGTTTTTTGGTAAGGATGCTAAAATTAGAATGAGGCCTTCTTATTTTCCGTTTACGGAACCAAGTGCAGAGGTTGATGTTTACTGGGGGCTTGAAACAGAAGCAGATTACCGAATAACCAAAGGGACGGGTTGGTTAGAAATTATGGGCTGCGGAATGGTAGACCCTGAAGTTTTAAAAGCTTCTAACATTGATCCCAATGAGTATTCAGGGTACGCTTTTGGTATGGGAATTGAAAGAATTGCCATGAACCGATTCGGCATTACAGATATTAGAATGTTTTATGAAAACGACTTGAATTTCTTAGATCAATTTTCATCATCTATTTAACCAAAAGATATATTCAATAAAAGGCGGATAATTGTCCGCCTTTTTTATTTTTATCAATTTAGAAATAGTTGTGTTTTTATCTTCTAAAATAATTGAATAGTTTAATTCGAATTTTTGTTTTTCAATATTCACTTTGAATTCTTAAAATTCTACTATCCGAAAATATAGATATCGAATATCCAATAAACTGGAATTCACAGAAAACACACTACTTATTTCCTTTTAAAACATTTAAAAACAATGTTTTGAGCAAATAAAAAACCAACCTTCGCAAAGGTTTTTTACTCCTTAAAAATTTAATTTCAAAAAACAAATGTTCTAAAAACTTAAAATTTTATTCTGCTTTTTATAAGCAAATTTTTCTTTATTTATCGTTTTATTTTCAAGATAAATAATAGTTGGGTCAATTATTCATTTATCAAATTAAACAGTTTTTCATATCAATAGTTTATTTGAATTTAATTCTACTATACACAAATATTTAATTTTTTGTGTATTATTTTACAGGCTTATTTATTTTTCTAATTCTATTAATGATTTAATTCTTTTTGTGTATGCTATGTTTTTTTGAATTGAAGTTTCAATTTGAACCCTGTTTTTTTCTGCACTTAATGTTTCGTCAGTAGAATTGTTTTTAGAAAACTCCAGCAGTCCCTCCTGATCTTTTATCATTTTATTTAAATAGAGAGTGGTTAAAATTTCACTGGGCGTTTTTGTAAGTGTGTAATAGTTCACGGTGCTTGATTCTACTATTTGGGTGGTAACTATTTTCTCCCTAATTGCTTTTTTTAGCGATGAGCTTATTGAACCAGTACTTAACCTCGTCCTCAAATGTATTTCTTTTTGGGTAACGGGTTCTTGTTCTTCTAGCAATAAACTTATCACTTTGGATTCGCTTGTCGTTAATCCGATAGTTTTTAAATATTTTATAGTTAACTGTTTGTGCATATGAATATTTCAAATATTTTTGAAATATATGATAATTGTAGAAAAATTAAAAGCAGCTTCTCGACTGCTTTTGTTTTTTTACTTTAACTGTTCTATTTTCAAGGTGTTAGTCATACCTTTTTCAGTAATAGGCATACTGGCAATTTTTATTACCAAGTCACCTGCCTTTGCGATCTTTTCTTCTTTAATGATTTTACTTAAATCAGAAAATGTATCATCTGTACTCACTAAGCTGTCATAGAAGAATCCTTTAACCCCCCAAATAAGAGACAAGGTATTCAATATGCTTCGGTTAGCGGTAAAGACCAAAATATTGGTGTGTGGCCTATGCGCAGAAATCTTAAATGCTGTATATCCTGAAAAAGTCAAAGTCAACAATGCTTTGGCATTTATTTGGTCTGCCACCTTTGCAGCATTGTAACAAATTGAATCGGTAATATTTCGTGAGGTATTGCCCTCTGGTGGGTTGTCTTTGGAAACGGTGAGGTCAGAGGTTTCTTCTGTGTGAATAATGATTTTTGCCATTGCCTTTATCACTTCCACCGGGTACTTTCCAACGGAGGTTTCACCACTTAACATCATTGCATCTGCTCCGTCTAATACCGAATTTGCTACATCATTAACCTCGGCACGAGTAGGACTCATACTATCAATCATGGTCTCCATCATTTGGGTTGCAATAATTGAAGGTATAGCTTTTTCGTGAGCCTTGCGTACAATCATTTTTTGTACCAAAGGAACGCTTTGCATAGGTATTTCTACCCCAAGATCACCCCTAGCTACCATAACGGCGTCCGTGACGTCTAAAATCGCTTCAATATCTCTTACGGCCTCAGGTTTTTCAATTTTCGACACGACATGAGCTAGTTTCCCTGATTTTTTAATCAAATCCTTTAGCTCAATTACATCTTTTGCTGAACGCACAAATGATAACCCAATCCATTCGGCGCCTTCTTCCAAAGCTACTGCTAGGTCAGCAATGTCTTTTTCGGTTAAACAGGGCAAAGAAATCTTGGTGTTTGGTAGGTTAACACCTTTCTTGCTCTTTAAGGGTCCGCCTTGTATTACCTCGGCAATTACGGTATCCGTATGGTTAGTGTTTTTAACCTCCATGATCAACTTTCCGTCGTCAAGTAGAATTCGTTCCCCTTCCATTACGTCGCGAGCAAAATGAGGGTATGTCATATAGACTTTTTTCTCTGTACCCTCACATTCTTCATTGGTAAATTCTAACAAGTCTCCAGGTTTTACCACAGCGCCTTCTCTTACAACCCCTACGCGAAGTTTTGGTCCTTGAAGATCTGCTAAAATGGCGATGTTTAGGTTGTAATCAGCGTTTATTTTTTTGACAATTCTCATCGTTTGACGATGAGTCTCGTGGTCACCATGAGAAAAGTTTATTCTGAAAACATTCACCCCTTCGCAAACCATATTATACATGGTTTCCTCGTTGGCCGAAGCGGGCCCTAAAGTGGCTACTATTTTTGCTTTCTTGTTAATCATAAATTATTTAAATATAAATTTTGTCCTTCTTTGTATTCTGAGGGAAGAATCTCTACTAATCCTTGAACCCCTGAAATTGATTTTATTTTATTTTTTAGCATTTTTAACTCTTCAAGCGAAAGGTCGCCATAAACCTGGAAGAAATAATTGATTTTTGACTCCTTCTTCAACAACGGGCGCCGCATATTTCTCTCATCTTCAAAGATAGATAATTGCGGCTGGCTTTCGCCGGTTGCCGTACCTTTATAGGGTTGGTTACCAATGAAAAACCAATGCAAATTTGATTCATAATCATTAAATGAAAATAAATTGTAGTAAAACAAATGATTACGATTTTTCAAAGTATATGGGTCTTCCTCTAGCGTTAGGTTTAAGCTCAACTCAACGTTTAAGTGATAAGACAGTTTAAAGTCAGGAAGAATAGAAAAGATACCAAAGGTTGAAACTTGTGTTTCATCCTCAAAATCATCACTTAGTATGTGGCTCTTCTCTTTCATTGGTTAACCTTTCATAGGCTATTTTACTGGCTGCTTCTTCTGCTCTTTTTTTACTGGCACCGTCAGCAGTTCCGACCTCTTCTTCTCCTAGAAAAAGAGATATGGTAAAGGTAAGGTTATGGTTTTTACCTTCTTCTTTTATGAGCTTAAAGTTAAACTCTAATTTGTTTTTTTGAGCGTATTCAATTATATAACTCTTATAACTGAAGATAGCTGATTCTAGCTCAACAAAATCAATGTAATTAGCGATAATTACATCTTCAATAAACAGGCGGCATTTAGCGAACCCTTGATCGAGTAAGACAGCTCCTATGAGCGCTTCCAAAACATCTCCAGAAAGTGATTTTGCCTTTTTGTGTTTGTCTAAATTAGCAATGGTCATGGCGGGCAGCCCCATTTCGTTGCCGATCCGGTTGAGGGTTCTGCGACTAACCACTTTAGATCGCATAGAAGTTAAGAATCCTTCGTCTTTTTCTGGGTATAGGTGGTATAACATATCAGCCACTACGTAACCCAAAATAGAATCACCTAAAAACTCTAGGCGCTGATTATTTTGAATAAAGGTTTTTCCTTTTTGTTCACTAGCGGAACTATGCCTGAAGGCCAATTCATAATGACTTAACTCTTTGGGATGCAAAGAGGTAATAGAAAAAATGTTTTGGTAAAAGCTAGATTTTTTTGGTTTTAAAAACCACGATCTAACACGACCAAGCATTATTCAAACTTCTTGAAAAGGATTGAAGCATTGTGACCACCAAATCCAAAGGTGTTACTTAAGGCTGCTCTTACGACTCTTTTCTGCGCCTTGTGGAAGGTGAAATTTAAATCGTTGTCTAGCCCTGGATCGTCCTCAAAGTGGTTGATGGTAGGAGGAACAATATCTTCTTTAACAGCCATAATTGTTGCCGCTGCTTCAACAGCTCCGGCAGCACCTAAAAGATGTCCTGTCATGGACTTGGTAGAAGAAATGTTTAAGCCATAAGCGTGTTGCCCGAAAACATTTTTAATAGCAATGGTTTCTGCAATGTCACCTAATGGAGTTGATGTTCCGTGAACATTGATGTAATCTACATCTTCAGGAGACATGCCCGCGTCTTCTAAAGTGTTTTTCATTACGTTGATTGCACCCAATCCTTCTGGATGTGGAGCCGTTAAGTGATGCGCATCTGCAGAAAGACCTCCTCCGGCTACTTCTGCATAAATTTTTGCACCCCTCGCTATAGCATGCTCATATTCTTCAAGAATAATACAAGCGGCCCCTTCTCCCATTACAAATCCATCTCTTCCTTTGTCAAACGGTCTTGACGCTGTAGAAGGATCGTCATTGCGGGTAGAAAGTGCGTGCATGGCGTTAAAACCACCTATCCCAGCTTCAGTGATACCAGCTTCAGAACCTCCAGCTACCATTATATCTGCCTTTCCTAATCGAATGTAATTGAATGAATCAATTAGTGCGTTAGTGGCAGAGGCACATGCTGAAACTGTTGTGAAGTTCGGTCCTCTGAAATTGTGCTTCATTGAAATATGACCACCTGTAATGTCGGCAATCATTTTAGGAATAAAGAATGGGTTAAATCTTGGGGTTCCGTCTCCTTTAGCAAAGGCTTTTGCCTCCGTTAAAAAAGTGTCTAAACCACCAATTCCCGATCCCCAAATCACACCTACACGGTCGTGATTAATTTTTTCTGGATCAATTTGGGAATCCGTAATGGCCTCATCAGCCACTACGATCCCAAAATGAGAAAATCGGTCCATCTTTCGCGCTTCTTTGCGATCGATGAAATCGTTGACGACGAAGTCTTTGACCTCACATGCAAAACGAGTTTTAAATTTCTCAGCATCAAATAGGGTAATGGGGGCAGCCCCCGAGGTGCCCTTTAATAATGCGCTCCAAAATTCTTGTTGCGTGTTTCCAATTGGGGTAATCGCCCCCAATCCGGTAACTACTACTCGTTTAAGTTCCATGTGTTAATTAGGCTTTAGCTTCAGTAATGTAGGAAATTGCTTGACCTACAGTTGCGATGTTTTCAGCCTGATCGTCTGGAATCTGAATATCAAATTCCTTTTCAAACTCCATAATAAGTTCTACGGTGTCTAACGAGTCAGCCCCCAAATCATTGGTGAAGCTCGCTTCTGGAGTTACTTCGTTCTCGTCAACACCAAGTTTGTCAACGATAATGGCTTTTACTCTTGCTGCAATGTCTGACATGGCTTCTCAGTGTTTATGTTAAAATTTAAGCGACAAAGAAAATAAGATTTGCCAATATCTGCAATTATTATGAGCGCAATTGTCAACACCTTACTTTTTTAAAGTTACAAAATATTGCGTAACATTTTATAAATCAGTAAAATAAGTCTTATTTATGGGGTAATAATTATTTGAATAATATTTCGGCCATTCCCTTCAATTTTTTTTAATTTACGTCCGATTTATACGAACTAGTACTCATAATAAAATCATGAAGAACATAGTTATTTTCGCTTCGGGCTCAGGCACTAACGCGGAAAAAATTATAGAATACTTTCAAGACAGCCCAGTAGGAACTGTAACCCATGTTTTTACAAATGTGAAAACTGCCGGTGTACTTGATAGAGCAAAGGCCTTAGGGGTAAGAACCTATGTGTTTAACGAAGAGGAGTTAAAATCTGGAGTGGTTCTGTCAAAATTGAAAACTGCAAAAACAGACCTTGTCGTATTGGCGGGCTTCCTTAAACTTATCCCCCAAGAGATAGTCGAAGCCTATCCAGACCGTATTATTAATATTCATCCAGCTTTACTGCCTGACTATGGTGGTAAAGGCATGTACGGCATGAATGTTCATAAGGCTGTGGTTGAAAATGAAGAGGAAGAAACAGGAATCACCATTCACTATGTTAACGAAGCGTATGATGAAGGTGATGTAATTTTCCAAGAATCGGTTGATGTAGACTACGAAGACTCTCCAGAGGATGTAGCCTATAAGGTTCAGCAATTAGAGCACGAACACTTTGCTCCTATGGTTGAGTGGGTACTCAACGAAATGGAGGAATGATCGAAATCTATACGGACGGATCTTCTAGAGGAAACCCCGGCCCAGGCGGTTATGGTATTATTTGGCAAAAAGCACCGTATTACAAAGAAGCATCTCAAGGGTTTGTTAAGACGACCAATAACCGCATGGAGCTATTAGCGGTAATTGTTGCTTTAGAAGGACTTAAAAGACCGGGGTCTGAAGTGACGGTTTTTTCTGATTCTAAATATGTGATTGATGCCATCACAAAGGGATGGGTCTTTGGTTGGCAAAAGAAGGGGTTTAAGGGTAAAAAGAACCCCGATCTTTGGCAACGATACCTTAAGATTCACCCCAAACACAACATAAAATACGTTTGGGTAAAGGGTCACAACAACCATCCACAAAACGAAAGATGTGATGAATTAGCGGTTCAAGCCGCAATGTCTAAAGACTTGATTCCCGACAAAGGATATGAGGACCAAGAAAAAGGTCTTTTTTCTTAAAAACTAATGTAGTCTTGAGGGTCTACAGGATGACCGTGATGCCAAAGCTCAAAGTGAAGGTGGGGGCCAGTAGTTTCACTCCCAGAATTCCCAATAATAGCCACGGCTTCTCCAGACTGAACTAGGTCTCCCTGTTTTTTTAGAAGCGCAGAGTTATGCTTGTATACACTAAGCAAGTTGCTGTTGTGCTGTATGATTAAGGTGTATCCCGTTTCAGAAGACCATCCACTGTAAATAATGGTTCCTTTTAAACAAGATTTTACTGGTGTGTTGGGTGGGGCGTTTAGGTCTATAGCTAAGTGACCTTCTTTGGGATTGTACTTACTAGAAATAACGCCCTTTAGGGGAGAGAAAAAAGTGTAGTTTAAAAGCTCTTCATTGGTGGCTGAAACGGTAAACTGCTCTTCTTCTTCAACGTACTTTCGTAGGATGGAGTCTTCTGTACTGAGTGTGTTCGTAATATTGGGCGTTTCAATTAATTGTCCTTCGTCATTGTGAACTATCGGATCAACAGGCTCACCATTCAATACGTTTTGAATGTTTTGAAGATACATTTGGTTTTTTTCTAGCTCTAACTCAAGGCTATCGGCCTTGATCGCTAAAACCAAGGTGTTTCTTCTTAAATCGGTAGAAGCATATCCAGGAATGTATTCCTTTAAGGGAGTAAATGAAATTAAAAGGGTGGTCCCAATAATTAATACTAAAAACAAGGAGCCCAGTGAAACAAATACGTTTAATCTGCTCAAAGTGATGCTCACCTTCTCTTCAAAGGTGTCGTCATTGATGATGACCAAGCGGTACTTGCTCCTTAACTTTTTAAGATTTTTCTTTTTTTCACTCATGGATGAATGCAAATATCGCAATCCAATTCAGATGGAGAATAGTAAATAAAATAAAATATTTTTGCCTATTGATAGTTATGGTCATACATTTCGCCTCTTAAATGAATAAAACAAAGTACATACTCTACTTTCTGCTGGTAACAGTCGTGCTTGGCTGTAGCCGAAAAAAGGACGCGTTTACCTCTCGGACATACCACAATATGGTGTCTCAATTTAACCCGCTTTTTAACGGCGAACAGTCTTATTTAAAGGGAGTTGAGACCATTGAGAACTCTCATAAAAATAATTATGAAGGGTTTATGTCTGTCTATAAATGGGCCGATGAAAAAGCGGCCCAAACGGTAATTGCCGACATGGACCGCGCTATTGAAAAAGGTAGTAAGGTCATTAGAAAACACTCCATGGTTATCAGGGGGAAGCAAAAAAATCCGCGGATTTTAGATTCTTACATGTTAATTGGCAAGGCTAGATTTTATAAAAGAGATCTTTTTCCTGCCCTAGAAACCTTCAATTACGTAACCCAAGAGTTTCCAAAAACCGATGCTTCTTATGAGGCTTATATATGGGCCGCAAAATGTCAAATTCAAATCGGAAATGCAGAAGGCGCTCTGGTTTTACTTGATGAAGTTTACAACAACAAAAAAGTGGACGACGGACTAAATCCTGACATTCATGCCCTAAGGGGAATGGCTTTAGTTCAAAAGGGAAACTATGAAGAGGCTGTTGAAGCCTTAGACGAGTGTCTTGCTAGCGGACCATCTAAAGAAATGAAAATCCGTGTCAAGTTTTTACAAGGGCAGGTTTATACTAAAATGGGACTTAGACATGAATCTAGTGTTGCTTTTGGTGACGCGGCAGATCTTAAGCCCAATGACTACGAGATGTATTTCAAAGCAAGGCTTTACAGAGCCAAAAACTTTGATGTGTACATGGAAAGCTCTAAAAAAGTTTACGATGAACTGGAAGATCTTCTAGACGACGAAAAAAACAAGGAGTATCAAGATCAAATTTACTACGCCATGGCTGAGGTGGCTCTTCAAGAAGAGGAGTTTAAAAAGGCTGAAATATTCCTAAAGAAAGCTATTGCTAACAGCAAGGCGAATCCAGAACAAAAAGCATTGGCCTACTTGAAAATTGGAGATATTAACTTTTCATTTAAAGATTATGTGCCCGCTGCTGCGTATTATGACAGCGCAGTTACCACCTTGCCTACTTCACATCCTGATTATAAAAAAGTCCAAAAACTGAATAACAGTTTGTCTAGATTGGTGAAGAACATTGAAGTGGTTACTCTTCAAGATAGCTTGATCATGATGGCAGGTCTTTCACCAGAAGCTCAAAAGAAGAAAATTGAAGATTACATCGACAATCAAAAAGAGCTTGCTGAAAAAAAGAGAAGGGCTCAAGAGTTGAAAGAATTAAATGCCAGCTTGGCGGCTGCTTCTGCGGCAAGCACAGGGCCTACCGCTGGTGGCGGTACGGGTTGGTATTTTTATAACACCAGTGTTAGAGGTAACGGACAAGCCTCTTTTATCAACGTTTGGGGCAGTAGAACGCTAGAAGATAACTGGAACTTAAAGTCAAAAGGTCCTCAAGGAGCTTTCGGCGGACCAGGCTCTGGCGATCCTGAAACAGAAACTCAAAGCGCTAAGCCCATAGCTTCTAAGGGAGGTCCTTCTAATAAAGTTGGGCTAGACCTAGAAAGCATGATGGCCCAAATTCCTAACAATAGCTTTGCTTTAGATACCTCACATTTATTAATTCAAGAAGCGTTAATCAATCAAGGTCAAGTATATCAGTTAGAGTTAAAAGATAACAAAGAAGCGTTGAAGGTTTATGAGGACTTTATGAAAAGGTATCCCAAAACTCAAAACACTCCGCGGGTGCTCTTTTCTATGTATAGAATTTACTCTGTAGAAAAGGATGAGAAAAATGCTCAGGAGGTTAAAAACACTATGGTAAATGACTTTCCAGAGTCGTTATACACCAAAAAAATCACAAGTCCAGAAGCCCTTTCTGCCAGTGAAAATGAAAAATTAGAAATCATCAGAAAATACGATGATTGCTATGGCTCGTTTTCTTTAGGAGATTATAAAAAGGGAATTTCAAAAATTGATAATTACTTGACTAACAATACCAGTGAATTCCTAAGAGCAAAGTTTTTACTGCTAAAGGGACATTGTTTCGGAAAACTAGGGAAAACCGAAGAAATGCTTGTTGTTTTTAATGAGATTAAAAACAACTATGCCAATAGTCAAGAGGCCGCACTTGTCAATAGTATTTTGAGTCAAGTTGACGATCCCACGGCAGTGGCAAGCAACGAAGTTTTTCCGTTTAAGTTTAGTGAGACTGAAAGACACAAGTACATCATTGTTTTCCCCAACAAAGGCGTAAATGCCAACCAAGTGAGAAACGGGGTTGCCGACTTCAATAAGTCGTTTTTTAAATTTGAAAATCTTCAAGTCTCAAATATATTTTTAGATAAGGCCAGACAAATATTAATTGTCGGCACGTTCCAAAATCTATTAAAAGGAAGCCAATATCTAGAAAGTATTAGGGATAACGGAAAATTTTGGGGAAATTTGCCACGGAATAATATTGAAATTTTTATTATTTCTGAATCCAACCTACAGGTGCTTTACGGATCTAAAGACACCGAACAATACCTAAGGTATTATAAATTAAACTACGAAAAGAAGAAATGATTACTTCCGCAAAAAAGAACCCAGAGCAAGCGCAAGCTTCCAATAGAATTCTCCTAGGCACTGAGATTATCGGTGACATTAATTCTAATGGTGACTTTAGAATTGACGGACATGTTAAAGGCACCATTAAAATTCAAGGCAAGCTGGTCATCGGTGAAAAAGGCTCTGTTGAAGGACAAGTTCTTTGTGAAAACGCTACGGTTTCTGGCGAGTTTAAAGGAAAAATGCAAGTAATAGAGCTGCTTACCCTTATGTCAACGTCTAGGTTTAACGGAGAAATGGCAACTTCTAAGCTTTCTGTTGAACCGGGAGCCGAATTTACAGGAAGCTGCAGTATGGGCGCAGTGGTTCGCGACCTTGTAAAAGAAGAAGACGAAGACCAAAAAGAAAAGACCGCTTAATTCCCACTTCCTTGAAATCCCTAAAGTCGACCGTTTGGTTAGCTCTTGTTTTGGGTGCCATCAGTGCGCTTCAAATATTTTTACTCTTACCGCTGTTTGAGCAATTAGATTTTCTGCCCATTGTTCTGGGCATGAACTTAATTTACTTTTTTTTAAGCGCCGGACTGTTGGGCTTCATGTCGTATGTGAAATCGCAAAAAATCCATAAACCCATGGTTTACCTCAGGGTGTTTGAGGCGGTAAAAACACTGCTTATCCTTTTTGTTTTTTTAGCGATTAGTATCGCAAATCCATTTCCAATAAGTCTCTTTGTGCAGTTAATAATTGTTTACTTTGTTACCTTGTTTTTTGAACTGAGGTCGGTAAATCAAAAGTAAATGGATAAGAAACCAGTATCGGGTCCCAATAAGTTTTTCAAGTTTGCTTCCGTTGGGATTCAGATGGGATTTCTAATATGGCTTGGCAGCAAGGCCGGCAAGTATCTTGATGCCAAATACCCCATGGAAAAAAACTGGTTTACCATTGCGTTGGTCATGCTAGCCGTAATCATTTCGTTTTACCAGTTATACAAAGAGCTTCCTAAAGAGTGAAACTAAAAAGCAATCCGAAAACTTTTTTCACCACCTTGGTCTTGATCACTTTGGTGAGTTACGTCGTTCAAAAGAAAATGATGAATAGTACTGGGTTCACCGTACTTGAAACTTCTTATATTATTAATGCCGCTTTCGCGGGAATCATATACGGTGCTCTTTACAAGTGGAGGCAAAAGCATCAAGAGAAGTTGGGTTTTATTTTCATGGCCGGCAGTGGACTCAAGTTTTTGGCCTTTTTCATTTTTTTATATCCTTGGTTTAAGGAAGACGGTGAAATGACCCGTATAGAGTTCATTACCTTCTTTGTTCCCTATGCCATTACTACCGCATTAGAAACATTCTTTCTTGTGAGAGCCTTAAACGAGGTAGAATAAAGGATGATTCTTCCGACTTATTAACAATTTCGGCGAAAATTATGGGGTTGTAAAAAACTGAAATGCAGTTTATTAAGCCTCTTTTAGAGATCAGAACTTCAGGGTTATGAATAAAAAGTTAAAAATCTTTTAACTAGTTAAGAATAATGGTTAATTTTGCAGCGCTTTTAAGCCACCTAATTTCTGAAATAGGTTATGCAAAATAAAATGATTTCAAGATTCGCTGCTTTTTTGGCCTTTGTAGGCGTAATGTTTTTTTCTATTCCTGCCATAGCGCAAGAACATTCTACTACCCATGAGGAGGCTCATCATGATACTGCTCATGTAGAGTCAGAAGGAGACGAGGTTCAAGAAACCATCAATCACCACCTTGCCGATTCTCATGACTTCACTATTACAGAAGGTGTAGGTTTTCCACTTCCCGTTATCCTTTTTGACGAGGGATTAAAGATTTTTTCTTCTTCTAAGTTTCACCACGGTGAAACCGTAGCTGAGGTAGATGGTAACTACTACGTTTTGCACCACAGCAAAATTTACAAAACCGATTCCCACGGAACCTTAAACTACGACGAGCATCATCATCCGACCAATGCAATGCCGTTTGATATGTCAATTACAAAAAACGTATTTATGATTTTTGTGATGGCGTTGTTTATGTTCTTCCTTTTTAAAGGGATTGCAAAAGGATATAAAAAGAGCACTGTGCCTTCAGGAGCAGGATCTTTCCTTGAGCCAATCATTGTATATGTTAGAGACGAAATTGCTATCCCAAATATTGGAGAGAAGCATTATAAAAAATACATGAGCTACTTGCTTACTGTGTTTTTCTTTATCTGGTTCATTAACCTTGCGGGTATGACTCCGTTCGGAATCAATGTAACTGGAAACATCGCAGTAACCTTTGGTTTAGCCATGATTACTTTCTTCATTACACAGTTTACCGGTAAAAAAGATTACTGGTTACACATCTTCTGGATGCCAGGAGTTCCTGTTTTAATGAAATTTGTTTTGGCACCGATTGAATTACTAGGTGTATTTATTAAGCCATTTGCTCTAATGATTCGTTTGTATGCGAACATGAAAGCAGGGCACGTAGTTTTGATGAGTTTAATTGCAGTTATGTATACCTTCCAAAACTGGGGAGCTAAAGGAGCCTTTTTAGGTTTAACACTTGCTCTTTCTGTTTTAGAATTGTTAGTGGCTGCTTTACAAGCTTATATTTTCACCATGTTAACAGCGCTTTACTTCGGTTCAGCTTCTGAAGAGCATGATGATCATCATTAATTTAGAGTATTAATTAAATTTTATATACTATGGACATTCCAAACATCGTAGGTGCAGGATTAATCGTTATTGGTGCTGGTTTAGGTATCGGTAGAATTGGTGGATCTGCAATGGATGCAATTGCACGTCAGCCTGAAGCTGCTGGTAAAGTACAAACAGCTATGTTGATTGCTGCTGCATTGATCGAAGGTATTGGTTTCGCAGCGTTATTCGCGGCTTAATTAAAAAACCATTGGCGCGAACCGTAACGGTTGGTTGCGGTTCCGCTTTTTCTAAAGGAATTATTTTTACAGTTTAGTACACGATATGGAAAATTTATTAGCTGAATTCTCATCAGGTCTTTTCATTTGGCAGAGCATTATCTTCTTAGTGCTTTTGTTCCTTTTGAAAAAGTTTGCTTGGAAACCTATTTTAGGGGCCGTTAAAGAGCGTGAGGAGTCTATCGAAAACGCTTTAAAATCTGCTCAAAGAGCTAGAGAAGAGTTAAAGAATCTTGAAGCTGACAATGAGAAAATTCTCAAAGAAGCAAGAATAGAAAGAGACCGCATTATTAAGGAAGCAAGAGAGATGAAAGAGAGCATGATCTCTGAAGCTAAGACGCTTGCCTCTGACGAAGCTTCTAAACTTGTCAATGCGGCAAAGATTCAAATCGAGAACGAAAAGAATGCTGCTATCATTGAGTTGAAAAACCAAGTAGCAAACCTTTCAGTTGATATGGCTGAAACCATTCTTCGTCGTGAGTTATCAGATGCTGACAAACAAAAGCAGCTGGTAAACGATATGATCAAAGAAGTAAGAATCAACTAAGCATAGGGTAAATGAGAAACCCAAAGGTTGCAAAAAGATACGCTAAATCAGTCCTAGATCTTGCCATCGAGCGCAAGGAAGAAGAGGTTGTGTTTAACGACCTTGCATTGGTTGAGAGAGCTATCGAAGAATCAAGAGAGTTGCGTGCGCTAGTAAATAGCCCAGTAGTTAATATCGACCGTAAAGAGAGAATCTTAGCTGAGATATTTAACAAACACGTGGGTGAAATTGCACAACACTTGTTACGAGTGCTAACTCAAAAAAGCCGTGAGATGTTGATCCACGAAATTTCTGAGCAGTACCAATTACTCTACCTAGCTCATAAAGGACTTACCACCGCTATGGTGAAAAGTGCAGTTCCTTTAAATGAGGATGAGCGTAAAGAGGTGATCGCATTAGCGAAAAAGATTTCTGGATTAGAAATTCAGTTAAGTGAAAAAGTTGATCCTGAAATGATTGGAGGGATTATTCTTCAAGTTGCCGGAAAAGAGTTCAATGGTTCTGTAGCTCACCAGTTACGTCAGATCAAGCGTACTTTTTCAAGCAACCATTATATAGCAGATTATTAATCGACAATTCGATATAACCGTTTAACACCGTTACAATGGCAGACGTTAAACCCGCTGAAGTATCAGCAATTTTAAGACAGCAACTTTCTGGATTTTCTTCAGAAAAAGACCTTCAAGAGGTAGGTACAATTCTTCAAGTAGGTGATGGTATCGCACGTGCTTTCGGACTTCAAAACGCCCAAGCGGGTGAATTGGTTGAGTTCGAAAACGGACTACGCGGAATCGTCCTTAACCTAGAAGAAGACAACGTTGGTATCGTACTATTAGGTGCGTCTACTGACATTAAAGAAGGTTCAACCGTAAAAAGAACAGGACTTATCGCCTCTCTTAATGTAGGAGAAGGTATGTTAGGTCGTGTGGTTGATACACTTGGTAACCCAATTGATGGTAAAGGTCCTATCGAAGGAGAGACCGTTGAAATGCCACTAGAGCGTAAAGCTCCTGGTGTAATTTACCGCCAACCAGTTACTGAACCTCTTCAAACAGGTATCAAGTCTATTGACGCGATGATTCCAATTGGAAGAGGTCAGCGTGAGTTAATTATTGGTGACCGTCAAACAGGTAAAACTACCGTGGCAATTGACACCATTCTTAACCAAAAAGAATTTTACGACAAAGGAGAACCTGTATACTGTATTTACGTTGCCATCGGGCAAAAAGGTTCAACAGTAGCGGGTATTGCCAAAACTCTTGAAGAAAAAGGAGCAATGGCTTATACTACTATCGTAGCGGCTAACGCTTCTGACCCTGCACCAATGCAGTTCTACGCACCATTTGCTGGAGCAGCTATCGGTGAGTACTTCCGTGATACAGGTCGTCCAGCTTTGATTATCTATGATGATTTATCTAAGCAGGCCGTAGCTTACCGTGAGGTGTCTCTACTTCTTCGTCGTCCTCCAGGTCGTGAAGCTTACCCTGGTGATGTATTCTACCTTCACTCACGTCTTCTTGAGCGTGCAGCGAAAGTAATCGCAGATGACACCATTGCTTCTCAAATGAACGACCTTCCAGAAGGTCTTAAAGACAAAGTAAAAGGTGGTGGTTCATTAACGGCACTTCCTATTATTGAAACTCAAGCAGGTGACGTTTCTGCTTATATCCCAACCAACGTAATTTCGATTACTGACGGTCAGATTTTCCTTGAGTCAGATTTATTCCTTTCAGGAGTTCGTCCTGCGATTAACGTAGGTATCTCTGTATCTCGTGTAGGGGGTTCTGCTCAGATCAAGCCGATGAAGAAAGTTGCGGGTACATTAAAGCTTGACCAAGCTCAGTACCGTGAACTTGAAGCGTTTGCTAAATTTGGTTCTGACCTTGATGCAGCAACTATGGCTGTAATTAACAAAGGGGTAAGAAACGTTGAGATTCTAAAGCAAGGGGTTAACTCTCCAATGTCTGTAGAACAGCAAATTGCAATTATTTACTTGGGTACTAAAGGTATGCTTAACAGTGTTCCGGTAAACAAAGTAAAAGAGTTTGAAGTAGACTTCATTCACTATATGAAAGCTAAGCATAATGATACTCTTGAAAACTTACGCGCAGGTAAGTGGAGCGATAACGAAATCAATGCGATTGAGGCAGCCTCTAAAGAAGTATTAGCTAAGTATCAATAAATTAAGAGTCCTTCCCGCGAAAGCGGGAAGGAATTCTAAATAAGCTATTAAAAATGGCAAACCTAAAAGAATTAAGAAATCGTATTGTATCCATATCTTCAACTATGCAGATTACTTCTGCTATGAAGATGGTTTCTGCGGCTAAATTAAAAAGAGCTCAAGATGCTATTCAGCAAATGAGACCTTATGCCGTTAAACTACAAGAGATTTTGCAAAACTTGTCTTCTTCATTAGATACTTCTGAAAATGTATTTAGTGCAGAACGCGAAGTGAAAAAGGTTCTATTGGTAGCGGTAACCTCTAACAGAGGTCTTTGTGGTGGATTTAACGCCAACATTATTAAAGCTACTAAGCAACGAATGGCTCAATTCCCAAATGCAGAGGTTAAGGTTTTTGCAATTGGCAAGAAGTCTTTTGATGCCTTTAAAAAATCAGGTTCTGTATACGATAACAACATCAGCATCTGGCAAGACCTTTCTTTTGATAATTCTTCAGAAATTGCTCAAAAGATTATGGATGCCTTTGTTGAAGGTGAGTTTGACAAGGTTGAAATTATTTACAACCAGTTTAAAAACGCCGCCGTACAGTTTGTACAAACAGAGCCATTTTTACCGGTTTCACCTTCTGAAAATGTAGAAACTGGCGCTACAGTTGGTGAGTACATTTTTGAGCCTGGAAAAATGGAAATTTTAGAAGACTTGATTCCTAAGTCTCTAAAAACACAAGTGTTTAAAGCTCTTCTTGACTCTAACGCTTCTGAACACGGAGCAAGAATGACGGCTATGCACAAAGCGACAGATAACGCGAATGACTTACGTAGTGAACTTAAACTTGACTACAACAAAGCACGTCAAGCTTCTATTACCAACGAGATTTTAGAGATTGTTGGTGGTGCTGAAGCCTTGAACGGATAATTTAAAATCAATACTGATTGAGAAAGTCGACCTACGGGTCGACTTTTTTTTTACCTTTTGGTAACACTTTTGCTATTTAGTTTTCATGAAAATTTTTCCCCTTAACCTTCGAGGTAAATTCACGCTCTCCATGCTAACCGTGTTGCTGGTTAGCTTCCTGCTAACTGGGGCCGTAACCGTTTACCATTTTAAAAATCAAAATGAAAACTACCACAAAGAACGCTTAAAGCGGAAAGAGACTTCGGTAATGACCAGCATTTACTACGAAACGGTGAATCAAACCTTTCAAAAAAATGAAGAATTGGCCGATTTTCTAGATGAAAAAATTTGTGAAATAGCCGACATTAATTCTTTAGATATTATTATCTACAGCCTTTCTGGTGACTTAATTCTCGCTTCAAATCCGGCGCTTATTGATGATAATTATGTCCCCGAGACACTTTCTAATAAAGTAAAAGAGTCTATTGGGTACGACGATCAATACTACCTAGATAAAATAGAAAAGGAACAGATAGAGTATATGACTATTTATGACTTTTTGTACGACATCAACAATGAACCCATTGCCATAATCTCTCTGCCTTATTTTGATTCTAACAATATTCATCGTCAAGATTTAGAAGAGTTTTTGAAGTCGTTAGGCAAAGTTTACTTGCTTATCTTTTTAGGAAGCGCTCTTTTATCATATTTATTCTCAAACTACATTACAAGCTCTCTAATGGTGGTTAGAGAGCACATTAAGTCGGTGCGTCTTAACAAGGTGAATGAAGAATTAGAATGGACAGGCGATGACGAGATTGGGGACCTAATTAAAGAGTATAACCACATGGTTAGAGCCCTAGAAAAGAATGCCGTTCAACTGGCTCAAAGTGAAAGAGCTTCTGCGTGGAAAGAAATGGCAAAACAGGTGGCTCACGAAATAAAAAATCCGCTTACACCCATGAGGCTTTTGGTACAATACTATCAAAAAACAGCCAAGACGGAAGACCCTGAAAAGCTCAATGAATTTTGTAAGGCATTAATTGACCAAATTGACAACTTGAGCTCCATTGCTAGTGCGTTTTCTCAGTTTGGCACCTTGCCGGGAGTAAACCTTCAGGCCGTGAATTTAACCTCTGTTTTGCAAAGTTTGTCTTCACTAAATATTGAGGTAGAATTTAAGGTTCCTCCTTATGACCTTTTCGTAAAGGCTGATAAAGATCCGCTGATTAGAGTCTTAAACAACGTTTTAAAAAATGCCGAGCAAGCCATTCCAGAAGACAGAGATCCTAAAATTTCTCTTTGGTTAGAAGAGCTCAAAGATGAAGTAGAAATCTATATAAAAGACAATGGGGTGGGAATTCCTAAAGATAAATTAGAAGAAATATTTGAACCCAATTTTACTACTAAAACTCAAGGCATGGGACTTGGCCTCGCCATGTCAAAAAGCATTATTAATAATTTCAAGGGTACTATTTCAGCTGACTCTAACGTTGGTATTGGGACGATTATAAAAATCACCTTGAAAAAATTTAACTAGTATGAGAAATTTACTTTTATTCTTGTTTACCGTAACTTCTTTTGGGTTGTTCTCTCAAACCATTACCGTAGAAGGCTCTGCGCTTAAGGTCCTTGATAGTGATGAGATCGTCATTAGAACGGGAATTTACGATGAAGGTGAAAACCTTGATGAACTTTACAAAGGAGTTCGCGATAAAATGTCTTTGATAATAAAAACGCTATCTGAAGATGATGACTTTTGCGAAATTCAAACAGAACTTATTCGCGTAGAGCCTGATCGGTATAGGCATAATGATGATAAAACAAAGTTTGTCATTCAACAGAATATCTCCTTGCGATTAAAGAAAATTGAAAAGTATGACGAGGTGGTTATGAAGCTGATGAAGCTGGGGGTAAACCAATTGAACGACGTTCAGTTTACCAGTTCAAAGGCAAACGACTTCAAAGATGAACTGAGAATAGAAGCATTAAAAGCAGCTAAAGAAAAAGCAGTAAAAATGGCTGAAGCCCTCGGTCAAGAAGTGGGTGAGCCCATTGATATCGTAGAAACTAGAATACCAATGGTAGGGTATAACTCAAACACTATTTTGTATGAGACCTCTGTGAAATCTAATGGAGGTCCTTCTATAGCTCCTGCTAAAGCAGAAATAAGTGCAAAAGTTAGAGTGACCTTTAAAATAAAGCCTAAAAACTAGGCCTTCTTAACAACGCAAAGATCTTGTGTGCCCCCAAAACCCAAGCGAATTACCTCTTGGGTTTTTCCATTTTGTTGCTTGATTAATTCAGCCAAGTAATCATGAGAGATATACGATGAACCGTACTTGTTGGCGTCTTTTATTCTATCGCCGATTTCTGACATTACCTGATCTTCACTATGCTCAATAAAAGAAAAACGGCCTTTGTTTGGGCCCTTTAAGTCTAGCAGGTTGTGGCAAGAAAAAATCAATATTCCATTATCTGAAAGACCAGAAATTAAAATCTTCAGCCATTCAATAAAGCGGTTTTCAGGAAGGTGCGTAAACACAGATCCTGCAAATATTAAATCGAATTTTTTAGAGTTGTTAAAACTAGACGGATCTTCTGTGTGGTCAATGGTGTTGAAAGAAAATTGCTCTCTCTGAAAGTCTAAGCTTTGTTGCTTGACTTCAGAAACCCAAACTTTAGCCTGGGTAAAGACCGAAGGAAAAAACCTTGAAACCCTGCCGTACCCTGAGCCAAAATCTAATACCGACTGTATGTCTTGGCTGTGCTCATTGGCTTTTGTTGCCAAGGCTTGCGCCATTTCGTGCCCCGTGGTAAAATACTCGTCTAAGGCCTCTTCCCAGTTGCCATAGTGGTGGTGTAGAGAAAACAAAAACATGATGTCGTTTTTGTGAATTTCTAAAGACGTATTGGGCGATTTTCTCTGCCATTTAGAAACCATTTCAAAGGTTTCTGCAGGAAAAATTAATTTCTCAGGGAGTATAGATCTTTGTAAAGCCAATGACAAAGCAAGTTTCTTTTCTACGCGATTTAATCGAGCACGGTTTTCACCCACCCCAATTTTATCCTGAACCCAACGTACGACTTTTGACATTAGAGCCATAATTTTTCAGTTTACTTCTTACCTTTACCAACGAATCGAAAATACCAAATAATAATGGCTTACGAATATATTCTTTCAGAAACTACCAATGGGGTTAACGTTATTACCTTAAATAGACCTAAACAACTCAATGCACTTAACAAGCAAACCATTGAAGAATTGCACAATGCTCTTTCTGATGCAAGAGAGAATGAGGCGGTTAGGGTAATCGTAATTACGGGTTCTGGTGAGAAGGCTTTTGTTGCCGGTGCAGACATCAAAGAATTTGCTGATTTTAACGTGCAACAAGGCACTGAATTAGCAGCCAAAGGTCAAGAGTTGTTGTTTGACTTTATTGAAAACCTAAACAAGCCGGTCATTGCAGCGGTAAATGGTTACGCTCTAGGCGGAGGTTTAGAGTTGGCTATGGCATGTCATATTAGAGTTGCGTCGGAAAATGCTCTTTTAGGGTTGCCAGAAACTTCTTTGGGATTAATTCCAGGATATGGCGGAACGCAAAGACTTACTCAATTAGCAGGTAAAGGCAAGGCATTTGAAATGATTTTCACCGCTAAAATGATTAAAGCCGAAGAGGCGGCTTCTTTGGGATTGGTGAATCAGGTGGTTTCTGCGGAAGAGTTAATGCCTACGGTAGAAAAAATGGCGGGTTCTATTATGAAAAATTCTTCTCAAGCTCACGCAGCAGCGATTAAGGCTATTAATTCAGGTGTTTATAGTGAAGGATTTAAAGGTGAAATTACCGCATTTGGTGAAGCCTTCGGAACATCTGACTTTTTAGAAGGAACAACCGCATTTATTGAAAAGAGAAAGCCCAATTTTTAAAGTGACCGAAGAACATTTAATCACTATAGAGAAAACAGCTAGGGTAAGAGTTATGAATCCTAGTGGTAAGCCAGTTGCCAACGTATTAGCCCTTCATGGCTATGGTCAATTGGTGGAATTCTTTATTCGTAAGTTTTCTGGACTAAGCGAAGAAAACTATAAGGTCATTGCCCCAGAGGGGTTTCATCGGTTTTACCAAAGTGGACATTCGGGTCGGGTCGGTGCTAGCTGGATGACGCGCGAAGCAAGACTACAAGATATTGCTGATTATGAGAAATACCTTGATCAAGTCGTTGGGACTTTTTGCGATCCCAATGTTCCCTTAATCGTTTTCGGATTTTCGCAAGGGGTTGCTACCGCCTGTCGATGGGTGAGTCAAACTCAATATCCCGTAAAGGGTCTAATTACTTGGGCAGGAACTTTTCCGTCAGATATTGACTGGAATGTCAATGCTGAAAAACTAAATCATATCGCTTTTCATGCTTTTTTTGGAGATAATGACGAGTTTATACCGCTTGATAAAGCAAAAGACCTTATATTAGAACTAGAATCGGCGGGAGTTGTGGTACATTCAAATACGTACCAAGGCCTGCATGAATTCACCACCAATCAATTGTTAAATGCCTTTAACCAACTAGGTTTTTGAAAAAGCTAGTAGTCATATTTTCGTTGTTTTTTGCCTTTCCATTGCTGGGTCAACAAACGCTGTCTAAAGAACAAATTTTAGACAGTATTCAGACTTATGGCTATCCAGAAAAAATCGGATTTCAATTTGAGCTGGTTAGGATGTACATGCGTACAAATCCTGATACCGCTAAATACTTGCTCGCTAAGTACTATAACGAAGGTTTCGAATTTTACAGTCCAAAGAATAAAATTATTCACCACCAACTCAAGGGTTATACTTATTATTTTGATGCAAAATTTGATTCTGCCGTTTCTCAATTAGAAAAATCGGTGAAGTATGCAGAAGCTTCTCCCTTTGAGCATAAAGAGATTTTGTTGCCTTCTTTGTACAATGCCTTGGGAGTAATGTACCAACGTTGGGGTTATGGGGTTGAGGCCGCGGAGTATACTTCTAAAGCTATTGCAATTCACAATGAGAATAAAAACACCAAAGGGGCTGCCGTTGGATATAACAATTTGTCGGCCTTGTACAGAGAACAAAAAGAGTTTAAAAGAGCAATAGAAGCCGGAAAAAAAGCGGCTGCAATGCATGTTCAATTAAAGGATACGCTGCAGTTTGCGGGATCTTATAATAACATAGGACTTGCCTTTAATGATTTGCATCAAAGAGATTCTGCAAGGTTTTATTTTGAATTAAGCCTTTCTTTTAGGGACTCAACTGTTGACCCCAGAGGGTTTTCTAATGTGCTAAATAATCTTGGCCTTCTTTATGTGAAAGAGGGAGAATTGAGCCGTGGCAAGGACCTTATTGATAAAGCCATACAAACCAGAGCAAAGTACCAAGACGAATACGGACTCGCGAAATGCTATTTAAACCTTGTAGATTGGGCCGTTGCAATTAAAGATTATCAACGTGGCAAGGTATACATTGATAAGGCAGAAGCCTTATCTGAAGGCATTGGGTCTCTTAGCTTTCAGATTGAGTTATTAGAAAAGAAATTGGAGGTTCTTGAATATTTAAAAGACTATAAAGCTGTAACTAAGGAATATAAAGAGTTTTTAAGCCTGCGGGACAGTCTTTACAATATAGATAGAGGGAGAGAAATCGGAAAGATGGAGGCTGAAATGGAATCGGCCTTAGCAAAAAACGAATTGGAAGCGCTGAAAAGAGAAAATGAAATTGACGAGCAAACCATTAAGTTCTTGTTTTTAGTGGGCTGCATCATGACTCTCCTTGCTCTCGTTTTGGTGTACGTGGGTATTCGATTAAGAAGGCAAAAGGACAAGCTCAATGAGCTGCATGAGACCTTAGAAGAAAATCATGCAGAAGTGGTTAAGGAAGCCGAAGAACGAAGTCAAATTCTTTCTTATATGTCTCATGAAATAAGAACTCCATTGGGGGGTATTATTTCACTGGCCATGTTGAATCAAGATGAGACGGACTCAAAAATGGTTCATGAAAACAATCAAATGATTCTTGATGCGGGTTATCAACTTCTTGAAATGATCAATAAAGTTCTTGACTTTGCTAGAATAGAATCAGGTAAGGTAGCCCTTGATTTAAAAACCATTTGGGTCTATGATTCTTGGGCCAAAGCCCTTGAATTATTTCAATCAATGGCATCAGAAAAGGAGCTGTCTCTACAAAATAATTGTTCTAAAGAAGTAGCCATATTGGCTGATCCTGACCTTTTCCAAATGTTGGCGAGCAACTTTGTGAGTAACGCAATTAAATACTGTGACAAAGGGTCAATTACCATTAATTCTTGGATTGAATCAGAAAATGTGGTAATGAGTATTTCTGATACCGGTATAGGAATGTCTAAAGAAGATCTCTCAAGGTTGTTTCAAGCCTACACAAGGGTTGGTGACTCAAACTCAACAAATCGTCAAGGCACGGGGTTAGGGCTGACGTTGTCATTGAGAATTGCGCAGCTGCATCACGGCGATATCAGGGTAGAAAGTGAAAAGGGAAAAGGCACAACTTTTTACATCACTTGGCCTTTGTCTTAAAGCAAATTGTCTAAATCTCTTCGATCTTTTTTGGTGGGTCTACCAAGTCCTTTTTGGCGAGTTAAGTTCTTAGCCAATGACAAAAATTCTCTTTTTTCTGCTTCCGCAGGAGGAGTTACGTCTTCTATAAAACCAGAAACTAGTTTAGGGCCTACCCTTGATTTTGGAATGTCAAGTACCTTATAGGCTTCTGAATATCCGTGCTTTTTTAACCACACTTCTTGACCCACCAACACTTCTTTGCTCGGTTTTACCAATTGATCGTTGAGTGATACTTTACCTGCTTTTACAGCCTCTGTAGCCAGACTGCGGGTTTTGAATAAACGTACGCTCCACAAAAATTTATCAATTCGCATTACCTCAGGGTTTGAGGGGTGTAAATTAATAAATGAATTTTTGGTAGTAGTAGTTTTTTCCGTCTTTTGTAGTAAGCGCTAAGACGTAGATGCCCACTTCAGAACGGACGCTTTTTAACTGAAATGACAGGGGATTTTTCGTGTCGTGTCTTCTGTTCTTGTAAATTTCTTGACCCGCTAAATTGTACACTCGTGCGCTGGCAATTCCTAGGTCATTTTCAAGAAAATCAAGGTTTACCGTTTTGTCTTTTACAAATAAATTAAACGGTATAGCCCCAGCAGCGGCAGATTCATCTACCCCGTAGGTCTTGCTGATTAAAAGTAACTCAAACCTACCTTCTGCTTCTGCAGTGTCGTGATTAAATGAATACACAGGATTGGCATTTAAATCAGTAATGGTAAGTTGTTTCTTGTCGTGCAAGAAGTAGTCAATGTTCTATTGGCAGCAAACCCAGTAATAGTAAATAATAATAGCCCGAATGTTAAGAATAGCTTTTTCATGCATTACAAAAGTAGGTAGAACCATCTAACTGCGAGAGGGTTTTGATTTTTTGAATAGTACACAAGTCTACCTGTTGCATTTGTTCTTTTTTCAACCTAAAAGCTAAGGCTAACTTTCGTGAAGAAGGTTCTTGGTCTCGCAGGACCATAAACGTAATTACTGTCTCTATAGGGGCCAGAATCAAAGTCATTTTGATACTGGTTAAACGTGTTTTTGACACCTACTTCTGCCAATAGGCTTTTCTTCTTGTTCAACTCAAAGGACTTTGATAAGATAATATTTTGATCAAAGAACCAAGGAGATTCAAATAGCTCATCTAAAACCTGCTCTGGAGCTCCTGCATAGTGAGGAACAAGCATGGGTCCTGTAAGGGTTCCAGATAGTGAAATTCTCCAGCTATTAAAAAGTTTTCCCGAAAGCGAATAGTAGCCATATTGATTTGGAGTTCTTGTAAAGCGTGAAACCGCTTCAAGGTTTTCAGACCATTGTGATGGACTGTTTTGCTCGGCAGCTTGTAAGGTGTAGCCTAACTCAAACTGCCATTTTTCCCTATAATTAAACCTTCCCTCTAAGGTGACTCCATAAACAGTAGAAAAATCTCCGTTTACCTTTTGCAAGTTTCTGTTTGCCGAGGTAGAATCGGGGATTTCTTCATATTGAAATGGATTTTTAAGTTGGGTGTAGAAGGTATTTACGGTAAATCCCCAGATATGATTTTCACTGGGTTTATCAAACTCGTAACTGATTTGATAGGTTTGACTGGTTTCTTCTTTTAGTTGAGGATCAATAAACACCCTTGAAAACCCTCCGCCAGAAAATGCTATGTGAAGGTCTGTGTCAAAGGCTTGCGGAGGTCTAAAGCCCATTCCCCAGCTAGCTTTTAGGTTTTGGTAATCGGTTAATTTGTACATAGATGAAAACCTCGGCGTACTGATAACGTGATTCACAAGGGGGTGAGCTGATGCTCGAAATCCTAAATTGAAGTACCATTTTTTATGGAAGTTACCGCTCCATTGGGCAAAAATTCCATGGAGATCGGTTGTTTGATCAATTAGGTAGTAATACCCTGGAATTTCGTCTTTTAGGTCCTGAAATTTAAGGTCGTACCCAATGTTTATTTCTGATTGGTTAATGTATTTTTCAAAAAACTTTTGATTGAGTTGCGCTCCCGCAGCTATCGTTACGTCATTTGTGGTTCCGTAGCCAGGTGACCCCTCTAGACCTGTATAGTGTTTTCTGTCAATTACCTGGGTTCCCCCATAAAATTGAATGTCAGACCTCGGACTAATATAAAAGCCAATATCTGCACTTGCTACTCCTAATTTCGTGTCTCTCCACTCTGATTGCTCCGCCAAATGAGGCATTAGATTAAACTGATCACCTCCTCGTCTGTCCTCCCAAAGTCCCATGGATTGAAACTTTACGGTCCAATTGTTCTTTACATAAAAACCATTAATCGCTGCCGAAACAGATTCTGTTGCGGGGAGCTCAGAGAACCCATCGTTGTTTGCGTCATAAGGAGTTCTTTTGCTGTAATTCAAAAGCCCTACCCACGTAGTGGTTCCAGACTTGTTTAGGCCGCTAAAATTTCCTGACAGTCTATGGTCATATGATGCTCCGCCAATAACGCTTGATTGCCAGGATACATTGGCACCTTTTTCTTCAGGCTTTCTCGTAATAATATTTACGGTTCCCCCAATGGCGTTGGCTCCATACAAAACCGATCCAGCTCCTCGAACCACCTCCACTTGTTCAATCATTGATTCTGGCAGCTGCTCTAATCCGTACAAACCAGCCATTGAACTAAATAAGGGCTTTGAGTCAAAAAGAATTTGGCTGTAGGCTCCTCCAAGTCCATTCATTCTAAGTTGTGAATAGTTGCAGGTTTGGCAGTCAACCTCGGTTCTCAATCCGGGTTGAAAGCACAATCCTTCGCTTAAGTTATTTGAACCCGTTTCTGCAAATGTGCTTCTTGAAAGGACCGTCAGCGCTACGGGTAAATCAGATTTTTTGGTTTCGGTTCGAGTCCCGGTTACCACAACCTGCTCAAGGTTTAAAAAATCAGTTTTTAACGTGATAGAAAATATTTTGGACTGGTTTGATTTTAAGGTAATGACGTTAAGATAGGTAAGCATCCCCAGAGATTGCACTTTCAACGTGTTTTTGCCTTCTATTCCTTTAATAGTAAATTTTCCATTTTGATCCGTCAAAACCTCTACTCCAGACTCTTCGATTGAGACAAGGGCAGAAGGTATAGGGCTCTCTGAATCTAAAACCACACCGGTAACCTCTTGACCCCAAGAAGCTAAAGGAAATAATAAGGTTAAAAACCAATACTTCATTTGGCAAAGGTAAAATAATTTTTAGACACAACTAAAAAAATATTGTAGGTGTGTATAATTTTATATTTTTGCACAAAGAAAAACCATATGTATTCACTTTCTGAGGAGAATTATTTAAAAGCGATTTACTTTTTATCTAAAAATGCGGGCAAAGGGGTTAGCACCAATGCCATTGCAGAAAGACTATCAACCAAGGCATCCTCTGCCACCGATATGTTGAGAAAGCTATCTGAAAAGGGGCTAGTAAGCTATGTGAAATATCAAGGGGCTTCATTGACAGATAAAGGAGAGAAGGTAGCTGTAAAAGTCATTAGAAAGCACAGACTTTGGGAAGTCTTTTTGGTAGACCACCTAGACTTTAAGTGGGATGAGGTTCATGAAATTGCAGAGCAGCTGGAGCACATTCAGTCGGTTGAGTTGACCAATCGGTTGGAAAGATTTTTAAAATATCCACAGTTTGACCCACATGGAGATCCAATTCCCAATCAAGAGGGGGTTTTTCCGGAGTATAAACGGGAAGAATTGCACGGACTTGAGCCCGAACAAGGAGGTGTTTTGGTGGGAGTGAGAGATACAAGTACAGAATTCTTAAATTATTTAGAAGCACAGAAATTAGTACTCGGGACTCAAATTATGGTGTTAGAAATTTTCCCTTATGACTACAGCATGAAGGTTTTGGTCAACGGTAAAAGGGAGTTAACACTCAGTAGAGCAGTCACTAAACAACTTTTAATAAATCAATAATGTTAGATCAATTGACTCAGTGGTTTACTTCGTTAGACGGGGTAATGCAAGCCCTTCTGGCTACTATGTTTACTTGGTTTCTTACTGCATTAGGGGCTGCGGTTGTTTTTCCGTTTAGTAATTTGAGCAGAAAGTGGTTAGACGGCATGCTAGGCTTTACCGGCGGGGTAATGATTGCGGCAAGTTATTGGAGCTTACTGGCTCCCTCCATAGAAATGAGTGAAGCCCAAGGGATGATTCCTTGGTTGCCGCCAGCCATTGGATTTGCATTAGGAGCTTTATTTCTCTTTGGCTTAGATAAATTGGTACCTCACCTGCACATTAACTTTAACAAGGATGAGAAAGAAGGGGTTAAAACCGATTGGCATAAATCAACCTTATTGGTTTTGGCCATTACCCTTCACAATATTCCAGAAGGCCTGGCAGTAGGGGTCGCTTTTGGAGCCTATGCCGCTGGAATTGATGGGGCAGAGCTAGGGGCTGCGGTTGCTTTAGCGATTGGTATCGGATTGCAAAACTTTCCGGAAGGAATTGCCGTCTCTATGCCTTTGAAGCGCCAAGGAGTATCTTCAGGAAAGAGTTTTTGGTATGGTCAGTTATCAGCTATTGTTGAGCCAATAGCCGGAGTAATTGGAGCTGTAGCAGTAATTTATATGCAACCTCTTTTGCCCTACGCTTTAGCTTTTGCAGCAGGTGCCATGATTTACGTGGTAATTGAAGAAGTGGTTCCAGAAACCCAAAGAGATAACTATACAGATATAGCTACTCTTGGGTTTATAGGTGGATTTTTAGTGATGATGATTCTTGATGTTAGCCTAGGCTAAAACACTATTGAATCAATTTTATGATGTCATTGCCATTAGCAAATAATAATAAGGCTAACAGCAAAAAGAATCCCACCATCTGAGCTTTTTCTAAAAACTTAGTACTTGGGGCTCTTCCCGTTACCATTTCGTAGAGAATAAAGACCATATGTCCCCCGTCTAATGCAGGAATAGGAAGGATATTTAAAAACCCTAGCATAAGACTTAAGAAAGCAGTGAACTCCCAAAATTTTCTCCAGTTCCACTCTGAATCAAATTGCTTAGCCATGGTTACAAACCCCCCAACCTCTTTGTAGGCATTTGTTTCAGGGTTAAAAATGACTTTGAATTGTCTTACGTAATAAGATAGCTTTTGACCCGCGGTATTCCAACCGGCCTTTAAAGCATCAAACCCTTGGTATTTTTGATATTGAATAGGATAGAAACGCGTATAATCGCGAACAGGACCTACTCCCATTTTTCCCGAACTAAAAGAAAAGGAAATCTCTACTTTTTCGTGATTTCTTACTGCCGTTAAGGTCACCGTATCGCCTCTGTGTTTTGGCAACTCTTTTAGGTATTCATCGTAAAAGTAAAAGGGTTGACCATTGATGGCAATGAGTGAATCACCTAATTTTAATCCAGCTTTTTGTGCTGCGCTTGAATCAGAAAAACTACCTGCAATAAAAGGTAGTCTTGGGGCAACTAACGTTGATTTTTTTGAGATTAATTTTGAAATAAACTCTGATGAAATAGGAAGATTAACGATCTCGTTATTCCTTTCAACCGTAAACGAACCGCCTTCGTCTGCTAACAAAACTTCAATGGGGATTTCTGAAAATCGCTCAACTTGGTTTCCGTTGATAGAGATGATTTGGTCTCCTGACTCAATGCCCAATTCCAAGCCCAATGAATCTGCTGCAGTAACTCCGTATTTTAGTGAAGAAATAGGTAGGTATTCTTCACCGTAATAAGACATAATACCAGCATAAATAATAATACCTAAAATGAAGTTTACAATTACTCCACCGGTAATAATTATTAGTCGCTGCCACGCTGGTTTCGCTCTAAACTCCCACTCTTCGGGCTCCTTTGCTAATGATTCAGTGTCCATAGACTCATCTACCATCCCAGAAATTTTCACATATCCGCCTAAAGGCAACCAGCCAATTCCATAGGTGGTTTCGCCAAATTTTTTCTTGAATAGTGCGAATTTTGGATCAAAGAATAAGAAAAACTTCTCTACCCTAGTTTTAAACAACTTTGCGGGAATAAAGTGACCTAGTTCGTGAAGGACGATTAATATTGATAAGCTTAATATAAACTGTAAGACCTGTTCCATTTCTGAGTTTTAAGGATGCAAATGTACACCAATTGATTTAGGGAGTAAATTTCAAAAACGCTTTAATTACTCAAGTGTTTCCTGTTGCATAATAAGTTGTGTGATTTTTTTTCTTTCGGGTCCTGAAAGGAAATCATTTTCCAACCGATCTTTCCATAGGGTTACTAGTTGTTCTAATGAATATTTGGCGTAGAACCTATAATTACCATCGGAAACTAATGACCATTCTGTAAGTGTTTTTATTGCGTTTTCACGGATGGAATCACTTGGGGTGTACGCAGCGTATTCGGCAAGACAAACCGCAAAATCTCCCCATTGTTCAGAGGGGGTGCTTTTTACAACTTGCATAAAAGAAGCATAGTCAGAGTCATCACCCAAAGACGCTCACACCCTGTGGGTGGCAGGCAGCAGTTCTTTTTTAGCAAACGAAGCCTTGTTTCTAGCCGTCTCTAATAATCCAGGAACACGAACGTAGTACATTCCATAAAGTGAGGCTGATTGTACTTTGTACGAAAGTGCGTTTTTCCCCGATAAGTACAAATTGGCGTCTTTTACCTTTAAAGAGGTTCTGCATAGGTTTAAGGCTTGAGACCTTACGTGTGTGTTTTTGTGATTTTTTGCCAGAGAAATTAAGGCGGCCTCTAGGTCGTCCATAACTTCTGGGGTTGCCTTTGAAGTAAGGTTTAAAGCTTCTAAAACAACCCCTGGAAATGAATCTTTAAGAGCAATTTCTAATACCTTTCTAAACTGTTTAAAAGAATCGTCGGGTTCTAGGTTGCTAAGAAATTGAATTTTATCAATTGGGTAGGGTGAGGACTCAAGTTTTGTCAATATTTCTGAATAATCTTCCCTGTGGTCCCACTCAACCATGGCGTGGTGTCTTGGGTCAACAGAAATCCATTCTGGTTTTGCGCTTACCGCGAAGGTTATGGTGTCATACTCTTCATTGACTTCTATTTCCTTGCTGTGAATGCCTTTTTTATCCTTCCAAACGACTTCAGTCTTGAACCTATATATTGGATAAAATTCTGATGACTGAGTTTGCTGGACGGTTACGGTAATGTTTGATTTTGAATATGACCTTGTTGTTAGACAAACTGGGTGACCTTCATTAAAGAACCATTGATCAAAAAACCAATTGAGGTCTTCGCCAGTAACTTCTTCAAATGCCATTCTCAGTTGGTGTATCTCAACGCTTTGGTACTTGTGCTTTTCTAGGTAGTAGTTGAGTCCTGTAAAAAACAAAGTGTCGCCAATCTCATGTCTTAATTGGTGTAATATTCGTCCACCTTTAGCATAACTGTGATTGTCAAACATGTCGTCAATCGCCACGTAATCAAAACGAATCATCTTCTCTCTTTTAGAAAGGTAAAATTCATAGAGGTAATTCATGAAATCGTCATATCGATGAAAATCTGCAGAGTCTCGTCCATGCGCATGTTGCTTCCAAAGAATTTCTCCATAGGTTGCAAAACTTTCATTCAAGGGCAATTGACCCCATGATTCACAAGTAACTAAGTCACCAAACCAATGGTGAAAAATTTCATGGGCTATAATGTCTTCATACGGATTGTCATGATAACTCAAAGAATCTGTATAGACAAAGTCACCATAAATAATCCCCGTTGTGTTTTCCATGGCTCCACTAACATATTCTCTAACCACGACCTGACGAAGAGATGGCCAAGGGTAGCTGACACCTAATCTTTTACTGAAAAAGGTTAAAATATCAGGAGTTTTATGAAACATTCTTTTGGCGTTTCCCTTTTCTGAAGGCTCTACTGCATATACAAGAGGAATTGATTTCCACTGATCGTATTCAAAGTGCCAAGGGCCAATAGCCATCATTACAAGGTAAGGAGCATGAGGCTGTGCCATCACCCAATGATCAACCTTGGTGTGTTCATCAAGGCTTTCAGAACTTTCTAATTGTCCATTAGAAATGGATGATAATTTTTTGTCTAACTCAATACTAAGTCGAGTGGTCATCCTTTCGTTGGGATGGTCTATGGTAGGAAACCACCCAGAGTTGGCTTCTGGTTCTCCTTGAGTCCATATTTGGGGTAAAAAACCGTTAGAGTCATTTAAGGGGTTGATAAAATAAAGGCCCTTGTCTGCCGTAATGGCAAGGCCTTCGGTTACTTCTATTTTATTAGGAAAAGCTGTGTAGTCAATAGAAACTAAAACTTTATCGGTTCGTTGAATAGCATTTTTAAATCGGATATTGATTTTATTGTTCGAATAACTAAAAGACAATTCCATGGGTTTGCTATTTACCGTAGCGGTAACAGCCAAGTCTTCAAATTTTTTCCCGTCTAGCACCAACAAGCTGTCTGGCAGAAACCACGGTTCTAGTAAAAGATCGGCATGACCGTTTACCGACTGGTTTTGCCAATTGAATGAAACCTTTAAATCCGTGTGAATAAGGTCCCAAGACCTTTTTTCTGACCCTTTGTAAATCGGAGCCTTTTTAGATTTGTCTCCTTCAATCATCACCTCACCTAGCTCAATGTTTTGTCCGGTAAGCGCGAATGTGCAGGTTAGAAAAAGAATGTGTAAGAAAGCTTTATGGATAAATGTCATAATGTTTACCTTTGAAAAAGTTGGTCGAAAATAATCAATTTTACTATGTACAAGGTTAAAATCAAGGATACTGAATATACATTAGAGCCAAAGGAGGCAGATTTTTCATCAGGAACCCTCAATGAGGCACCTTATTCTCTAGATATTAAAAAAACGGATCAAGGGTGGTCTGTTATGTACAATGATAAATCTTACGTTGTTGATGCATTGCACTTAGATCATGGAACAAAGACTGTTTCTATTGAAGTAAACGGTATTCGTTACGAGGTTAACACCAAAGACAAGTACGATGTTTTACTTGATCAACTTGGAATGTCATCTGCAGGTGCCGGTAAAGTTGGAGATGTTAAGGCTCCTATGCCTGGCTTGGTACTTGACATAAAAGTTTCAGAAGGAGACTCTGTATCAAAAGATCAGCCGCTTTTGGTACTTGAGGCTATGAAGATGGAAAATGTAATTAAGAGCCCAACTGATGGGGTAATTAAGACGATTTCTGTTAAGCCAACCCAAGCGGTTGAGAAAAATCAATTATTAATAACATTTGAAAAGTAGAAAGATGAAAAAAGTATTGTTGTTCATGGCTGCTGGTGCCTTTATGGTTTCTTGTAGCTCTAATGGAGGAGAAAAACAAGAGTCAATGGACCCTTTAACTCAAAGTGAAAAGGAAGCCATTGCTGAAGAAGAAAGTCCTGTTTATGTTCCAGAAGGCGCCAATGTGTTTTTTGTGAATTTAAAAGACGGTCAAGAAGTAACCAATCCGGTTCATGTTGAAATGGGAGTAGAGGGTTTTACCGTGGTTCCTGCCGGAAAAGTAGAAAAAGGAACGGGTCACCATCATTTAATTATTGATGAAGGAGCCTCTGAAAAAGGAGTTGTAGTTCCTGCGGACGACACTCACATTCACTTTGGTGGAGGACAAGTTGACACTGAAGTTGAGTTAACTCCAGGTGAACACACCTTAACTCTTCAATTCGCTAATGGTGTTCATCAAAGTTTTGGACCTGAAATGAGCAAGACCATTAAAGTGGTAGTGAAGTAATTCGCTAAGTTCTTTTCATAAAAAAAGGCGAGTCACTGACTCGCCTTTTTTATGGATAATAAATTTGTCTTTATGGATATGCTACCGCAATAACTCCTGTTAATGCTGCAAAAGGTTTTATTTTACCGTCTTCACGTGTTAGTGCAAAAGTACCTTCAAAGGTGATCTTCTTAGTCTTATCACCGTTTACATTTAATTTGTACTCAGAAATGTCTAAAATGGTAAAAGTTCCTGGGTTATTGGTTAAAGAGCTGTAGTACTTTTCTCCAATAGGATCGGTATAAATAATTTCAACAGAGCCCTCCTTGTCAGGGTTGATGGTAACGACAGGGCTTGTGATTACCGTAAAGTCATTTTCACAAACAATAGGCTTAGCTAAGTCCCAAATTGAAACTTCTTTCGTGGTAGTGTTTTTACAATACGGATCATTGAATGTGGCAGAGATAAGGTAGGTGCTAGGAGAGTCAATCACCATTGAAAAGCTTTCCGAAGCTCCTTGATTTACCTTGTTTACGATCCAATTCGGATTAATACTCGCAGTAGATTTTGCAGTTAATATGCTTGTTACTGGATCGAAAGTAACGGTGAATCCTTCAGAACAAATATTCGCTAAATCGTGAAAAACCTTAGTAGTCTTTGTGTTACAAGTAGCAGTTTCTGTAACAAGAGACACTGCATAATCAAATGAAGAGGTAGTGTCAACAATTATCGTAGGATTTGAAATATTTGAGGAATCGTTAGTTGCCATGAAATTCCAGTCGTAAAGTCTTTCTCCGCTATTATAGTTAGGTTCAAAACTGAAGTAACTCTTTGTGGAGTCTATTTGAATGGTGTTGTTATCCAAAATGGGAACTTCTCCTACGGAAATAGAAGTGTTAATATCTGGAAATTCTCTAGACGAATTATGACTATTCGCTCGAAAAATAAACTCAAAACTCTCTTTAGAACGACCATTGGTATTCACCAGCAAGCCAGAGTAATGCGGTAAGCCTAAAGTGTCCATCCCAAAGGAGGTCTCCATGTAATAACCATGGTCACCCGCAGAAATTACAGAAGAATCTTGTGAGGAAGGGTCTGATGAAACGAGCCAAAACACTGGATCTTTAGAGCCAACGATTTTCTTTTCCACCTCTTTTTTACATCCTAAAAGAAGTAGAGTAGAAATACCTAAAAATATGGTTTTGTTTACTCTCACTAGAACAGTTTATAACCTACGTATATTCTTCCTTGTATATTTCTATCAAACAAATCTTCGTTAAAGTAAGAATTTTTTGTTTGATCTACAAGCCCAAATGTCCCTTCAACACCTAAGAGGAAACGATTTGACATACGGTAAGTCACACCTGCTTTTAGTCCAGCATCCCAGCGTGAGAATGCATCTGTGTAGCCATTTTTGTTTTCCACAACCTGTTCAAGGCTTAGTGGAGTTTCCGTTACCGTGGTTATCTCATTTTCCATATTAACCATCATGGATGCGTATCCGCCAACATGAAGGCTAGTTTTCGGTGAAAAATTGATTCCTAAGGTAAGGGGAATTTCTAAGAATTGAAAGTTCTTTGTTCTAACGTGCTCAGTTACGGTAGTGTAACCGAAGTCATAGGTCTTTTCTGACGCTATTCTCAGGCACTCAAATTTTGCGTGGCTAGCAAAATTAAGTCCTGTTTTTATGCTGTATCTCGGAGAAAAGTAGTAGTTGTATTCGGCTCCAAAGAAATAACTTACACCTGGAGTTTTATTGTCCATAGCGTAGCTGTCATAAGCCATGCTTCCATTAAATCCGGCAAGAAGAATAAACTCTTGCATGCTTGATCTGGATTTCTGGGTGTTTGGCTTGGTGATAACAATTTCTTCTTCTGGCTTATCTTCTTCAACCTCGTAATCAGACATGTCTGGCATAATGATTACTTCAGAAACCAAATGAGAAGGATTTTCTACTTCGTCGTAGAATCTAGTATTATAGAATCTATCAGACTGAGAAAGTGATGATGATGAATTTAAGTATTCTTGGCGGTTATCAGCTGTGTTTGCGTTGCGGTCACTATAGGTGCTAGCAATTTGAAGTGAACTGTTGTTTGAAAGTGATGAGTTTCTTGATTCAGAGGCAGACAATGCATTGTCTGATCTATTCATGGATCGTTGATTCTCATTGGATTTAGAGATCAAGCTGCTGTTTGACTGCGTAGCATTAGCTCCAGAATTGGCGCTTTCAATGTCACTAGAGGTTACCGAAAGCGTTTGGGCTTCAGAGTTGTTATTTATCGGTGATGTTTGTTCCATCACTACGTCATTAGCTGCAGGGGTAGCCTGTGGGCTTTCTGACGTTTGATTAGTAAAGTAGGCTGCCGCAGAAACTCCAATAATACCAGAAACTATGGCCGCTTGTCTGGTTTTCCACCAAACAGGGCTTGCTTTGAAATCCTTGAGCATAGGCTTCATTTTTTCCCAAGACTTTGGGTCAAACTCAACCGTGCGGTTTTCAAGTTTTTTTCTAAAAAGCGTTTCTAATTCTTTTTCTGTCATAACAGAAACAGTGCAACTTTATTAATAATTTTTTTTAACATTTCCTTAATGGACTTTCTCGATGTTGAGAGGTGCCATTTGGAAGTTCCTTCACTAATGCCGAGCATATCCGCAATTTCCCTGTGGTTGTAACCTTCAATTACATAAAGGTTAAACACTTTTTGACTAACAGGAGGCAATTGCCTAATCATGATTTCTAACTCTTCAGCGTCAAATTTTTGATCTGCTTCGTTAAAGTCCATGGTTGATACAGGGACATTCACTTCTAGATCGTCATAAAATGTATGGCGATCTCTTGCTTTTTTTCGGAATTCATCAATAATTGTATTGATGGTAATTCTTCGAGCCCAAGCTTCAAAGGGAACGTCTTTTTTGTACTTGTCTAACTTGGTTAATATTTTATAAAAAGCCAAGTTTAAGAGTTCCTCGGCGTCTTCCTTGTTCTTTTCGTATCGCAAACAAACGCCCATTAAAGAACCATAGCAAAGCTTATACAGTTCAAACTGTGCTTTGCTCTCATTCTTTTTACAGCGCTTAATTAGTTCTTTTGATACTTCCATAGTACAAATCCGGAGCCCCTAAATTAGGGAAAATTTACGGACTCCGGGTTATCGAACAATCCACCTACTGAACCCTTAAATATTTTATTGGATTTTATCCTTTTATCACCTTTAAGAACGTTTGTGGCGGAACGTAATTACCTCCACTTACCACTATAACGATATCTAATCTTAAAGGGTTGGAAAAAAAATAAGTCCAAATTTGGACTTATTTTTCTTTCGAGCTTTTTTATGTGACCCCTGTGAAGGGGCTTGTACCTACTTAACGTATAGAATAGTGATTAAGGTTGGGTTAGAAATTTGAAATTTCAAATTGAGTTAAGTTCACAAAAGAATCAACTCTTGAAGCGAATTCATCTTTAGAAATGTCATGCATCCTTTCTGTGCCAAACTTTTCTACACAAAAAGAGGCGGTGGCTGATCCAAAAATCACAGCTCTTTTCATGTTGTCGAAGCTTATATCTCTCGTCTTGGCTAGGAATCCAATAAATCCACCAGCAAAGGAGTCACCGGCACCCGTTGGATCAAAAACTTCTTCAAGGGGAAGGGCCGGAGCAAAGAACACTTCAGATTCATTAAACAACAAAGCTCCGTGTTCTCCTTTCTTAATGATCAAGAACTTAGGTCCCATTGCCAAAATTTTCTTTGCGGCTTTAGCTAGTGAATATTCACCAGAGAGCTGTCTTGCTTCTTCGTCGTTAATAGTCAAGACATCAATCTTTGAAATGACTTCCATTAATTTTTCTAAAGCAATATCCATCCAAAAGTTCATGGTGTCTAAAACGATGAGTTTTGGTTTTGATTCTAATTGCTCGATGGCAGAAAGTTGAATGGCGGGATCTAAATTTCCCAACATTAAAAACTCAGGACTTTTATAAGAATCAGGAAGTGTTGAATCAAAGTTTAAAAGGACATTTAACTGAGTGTCTAATGTGTCTCTCGTATTCATGTCGTGGTGGTATCTACCGCTCCAGAAAAAGGTTTTTTCTCCTTCCATTTGCTTTAGTCCCTCTGTGTCTACACCCTTGTTTTTTAAAAGGTCAACATATTTCTCAGGGAAGTCGTCGCCTACCACTGAAAGTATTTTTGAAGATTCCACAAAGTTTGATGCCGCTAATGATATGTATGTCGCCGCTCCACCTAAGATTTTATCGGTTTTTCCGAAAGGAGTTTCAATGGCGTCAAAAGCCACAGTTCCAAGAATAACTAAACTCATAAAAGTTTTTTTCAAAATTTTTACAAATATATTGCATCCTATCGAGATTGTTGTTAATATTGCACCCGCTTTTGAGACATAAAGCAACAAAAAACAACTTCCTCCTTAGCTCAGTTGGTTAGAGCATCTGACTGTTAATCAGAGGGTCCTTGGTTCGAGCCCAAGAGGAGGAGCAGAAAATAAGCCTGGCGAATGCCGGGCTTTTTTTATGCCAATAAGTTACTCACTCAAATATACTAAAAAAGGGCTAAAATAGCCCCTTTTTGGCGGTTATATGACAGTTAAAAAGTCAAAAAAAATCCATTAAAAAGTTTTATAAATTTACCCTCCTTCTTAAAAAAATTACTTTTCTTTTTTGGGGGAAAGATCAATTATCATAATCTAATTCTTAGATGCACAGAGATTAATATGCAACAATTACGTAAAGTCTTAGAGCCTTCAATAATCAATGAAATGCTACAACCAAACAAACGTAAAACTTTGAGATTCATGGTATACTTAATTTGCATGGTTTATAAATCGTTGATCTAATTACAAATTACCAGTAATGAGTTTTGTTCTCAGCGTCCTTTTTTGATATTAATAACCAAAAAGAATGTCGAAATTTATTTTATTTGGCTTTCTTTTTCGTCTAAAGTAAAAGAAACTGGAAAGTCAAAAATGTTCACCTAGGTTTTTACCTTTGTAAAAAATCATACACTATGTACGGAGATATTAAAAACAAACTCACGGCTGAGTTAGAAAACATAAAAAACGATGGACTTTTTAAATCAGAAAGAGTTATCGTCGGACCACAAGACGCAGAGATTACGTTAAATGACGGATCAAAAGTGCTGAACTTTTGTGCCAATAACTACCTTGGGCTTTCCTCTCATCCTAGAGTTTTAGAAGCCGCTCACAAGGCTCTTGATAGCCACGGATTTGGTATGTCTTCAGTGCGATTTATTTGTGGTACTCAAGACATTCACAAAGAACTTGAAGCTACTATTGCCAATTTCTTGGGAACGGAAGACACCATTCTTTACGCAGCAGCCTTTGACGCTAATGGCGGAGTTTTTGAACCTCTTCTGGATGCTAATGATGCCATTATTTCAGACTCATTAAATCACGCAAGTATCATTGATGGAGTAAGACTTTGTAAAGCCATGCGCTTTAGATACGCTAACAATGATATGGCTGAATTAGAAAATTGTCTAATCGAGGCCAACGAAAAAGGAGCTAAAAATAAAATTATCGTTACCGATGGGGTTTTCTCAATGGACGGTTACGTAGCTCAACTAGATAAAATTTGTGACTTAGCTGATAAGTATGATGCCATGGTAATGGTTGACGAATGTCACGCTACTGGCTTTATCGGTAAAACCGGAAAGGGTTCTATTGAGTTGCGAAATGTTATCGGACGTGTGGATATTATCACGGGAACTCTTGGCAAAGCCCTTGGTGGTGCTATGGGTGGATTTACTACCGGTAAAAAAGAGATTATTGAGTTGCTACGCCAACGCTCAAGACCTTACCTTTTCTCTAACTCACTTGCGCCCGCTATTGTAGGGGCCTCGCTGGAAGTGTTTAAAATCTTAACGGAGTCTACAGACTTAAGAGATAAATTAGAAGACAATACTAATTACTTTAAAGCAGGAGTAAAAGCTGCTGGTTTTGATTATAAAGACGGAGAATCAGCCATTGTGCCCATTATGGTTTACGACGCAGCTCTTTCTCAAGAATTCGCTAACCAGCTATTAAAAGAAGGGATTTATGTTATCGGTTTCTTTTATCCAGTTGTGCCTAAAGGTCAAGCTAGGATCAGGGTTCAACTTAGTGCCGCGCATACCAAAGAGCACCTAGATAAGGCCATAGCAGCCTTTACCAAAGTAGGTAAGAACTTAGGTATTATCTAAAAAAACAAAAGCCACCCTAATGGGTGGCTTTTTTATTTAAATATTCTGACAAAACTCTAGACAGTTCTGTGGGCTCAATGGGCTTGTTCAAGAAGTCGTTCATTCCAACGGCGGCAATTTCTTTGCGCGATTCATGAAATGAATTGGCAGTAAGGGCTACGATGGGCAGCCTTGCACCATTGACCTTATTTTCTTTTTTTCTAAAGGTTCTGGTTGCCTCAAACCCATTCATTTTGGGCATTTGTAAATCCATGAACATCATGTCATAGTCCTTAGATTCTAATTTTTTCAGGGCTTCCTCTCCGTTGGCAACAAAGTCTGGAGTAATCTTCCAACGATTTAATATTTTTCTAAATACAAGTTGGCTCATTACGTTGTCTTCGGCGACTAAGACTTTAGACCACTCATACGTTTTATGAATTTTATTCAATGGGTTTGGAAGGGTGTCTTCTAGTTTGGAAACTTCAAAGCATAGATCAAAACTAAAGGTCGAGCCAACACCTGCCTCGCTAGAAACAGAAATTGTACCGCCTTGTAAGTCAATAAACTTTTTAGCGATGCTCAATCCTAAACCTGTGCCGCCATACCCTTGTTCGGTATTGTTATGTCCTTGATAAAAGCTGTTGAAAATGTGTCCGAGCTTGTTTTTTTCAATTCCTATACCCGTATCTCTAATCACAAACGCTAAGGTGACTTTGTCTTTTGCTTTCTTTACGGTTTTTATCAGCAGCTCAATCTTTCCAGTATGGGTGAACTTTACCGCATTACTCATCAAGTTTAAAAGAATTTGATTGAGCTTAAGCCGGTCTCCTTTGATGTGCGTAGGTACCGTAGGTTCTACTTTGACTTCAAAATCAACGCCTTTTTCTTTAAGCTTAAAGTCATAGGTGTTTTTTATCACCTTAATTACTTCGTTAATAGAGAACTGTGAAGAATTGAAAGAAACCTCTCCCGTTTCAATTTTGCTAAAATCTAAAACCTCATTAATAATCCCCAAAAGGGTGTCTGAAGAGTATTTCATCGTTGAGAGGTTTTCATTGTGAACATACCTCTCTTCGTTCATCATTACGTCTGTTAGACCGACAATTGCGTTTAATGGAGTTCTAAGTTCGTGGGTCATTTTTGACAAAAACTCTGACTTTACTAACATAGCCTTAGCGGCAACTTCTTTAGCTTCTATTAGATCGGCCTGGGCCGAGTACTGTTCGGTTACGTTTAGCGCGTAGCCTATCATGAAATCTAATTCGCCGTTGCAATTGTATTTAGGAAAGAACTTTCTTAAGTGAAACTCTTTGGAACCATCATTGGGTTCTAATTCTTCTACCCATTCTCCAGGAGTCTTTGAATGAAGAACACGGTTGAACATCTCCCTTCTCTTTTCAGCTATCTCAATGGGTTTGTTGCGGTATTCAACATAGTCGAAATCTGTTTTTCCTATCAACCAATCTCTTGTTTGGTCGTTTTTAACCGCAACGGGGTTAATTTACAAATACCTGTGTTCAGAGTCTAGCACTACAAGATCAGCCGGTAAATTGTCTAAAACGTGTCCGAAGAAATCTTCTTTTGATTTTTTTTTGAGACTGTTCAGCAACTAATTTGGCCTCAGCCTTAAGAAGCCTTGTCTCAAGAGATTTCCTAAGATGGCGCTCGCTCTCAAGCCGAGTTTCAAGGTCTTCTATTTTTGCTAAATCGTTCATCGATAGTTCTTGGATGAAGACAAATTTCTTATTTAGTAACATCCATATCCGAATGTTTCGATAAACGGTTGCTTATTGAAGTTTTTCAACTTTCAATAGTAACGGTCTTAAGTCTTAAGGTATAGGTAGTTCTGAGCTTTTGCAGGGATAGGACGGCTTTTCAGTAATGAAACATGTCAAGCAAGCTGAACCCCTCCAAATGAAAAGGGCTAGAGGTCGCAAAATAAGACCCTGTGGAACTGTCTCCAGATAGTACATAGGCATAAAAAACCTTTGAGCTATTTGTAAGTTCAAGGGCTCCCCCTACGGGAATGTTTGATGTAGAAAGCTTTATGACTCCAAATTTCCAACTCATTCCACTTAACGCACTAAAGTTGGCGTTTTTGAAAGGATTTGGAGAGACGTTACTTGAAAACTTATTTTGACCTCCATTCGGTACAAAAATCATAATATAAAAGTCTTTGGCTGAGGGTCTTTGAATGCACACTTCCTGTGAACCTGAGCATTCGCTTATGGGAGGTAAAATAGACATAGAGGTTTGATTGCCACTTCCAGAAATCTGATAAACTAAAATGTCTTTGTTGGAAGAAATAGAAAAGCTAGAAGTGCCTACCAAATCAAAAGTTCTAACTTCTCCTCTACCATTAAAAGTATGATTTCCTGGCCCTCCATTTACAGTTATGTTTGTTTGTCCATCTTCAAGAGCATGAACCACCAAATATTCTTTTATCGTAGCGCCGTCAGTTAAAAACCCTAATGATCCAATATAGCTGGTTCCACATTTGTTTATGGGAATTAATTGGTCACCCATGGCATCGCTGTATCCCGATTTTTTTACCGCATCTTCAGTATAGGTAACCGCAATTAATTTAGTCGATTCAATCGTTGATCCTATCAAGTTTTTAGAAGAGAGGGTGTTGCTGTTTTGTATGCTATACGTTTCTCCGCGATTCAGGGTAAAGGATAGGGTGTCTCCTGCACTTGAAGAGTTGGCATCTGTGGTTAAGTACACTTTTACCTCTGCACCGTCTAAAACCCCAACAATATCCATTGAGTTCGTGGGTGTGGTAGACAATGAATTGTCTCTTGACCATTTGGTTTGACCTGGAAATACAAACTTTTTTCCAAAAGCTGCTGAGCCTTTGACGGTGTAGTAAACCATGTTGTCTGGGTGTAAAACAGCATACTGAACATTAATTGGGCTCGAAGACTCTATTAAAATCCCCTTGCTTTCTACAGCACCTGCAGTGGGCTCTATTAATGACAAGTAAGCGGAAAGTGAAATAGATTCATGGTCCCAGGCAGACAGGTTTCTCGTAATAGGGGTAAACGATGGGTTTGCAGGAATACTTAGTTGCACATTTGCGGCCTTAGAGGTAGTTGTAATTATTACTTCAATGGGTGAATCTCCTAGGTCACTAGAAAGATCAGGAGCTGCAAACCAATATTCATAAGTTGTGGCTTGTATAGATGAAAAAGCACATAGCAGCAAGGCTATAAACAGATTCTGTTTTAGAATTTTGGGACTCATGGAAATAGGTGTTGTTGGTACTTACTAATGTAATAAATAAAACCCTTACAAAATTGTCCTAAAAACCTTACTTTCTGTGTGTTAATGTGAATGACCTCCTTCAAGTCCACCGAATTGGGCCTTTAGATAATAAACGCCTTGAACTGCCACAGAATCATTTAGGTTGGTCAAAACCTCAAAGTTTATGTCTCCTATTTCTCCAATGGCAATCTCCACTTTTTCAATTCCGTGATCTGACTTGGTAAAAACATAATACTTACCCGTTTCACTAACCAATGCATCAAGCGGAAGCACCTTAGTAGGTTTAGTATTTTTAGTTATTCGTGCCTCAACCAACATTCCCGGTCTAACTATTTTAGGTACACTATCACCCAAGTGTGCATGAACTTTTATGGTTCTTTTGGCATCATTTACATGCCTGCTGATTTGTGTGATTTTTGCATCGTACCAGTGATCGTCACCTGAAAGCCGGTATTCAATAGGCTGTTCTTTAAAAATTGCACCTAAATCTTTTGCAAAAACTTCAAGCTCAATATGCAGATGTTCGTCATTAATAATTTCAGCTAATGAAGTTCCTGGTTCAACGTATTTTCCCAAATTTACTTGGGTGTGACCAATGTTTCCACTTATGGGGGCAAGAACTTTTATGGTTTCTTGAATCCCATTTTTCTCTACCCTTTCGGGGGAGATATTGGCCATCTTTAAGGTGGCCTTAAAGGCATTTACTTTTACCCCCCAAACTCTTTCATCTGTAAGTGTTTTTTGGTACTCCTTTTCGGAGGCAGCATTCCCCTTTAAAAGGGTTTTCTTCCTATCAAGGTCTTGCTTTAAAAATTGGTGCTGGTTTAATGCACTCAAATAATCTTCTTGTATTTGAATGTATTTGGGGTCTTCTAACACAATGAGCAATTGTCCTTTTTTTACGGCATCACCTTCGTAAAAGGTGACCTCTTTTACAAATCCACCGAAAGGTGTTGTAAGATCTGCTCTGTTTTGAGGGGGAACATCAATTTGACCATTGCTGTATAAGAATTTCTTCACCGATAGGTCTTCAACCATTCCCCAGCTTACTGGGTCCAAGCTTTCGGTGTGATCGTGATGGTCATCTTGGTGAGTGTCGTGTTCAGGAGTGTGGTCATGGGTTTCTTCTGGTTTTTCTGAGCATGAAACCAAAAAAATGGCGACTATATATAGAGTTAAATACTTCATTTTCTATTTTGTTAAAAAGTTGTAGGCTATGGCGTTTTGGTTGTAAGTGTGTACTACTTCTAGGTAGCTCCAACTAAAATCTAACGCCGATTTTAAACTGTTAAACACGTCAAAAAGATCAGCCTCTCCTTCTCTGAGGTTTAAAAAGGCAATCTTTTGCAGTGAGTTTCCTGTGGTCTTTGCATAACTTCCGTACGTTGTAAGTTGGTCAGAAAGTCGTTGAAGCTCAGTTTTTAAAGAGGCCAACTCTTGCTTCTTTTGTAATTCTGATTCTAAATACCGGTTCTTGGCTTTTTCTGCCTCTATTTTTTGTTGACCCATCTTTTTGGTTTTGGGCAAAAACCACAAAGGCATAGAAACGCCAAGCGTCAGTCCACTAAACCCTGAAATGTTGTTGAGGTCTTGTTGAAAATACCCCACTTTAACTTCCGGAAAAAAATCACCGCCTGTTATTGCGCTTTCTTTTTGGGCCACTAAAAATTCGCTTTTCAAAGGCATGAGAATGCTTTGGCTTAAACTGTCATTTAAGCTCTCAAGGGTTACGGGGAGGTATTCTTCTAAGTTCGGTATGTATTTGTTTTGGGTATAAAGCAAAACCGATAAATTTTTATAGGCTTGGCTCAATTCATTTAATTCTAAAACATACTTGTGCTTGAGTTCTCCTAATTTCGCCTCAAAGGCTTGGGCCTCCATACCTGAAATATCACCGGTTTCACGCCGAAGTGAAATGCTTGAATTAAAGGACTCTAGGCTGTCAATCATTCCTTTGAGCAACGTAGACCTAAAATACCGAAAGGTCCATTGATCGTAGGCTTTTCGGACTAAAAAATCTATAGATTTTGCCGTTAAGACTTCGTGGGCTTCGGCTCTTTGTTCTTTTAACTGGGCCGACTCACTCCGTCTAACGTGGGTTAAAATTGAGCCTAGATTTTGCTCAACTTGCCAGTATAGATCTTGCTCCGGACCGTTCATCTGACCGTAACTCGCAGAAAAATCAGTGTTTCCTAGCTGGATGCTTTGTCCGCTTTCTCTTTTAGAGATTTCTACATCTAATTGAGCGTTCTGCAAGGTTAGGTTGTTATTGCTTGCCATTGCCAAAGCGGTATCAAGGCTTAGTGACTGTTGTTGGCCGGTGGCCCCTAGTGAAATGCCCAACAACACAACAACAGAAAGGGCAGCCTTTGGGACCTTAATTTTCCTTTTTCGCTCCATGAGGTAATAGATTAATGGGACCATAAACAAGGTCAATAGCGTAGAGCTAATGAGTCCGCCGATGACAACGGTGGCCAATGGTTTCTGAACTTCTGCCCCGGCTGAAGTACTTATGGCCATGGGTAAAAATCCTAAAACGTCGGTTACTGCGGTCAATAAAACGGGTCTCAATCTAATTTGAGTTCCTTTAATTACAATTGATAAGGAGTCTTTAAGCCCATCTTTTTTCAGGTGGTTAAAGGTTGAAATCAATACCACACCATTCAAGACGGCGACTCCAAAAAGGGCGATGAACCCAATGCCAGCAGAGATTGAAAACGGCATGTCTCTAATCAATAAAGATGCAATTCCGCCAATAAATGCTAGGGGCACAGCACTCAAGATCAGTAGGGCTTGAGCACTTGAACTAAAGGTGAAGTACAAGATGCCAAAGATTAAGAGCAAGGCCAGTGGCACCACGATGAGAAGCTTGTTTTTGGCGCGTTCAAAGTTTTCAAACTCACCCCCCATTTCTATGGTATATCCCGGAGGAAAGTCCATTTTTTCATCTATGGTAGACTGGATGTTCTTTACCACATCGGTTAAACTAGCTCCCCTCACATTAACTCCCACCGAAACTCTTCTTCGGGTATTGTCTCTTCTAATTTCCGCAGGACCTTCAACTTCGTGCTTGGTGACAATTTCTGAAAGCGGAATCATTTGATTTTTTGAATTCTGAACGTACAAGGTTCTGGTATTCAAAAGATTTCGGTCTCTTTGGTTAAGCCTAACGACTAGGTCAAAGCGTCTCTCTTTTTCAAAGACTACGCCGGCTTTTTTTCCCGCTAAGGCAGTTTGTATTAAACTATTGGCCTCTTCTATAGATAGGTCGTAGCGCGCAATGGCTTTTCTATCAATTTTATAAACCCATTGAATGAGTCCTTGGGTTTGTTGCAAGCGTACATCGTTGGCTCCCGGAAGGTCTTTAATTAAGTTCTCGGCTTCAAGCCCAAGTTCAGAAAGTACGTTAAGGTCGTCTCCGTAAATTTTCACAGAAATATCACTTTTAGAACCGGTAATTAACTCGTTAAAACGCAACTGAATGGGTTGGGTAAACTCAAAGTCCACCGCAGGAATTTCTGAAAGGGCAGCTTCCATTTTTTCTATCAGTTCAGCTTTGGTGTCTACGGTTGTCCATTCGTCTTTGGGTTTAAGCAGAACCATGATGTCTGCATTTTCCATTGACATGGGGTCTGTGGGTACTTCTGCCGTACCTATTTTTGACACCACGTGAATGACTTCCGGAAAATGACTCATCAATACCTTTTCGATTTTTGTCGTTGTAGCAATACTTTGGCTCAAGCTACTTCCGGCCGGAATGGTCATCTGTAAGGCAACGTCTCCTTCGTCAAGTTGAGGTAAAAATTCAGCTCCCATCTGCGAAAGCATAACCCCTGAAGCAATCAAAACCAAGGCGACACCTGCCAAGTAAAGTCGTGGTTTTTCCAAGACCTTTTGCAGTCTACTTTCATAACTCTTGGTTAGTTTTTGTAACCACTTGATCTTTTTCTCACCCGCTTCTGGAATGTTTCTTTTCAAAACCCAAGAAGAAACTACGGGTACGTAGGTCAAAGAAAGTAGTAAGGCGCCAACCAAAGCAAAAGTGACCGTTTGCGCCATGGGAATAAACATTTTCCCCTCAATTCCTTCTAGAGTGAATAGCGGGAAGAAAACAATGAGAATGATTAAAACTCCAAAGGCCGCAGATCCGTAGATTTTGGCTGAGCTATCTTCAATGATTTTGTCAAATACTTTTTTCGATAAATTTTGCCCTTTGTGCTGGGTGTATAAAACAAATAAGGCTCCTTCAACAATGATGACCGCACCGTCAATCACTATTCCAAAATCAATGGCACCCAAAGACATTAGGTTGGCAGAAACCCCAAAGAGATTCATCATCCATAGGGCAAAAAGCATTGCTAACGGAATGACTGACGCAACAATTAAGCTGGCCCTGAAATTCCCCAACATCAGCATGAGGACCAAAATGACAATAATGCCTCCTTCTAAGAGGTTTTGGGTTACGGTGTTAATGGTTTTGTCAACCAATACCGAACGGTCTAAATAGGGTTCTATGGTAATACCCTCAGGTAGAGATTTTTGAATTTCTGCCACTCTTTCATTAACCTTTTTTACCACAGAAAAAGAATTCTCACCCTTAAACATCATGGTGATTCCTCCCACAGTTTCTCCCTTTCCATCGGCGGTCATGGCACCATACCTTGGTGCTGAACCAAAGCTAATGTCGGCTACTTCGCGCATTAGAATAGGGGTGTTCTCTCGAGTTTCAATGGCAATGTTTTGGATATCTTCAAGGTTTTGAATGAATCCTTCGGTTCGTATGTAGAATGCGTTTTCGCCTTTTTCTATATAACTGCCTCCGATGTTCTCGTTGTTCTTTTCAAGCGCATCAAAAACCTGTTTTAAGGTGAGCCTAAGGTCGTTGAGTTTTTGAATGTCTACGGCAACCTCATACTGCTTAAGCTTTCCGCCAAAACTGGATATTTCAACAATTCCAGGAATTCCCGACAATTGTCTTTTTACCATCCAATCTTGAAGGGTTCGAAGCTCCATAATCGAATACTGCCCCACGTACCCGGGACTTACTTGAAGGGTGTATTGATAGATTTCTCCTAACCCAGTTGATATGGGCATTAGCTCAGGAGAACCCAGCCCCTTAGGAATTTCTTCAGCGGCGTGGGTAAGGACTTCGGTAACGTGCTGGCGGGCATTGAGAATGTCCATGTCATCTGGAAAAACCAAGGTCACCACAGACAGGCCGAATTTTGAAACGCTTCTAATTTCTTGTACCGAGGGCACGTTGGCCATGCTCACCTCAATGGGGAAGGTTATTAACTGTTCAACCTCTTGGGGGGCCAAGCTGGGTGAAACGGTAACAATTTGAACCTGATTGTTGGTGATGTCAGGAACGGCGTCAATGGGAATTTTATTGAGGGACCAAAGTCCGGCGGTCACCAATCCAAGTACTAGGAATATGACCATCATTTTGTTTCTCAATGAGAAACGAATAATACTTTCAAACATAATTTATCACTTTAACTAATTGAAGAATCAATGAGTTAGTGTGACGGTGGACCTCTAAACGGGTGGTTTACTGAATAGTTTTGTTTGACTGGAATAACCACATATTCTCTGCCATAATTGCTTTTTGAAGCATTGTTGATTCTTTGCAATACGGAGAATATATGAGAAGAAAATAGAGCAACGACAACGACAAAAATGATTCCAAGAATAGTCGGAACGCTGTAATTGTCGAGATGGTCTATGCCTAAATCTGTGTGAAAAAGTTTTGAGAAAAGGTCTAGTAACCCTTCAGACTCACTGTGCATTTCGCGCTCAATTTCGCTGTTCAACGCACTTTCAGAATGGTGGCTGTGAGGAGCAACAGTATGACCTAACGCTAAGAATAGCGCGGTAAATAAAAGCCATTTTTTGATGTTGTTCTTCACTTTCTCAAATATAAAAAAGATTTACAACAATCGACTATACATAAATTCGGCTGGATGAAGAGCTGTTTTTTCTACGCCATCATGTATCTGGTGGCGGCAACTGGTGCCCGCGGCAATGATAAATTCTTCGTCTTTCATTTTTCTCAAAGTCGGGAAAAGAACCAGTTCACCTACCTTTTGACTCATGTCGTAGTGCTCTTTTTCATATCCATATGATCCGGCCATGCCACAACACCCACTAGGAATAATGGTTGACTTAACTCCCGGCAAGGCGTTGATGATTTTCTGACTTAAATTTATTTTGGACAAAGACTTTTGGTGGCAGTGTCCGTGTATTTTTCCAACGGCTTCTTCCTCCCTGAAAAGGGATTTATCAAAAAGACCCGCATCTATAAATTGAGCCATCCACTCTTCAAAGGTGAATGTGTTTACCGAAAGCTCTTGAGCCTTTTGGGCTTCATCGCCACGTAAAATGGTAAGGTACTCATCCCTAAAAGAAAGAATCCCAGAAGGTTCCAGTCCGACGAGGGGTTTTTCTTTAGAAACCAAGGGGTGAAGGGCTGCCACATTTTTACTTGCACGTTTTTCAGCATAATCTAAAAGCCCTTTAGAAAATTGGGCTCTACCGCTAGAATATTGTTTTGGCCATAGAACCTCTACGCCTAATTTCCAAAGTAATAAAATGGTTTTTTTTCCCATTTCTGCATCTAGGTAATGAGTAAACTCATCCACAAAAAGGTGAAGGGTGGCCTTGGGATTTTTTGGCTCTAATGATTTTCTGTTTTTGCGATACCAGCGACTCAAACTGAAGGTAGCCATCTGTGGCAAACTTCTTTGAGGGTGAATTTTTAAAATCTTTTGAGCCGCTTTTTCAAATACTCCCGAAGAAAAATAATTGAATACCGAAGGCGCTAAAGACCCCATGCGATGGAATCGATCAATATGACCCATCATTAACGTTCTCAACGGCCTTACCTTTCCACGATATTTTTGGTATTGGTATTCACTTTTTAAGGTAGACATGTCAACGTTACTAGGACATTCTGAGGTACAACCCTTACAACTCATGCAGAGGTCTAGCACTTCAGACAGTTCTTTTCTGGCAAATGGATTTTCGCCTGGGGTGGCTTGACGACTTAAATATTCTCGTAGTGCATTGGCCCTAGCTCTTGTGCTGTCTGACTCATTGCGCGTGGCCATGTACGTCGGACACATAGTTCCGCCGGTTTTTTCGGTTTTGCGACACTCTCCGGTGCCGTTGCATTTTTCTGCCGTTTGAACAATACCCCCTTCATCAGAAAAGTCAAATTTGGTTTGGTAGGTGGGGGTGAACTGATCGGTTTCATAGCGCAACGACTCATTCATTTTAGGAGCATCGACAATTTTTCCCGGATTGAAAATATTCTCGGGGTCCCAAATGTTTTTCACCCTCTTAAAAATTGGCAAAGCCTTTTCGCCAAGCGCAATCGGAATGAATTCTGCGCGAACGCGCCCATCGCCGTGCTCACCACTTAGTGAGCCATTGTATTTTTTAACCAGTCGGGCGGTTTCTTCAGAAATTTCATGAAACAGTTTTTGTCCTTTCTGGGTTTTTAAGTTTAGTATTGGCCGCAAATGAAGTTCGCCCGCGCCTGCGTGTGCGTAATACACGGCCTGCTGCCCAAAGCGCTCCATCATTTTTTCAAACTCGTCTATGTAGTCGGGCAAAACGTCTAGCGTTACCGCCGTGTCTTCTATACAAGCAACAGGTTTCGCCTCGCCTTTGATATTAGAAAGTAATCCAAGTCCGGCTTTTCTAAGGTCCCAAACTTTAGAAGCGTCCTCTTCTGCGACCAAAGGGTAGGCGTATCCTAATTTCTCCTCTTTCCATTCATGGATCAAGGCTTTGGCGGCCTCATTTACTTCCTCTTGGGTATCGCCACGCAATTCAACCACCAATACGGCTGCGGGGTCTCCTTCAACAAAAAACCTGTTTTTGGCTTGTAGCTTGTTTTTCAGGGTTAGGTCTAAGATTACCTTGTCCATCAACTCACAAGAAAAGGGCTCTTTTTTCATGGCGGTGCGGGTGGCCACCATAGACTCGTGTATAGAAGAAAAATGTCCACACACCAACAGTCCAAATTCAGGAGGTAAAGGGTCTATCTGCAAGGTTAGTTCGGTGGTAAGCGCTAGGGTTCCCTCGCTTCCGGCCAATAGTTTTGCTGTGTTTTGCGAAGGGTTATCAGCAAATACATCTAAGGCATAACCCGTATTTCTTCGGTGTATTTCTCTTGGGGGAAACTCCGTCTTTATCCATTCAGAAACCTCGGGCTCACTTACTAGTTGGGTCAGCGCCAATTCTATTTTTTTCGCTTCAGCGGAAGGAGACTCACTGGGGAATTCTGCTAGTTCACCATTGGCAAGAACCGTTTTTAACTTTAGGGTTTTATCTCTGGTCGTACCGTATTTTATGGAAGTAGAACCGCAGCTGTTGTTGCCAACCATTCCGCCCATCATGCATCGGTTAGCGGTAGAGGTGTTGGGGCCGAAAAAATAACCCAGGGGTTTCAGTACTTTGTTGAGCTCATCTCTAATAACCCCGGGCTGCACTCTTACCCATCCTTCATCAGTATTGATTTCTAAGATTTCGGTCATGTGTTTAGAAAAATCAATCACCAATCCACGCCCCACACACTGGCCTGCTAAACTAGTTCCGGCGGTTCGGGGTATTAGAGAAATTGAATTTTCACGTACAAATTTTACAATGGCCAGAAGGTCAGCTTCACTTTTAGGAAAGACAACCCCTAAAGGCAACTCTCTATACACCGAAGCATCTGTAGCATAAATAGTCTGGTGGAGGTTGTCAGTAAAGAGTTCTCCTTCAATAGATGCTTTTAATTTTTCCCAATCCATTGAACTATTCATAGGTTAAAAAGAGTATTTAAGTCTGGTAAAGATAGATGAGCCTAAAAAGTAGCTATCAGTTTGTGTAGGGGGTACCCCCCAGAATACTTGGGCAAGTAACAACAAATCTAGGTTTTCTGCTATGCTGTAGGATAAAGAAGGAATCAAGAAAAAGTTGTTAAAGTCAAGGGTTGTCATCGTGCTGAGGTCCGCTGTTAACAGTGGGGTCACCGCAAAATTAAATCCCACGAAAGTGGTATGTTGATAAGGAAAAAGGTTTTTTGCAGTAAGGGTTTGATTAGCGAGCAGTCCCGACCCAAGAATAGAGCTGTTGCTGTTTCCGAGCTGGTTATAAAGATAACCGATTTGCATGTATAGCCCATTGGGCAAGGAATAATCAAAGCCGGTTGAGAGCACAAAATTTTCACGGCTGGTGGTGTCTAGGTCATCCATGGGGACAAATGCAGAAGCCTCACCTTTAAATCCCACATTCCCAAAACTGCCCGCCCAACCTGCTCCTGCAACATAGTCTCCTTTAAAGTAGCCCTGCAATAATTGAACGTCGTAACCTTTAATATTGGTTTTATAGAGAAGGCCACCAATGGATTTTACAGGATCATCAAGGTTTGGTGAATAGGCCAGCTCAATGCTTGACCGCGGGGTAAAATACCATTGAAAATCAACTGCATCTACACCGGGTCTTTCTTCGTAGTCAAAGTCAAAGTAGTTGTACTGATTAAAAATATCATTCGGGTTCCAAACGGTATTTATGCCCCAATTGATTCTTTGTCTACCCACTCTAGCTCTGATTCTTTGATTGTCATACTCTAACCAGGCACGGTCAAAGAGGACGCTTAGCGCGGAGTTCGAGTTGGTCCACATAAAACTAAGGTCCATAAGGGTAGAGGGGTCGTTTTGCAAATCGGTTATTTGTGTTGGTGTTCTGTTGTAAGTATACCCGTAAAACAACCGATTTCTCATGCCCGCATTGGCATGCCACTGTGAGCCGTAATATAGGTCAAAGTTAAAACGGTTATGAATTTGGTAGTCTTCGTAAGACCCTGGAATTTGCGACTGAAGAAAGGCGGGGTAAGGATCTTTGTTGAGATGGTTAAAGGTGCCCAATGCTTTTACATATCCGTTAAACGAATAGTCCCATTGTGCCTTTAAAGGTAAAGCCCCTAAGCACAGAAAAAGAAATATTAAAGTCCTAAGGGTTTTAGCCATTTTTGTTGAGGATTATTAAATCTATATCCAAATCCTATTCTAATATACGACTGGAGGTTTAACCAAGAATCCTTAGAGTCTAGGTATTTTACAGACATGTATTGATTAATCGAAAGGTTTGCGTACCAATTGTTTCTGCTATAGCCGATGGTCCCATTAAACTCACCCACCCAGCCAAAGCTGTTGTTCAATGAAAATTTTTGATGATTAGCATCGGTATAAGAGCCTGAGTAAATCGATACTCCTGGAGCAAGGTAGGCGGTGATATTCCAGCCTTTATAGGGAACGTAAGTATAGGTATACCCCACGTGGATTCCAGGGTAAATAAAATTAATGTCGCGCATTTTTTCAATGATACCAAAATCACCTTGCGCGCTGGCTGGTATCAAAATACTATCATTGTCTATCCACTCTGCACTAATGGTTCCCCCAACAAAAAAGGTTCCGGCGGACTTAAGTTGAACTTCACTTTGCCAAAGAGTTTGTCTATGAGAATATCGTTGGCCGTTAAATGCGTAGTCAAAATTCAGGTTGAACTGTTGTATTTTAAAATTCGGATGAATAAACTTTACACCAGGCGTGAATAAGTTGTCTGAATAGTAACCTTTGTTGTACTCATAATAAGCCCTTGCCCACCAATTTCGTGAAGTGGCACCCAATGCAAAGGCGTAGTTGGTGGTGTTTCCTTCTTCCTCAACATTGGTTTGCCAACTTTTTATAGGCAGTTTGAGCCTAAGGTTTAACCATTTATATGTGGCTTGAATACCGGGAGTAACTATGGCGTTATTGGTAGAGAGGTAATACGGGTCGTTGCTGCCATTGATAAAGGCTAACGCATGAATCTTGTTTTCTAAAAACAAACTGGCGTTTAGTCGATTTCGTCTATCCCAGATGTAAGCAGAGTCATAGGTAGTTTGGCCATAAAGTGAAGCAGAAAGAACGGTGAATAGTAGAAATGTAAATGTTTTAGTTCTTTGTTTCATCTTTTAAAACCTTACCATCTTCAATGGTTACCACTCTTCTAGCTTTGTTTATCACTCTTGGGTCATGCGTTGCAAAAACAAAGGTAACATTCTCTTTGGCATTTAGACGTGCCATGATCTCTAATAAGTTTTCTGTACTATGTGAATCTAGGTTGGCGGTCGGTTCATCGGCTAAGACAAAGGTGGGTTTTGAGGCAAGTGCCCTAGCTACAGCCACTCTTTGTTGTTGACCACCAGAGAGTTCACCGGGTTTATTATTTTCTTTGCCTGCTAGTCCCACAGCCTCTAATAGTTCCATAGCTCTTAGGTCTCGACTTTTAGCGTCCCATTTTTGCAAAAGGGTAATAAACTCTACGTTTTCTTTGGCCGTTAACACGGGAATGAGGTTGTAGGCTTGAAAGACAAAGCCTATGTTGTTGAGTCTAAAGTCTATCATTTCATTGTCAGAGAGCTGAGAAATGTCTTTGCCGCCTATGATCACCTTCCCGCTTGACGGATAATCTAAACCGCCAAGAAGATTTAGCAAGGTTGTTTTTCCTGACCCTGAGGGTCCCACTAAAGCCGTAAACTCGCCTTTGGTGATTTCAAGATTTATCCCGTCAACCGCTCTTACTTCTGAGGCCACATCGGAATAAACCTTTTCAAGATTTTCTGTTTTTAAAACCACTTCGCTCATTCGGATATTTTTTATAAAAACCACTTTTTCATGGTACGGGTTCTTTTGATTTTAAATCGGTAGCCTAAATAAAATCGATAATAAGTAAAAACCTCCTCTAGTGGTGTGTTAACATATTTGTTGTTGGCTATGGCATACGATGAAAAGGTTGCTCCGCCGTACCATGTTTCGTTAGAATAATTAAAACCCAGTCTAAATTCGCCATGCGCACCTAAAGTATTTGAAAAAGACTTACTGGTGCCATCTGCAAAAAAAACATCAGCTGACTGCAATGACAGTCCGGGAATTAGGGCAGTAGATAACACATAGTTATCAAAAATCACCCATTGATATAAGTATCCGAAGTTAATCCCATAAAAGGTAGATAATACACCTTGTAAGTTTTTTACCTCTCCAAAATCACGGCTAATGGCTCCTGGTACAAAAGCAGAGTCTGCAAACATAAAGTCAAATCCAAAACTGGCTCCTACTGTCCATGATCCTACTGATTTCAACTGTTGTTCAAGATTCCAAAGACTAGCGTTGTTAGAAAACTTCCGGTGATTGAATCCGTAGTTTAGTGAAGCGAAGTAAGAAACGGTAATGATATCGGGTCTAAAGTAATATTTGCCATTGTTTTTTTGAAGGTAGTTTGGATCTATAACCTCAGGATTTGAAACATGGTAACCTCCATAAACTTCAATGAAGTTTTTAAACCAAAACTTTCTCCCGGTCAATCCAAACCCAAATCCCCAGGCTTCTGTTTGCCCTTTGGCAGGATCTATAGAACTGAGCATGGGTATAGAACGAGTATATTCAAAGGTCAACCATCTATAATCTACACCAAAGCCGTAATTCATGGGCATATTGGTAAGGTAGTTGACGGTTTTTCCATTGGCTCCGTTGAAGACAAGTCCTGACCCTTTGAGAACCGCAGGGATGGTTAAGCAAAAATCGTCATAATATGATTTTACATACTCTGAATTGTACCCCGGATCTTCTTTTGGTACCACGATGTTGGGGCCAATTTGTGCCCATCCCAAAAGAGGTAAAAAGAAGGATATGAAAATCAATTTTTTCATATTGATCTGATGGAGTCTACAGGGTTTAACTTTAAAGCCTTTCTCGCAGGGTAGATAGATGACAATAAGGTCATTACAATCACCATTATGGCAATGATGCCATAGAATTCGTTTTCAATATGCGGGTAAACAAAATGGCCAATGCCATATTGGTTAAGTCCTTCGCCTACAAAACTCAAATCAATTCCCACTTTAGAAAAGTACGAAATGGTTAGGTATCCTAAAAGAATTCCGAGGGGTCCGCCGGCCAATCCCATGAAAATGGTTTCATAAACAATCATGAGAAACAGTTTTCTCTTATTCATTCCCACGGCCTGAAGCATTCCTAATTCTCTTTTTCTTTCTAGAACGGCCATCAACATGTTGTTTACAATGCCAAAGGCTAAGGCCAACATGATGATTCCTACAAATAAGAAAAGCATTTGTGCAAGAATATCATCTGCATACCCCAACTCTGGAGAAAGCTCCTTCCAGGTTTCCACCCTATTGATGGGATTGATATTTAATTGGCTTTTCACTGTATCTAAGTAGTCATTATCGTTAAGCAAAATGGCCATTTCATGATACTTGTTTTGAACGTGAAGAAGCGATTCTAAGCTTTCTTGAGGAACCAATAAATTCAATTCATCATACAGGGTTGAATTCGTTTTATAAATTCCAGAGACCCTAAAGGCAGCCGAAACCAAGTTAGCCTCTTCGTCTTGAAAGGTGATGACCAACTTGTTTCTTACCTTTAACTGTAGTTTTTCTGCGAGTTTTTGTCCGATAACCACCGGATGCGATCCACCACTTTGAAACCAATCTCCCTCAACCAACTTTTCATGAAGGTTGGTTACTTGGCTTTCACTTTGCGGATTTACCCCCAAGATTTTTGCCGCCGCTGCAGAATTGGGGGAAGCGACCATTCCGTTGACGAGTATTCTAGTGCAATATCCCTTAACATGAGACGAGGTGTCAAGAACCTCAAAGTATTTCTCTGGCTGGTTAATAAAGTAGGCGACCTCTTGTTCTTTGCTAAATTCTACGTGGTGAACCTGAATGTGAGAGAGCGTGCTTTCAATAATTTCTCTTGTGCGTTGATCGTTTAGTCCGTAGCTAAAAGAAACTAAAAACGTAGCGGCCCATATTCCTAAAACAATGCTAAGAATAACCACTGCCGACCGAAAAGGGCTTCTCCAAATGTTTCTCCAAGCAATTTTAGATATCATGGTTATGATCGTAGTTCTTTTATGGGGTTCATGGTATATACCTTCACCGCTGCATATAGGCTTAACAAAATACTAATGCCAATGATTAAAAAGGTATGCGTAAGGGTGATGGATGGGTTTAATGAAGCCGGAAGCAAAGGCTCAAACCCGTAATTTTCTAATGCGTCTCCTGCCTGACCTAAAAGCCTTAAAGGGTTATAGTGAAAGTAGGTGGTAATCGGAAGAACCAAAAGAGCCCCCATGATTCCGCCGAGTGTTGAAATCAAAACGGCTTCAACCATGCTGGTAATGGCCAATTTAGATCGTTTCATACCAATAGAAACCAAAACGCCAAACTCCTTTCCTCTTTCAGCAGTCATCATCAAGATGGTTCCGAAAATTCCAAAAGAGATGATGAGGTAGAGGATTGATAGCATGATAATTCCCCCGGCACTGTCGGCTTCTATGGTCTGTTTTAACTCCGGCATGAACTCTTCCCAATTTTGCACCTCATAATTTGAAGGCAAGTAATTTGAAATGCTCTTTTGAGTAGTGACGTAGTCTTGAGGGTTTTCTGGGGTGATGATTAAGGTGGTAAGCCTTTGGTCAGCTCCGTAGAGGTACTGGGCCTCAGCTAGGGGCATGAGGACAAGGTTTTTACTCAATATAGGATTGCTGACTTTTAAGATTCCCACCAATGGGTATTGGGCGTTGGCTGAAATGCCGTGGTACCCTTGACCAATAAAAACTATGGTGTCTCCTACCGAGGCTTTCAGGTATTTTGCAAGTTCTGATCCTAAGACAACGCCCCCTCCAAGTTGGTTTTTAAATACCGTTCCGCTTTCCATTTTGGTCATAAGTCCGAGGCCCTCTAGCTCTACTTTTGGATCTATGCCAATGACCAAAGTTCCTTTGGTGATTTTTCCGGTAGATACCAGAGAAAAGCTCTCAAGCCTTGGAGATACTTTTTTTACCGATGCAAGAGATTCTAAAGCGGCTATTGAATCGGCGGGCATTCTCATAGAATGCTCAAGAGTCTTTTCTTCGTTGTAGCCCAACTCGTGAACTTGAATATATCCCGTAAAGGAACCCACCATGTTTTTCACCATATTTTCATAGGCTCCTGTTTGAAAAGAGCGCAGGAGTATGGCGAAAAAAACCGCAAAAAGCACCGAAGCCATGGTGATGAGACTCCGCCTTTTATTTCTCCAAATGTTTCTCCAAGCTAGCTTTAGTAGAAGTTTCATTTAGCGGATTCGTTTCATGTTTTGTGTGGTGAAGTAGCTTTTGTCAAGGTCCACGTTAAATTTAAGGGACTTGTACCTCATTTCGGTATAATGACCTTCTTTTTCTACCGGCGTTACTCGTAATACTGTTGGTAGTTTTCTTCCGTCAAGTTCTTTGACTTCAGATCCTTCCATCACATTGATCAAAAAATTGTCTTCGTCGTAGAATTCAGAATTTAACTGGAGAAACTCCCCTTTAGAGATGTATCCAATAATTTTTCCCCACACTACGGGAGCGTCAGGTTTGGGCGTAAACTCAATTTTGTAACAGTCATAGCCAGCTACTTTTTCACTCCCCAAAATTTTGTGAGTATAATCTTTTACGATTGAAGATTCTTGCACCAAATCATCGTTGTTGAAGTCTGATCCCATCCAGCTTTGCATCATCATAGAAGGCGGAAGCTTAATGGTTCTCTCAACACTTGGCACCCAATTGTAAATTTCTTTTTCACGCTTTAAAAAAACAGCACCCTTATCTCTGGCCGGTGCTTGGATTAAAATCAAGGAGTAGTCTGTCCCCAAGGCCCAAGATTTTGCCTCCATGGTACGCTCCCAACTAGGCCTGTGAATGGTGATAGTTAATTCTGCAATATTTGAATTTCCACGAAGCTTGTCTTCGGCTTTTTGCACTATTTCAGTGGCTGAAGGTTGTTGTAGTAAAGGAAAAAGAAGGATGAGAAACCAAGACTTCATAGGTTGATATTTTTCGAATTGTGAACTATGGTTTATTTTTCAGCAAAACTAATGAATATATAGTTACCATCACTTCTTCTCATCCCTCATTCGTTCCCACATACCCCATAAATCCCTACCTTTGCGGCCATGAATACTTTTGAGGAGCTAAAAATCAAGAAGCAATTGTTAAAAGCCATTGCTGACCTCGGATATGCCGAGCCCACCCCTATTCAGAAAGTGTCTTTCCCGGCGATAAGATCGGGACAAGATTTTGTAGGGATTGCCCAAACGGGTACGGGAAAAACCATGGCTTATTTGATGCCGATTTTAAACGAGCTCAAGTATTCTGAACAAGCAAATCCGAGGGTGTTAATCATGGCTCCTACCCGTGAATTAGTCATTCAAATTGTTGAGCAAGTAGAGAAATTGGCGGCTTACACAAATGTAAGAGTGACTGGAGTTTACGGAGGCAGCAGTAATATAGGGTCTCAAAAGAGGGCCGTGGCCGAAGGGTTAGACGTTATTGTTGGGACTCCGCGAAGGTTGTATGACTTGACCTTGACCAATCTACTTAGATTGAAATCGATAAAGACCTTAATCATTGATGAGGTTGATATCATGTTAGACTTTGGGTACAAAACTCAGATGAAGAACATCTTTGAAAAGCTGCCTGAAAAGAGACAAAACATTTTGTTTTCAGCTACCATGACCACCTACGTTGATGAGCTGATTGACGATTTTTTGATTAACCCCGTTAAGAAAACGATATCCATCAGTGGTACGCCTCTTGATACCATTGACCAATCTTCATATGAGGTGCCGAACTTCTACACCAAGGCCAATTTGTTGAATTATTTGTTAGAGGACAAAGAAGAATTTAACAAGGTGCTTGTGTTTGTAGGATCAAGGTCTAATGCCGATAGACTTTTTGAAGAGTTGAATTTTCAATCAGAGATGGGCGTTATTCACTCTGGTAAAGAGCAGAACAATCGTGAAAAGACGATAGAAAGTTTTGTAGAGGGAGACAGTAGGATATTGATTGCCACCGATGTAATATCTAGGGGTATCGATATTGAAAAAATAAGTACCGTTATCAGTTTTGACGTTCCGTTTTATCCGGAGAACTACATTCACCGAATAGGTAGAACCGGTAGAGCCGGAGAGAAGGGTCGATCTATTCTGTTGTATACCGAAAAGGAAATTCCATTAAAGGAATCTATAGAGAACCTGATGAAGTATACCCTTCCCATCCATGAATTTCCTGAGGCCGTTGAGGTAAATCCGAAGCTTACTCCTGAAGAAAAAGACAAGCCCGTTGACCAAGTAGAGCTTTCTGACAAGGTAAAAGTTAATGTCCCAGGAGCTTCCTTTCATGAAAAATCGGCCAAGAACAGCAAAGAAAGGGGCAAGAAAAAGAGCTACCAACAGCAGATGAAAGACACCTATAAAAAACCTATTCGCAAGGGGGATAAGATTCAAAACCGCAAGAAAAAGAAGAGGTAATTTAGGGGATCAGGGGATCAGGGGAACAAGGGATCAAGGAGAAGGAAGAATCAAGATTACTAGAGTCAAGAATCAAGATTTAAAGAGGCCAGAGCCCAGAAACCAGACTTTTTTGATGAGGGATCATGGGATCAGGGGAACGTGGGATCAAGGAGATTCAAGAATCAAGAGACAAGACTTTTGTGATGATGTCTGAAATTGGTAGAGTTTTCTAGGTCCTAGAAAGCGAAGGGCATAGGGAAACAGCCAACAGCCGAAACCTGACCCTTTTTCTGGCTGCACGTACCATCCCGTTTGATAAAACAAAATCCACAACGTAACTCTTGATGATTTGCAGTGCGGTTCTCGAGCGGATCCTGAGCCTGCCGAAGGACTTGTCGAGAGACCATAGTCTACAGGAATAGGTCAACCAATCCCTCAATCCCCCAATCCCCTAATAAGGTTCCTGAGTATAAGGTTCCTGAGTGCACAACCGATAGGTTGTGTGTATCGAAGGACCGTTCCCCCATTAAACGTTTAAACATCAAATAGACGATCTTCGCTTTTCACGTATTCCTTTTTATTACCTTTGCCTCAAATTATTATAGTATGTATCCAGAAGATTTAATAGCGCCAATGCGCCAAGACTTAGTGGAGGCAGGTTTTGTTGAAACACGTACCTCTGAAGAGGTTGAAAAATATATAAACCACACCCCAGGAACCACTCTTGTGGTTATCAACTCGGTTTGTGGATGTGCAGCAGGATCTGCTAGACCCGGAGCTAAAAAAGCAGTAACCCAAACGGCTAAAAAGCCTAACAACATGATTACCGCTTTTGCGGGAAATGATGTAGACGGAGTAAATACCGCAAGAGCTCTTATGGCTCCATTCCCTCCTTCATCACCCTCTATGGCACTTTTCAAAGATGGCAAGTTGGTACACATGATTGAAAGACACCACATTGAAGGTCGTACGGCTGATATGATTGCCGAAAACCTTGAGCAAGCTTTTCAAGAGTATTGCTAAGTAAAGACTAAAACACAAAAAAGCCCTGACCTTCTGGTCGGGGTTTTTTATATGCTCAGTATTCTAGCAATTTTTAGCAATTGGGTGTCTAGCCTTTTCTTTTTGCCAATGGCTTCGTCAAAGGGGGTAAAAACTACTCTGTGACATATTTCTCCGACCATGCCACCGCTTTCTCCTCTGATTAGGTGTTCTATGGCCGCCACGCCTAAAAGCGAGGCTAGCACGCGATCTTTACAAGAGGGCGCTCCGCCGCGTTGAATATGTCCTAACACGGTAACCTTTGGGTCTACCTCTGGATATTTTTCTTTTACTTTTTTTGCAATAGAGTAGGCGTCACCAACCTTACTACCCTCAGCCACCATAACTATATTACTGGTTTTTTGATTGGCAAAGGCTTTGTCTAAATATTGGGTAAGCTCGTCCCACGTGCTCTGGTTCTCTTCGGGTAAAACCATGTCAAGAGCCCCAATGGCTAGTCCGCTTTGTAGGGCAATGAAGCCGGTGTCTCTACCCATCACTTCAACAAAGAAGAGTCTATTGTGAGAATGTGCGGTGTCTCTAATCTTATCTACTGCATTGACCACGGTATTTAAGGCGGTATCAAACCCTAAGGTGTAGTCGGTCCCGGCTAGGTCATTGTCTATGGTTCCGGGAATTCCAATGGTTTTAATTCCCGTTTCACGTTCAAAAATATTGGCCCCAGTAAACGATCCGTCACCGCCAATTACCACAAGGGCTTGTACATTGTGGTCTCTAAGATTTTGCGCGGCCTTTTGCCTCCCTTCAGGGGTTCTAAAAACTTCGCTACGGGCGGACTTTAAAAAAGTTCCTCCTCGGTGTAAAATGTTTTTAACGGACCTTGCGTCTAAATCAATAAAATCACCTTCTACCAGTCCGTCGTACCCACGGTATACCCCCACAACTTCTTTGTTGTAATAAACCGCCGATCTTACGACAGAACGTATAGCAGGATTCATTCCTGGAGCGTCTCCTCCAGAAGTTAAAACAGCAATTTTTTTGATTTTCTCACTCATTTTGTGCGTTGTTTTCAATTTTCAACACCTCACATTCCCCCGAAAGGGTGATTGAATTTTTTACCTTGTCGTGGAAGTTTCTGTTCACTACCTTTGGCCTTAAGGTAAAAAACCATTTTGACGATTTCTATGACGCCTGGCAAGAAAATTTATTTTATTTCTGATTTGCATTTAGGGGCCCCCAATGAGGTGTCTAGCCTAGAAAGAGAAAAGCTTTTCGTCACTTGGCTAGAAGAGGTGCGCGCCGATGCAGGAGAAATTTTTGTGGTAGGTGATCTTTTTGACTTCTGGTTTGAGTACAAAAAGGCGGTGCCTCGCGGACATGTAAGGGCCCTGGGGAAACTGGCAGAGCTGGCCGATAGCGGAATAAAAATCCATTTTTTTACCGGTAACCACGATATGTGGATCTTTGATTATCTACCCAAAGAAATTGGGGCGACCTTAAACCGTGAGCCGATAGAGAGAATTTTTAACGGAAAGAAGTTCATGATAGGTCACGGCGATGGTCTCGGTCCTGGAGACCACGGCTATAAGTTTTTGAAAAAGGTTTTTGCTAATAAGTTTTTGCAGTGGTGCTTTGCGCGCCTACACCCTAACTTTGGTATTGGTCTTGCCGATTACTTCAGCAAAACCAGCCGCCAGCACACGGGGGGCGATGACGCCATTTACCGCGGGGCAAGAGAAGAGTGGCTTGCCGTTTACTGTGCAGAAATTCAAGCTAAAAATCCGCATGATTACTATGTTTTCGGACATAGACACCTGCCGTTATGCATAGACATTGACCAGGCTAAGTATGTAAACTTAGGTGATTGGATTCAATACTTTACCTATGCAGAGTACGACGGAGAAAATCTCTCATTAAAGAACTACATTGATGAGGACAGTCCGTTTATTTATGATACCTTTTGATTTATTGTACGCCTAATTTGTACTTGTCTATTAGGTAAATCATTCCGGCCATACTGGCGGCACCTAGCTCCAACTCTCTGGGGTGAATACTTTCAAAAACATCGGTGGCTGCATGGTGAAAGTCAAAATACCTTTGATTGTCTGCACGGTAACCTATCAACAAGGTTTTGGTCTTGTCTAATTGGCCAACATCGGCGCCGGAATGACTGCTCGGAAACTCAAAAATTCCATAAGGGGCGAACAACTCACGGTAGTTACGTACCCTTTCTAGGGTGGCTTCACTTCCTTCAATTCCAAACCCTCTCGGTGCCCCCGATCCACCATCAGACTCTATGGCCGCCAAGTGATTTTCATGGGTCAAAAGGGCATTGGCAGCGTACTTTTTAGCTCCGTCAAGTCCGTATTCTTCATTCATAAAAAGCACCACGCGCAAGGTGTGCTTGGTTTTGTAGTTAATCTTGCTGAGGTAGTAGGGTATGGCCATTGACTGGGTAGACCCAGCGCCATCGTCTTGCGCTCCTTCACCCAACTCCCAAGAATCTAAATGTCCGCCAACTACAATGTACTCTTCAGGATATTCTGTGCCTGTCCATTCACCAATTACATTATAAGACTGGGTGCGGGGTAGGTCTTTACATTTCATGGTAAGTGAAACTGTGGTTACTTTGTTTTCACTCAGTGCCTCGTGTAATTTTTCGGCAGCAACAATGCTTACCGCTGCCGCGGGAATTTTTTCTTCTGCACCCTCATAACTCATGCTTCCGGTGTGTGGATAATCATCTTTTAAAAGGGTCATAGATCTCACCAAAACCCCTACGGCACCGTACTTTGAAGCTTCTAAAGCTCCTGCCCAACGTTGGTTTACCGCACCGCCATAAGCAAAGCCGGTGTTGATAAGGCTGGGGTCCATCGGACGATTGTAAAAAACGAATTTTCCCTCTACTTTTTCTTTTCCTAGGGCTTTTAACTCCTCAAAAGAGGTAACCTCAATAACTTCTGCCGTCAAAGTACCGTTTGTGCTATTTTGCGTGCCGATTGATCCGCCTAAGGCGCAAACCGCCAACGCTTCTTTGCCGTTTAAGAGGGCGGTTTCTGCTTCTCCACGCACCCAATGAGGCACCTCTACTTCTTGAAGCATTACGCGGTCGGCTCCTAAAGAGTCCATCACCATTTTAGCCCATTGCACTGCGGCTTCTGCATTTTCTGATCCCGCCGGGCGCGGACCGATGTCTTTACACAAGTCGTGTAAAAGCTCATAGGCGTATTGCTTGTTCAGTGCTGTATTGTACAACGACTTTATTACCGCCGCATCTTCTGTTTGTGCTGAAGTTGCTATTCCAAGACTCAACGCGCAAAGGCTAAAAAGTTTTTTCATGGTTCTTCTTTGCTGTGAAAATAATAAATTTATGACTCAAGTCACTTTCGTTAGGCCAACAGATTTTACTTTTGCAGCGATGATAGAGATACTCGGATTTATTGGAGCCATTTTAATGGGAGTTACCCTTGGTCTTATTGGCGGTGGGGGAAGTATTTTAACGGTCCCTATTTTGATTTATGCCTTTGGTATGGATGCCGTTTTGGCTACTTCCTATTCGTTGGTCATTGTTGGGGTTTCCGCTTTCGCGGGAGGAATAAACTACTTTAAAAAACACTGTGTTGATTTTAAAGTGGCCCTTTGGTTTGGGTCCTCTTCTTTGTTGTCGGTTTACCTTACGCGACGCCTCATCATGCCCTCATTACCCGAGACTCTTTTTGAGACGGGATCGGTGGTCATTTCTAAAGATTTGTTGGTTTTGGTTTCGTTTGCGGCATTGATGCTTTTGGCCAGTATAAAAATGATTTTTGGGAAGAGTCCTGAGCCCGCAAAGGGCGAAATAAACGGCTTAGGACTTTTACTTCAAGGCTTGTTGGTGGGTCTTGTCACTGGTTTTGTGGGCGCAGGCGGTGGATTTATCATCGTGCCCTCTTTGGTTTACTTGGCCAAGCTAGATATGAAAAGGGCTATTGGCACCTCCTTGCTCATAATCTCCGTAAATTCCCTTTTGGGATTTTTTGGTGACCTTCAAAGCGAAAGCGTAGAAATTGATTTTGGATTTTTAGGTTTATTTATCGGGTTAGCCCTGATCGGAATCTTTGTGGGTACGTATTTGTCTAAAGTCATTTCTGGTGCCAAGCTAAAACCCCTATTTGGTTATTTTGTGTTGTTAGTGGGTGCTTTGATCTTGACCCAACAAATTATGTCCATTTAATCACTTCCTCTACCTTTTCAGATACGTAGATCAACACTTTTTCAATTTTTTCATATCCGGCCTCTTCAAGCAATTGTCCGTATTCATCAATCTGTTTGACGTGCTTGTTGAGTTTTTCTCCGGTTTTATAATCTATTAGAGTTAAAGACTTATCAGAGTGTAAGACCATTTTGTCGGGTCTTTTCGATGAAAATTCTGGAACTAAAATATCTCTTTCGTTAAGAGATTTTGAGTTTTCTGAATAGTACTCTTCTAGCTCTGGGTGGTGAACAATTTCTTGAATGATCCTTGCCAGCGTTTTGGCTTCACCATCATTGATTTTTCCTTCCCATGTAAAGCGGTCAATTTGTGATTGCGGATTATTGGTGTGTTCAAGTACCGCATGTACTAGGTTTCCCCAAAACCTCGGACTTTTTCCCCCTTCATACCAATGGGGAGGAGCCGACGACGATAGGCTTAGTTTATCTTCCCAAGGATTCACATCCCAAGTGCCTCTTTTCCTTTCGGCTGGTAACTCTTGGGCTTTTTGAGCTGGAGTTCTCTCCCCAATTTCATAAATTAAAGATCCTGTTTGTTCTTGAATGTAATTCTGAATAAAGGTCCCGATGTTTTTTTCTCTAAACGGGGGAACATACATGTACAGCCTTTCAACCGGTCTGGTCATGGCCACATATAGCATATTGATGGCGTCAAACAGGTGCAACTGAAAAGACTCAAGGTATTTATCACTATACGATCCGCCAATATCTTTTGCTTTAGACTCTGTTACCGAAAGGTAGAAATCAACTTCTCCCAGTGATTCAAACTCATTTTTATACCATTCATGAGAAGACATACTCGGTCTTATGGGCCAATTTGCAAAGGGAATAAACACGACGGGGAATTGAAGCCCTTTAGCTTTGTGCAGGGTTAAAATTTCAACGGCATTGGTCGCCTCTGACGCCGCCACGGTTTTTTTACTTCCCGATTCTTCCCACCAATCTAAAAATCCCGACGACGATCCGTCTTTAGACTTAGAGAATTCAAGCGTCAAGTCTAAAAACCCTTGAAGGTAGGCGTCTTCATGGGTTAGCAGTCCAAAGCTATGCAAGGCCGTTTCAACCAGTGAAAAAAGCGTTTTGCCACTCCAAAGGTGAGGATTTAGGTCTTGATGGATTTCTCTTAGGGTCTTCCAAAAATCATTCTCAGAAAGGTGAATTAATGAAGAGATGAATTCGTGTTTTTTGTCTTCTGCCAGATCAAAGGCTCGGCAATAGTTTACAGCAAACTGCCAGGCTCTCTGCGATTCATAGCCCTTGGCAAAAAGAGCTAAAAAGGAAAGAATCAGCTGAACAAAAGGCGAAGAACCAATGTATAAAGCATCAGAAGACAACACCGGGATGTTTTGTTTCAACAAATAGTCAACCGCTTTTCGGGCCTCCTTGTTTTTTCTAAAGAGAAGACAAATGTCGCGGTAGTGAAAGGCTTTTTCTTCTTCCACCAATCGCTTTATTTCAAGAGTTGTTTTGACTATAGGGTCAATGTCTTTTTGGTCTTTCGTAAATCCTTCAACATAAATATATCCCGGATTTGACTTTATGATTTTTTGCCCTGATGACTGGTAGAGCTTAGAAAACAAATCGTCTGAAAAGACCGAAGAAATCGATTGAAAAAAGTCGGTATTAAAGGTTACAATGTTAGCAGCAGACCGATAATTATCATCCAGAGAAACCTTTTGTGATTCGGCAATGAGAGAGTGCCCGTTGTCAAACGTCAGTTTTTCATTCTTTCCCTTTTCAGAGAGTTGAATAAACAAGGAAGCATCTCCTCCGCGCCAGCGATAGATAGACTGTTTGGCGTCGCCCACCAAAAGGCATGTTCCGTTTTCTGCTAGGGCATTGTTGATGAGCGGCAGCAAATTGGTGAACTGTAAAAAGCTAGTGTCTTGAAACTCATCAATAAAAAAGTGCTTGTATTTTTCTCCGAGTCTCTCGTAAATGTATGGGGTGGGTTGGTCCTTAATTTGTTCGTTTATCAGTCGGTTAAAGTCAGATATCGGAATTTTCTGCTGATCGACCTTTAATTGTTGAAGTTCAAGGTTTATTTCATTGAGCAAGGCCAGGCTGAAAATATTCTTCATGGCTTCGTTGTACAGCGTGTACTTAGAAATCACCTCTGGAGTTAACAGCTCATTGGCATCAGAAATCAGCGCCCCTAGCACGTCGGCAATGGCCTCAATGTCTGCCACGTCGTGAGCTGGTGCCTTGGCACTAGTAAACTTCCCTTCAAGAAAAGACAAGACCGTTTTGTTCAATGGGGCCAGGGTTCCGCTGCTCCACTTTTGAAAAATTCCTACTAAGGTGTTTCTTCCACCCACAAAGCTAGAAGGAGTGATGTTTCCAATAACCTTACAACCTTCTTTACCTATTTTTTTCAGTTGACCTTCAATAGATTTCATAAAGGCCTTCATTTCGGTTTGGGCCTTTAAAAAGGTGTCAATGTCTTTGGTTTTTAGGTTTTCTAAAGACTTAATACTGTTTTCTTGAGAAATAACAGATGATATGTCTTGTAACTTAGTTTCGACCTTCCACGACTTGTCTTGACCCAATTGCTCTTTGATAAATTGAAGCAAAACCTCCGTCACCCTTGGGTCGTGTCCTACTTTAGTCAACATAGAATCAATGGCCTCTACGCGCAAGCTCTTCTCATCTAACTCCACTTCAAAGGCATGCGGCAGGTCTAGATCGTTGGCAAAGGTCCTAATGATTTTATGGGTAAAGAAGTCTATGGTCGAAATAGAGAATGAGTGGTAATTGTGAAGAATATGCGTTCTCATCCTTGCGGCTCTTTCGGTCAGTGCCTCCTTTGAAAGTTGCGTTTTTTGAGAAATAATGTCCGCTTCTGGGGTGTCCATTCCTCGTGAAATCAAGTCCAAGGTTACGAGAATGCGTTCTTTCATTTCGGCCGCAGCCTTATTGGTAAAGGTTATGGCAAGCACCCTTTGATAATACTCCGGACTGGGGCTTGATAAGCACAGCGAAAGGTATTGAACAACGAGCTGAAAAGTTTTTCCCGATCCCGCGGAAGCGTCAAAAACAGATAGACGTGGATTCTGTGTCATTAAATCACAATTGTTTACAAAGTGAAAGTTATTTAAAATAATAAGAAAAAACCCGTTGAATGATTATTATATTTGGAAGAAACATGGAAAGAAAAACTTGAAAAGTTCTCTTAGATATTTATTTATTCTCACTCTGACAACTCTCGCTCAAACGGCCTACTCGCAGGCTGTTAAGGGCCGTGTGATTGATGCCGAAGACGGAAGTCCGTTGTTATTTGCTCACGTAGTCTACAATATTGATAAAAAGCTAGGAGTCACCACAGACGATAAAGGATACTTTGTAATAGACAATTATTCAGATATTAAAGAAGTTGAAGTGTCAACCATTGGGTACAAGACGGCCACTTTTGTGAAATCTGATGTCCCTCGTACCGGAACATGGACCATTTTGTTAGACCCCAATGTAGAGTCGTTGAATGAGGTTGAGTTAATGGCCAATGAAAATCCAGCCCTTCGCATCATTAGAAACACGATAAAAAACAAGGAAGTCAATGATCCTAAATTGATGGACTCTTACTATTACCGAAGTTATAATAAGAACCTCATCACCTACGACCTTACCGCTGATTCTGCGATGTCTTCAGAAGACTCAGCCCAGTGGAAGGAGGATGTCATTCAGTCAAAAACTAACCATTTATTGGTTATTGAGTCGGTAACCGAGAAGTTTTTTAAAGAGCCAAACAATCAAAAGGAAGTAGTGATTGGCACGAGAATCTCTGGATTTGAGGAGCCCAATTTTGGAATGGTACCCAACGATGTGGGTCATTTTGCTTTTTATGACAACACCATTAAGCTTACCAATAAGGTGTTTTTAAATCCCATTGCCGACGGGGCAGACGACAATTACGTGTACTTCATTTACGACACCCTGTATACCATTCCGGGAGACACCACCTTTGTTATTAAATACTATCCAGAGAGCGGGGCCAACTTTGATGGATTTAAAGGAATCATGCACATTAACACAAGGCATTGGGCCATAGAATACGTTTCTGCCGAGCCCTTTAACAAGGGAAAAATTCACCTGTTTATTGAACAGATGTACACCTTACAGCCCAATGATGTTTGGTTTCCTACCCAGTTAAATTTTGAATTAACCTTAGAGAAGGTCCCTTTTAGAAACCAGGGCGCAGTGCTTAAGGGAAAGAGTTTTCTAGACAGCATACAGATTGATATTCCCATACCAGATTCAGTATTCAGTGTTGAAGAGGTAGAGTTAGACAAGAAGGCCGGAAAGGTAAAAGAGGAGTTTTGGGAGATTCATAGAAAGGAAGAACTCTCGGTCAAAGAGAAGGCTACCTATAAAAAGATGGAAGAAATAGGCGACAAGTATGAATTTGATTTTATTCTTCGTTCTACTCGTCATGCCTACCAAGGGTTTTTAGCCTTTGGTCCCATCAATGTCGAAGCCAGAAAGCTAGTCGCCTATAACGATTACGAAGGCTTGCGCCTAGGAGCCGGGCTGTATACCAACGAAGAGGTTTCTGAACACTTTAGCGTGGGAGGTTACTTTGGGTATGGTTTTAATGACAAGGCTTGGAAATATGGTACACGACTTCAATTAAACCTTAGTCAAAAGCACGAAATCACATGGTCTTTTGATTATCAGAACGACGTAAAAAACCCTGGAGGCATTAATTTGTATTACTGGCGAAAGGCCAATTTTGCCAATCAATTCTTTAATACAGAAATGGACCTTTATGAGCAAAAGTCTACCACCTTTGCCTTTAGGCTTTGGAAGTACTCGCAGTTTTCGGTAGGCTTTGGTCAGGCAAAACATTCGCCCACTTATTTTTATCAATTTACCCCCATTCCGGTTGATTCAGACGGTTCACAAACCTTTACCACCACAGAAGCTAGGCTGAATTGGCGATGGCTGTATAAAGAGAGGTTGGTCTCTAACTTCGGACAAAGAATTTCCATGGGAAGTAATTATCCGGTAATCAATATCGCTTACGCGCGAGGATTACAAAACGTGTGGGACGGACAGTTTGATTATAACAAGGTAGAGCTGGGAGTCAAGTGGGACCATTACACCGCACAACTCGGAAGAACCTTAATAACCTTAGAAGCTGGTTTTATTGACAACGCGGTGCCTTATTCACTAGCCTTTGGAGGTAGACCCAGTTTTAATCCATCGTTTAGCGTGGTCGTGAAAAACACCTTTCAGACCATGCGTTTCAATGAATTTGCCTCTGATCAATATGCAGCCTTGTTTTTTATGCATGACTTTGGGCCGTTATTGTTGAGGTCCGGATGGTTTAGACCCGAGTTTAGGTATTTCCAAGGGATAAGCTTTGGGTCGTTGAAGAACAAAGAATTCCACAAGGGCTTTGACTTCAAATCATTAGACAAAGGATTTTATGAATCGGGGATAGTAATGGATAACATCATTAGGTTTAACTTGTTTAACACCGGATACCTAGGACTTGGAGCGGGAGCATTTTACCGTTACGGTCCTAACCATTTACCTGTAATGAGTGACAACTGGACCTTTAAAATATCATTTGCCTATCAAGTTAATTAATGGGTAAATAAATAAATTCAATGTATCCTTCTTTTAGGTCAATTGAAATAGCTGTAGCTTTGTTAAAGAAATAATTATTAATAGAAAAAATTTACGATATGAGTTTTGAATTACCAGCATTGCCATATGCACATAATGCACTAGAACCAAATATTGATGCTCAAACCATGGAAATTCACCATGGCAAGCACCACGCAGGATACACTTCAAAGTTAAATGCAGCTATTGAGGGAACGGATATGGCAGGAAAGTCTATCGAAGACCTTTTGGCTCATCATTCAGACAATGCAGCCATCCGCAACAACGGTGGTGGGTACTACAACCACTGTTTATTCTGGGAAGTTATGGGGCCAAACGGAGGAGGAACTCCTTCAGGGGCATTAGCTACTGCAATTAATGAAGCCTTTGGATCATTTGAAGAGTTTAAAAACACTTTTTCAAACGCTGCAGCTACACAGTTCGGTTCAGGTTGGGCTTGGCTTTGTGTAAACAAAGGAGGTAAGGTAGAAGTATGTTCAACACCCAACCAAGACAATCCATTAATGCCATCAGTAGGATGTTCAGGAACCCCTATTTTAGGACTAGATGTATGGGAGCATGCATACTACTTAAAATACCAAAACAGAAGACCAGATTACATTGATGCCTTTTTCAATGTAGTGAACTGGGACGAAGTTTCTAAGAGATATGAGGCAAACAAATAGTATTTTGCCCGAAGTTAAAAGCCACCCATTGGGTGGCTTTTTTTTGATTTCTAAAGAGGTGATTTTGGTCCTGTTTGGTTCTGATGTGTAAGCGTTTACCTCAAGAGTTCCGCCCGGGGCCTCCAAGCCTCCTCCCCTAGTTAAATTAATGAGAATTTTTTTATTAGTCGAGGGTTAGCCGAGTATATCTGCTTTGGACCTTAGTTTTCTGAAAATATCTTTGAAAAACTATGCATTGAAAGCGGCTTGTGCAAAAACTGATAAACATTTGGGAAGTTTATCGCTCTCCATACATCCTTGTTGTGCAGGCTAGAGGTTAATATGATTATTGGAATGTCTGGGCGCGTTTGGTTTAAGATTTCTACTACCTCAAATCCAGATATCTTTGGCATGTTAATGTCACAGATTACTAAATCGTAATTCCCATTTTGAATTTTGTCAATGGCGTGACCAATGAGGCTTGAAATTTCAATTTCTACATTGGGATAATACCTTTCAATCATGCTTCTCACAATCTTCAATTGGATATCATCATCGTCCAAAAACATAATCTTAAAGGGCTTTCCAGTATTTTTAATCGTCCTAAAACGGTAGTCTTTATTCCCTTTGAAATGGTTTAACCTACCCGCCACCATGCGGATAATTTTTTCTATCTCTGTCACTTGAACCCTGAGGTCATTAACCACCTCATTTTTTTCAATAACCTCTTCGTTTAGGTGTTCAATGATGCCCATTAGGTTTGACAACGGACCTCTAATATGATGAGAGTTTAAAATGGAAATTTCCTTAAAAAGATCTTCTTGGGTCTCGATCTTTCTCCCAAAAACCTCCCTTTCAAGGCTGATTTTTTCAGCGCGGGTAATGTTTGATTTCACAGATGTTAGTAGCAGTCTATCATCAATGGGGCGAATTAAATAATCATCAGCTCCACACATGATTCCATTTTTTATCTCTTCTGCAGATGCAGAGTTTGATAAAAAGATCATAGGTGCCGTAAGGTACTGAGGCTTTTTTCTAAAAGCTTGAGCAAAGTCAATACCTGAAAAGTCCGGCTGAAGCGTATAGTCGCAGATTACCGCTTGAACATAGGGCTCTGAGGATAAAAACTCCAATGCCTCAACTCCGGTGTTAAAGGCAGCTACATTGTATTTCTCAGAATTTAAAATAGAGATAAATCGTTCCGATTCTTCTGGTGAAGCAGTTATTAGCACAATAGTGTTATTGCGCAAATTTAGTGGCGGCATAGGCGAATTTTTGGTCGTAGGTTAATAATTGCCTAGGTTAAATAATCGGTAGTTTGGAGTTTTAAGATAATAAAAATCTAGAATACACAAACATCCCTATCGAATAGATCCCTTACTTTTGGTTGTAACCAGGGCGAACAAGGCTAAGGTCTGGCTGGGCAATTTTCACGACCTTGAAATACATTTGGGTCTTGGTAGAGCTTACTCCTTTAAGTGCAAAAACCTTATTGTTCATTAATTCAATTAAGTGATCATTGTCTCTACACTGAACGTGAACTTCTAAGTCATGCTCGCCAGAAATAAGGGCTAAGAAACTGACTTCAGGAATTTCTGAAATCGCTTTTGAAACTTCTTCAACTACCTCTACTGGCTGAACCTTAATAAGGATGTTAGCATACGAGTGAAATCCAATTTGGTTTGGATCAACCATTCCGATTACTCGTAAGGTTTCATCATCAAGAAGACGAGTTACTCGATTTCTAATAGTTCCCACAGAAACATTAAGATCTTTTGCTATATCGGTAAAGCTTTTACGACCATCTTGTTGTAACTGATGAAGGATTTTGAAGTCTAAATCGTCAATACTTGAGTGCATAGTTGGGAGATTTTTATGCGCCAAAATTAATGATTTCTTATTTATGGATGGAAAAAGATTTCATTTGTTTAATTTAGGGTATGAATTTTATAGAAAGTGAATTTTCCATCGACCCATGGGTCGTGATTACAGGTATATATTATGGACTCGCCATTTTACTTTCTATAGGTATTTTGTTGGAAAACAGGAATCCACCAAAAACCATAGCTTATTTATTAGTTTTGTTTCTTTTTCCTTACTTCGGGTTGGTTGTATACATTCTCTTCGGACAAAACCTTAGAAAACAAAAACTCTTTAAGAGAAAGAACCTAATGGACAATGAAAAGGTAAAAACCTTTTCGGAAGAAATTCTCAAAGATATTGTTGAGTTGGAGCCTGAACTGGAGTCCATTTTAGGAACTCAACTCAAAACCGCAAAAGCCTTATTGAAGAATGAAAATGCCTTGCTCACCCTGAACAATCAAGTTACCCTTTTGAAAAACGGCGAAGTAAAGTTCCCTTTATGGATGGAGGCTCTTAAATCTGCGGTTCATCACATCCATTTAGATTATTACATCATTGAATCAGGGCCCTTACTTCACAAGGTCATTGACCTGCTGATTGACAAACGCAAAGAGGGGGTCGAGGTTCGAATAATTTACGATGCTGTGGGTAGCACGGGGTTTAATCGGTCTGACATTAATAAACTGAAAGCTTCTGGAGTACTCGTGGCACCGTTTATGCCCGTTTTGTTTCCAAATTTTACCTCAAAAGCTAATTTTAGAGATCATAGAAAAATCACTGTAGTGGATGGTAAAGTTGGGTTTGTTGGAGGAATAAATCTCAGCAGCCGATATTCCAATAGCTATGACAATAAGTTATATTGGAGAGATACTCATTTGAAAATAGAAGGAGATGCCGTTAAAGGACTTCAACTGGCATTTTATTTGAATTGGGAGTTTGTTCACAATGAAAAGCTTGGCCTTGACGCTACTTACTTTCCGGAATCTGATTTATCGGACCTTATCCTAACACAGATTGCCACTAGTGGTCCTGATTCTGATTGGGCAGGCATTATGTATGGAATCTTTTCCGCTATTAACAACGCAAAGGACTATGTTTATATCACCACTCCTTATTTTATTCCTAATGAAGCCTTAAACACCGCTTTGTTATCTGCGGCCTTGTCGGGAGTAGATGTTAGAATCTTGATTCCTAAAAAAGCGGACACCTTTATTACCCAGGCAGCATCAATGAGCTACATGAAGCCTTTGTTAAAGGCAGGGGTAAGAGTGTATTTGTATGAAAAGGGATTTGTTCATGCAAAAACTCTGGTGGTTGATGATCAGATGGCCACCGTAGGCACGGCTAACTTTGACAATAGAAGCTTTGATATTAATTTTGAAATCAATGCTTTTGTTTATGACGAAGACTTCGCCATTCAGGTAAAAGAAATGTTTTTAGAAGATTGCAACGATTGCGAATCGCTTTGGTTAAGCCGTTGGGATAAAAGAACCATTAGAAAGAGAATAATTGAATCATTAGCGCGGCTGATTGCTCCGATTCTTTAAAACCAAAATCCTAAATTTAAATACAACAACCAATCAGAATATTCAAAAGATTTATGGGTCGAAAAAGAAATTGGTCCTACTATGGTGTTAATTCCATACTCAATTAAAAATCCGCCTAATAATTTTGACTCATCTCTTTGTGCCAAGGCCTCGAAATCGTCAAAAACTAAGGCTCCGTTTACCCCTGTCTTTATAAAATGGTTATTGAAAATTTCATATTGGTGATTCCAGGCGATTTTTGCTAGTTGATTTCCATAAATAACAGCATTTTCTCCTAGATAAAATAATAGGTTTTGGTTGAAGTGATATCCGTAAAAAGGAATTGAATTATTCACATAATTTTGTCCTAACCCGCCGAGATTATAATTGTATGGGTACTGATTTAATGTCCCTAAGGTTGCGCCAAGGGTTATGTCCGTTGCTTGACTGTATCGCGATGAGTATTTATAGTTTTTCACCCAATCTAACCGCAATCCAATAGGAAAAGTAGAGTTAAAAGTAGAGGTGTTCAACTCCAAAAAATAGGCCCTTGCCTTAAATTTTAAATAAGCTCCTGTGGATCCATAATTTGCTCGATTTCGAGAATCGAATTCTAAACTAAAAAACGCCATTGCGTTTAAGGTAGATTGATCGGAGGTTTGGAAGGCATCTTTAATGTAAAGATCATTGGATTTTAGGTCAATATGCTGTAGTTCTCCACCCATCATAAAAGTGGTGTTATTTGACCAAAGTTTGGCCATAAATACTTTTGCTAAAAAATCATTTTGCCTAAATCTCCCTAAAATATTATCTTGGATATATAGGGAAGATTGGTAGCTAACAAATCTTGCGGTTATTCCATATCCTGGCTTTGATCCATTGTCCCAAAAGTAAAGAAGGCGAATCCTTGGAGATTCACTAAAGCCAACATCAAGGTTAAAGGTCGATCCTTTTAAAAAAAGGTGTCTTGAGGTGAAATTAAGTAAAAGGGTACTCTTAAAGTCTGGATCATAGCGCAATCCTAATCTAATGTCTGCTAAAGATTCTTTTTCTTCAACTTGGATAGTTAACACTCCAGTATCAGAAACCGAATATTCAATATTTTTTAACCATCCGGTTCCATTTACATTTTGAATAGCATAATTGACTTTATCTTCTGAATACCATTTTCCAGGAACTAACCCTAAGGTTCCTAGCAATTGTTTTTTTGTAACTCTATTAAGGCCTTCAATTTCTATACTTTTTATTATTAAACTGTCTGGGGTTTGGTAATTCTCCTGGTTATTATAGCGATAGTTATTTAGTGAAGCCTTAATTTCCAATAACTGGTCCATTTGTCTCCTTGCAGCTCTTTCCCCTTCTTTAATAATTTCAAGACCCATTTCAAAGGAGGTTACCCCAAAGCCATTCATTTTAGGCTTAATAATTAGGTCGCATAGACTTTCTCTTTCTTTTGTGGTATTGGCGTTTACATACATTCCCGTTTTTTCAAGTACCTTGAGTAGAGTAGGATCACTTATGGTATCAGAAAACGTAGTTTGAACATCTACCCCGATAATAATGTCTGCACCTAATTCTTTGATATGATCGGCTGGAAAGTTATTTACGGTTCCGCCGTCTATCATGTATTTACCTTGAAATTTATAGGGTGAAAACAAGGAAGGTATGCTCATGGTAGCCCTTAGTGCTTGGTAAATTTCTCCCTTGTTTAATACGCGTTCTTTTCCAGAATTTAATTCTGTTGCAACACAAAAAAAAGGAATTTTTAGGTCTTTTGAAAAGTCTAAATTTCCATGGTATTGATAGGTTAGTTGTGAAAAAAGAGCGGTTATTTTTTGACCATTATTGATTCCTCCAGGTAATTTAATATTTCCTTTATTTGACATTTCTAAGGTTAAAAAATACCTTTCCCTTGCCTGCTTCTCATAAAGCTTTAGGTGTTTTCTTTGAGCCTTTTGATCTAAGAGGTCGTTCCAATCTGCACTGAGTATTTCTTTTTGAATTTGATCGGGAGAATATCCAATGGCCGTAAGCCCACCGACAATACCGCCCATAGAAGTTCCTCCAATGTAGTCAATCGGAATTTCAAGGCTGTCTAAAACTCTTAGTACTCCAATATGGGCAAATCCCTTAGCTCCGCCACCAGAAAGAACAATTCCGACTGTTTTTCTTGCTTGTCCATATCCCGCGAAAGCGGAAAACAGAAATAGTATTATGGCAAAATTCTTTTTCATCAAAACCAATATCCTAAGCTAAAGTACGTAAAAATATCGCTGTGATTACTCGAGGTCATGACCGTTACTTCCATGGGACCTAAGGGTGATAAATAGCCGTATGCTACACCATAACCATCGAGGAGCAAATTAGAGTTAAAGAGGTTTTCAAAAGAGGTCTCCATCTTTCCAATGTTTGCCTTGGCAGAAAAGAAGTGGTTATTCCACGGCTCATAAAACAATTCTCCCCCTAATGATAATGCGTTTTTACCGATGAGTTCACCAAATCGATATCCCAAAAATGGAAAGCTAAAGTTTGGATAGGATTGACCCGCACCTCCTAGAAAAATCTGGTATGGAAAATCTTCTGAGGGGCCGATGGTGGTAGCACCCACTACCGAATACGAAAGACCCCATTTTGAAAAGGGCTCAAAGGCTTGATTTAACCGCAGTGATATTATTGAGGAGGGCTCAAAGAACCCTTTTACATTTGCTTGCTTAGATATGATGTTTCCGTTACCAATAAGCGAAAGCCCTTTGGTGGGCTTGAAGGTTTTGTTGAGGTTGTCGAAATTTAAAAAGGCGTAATAATGAAGGTAGTTATTATTAAAACCGTCTAGCGGGAATGTGCCAATGTTTTGATTTAAGGCAAGGTTTTCAAACTTTACCCCTCCACCAACCGTGAAATAATCATAAAAGGTAGACTGAATAAACACATCAAGTGAAAAGTCTCTTTGCACGTAGGATGACAAGACCTTTCTGCTTTGATATAACTTACCGACGAACTGTTTGCCAGAAATTTTCAGTCCCAATGCAGGAATAAGTCCTTTTTCTGACATCAATTGAATTTGAAATCTTGGATTTTCACTGATGGCAAGGTCTAAAGAGAATTTTGAGTTTTCAAAGAGGATGTTTCTTAGCGTCAAGTTGGTTAAAAGGGCTGCTTTGAAATCATCGTTGTAGTTAATGCCAAATCTAAAAAGTGCTTTTTCAGGTCTTTCAACAACTTCTATTTGTAGGGTATAAGAAGTATCTAAGGGGATGATCAAGTAACTGACAGACTTGTAAAATTGAGTGGCAAAAAGCTTGTCAAGGCTATATTCAATTTGCTTTGTGGTATAGTTTCTTGGCTTAGAAAAATCAACTTTTCCTTTAATAAAGGACGATGAAGTAAACTCATTTCCTAAGACTTCAATATTCTGAATAAAGACCGTGTCTTTTGGGATTGAACTTGGGGACGAAGACAATAGACTGTCAGTTTTCCAGTCTTTAATTTCAGTGATGTACTTATTTGTTTCCGCGTACCCCAATCGAATGATGCTGTCAGAATACTGATAATCTTGAATGGTAAACGATTTTACCTCTGGCTGAATAAGAATGTCTGCATTTTCTAGCTGCTCTTTGGTGTACGCATTGTTTTGAAAGCTTACAACTTGTTCTAGTACCTTGTCAATAGAAGTCAACTTTTCTTTTGAATAAAGGGTGGCTTGAACGTCTACTGCTATGATGTGAGTCACCCCTTTTTTATTTAATACATCAATGGGTAGGTTGTTGGTCACCCCGCCGTCAACGTATAGATGTCCGTTTATTTCAAAGGGGCTAAAAACCGAAGGAAATGCGGCCGAGGCTCTAAGAATCTGTGCTAGGTTTCCGGACTCAAAAACCTTTGCCTCTCCCGTTTCAAGGTCCGTTGCCACTGCAGAAAAGGGAATTTTAAATTTTGAAAAGTCTTCTTGATTGTGGACCGCCTGGGTTAAGTAATCAAGTTCCTTTAACATGTTGTATCCGTAGTTAAAGGCATTGGGCAGGTCGATTGATTTTTCGGTGATTTTAAAACTAAGCAGGTATTTTTCTTCGGTGGTTCTATCTAGAAATCCGAGTCGATCTCTCGGAATATCATTGGTTAAAACGGCTTCCCAATTGACCTTTTTCAGATACTTTTCTATGTCATCTACAGAATATCCAATAGAATATAATGCACCCACAACCGCCCCCATAGATGTCCCAGAGATGTAATCTATTTTGATGTTGTTTTCTTCTAGCGCCCTTAAGACACCAATGTGTGCCATTCCTTTAGCACCCCCTCCACTAAGGGCAAGTCCTACGGTAGTTTGCCCCCAAGAAAAAAAGGACAATATTGAGAATAGGGCGATTAAAGGGTGTTTCATTTTTTTTGATCGAAGTGAGCTCTAATAATTTCGGCTTTGCTTTTTCCTATGGATGAAGTTAAGGAATCCAGGCTAGCTTCGCGAATTCCCTTAATGTTTTTATACGTTTTTAATAGTTCAGTAATCGTGGCTTTACCAATGCCCTTGATGTCTTCTAAACTTGAGTTGAGGTTGTGTTTAGACCTTTTGTTTCTGTGATGGGTAATTCCAAAACGGTGCGCTTCGTTTCTTGCTTGCTGAATAATCTTTAACGATTCTGATTTTTTATCTAAGTAAAGAGGTATGGAATCTCCCGGAAAGTATATTTCTTCCAGCCTTTTGGCAATACCAATAATGGTGATTTTGCCTCTGAGATCTAGTTTTTCTAGGCTTTTCAGTGCCGATCCTAATTGTCCTTTACCTCCATCTATCACAATGAGGTCTGGTAAAGGCTGCTTTTCTTCCAGTAACCTTTTATATCGTCTGTAAACCACTTCTTCCATACTGGCAAAGTCATCAGGACCTTCAACGGTTTTTATGTTGAAATGGCGGTAATCTTTTTTAGAAGGCTTTCCGTTTTTAAAAACCACGCATGCGGCCACAGGGTTGGTTCCTTGAATGTTAGAGTTGTCAAAACACTCTATGTGTCTTGGTTCTACGGGCATTCGCAAATCAATTTTCATTTGGTTCATGATGCGGTTTAGGTGCCGATCTGGATCAACGATTTGCATGTTCTTTAGCTTATCTTGTCGGTAAAACAAGGCGTTTCTTATAGAAAGGTCAATAAGGTTCTTTTTATCTCCCTTTTGGGGGATGGTGACCGTGACTTTTTCTAAAGGCAGTCTTATGGGAATGGAAAGGTATATCTCTTTGGTGGTTGAGTTAAACTTTTCACGTAGTGCAAGAACTCCGAATTGAAGTAATTCTTCATCACTTTCGTCGAGCTTTTTCTTTATCTCGATGGTATGTGATTGAACAATAGATCCTTCGTTTATTCGCAAAAAATTGACATATCCATACTGAGCATCTGACTGTATGGTAAACACATCTACATCGGTAATTTTTGGATTTACCACCAGTGATTTTGCCTTGTATTGTTGCAGTAGGTCAATCTTTACCTTTGTTTGATGTGCGCTTTCAAAAGCCATATCCACGGCTTGCTCCTCCATGGTTTTTTTTAATTCACTAATAAGGTGTGAAAAGTTACCTTTAATGAGGTCTCTTGCAGAGTCTACATCTGCTAAATATTCTTTTTCAGTTTGCAACCCTTCGCAGGGACCCAAACAGTTTTTCAGGTGATACTCCAAGCATACCCTGTATTTTCCAGAATCAATATTGGCAGGACTCAAGTTCAGAGAACAAGTCCTTATGGTATAAAGCTGCTTGATCAGCTCAAGAAGTGTTTTCATCACTTTTCCAGAAGGAAAGGGACCCAAGTATTCTGATCCGTCTTTAATGACTCTACGGGTAGAAAATATTCTAGGAAAGGGTTCTTTTTTTATGCAAATCCAAGGGTACGTCTTATCGTCTTTGAGTAAGACATTATACCTAGGCTTGTTTT
>CBFICS010000001.1:0-332071 GCA_965661055.1 uncultured Schleiferiaceae bacterium | reverse complement strand
CTTTGTATACCAACCCATGGACTGATCACAAACTACGGAAAGGCCCATTTAGAAGGCTTTGGTGGTGTAGAAGGAGTGATTAAGGGAAAAAGCGAATTATACCAAGCTCTAGAGAGAACTGAAGGCTATGCCATCATCAATGGCAACGATGAAATTCAAATGGAAAAATCTAACACATTGAATAGATTTGTTTTTGGTGACCAAAACACATGTGATCTCAAAACCCACTTTATTAGTAAAGATGGTTTTTCAGGAATTGAATTCAACCAATGTACTGCCATTTCAAACTTAATGGGCGACTTCCAATATTCCAATCTTGGTTTTGCCACTGCCGTGGGAAAAGTGTTTGGGGTGAGCGACGATAATATTGTAAAAGGAATTCAAGCATATATTCCAAAGAACAATAGAGCTCAAATCAAAAAAACAGAAAACAACGCATTAATATTAGACGCCTATAACGCCAACCCAAGCAGCACCTTAGAAAGCCTTAAGTCTTTTAGAAACCTAGAGGTACAAGGTGATAAATGGATAATTTTAGGTGATATGTTTGAATTGGGTGATTATTCAGAAGAGGAACATCAAAAGGTGGTTTCAACGGCTCTTGACTATGAATTCTCAACTGTCATTTTTGTAGGGAATGAATACTTTAAAGTAAAGGTTAAAGCTAACCATACTAACTTCTTTGAAACCAAAGAAGAGCTGAGAATCTGGTTAACCCAAATGGCACCAAAAAACAAAACCATTCTTCTCAAAGGATCAAGAGGAATGGCTTTGGAGTCTTTAGTTGATATACTCTAACTATAAATCGTATCTAAGGCCTACAGTTCCTCCGTATTGAAACAGGACTTCTCTGGGGCCATTACTATCTATTAACGGAAGAATCATATAACGAAGGGTGCCTTTAACAATTCCAGAAAGGTTATCGGTAATGTAGTAGCGACCGCCTACACTTATTCCAACCGTCCAATTCCATTTTCTAGCTTGATCGGTTAAGTCTCCAAAACTAGTTGCTAAACTAGTGGAGTCTATAGTACCTCCTCCTGTATACTCAATGCCTCTTTCTAGATACGTTAAGTAGTTTGCCTCCACAAAAGGAACAAACTCTAATGACCACAAGTCATTCATTCTTTGATGAACATAGAAGCTTAAGGGAATATTTATATGTTGCGCAATTGTCCTAGATTTAAAGGTGATATCTATGGTATCTCCTCCCCCTTGTATTTGATCTACAATTCTAATAAAGTCCCAGGTATATCCCGCGCTTGACTTGGCAACCCCTAATGAAAATTGAAAATTCTCTGATGGCTTGTAAATAATATCTATTCCGTCATCACTTGAATACTCCCCCGAGGTACTTTGATCTAAAAAGTAAAATGTTTGAGTGGGAAATAACTCATCAGAAATTAAACTCCTGTTGCTATACATGGGGCTGTAATACCCCTGAAATGCCCATCTGCTTCGATGAACATCATCATCCGTGTAGTACTCTATTTTCTTATCTGTCTCCTGGCTAAATACAGAAGCACTCAAAAAGCAAGATACACCTAGCAAAATGAGTTTTTTTAGTTTCCTTGTCATATTACTAAGGTATTAATGTTTTTGCTTTATTAAAAGCATTCTCTAAACCTTCCGGCTTCTTTCCTCCAGCAGTGGCAAAGAAAGGTTGGCCTCCACCCCCACCGTTAATTTCTGCAGCAAGGTCTTTTACAATTTTACCGGCATGCATACCTGAGGCTACTAGGTCGTCAGAAACCATTACATGTATCTGGGCCTTTCCCTCAGATTCTGTACCTAGAACCATAAAACATGTTTCACCTTATTGTCTATAGGCAAAGGCTAAATCTTTTATCGAACCTGCATCTAAGGTCGTTTTTGAAACAATGAATCTTACATTGTTAATGACTTCAGCAGAATTCCACAATTCATCTTTAGCTCCTTTTGCCTTTTCTTTTAAAAGACTCTCAATTTCTTTCTGACGTTTTGTGTTCTCGGCCTTTAGGTTTTATACTGCTTGTAAAGGTTTTTTCGGACTTTTTAACAGAGCACCTATCTCATCTAATTGAGCTAACTTATCTTCAATGTAATTCATGGCGGCGTCTCCTGTAATGGCTTCAACCCTTCTGATGCCGGCAGCTACTGCAGATTCATGAATAAATTTAAAAACCCCAATTTGGCCTGTCGCCGATACATGGGTACCTCCGCATAATTCGATACTGTCACCAAACTTTATAGCTCTAACCGTATCACCATATTTTTCCCCGAAAAGAGCCATAGCTCCCATTTCTTTTGCTTCTTCAATAGGAAGGTGCCTAAACTCCTCAAGAGAGATGTTTTCTCTAATCAGCCTATTAATTTTTCTTTCAATGACATTAAGTTGGTCATCCGTAACTTTTTGGAAATGCGAAAAGTCAAATCGTAAATGATCTGGAGAAACCAATGATCCCTTTTGTTCTACATGATCACCTAGTTCCTCTCTTAATATTTGATGCAGTAAGTGAGTTGCCGAATGGTTTCTTGCGGACTTATTTCTATTTATTGAATTGACCGCAGCCGTAAAGGTGAACTTAATTTCCTTTGGTAATTCATTGACGAAGTGAACGATCTTACCGTTTTCTTTTTTGGTATTAAAGACCTCAACGGTTTCTTCGCCATTTGAAATCGTTCCGGTGTCACCTACTTGACCTCCTCCTTCAGGATAAAAAGGAGTTAGGTTAAAAATTAATTGATAGAACTCTTTCTTTTTGGCAACAACCTTTCTATACTTAACAACCTTAATTTTGGTTGACAATTCATCATAACCCACAAACTCTTCATGCTCATCTTCCATCAATTCTACCCAATCATCGGTAGTAAGAGATGTTGCAGCTCTTGATCTACTTTTTTGCTTCTCCATTTCAGCAGTAAACCCTTCCTCGTCAAGAGAGAGGCCTTTTTCTCTGAGAATTAACGAGGTTAAATCTACTGGGAAGCCAAACGTATCGTAAAGTTCAAAAGCGAGAGCCCCATCAATGGTCGAAGATTTTGATTCAGAAATAATTTGATCAAGTCTTACTAACCCTTGAGTAATGGTTCTTAAAAAACCTGTTTCTTCTTCGTGAATTACTTTTTCAATTAGAGATTTTTGTGAAACAATCTCTGGGAAGAATGGCCCCATTTGCTCTGCCAAACCTTCAACCAATTGATGCATAAAGGGTTGGTTTAGCTCTAGGTAATTGTATCCGTATCTAATAGCTCTTCTTAGAATTCTTCTAATCACATAGCCAGCTCCTGTATTAGAGGGCAGTTGTCCGTCAGCAATAGAAAACGCCACAGCTCTTACGTGATCCGCAATTACTCTCAAGGCGATATCAGTCTTTTCTTCTGCGCCGTATTTCTTTCCAGAAATAAAGCTTATTTTTTCAATAATCGGCTGAAAGACATCAGTGTCATAGTTTGAGGTTTTCTTCTGCAATGCCATGCACAACCTTTCAAAGCCCATTCCTGTATCTACGTGTTGAGCAGGAAGGTTTTCTAAATCACCATTGGCTTTTCTGTTGAATTGCATAAAAACCAGGTTCCATATTTCAACTACCTGAGGGTGATCTTCGTTGACCAATGATCTTCCGCTTACCTTTTTCTTTTCCTCTTCAGACCTTAGGTCAATGTGGATTTCTGAAGCCGGACCACACGGACCTGACTCGCCCATTTCCCAAAAGTTGTCTTTCTTATTACCATCAATAATTCTTTCAGCAGGAACTAACTTTGACCAATATCCAGCGGCTTCTTCATCTCTAGAAAGTCCATCCTTCTCGTCGCCTTCAAATACCGTTACATAAAGATCTTCAGGGTTAAGTTTGTACTCAACAGTCAAAAGTTCCCATGCCCATTCAATGGCCTCCTTTTTAAAGTAATCACCAAAACTCCAATTCCCCAACATTTCAAACATGGTGTGATGATAAGTATCGTGACCTACCTCATCAAGATCATTGTGCTTTCCGCTAACGCGTAAACATTTTTGAGTATCAGCAATTCTTGCATTAACTATAGGAGCATTGCCTAGGAATAAATCTTTAAATTGATTCATACCCGCATTGGTAAACATAAGCGTAGGATCGTCTTTTATTACAATGGGCGCAGATGCAACAATTTCATGTCCTTTCTTTTCAAAGAAGTCTAAAAAGCGCTTACGAATCTCTACAGATGTCAACATACTGATATTGAATTACTTGATAAATAACAATATTTGGACTGATAAAAAGTTATTACTTTTGTTTTTAAAGCAGTCCAATATTTAGTTTTAAAACAGGGCAAAAATAACAAATTACACGCCAATGGCTAAGGTGAAATACTATTATGATCCAAGAACTTTAAGTTATCGCAAAATTGAGCGTAGCTGGAAGAATAGATTGCGTGAAGCGGGAATCTTTTTTACCTCCTCTGCCCTACTTGCCATCTTGCTTTTCCTAGCCATTGATTTCATCGTTGATAGTCCGAAAGAGAAAAGGATGAAGCGCGAGCTAGAAAACATGAAACTACAGTATGAGTTGGTTAACAATAGAATTGAACAACTGGACGAAGTAGTCGCTCAATTAGAAACCAGAGATGACGACATTTACCGCGTTATTTTTGAAGCCGATCCTATACCTGAAGATGTTAGAAACGCAGGTTTTGGTGGAGTAAATAGGTATAAAAACCTGGAAGGTTTTAAGAACTCTGACTTGCTCATTGAAACCAAAAAGAAGCTAGATGTGCTTACCAAAAAGCTTTATGTGCAAAGTAAGTCTTACGACGAGGTGATTGAATTGGCAAAGAAAAAAGAGCAGATGTTAGCTAGTATTCCTGCCATTCAACCTGTCAGCAATAAAGATTTAAAAAGGATAGCTTCTGGATTTGGGTATAGAATCCACCCCATTTACAAAACCAGAAAAATGCATAAGGGATTAGATTTTTCTGCACCTAAGGGAACTCCCATTTTTTCAACCGGCGACGGGGTAGTAACCAACAGCAAGAAGGTTGGAGGCAGAGGATATGGTAAGTACGTTGTTATTGAACATGGTTATGGTTATGAAACCCTTTACGGACACATGAGTAAGGTCAATGTAAGACTTGGGCAAAAGGTTAAAAGAGGAGACATAATTGGATATGTTGGTAATACCGGTAGTAGTACCGCCCCTCACCTTCACTACGAGGTGATCAAGAACGGTAGAAAAATAAATCCGATTAACTTCTTTTATAACGACCTAACCCCTGAAGAATACGAAGAGATGATTAACTTAGCATCACAAGAAAATCAATCTTTCGATTAATGACAGGACTTCTTAACGAAAAACCCGATAAGCTTTACTTTTCTATTGGGGAAGTGGCTAAATACCTCAAGGTAAACTCGTCTCTGCTTAGGTACTGGGACAAAGAATTTGACATCATTCAACCCAAGAAGAATGCAAAGGGAAATCGTTTGTTTACCCGAGAAGATGTCAAAAACATTGGAATCATTTACAACCTTGTAAAAGAACGTGGTTTTACCATTGAAGGTGCGAAAAAGAAATTAAAAACCAACAACCAACAAACCGTTGGAAATGTTGAAATCATAAACAAACTTGAAGCCATAAAGGCTGAACTGATTAACATAAAAAAACATTTATCATGAGTAAGTCGTCAATCATTTGGATAATCGTTGGAGGATTATTGCTTTTAATGGGAGGTTGCAGTATTAGTAAATACAATGGCTTAATTGCTCAAGAAGAATCACTATCTGCTCAATGGAGTAATGTGGAATCTTCTTATCAAAGAAGGGCTGACCTTATTCCAAACTTAGTTAGTACAGTAAAAGGGTATGCCGATTTTGAACAAAAGACCCTAACCGACGTGATTGAAGCGAGAGCAAAGGCCACTTCAATTACCGTTGACCCAAGTAATCTGAGCAATGAAAGCATTAATCAATTTCAACAAGCGCAAGATGGTCTTTCTCAATCTTTGGGAAGACTTTTAGTTTCTGTTGAGAGATACCCTGACCTAAAAGCCAACCAAAACTTTTTAGCCCTTCAATCTCAACTAGAAGGAACTGAAAACAGAATAAATGTTGAGAGAAACCGATACAATACGGCCGTAAAAAACTTCAATACTAGCATAAGAACGTTTCCTAATTCAATATTTGCAGGCTTTTTAGGAATGACACCTAAAACTGGTTTTAAAGCTGCCGAAGGGAGTGACAAAGCCCCTGAGGTTAAATTTTAATTATGAGTAAAGTAAGAACCTTCTTTACGGAAAGTGATGAAAAGTTAATTCTTGAAGCCATCTCAAAAGCAGAGAAAGCTACTTCTGGGGAAATTAGAGTGCATATTGAAAAATCTGCCAAAAACAAGGATCCCTATCAGAGAGCTGTAGAAGTATTTGAGAAACTTAAAATGTATGAAACAGAAGCCCGCAATGGCATTCTGTTTTACATAGCTACCGAAGATCACAAGTTTTCTCTGATTGGAGATTTAGGAATCCACGAAAAGGTGGGCAATGAATTTTGGAACTCTGTAAGAGACCACGTTATTGAAGACTTTTCTAAAGGACAATTTGCAAAAGGATTGGCTCAAGGTATTTTAGAAGCTGGGGAACAATTAAAAAAGCACTTCCCATACCAAAAAGACGATATTAACGAATTGTCTGACGACATTTCAACTGGAGAAATATGATTAAATTAAATAAAGGCATACTACTCCTTTGGTTATTTATTGGCGGAACCCTTTTGGCACAAGAATTTCCTGAAAAGATAATTCCACCAGTTCTAGTAAGTGATTACGCAAACCTTTTGTCTCCAGGCGAGAAATCTACTTTAGAGAGGAAGTTGCTCGCTTACGAAGACACTACCTCTACTCAAATTGCTATTGTAATAATAAACTCTACCGATGGCCAAGAGATAAATCAATATACGGTAGAATTAGCCCATAAATGGGGAGTCGGAAGAGGGGGTAAAGACAATGGATGCTTGGTTCTGGTTGCTGTTGATGATAGAAAATTGAGTATTCAAAACGGTTATGGTCTGGAAGAATACCTAACGGACTATCAAACCAAACTCATTATTGAAAATGACATTACCCCTTATTTTAAAAACAGCAACTATTATGAAGGTCTAGACCATGGCACAGATGCTATTTTTAAAACCTTAGCCGGAACATATCAAGGATCTGGAACAAAAAGACCAGATAAACCGAACTTTATTCCCTTAATTGTCATCGCAATTATTGTCATCATTCTTATGTTTTCAAAAAACAAAGGGGGTGGCGGTAATGGTGGCAGAGGCAGTAGCTCAATTTTCTTCTTCCCCATGGGCAGTGGCCGCACCTACGGTGGTGGCGGCTTCGGCGGCGGTGGATTTGGAGGGGGCGGATTTGGAGGATTTGGCGGCGGCGGATTTGGCGGCGGTGGCGCATCCGGAGGTTGGTAGAATTCTGCTCTAGTTTTTTATATATATTTAACGCACAAACCTATAATATTCAAAAGTATGCGCAACGTAAAATTTCTTTTTATTCTATCTGTAATCATTGGCCTAACTTCTTGTTCTAGCATGAAACTAGCCTCTAGTGAAGGTAAAGTAGTAACACCGGCGGGTAGCAATAAGCCCATTGAAGTGTATACTTTTAAAGTAGAAAAAGATGCTCAAAAAATAATTGAAATTGACGAGGTAAGATTGGTTAACACAGAAACTGGCTGGTCACAATCCGTTGGATTTACCATTAAAAATGAATCTGGAAAGGATGCTATTTTAAGTACTAAGGGATATACTAAATTCACCATTGAATGTAAAAACCCTAATACAGAAGGTACCGTTGTACAAGCAAACAAAGCCATTGTAACTTATCACTATCCTGAAAAGGACAAAAAAACAATGGATTTTGACATACAGTAGAAACACTGCAACAAAAAAAGCCTCCTAAAATTCAGGAGGCTTTTTTTATTCTAGCGAAATGGGAATCGCTTTTTTATTTTCATCTATGGCTACCATCGCAAACTCACCTTGAACGGCAAGCTCTCACTGTGCCTAGTACATTTGTCCAATAAAAATTTGAACTTTTACCTTAAGACTTGAATTTCCTACCCTAGTGACTTTGCCTAAAAGTTCAGCAAAGGTGCCCGCAGGAATTGGTTTTTAAAATCAACTTTATCAGATGAAACAGTAACCATCTTTTGACGACTAAAGCGAGTCGCAATAATAAAGGCAACTTCGTCTATCCACTGCAGTGCAGTTCCTCCGAAAAGAGTATCGTAATGATTTGTGGTATTCGGGAACACACACTTAACCACGTGGGTTTCTGATTTTTTAATAGCCTCTTTTTGTTTTTACATGAGTAGAGAGTAAATATTGGGTTACATGTATTTATGAGGTAATAAATAATTTTTTACATAATCTTCTACCCCTTCTTCTAGGGTATGAAAAGGTTTATGATAACCTAGGCTTTTTAGCTTAGACATATCAGCCTCCGTAAAATATTGGTACTTATCTCTAATATCAGCAGGCGTATCAATAAATGAAATATTTTCAGCAACATCCATAAATTTAAAGGTAGCCTTGGCCAAATCTAAAAACGACCTAGCAACACCTGTCCCTAAATTCAGTAAGCCCGAGTAACTAGTTTCATCCTTTAGAAAGTACAAAACGGATACTACATCCTTCACATAAATAAAATCACGTAATTGTTCACCGTCTTTATAATCCGGATTATGGGACCTAAAAAGTTTCATAGCACCCGTAGCTCCAACTTGATTAAACGTGTGCATAATGACGCTTGCCATTCTTCCTTTGTGATACTCATTGGGTCCGTACACATTAAAAAACTTCACTCCTTTAAAGTGAGGCGGAGTGTTTTCTTGAGAAAGCGCCCAGATATCGAACTCATTCTTTGAATCCCCGTAAGGGTTTAGAGGCTTTAACTTGGTGGGCAATTCATTGCTGTCAACATAACCATTCTCTCCTAAACCATAGGTTGCTGCAGAACTAGCGTATATAAGGGGGATTTTATTGTCAGCGCAAATCCTAAAAACTCCTTGACTAAAAGTCACATTGAGCTTAGTGAGTAAGTCTCTGTCAAATTCAGTAGTATCTGTACGTGCACCAAGGTGGTAAACTAAATCTACCTTGTCTGCATGCAAGTCAAACCACGTTAAAAATTGATTTCTATCTATTTTTTCAGCGAACTTTTTATCAGAATAGTTTGGAGTCTTTTGGTCCTTAGTAAAATCATCGACCAAAATAATATCTTGATGACCTTCACTGTTTAGTTTTGCTACCAAACAGCTAGCAATAAATCCTGCAGAGCCCGTTACAACAATCATATTTGTTTTTTTGACAAAGGTAACCTTTTGGCAATATCAGGTAAAGGGTAAATCAATTTAAAGCGTTTGTACAAGAATCAATAAATGGTTAATTTTGCGGCAAATTTTAAGACCCATGGTCTATATTCAAAGAACAGAACATTTTTGTTCAGCACATAAGTTAGAAAACCACAAATGGGACGATGCTGAAAACCTTCGCGTTTTTGGTAAGTGCGCAAGTCCTAATTATCACGGACATAATTACGTCTTAACCGTTGTTGTTAAAGGAGAGATTGATCCGGAAACAGGTTTTGTTATGAACTTTACCGATTTAAAAAGAATTCTTCGATCAGAAATAATAGATTTGGTAGATCATAAAAACCTCAATACAGATGTAGATTTTATGGTTGGTAAAATAACTTCCGCAGAAAATCTAGTCGTAGCGTTTTGGGATATTCTTGCCCCTTTAATGCAAGAGCACAATGCTACGCTGCATTGTATTAAATTAGAAGAAACCGTAAACAACGTAGTAGAATACTACGGTTAAAAGATACAAAACACATGAAAGCATATGTTTTTCCTGGGCAAGGAGCTCAGTTTACAGGAATGGGAAAAGACTTGTATGATTCATCAAGTCTAGCCAGAGAAATGTTTGAAGAAGCTAACCACGTATTAGGCTTTGACATTACTAAAATCATGTTTGAAGGAACTCCTGAACAACTCAAGGAAACCAAAGTAACGCAACCTGCTATTTTTATTCATTCGGTTATTATGGCTAGAATGCTGGGTGGTGAGTTTATTCCAAACATGGTAGCTGGACATTCTCTTGGAGAATTCTCTGCACTTGTTGCGGCAGAATCTATTTCATACCTAGACGGATTAAAACTGGTTTCTAAAAGAGCTCAGGCTATGCAGAAAGCGTGTGACTCTAAACCCTCAACAATGGCTGCCATTTTAGGATTAGAAGACCATGTAGTGGAAGAAGTTTGTTTAGATATTGACGGTATTGTCGTTCCTGCAAACTACAATAGCCCTGGCCAGCTGGTAATTTCTGGTGAGTGGACTGCCGTTGAACGAGCATGTGCTCTAGCTAAAGAAAAAGGAGCTAAACGCGCTTTACTACTTCCTGTAGGAGGTGCTTTCCACTCTCCGATGATGGAATCGGCAAGAGAGGAGCTAGCCGTTGCTATTAAAAACACCAACTTCAACACTCCTATCTGCCCTATTTACCAAAACGTAAATGCTAAAGCAGAAAGAAGTCCTATGCATATTCAAGAGAATTTAATTTCTCAACTTACGGGTGCTGTTAGATGGACACAATCTGTTCAAAACATGATAGCCGATGGCGCAACTCATTTTGTTGAAGTAGGACCTGGTAAAGTTTTACAAGGACTTGTCAAAAAGATTGACCGTAACGCAGAAGTAGCTAGCGCAGAAGTATGAAAACGGCAAAATGGAAAAGTCCTAGCAACATTGCGCTCGTAAAGTATTGGGGTAAGTACAGCAATCAGCTGCCTTCTAACCCTTCTATTAGCTTTACTCTTGACCAATGTGCCACCACCACTCAGTTGAGTGTTAAAGAGAAGCTCTGGGGCGGAGACTTTTCATTTGACGTTTTATTAGATGGTCAAGAAGTGGATTCTTTTAGACCAAAAATTCAAACGTATTTAGAAAAAATAAGTGGAATTATACCGTGGATTAAAGGGCATCACCTTACCATAGAAACTTCCAATTCATTTCCACACAGCAGTGGCATCGCTTCATCTGCAAGTGGTATGAGCGCCCTTTCTCTTTGTCTATTACAGATTCACGAGGAAATGGGCCACGAGTTAAACGATTTTTACCGAAGAGCTAGTGTTCTCAGTAGAATTGGTTCTGGCTCTGCCTCTAGATCTGTTTACGGAGGCTTAGTCGTTTGGGGTTCACATAGTCAAGTGAAAAATTCTCACCAAGAATATGCGGTCCCTTTTTCTGGAGAGGTTGACGATGTATTTATGACCTATAAAGACATTGTCCTATTAGTTGATGTGGGTGAAAAGAAAGTCTCTAGTACTGTTGGGCATGGTTTGATGAAAGATCATCCTTATGCTGAAGCAAGATTTGCCAGTGCTAATAAAAACTTGTCTAACCTGATTCCTATTCTAAAAGATGGTGAATTAGATGATTTTGGAAAATTGGTTGAATCGGAAGCATTAACATTGCACGCAATGATGATGGCTTCAAATCCCTATTTTATTTTAATGAAGCCCAATACCTTAAAAATCATTGAGGCCATTTGGGATTTTAGACGAGAAACAAAAATACCTGCATACTTCACATTAGACGCTGGGGCCAACGTGCACCTGCTCTACCCTGAAGAGCATGAACAATTAGTCATGAAACTGGTTAATGAGGTATTGGTTGGATATTGTAAAGACTCAGCTTATATTTGTGATAAGGTGGGTAATGGTCCTACTAAATTATAATCATGAAAAGAGACCCTCTTTTTTACGCAAAGATTTTATTATTCGGTGAATACGGAATAATTAAAGACTCCATGGGTCTTTCTATTCCTTACAATTTTTATAAGGGAGCATTTAAGTTTTCTGAAAATGCCTGTGAAAAAAGTAAGAATTCTAACTTTCACCTAGATAAATATTTATCGCACTTAAAGTCTCTAAAGGCAGACAACACTTCGCCAGTTGAACTTGATTTAGTGGCTTTTGAAAGTGATATCAAAAAAGGACTGCACTTTGACTCATCCATTCCTCAAGGCTTTGGAGTTGGATCTAGTGGGGCTTTGGTGGCTGCTATTTACGATAAATATGCCATTGAAAAGATCGATTCAGAAATGGGTATTAGCAAAGACAACATCATAAAGTTAAAGTCGATTTTTTCAAAATTAGAGTCTTATTTTCATGGAAAGAGTTCAGGTATTGACCCATTAATTTGTTACCTGAATTTACCCCTATTAATAAAGTCAAAAGAAGATTTAGGCACAGTTGCTCTTCCAAACGAATCTACTTCTGGTAAAGGAGCCATATTTTTACTCAATTCTGGACAGCCTGGCGAGACTCAACCTATGGTTAATATTTTCATGGAAAGAATGAAAAACGAAGGGTTCAAGTCTATGCTTAAAAACCAGTTTACAAAGTATAATGATGCTTGTATCAAAGCCTTTTTAAAAGGAGATATCAAACCATTGTTTTCTAATTTAAAACACCTTTCTGCCCTGGCTCTTGAAAACTTTACCCCTATGATTCCCAATGGATTTTTGCATTTATGGGAAAAGGGAATTGAAAGTGAAGCATATTATTTAAAATTATGCGGATCAGGAGGCGGCGGATACATTCTTGGTTTCACCAGAGATATTGAAGAAGCTAAAAAACACCTAGAAGGACACAATCCGGAAGTAATTTATAGATTCTGATGCCTGAACCAGGGCAAAACATAAAGGCCAATGCCCTAAAATTCATCGCCTTACTTTCAATAGTAAGGTGGTACAACATTATCCTTTTAGTTATTGCCCAGTACTTAGCGGCCATTTTTCTTATGAATGACAGAGTTGCTTGGCATGCTGTATTACTAGATTTAAACCTTCATAAGATTATTATCGCCACGGTATTAATAGTATCGGCAGGCTTTATCATAAACAATTTCTACGACCATGAAAAAGACCTTATCAACAGGCCTTTGCAAACATCTTTTGAAAAACTACTTAGAAAAAGAACCAAGCTAAACTTCTATTTTGGCTTCAATATTTTTGGAAGTTTATTTGCACTTTCTATTTCATGGAGGGCTTTGTTATTCTTTAGCGCATATGCCTTTTTTTTATGGCTTTATTCACATAAGTTTAAGAAGGTTACCCTCTTGGGGAATTTAGTGGCTAGCGGGCTTAGTATTGCACCATTTTTCGGTATTTTCTTCTATTACCCAATTACTGAGTATTACATTTTTCCACTAGTGGGAATTTTTTGGTCATTAAATTTCTTTAGGGAAATTATTAAAGATATGATGGGAGTCAAAGGAGACACTCTTTCTGGTTACCCAACACTTCCTGTAGTAAAGGGGATAGAAAATGCTAAGAAATACACGGTGTTAATTTCTCTACCCTCTGCATTTTTCACCTACCTAGTATGGCCACATGCAGAAAAGCCCTTACACATTTTTTTGGTGATTCAACTCATTGTTCTCATCCTGAGTATTGCCTTATTGCAATGGGCAAAAAACCAAAAAACCCTGCAAATCATTAATACAATTTGCAAGGTCTTGGTAATATGCGGGGTCTTTTCAATCCCTTTATTTCATTAATCTTATCGAGTTAGAATAAAGGTACCTTCCTTTTGAACAATTTCACCAGTTACCGGAATGGTAATTAATATTTTGTAGGCATAAACATCTGGCTTAGCCATAACCCCATTAAATGTTCCATCCCACCCAATATTAATATCATTGGTGCGGAACACCACATTACCCCACCGGTTGGTAATAATCATCTCATAACGATCAAAACCAACACCTTGTGGACCAAACACCTCATTCAATCCATCACCATCTGGTGTAAAGGCAGTAGGTAAGTAAAGGTAATAATCGGTTTCTACCAATACGTCATAGGTAAAGTCATCTACACAACCATGTTCACTAATTACTGTAAGGGTAGCAGGATAAGTTCCCGGTCTATCATAGTCTACGGTTGGTGTAGTATCTGAAGAGGTAACTCCATCTCCAAAATCCCATAAATAACTAACCGCATGAGTAGAGTGATTTCTAAACTCAATGCTAAGCGGGTTGGTAGGATTTTGACCGTAACTAAACGAAGCCACTGGTTGTGGAGCTACATTTACCCTAACCGAATCATTAAAGACTTGAGCACAATTATCGATGACTTGATAATAATACCAAGTAGTATCCATTGGACTTACAGAAATAGAGGTGCCTACCGTGCTATTTCCCCACGTTATTTGGTAAGGAGGGGTTCCGTCTTGAGGCGTAGCGTAAATAACCACTTGATCCCCTTGACAAATAAGTGCAGAGTCACCTGTGCTAGACATGGGTGTGTAGTTCGCTAAATAAATAGTCACCGAATCAATTATGGTGTCTGCTTTACATTCTGTAATAGCGCCATAGTAATAAGTGGTGGTTTGTGTAGGGGTAACTTGACGAATGGCCGGTAACGTAGGATCATCTAACCAGAACCCGTGGGAGTTAGCCTCACCGCCTGTAAAACCTCCTTGAATTTCTACCGTTTCACCGGGACAATAAACTGTATCAGTTCCACTTATTGTTATAGTGGAATTAACATTCAATGGAACCGCATCTCTTATATAGAAAGTTTTCTGCATTGATGGATAACTCCAACAAGCGGTGGTAGTGGAAAGCATGGTAATAATAAGATCCTCATTAGGTTCGGCTACCCCATCGTCTATAGCATAAAACACAATGGTATCAGCAGATTTACCCGCAGGAATATATAAGGAATCAGGGAAGTTTGTGTAATCTACGCCCTCTACTGCGGTACCTGATTTTATAAAATTAATGGTCATATCAGAGTTTAAGTTCCCTGATTTTTCAACAATAAATTCCTGAGCCGGACATCCTTCTACGATTAAAGAGTCTGTAATGGCAGAACCTGAGTTGGTTGATGAACTTAGGTTTAAAGTAGGCACCGTGAAACTATTAGCCTTTAAAAACACATGTGAATTGAGAATTCCATCAGAAACATCAGCAACCATCATTTTGATGGTATAAACCGCGCCACATGTGACTTGTGCTTCAGCTGTAAAGGGCACTGTATGACCAGTAATTTCTGAAGAATTCAACCCAGTAACGTTACCGACAAAATAACCAGTTGTTGTTGTATAATTTGGATTTACATGGGTACAATATGCAGGTGTTCCCCCTGTACCTGAGTTCACTGAATTCACGCAAACCGGGATTGGCGGAGTCGTATTTGGGATGGATGCCAAATTTACTGTGTCAATTCCTGTATTACCATTTATGCCTGGACCAATTAAGAAAAAACCAAAAACATCATTGTATTGAGAACATGTATAACTTGCATACTCTGCTGAGGCAAAAATATACTCGAAAGAAATGGAGTCAGAAGGAGCAATAAAAGAAAAAGCCAAAATCACCTTATCGTGGGGAGTTTGGGTAGCTGAATTATAGTTATACATTATTTGACTCACAACATTTGTCAAGTTTGCAGAAGGCGTTGAAACATTCGGATTAGTAAACGTACTTCCTGGAACAACACCTATTGCAGACCCTGTTGACATTACAATGCCAGAATCAATACCTAATGAAGTATTATTTCCTCCGTAAAAAACTCCTAATTGAGCCGTATTAGATTGACTTACAAATGTTCCATTTGAGAAATTTATCGGTGCTGTAACCGTAAAATTTGGATCAACCAAAATATTCTGGGCCAACCACAAAGGGTTTTGGTAGGTACCTGCAGAAAGGACGCCGAATTGAGCGAATCCGTTTTGCATCATCAACAGCCCAAAGACCAAGACGAAGAGAGTTCTTTTCATATCTAATTTATTGTCCCTTGCAAAGTAATCAAACCCACTGAATTTAAAAAACATAAATGAGTATACGTAAGACATTTTCTTTTCAAAAAGAACAGGGTTCCTTACCTTCACACAGAATTTTTAAAGTTTGAAAAATGAATAATTACATTCGTGAAAATAAAGACAGATTTTTAGAGGAACTCTTTGAAATTCTGCGTATTCCGTCGGTAAGTGCTGATGCAAACTTCAAAGGAGACGTTTTAAAAACTGCCGACGTTGTGGCCAATAGCTTGAAAAAAGCAGGTGCTGAAAATGTTGAAGTTTGTGAAACCCCCGGATACCCAGTGGTTTATGCAGAAAAAATTTTAGATAAAAGTCTTCCAACTGTTTTAGTATATGGGCACTATGATGTTCAGCCAGCTGACCCTATTGATCTATGGGACACTCCTCCTTTTGAGCCAACGATTAAAAAAACTGATATTCACCCTGAGGGAGCCATTTTTGCAAGAGGCGCTTGTGATGACAAAGGTCAAATGTTTATGCATGTAAAAGCCTTTGAAACCATGATGAAAACCAACAACCTTCCTTGTAATGTCAAGTTTATGATTGAAGGTGAAGAAGAGGTTGGTTCTGAAAACCTAGCTTGGTTTGTTTCTCGTAATAAAGAAAAATTATCATCAGATATTATCTTAATCTCTGATACCGGAATGTTGGCCAACGACACGCCTTCTATCACCACAGGACTAAGAGGCCTTAGCTACGTAGAAGTAGAGGTTACAGGTCCTAACAGGGATTTACACTCAGGTCTTTACGGAGGAGCTGTGGCAAACCCAATCAACATTCTTTCGCAAATGATTGCTTCTCTGCACGACGAGGACAATCACATTACGGTAAAAGGGTTTTATGATGATGTTATTGAATTAAGTTCAGAAGAAAGAGCTGAAATGGCTAAAGCCCCATTCTCTCTTGACAACTATAAAAAAGCATTAGACCTTGGTGATGTTTGGGGAGAAAAGGGATACTCAACCCCAGAACGCGCATCGATAAGACCCACATTAGACGTAAACGGAATTTGGGGTGGTTACATAGGAGAAGGAGCAAAGACCGTGATCGCATCAAAGGCCTATGCTAAAATTTCAATGAGATTAGTACCAGGGCAAGATCCTGAAAAAATAACTCAATTATTCGCAAAGCACTTTGAATCTATTGCACCGGATTGTGTTAAAGTAAAAGTTACTCCCCACCACGGCGGACATCCTTATGTTTCTCCAACAGATAGTAAAGGGTATTTAGCTGCTTCTGCAGCCATGGAAGAATCTTTTGGAAAAAAACCAATTCCAGTTAGGTCTGGAGGTTCCATTCCAATTGTTGCCCTTTTTGAAAAAGAATTGGGCACCAAATCAATTTTGTTCGGGTTTGGATTAGATTCTGATGCCATACATTCACCCAATGAGCACTATGGGGTCTTTAACTTCCTAAAGGGTATTGAAACCATTCCGTTGTTCTACAAACACTTTGCAAAACAATAGACACCAAAAAAGGCGGCTCAAATGAGCCGCCTTTATTTGCTTTTCAATATTTTAGAATCCAACTTCTAATTGGAGCCTAAACATAAGCGGATCTGCTTCTGCAACATTATCATAATGCATATAAGAAACATCCGATTGAACTTTCACTGTATGGCCATAAATGTATTTAGAAACACCTAAGGTATATTGCTGATAATTACCTCTACTGTCTGACTGAACATCAGGCGTAACGTAAGAAAATCTACCTGCGAGTTCCCAGTTTGAACGGAACAAATAACCAACCTGAGTCCTTAAACCTTGACCAATGTAGTAGGCCCCTAACACTGAGCCATTCCAATCTAAAACCAAAGGATTCTCAGTGTTTCTATAAAAATATTCTCCCGTTGCACTCCAACCGTTGTACTTAAACATAAAGTCTGCAATAAAAGTAGACAGGTCTGCTTCAGCCACGTTACCCAAAGAGTCATAAAGCCAATTTCCTTGGTTGCTTCTTACTCGAGCGGCACCAACATTATAGTCGTAGGAAGCACCAATGGATAGTTTTGGCGTTTTTTCACGTTCTATATCAGATTCTACGTAATCACCTTTTCCAGAGAAAGCACCAAACGGCAACCACTCAGCACGTGCTGTATATTCAAATCCACCTTGGTTTTCTGCAGTAATATTTCTTCCCTCTCCCATAGAAATGGCCAGTGCCCATTTAAATTTGGTTTTACCAAAACTTTCTTTTGCGCGAAACTGGATTCCTTGATCACGGTCTAGGTTAAAACGAAAGTTAGCGATATTTCGGTCAACAAATTGCAGTTTTTGAGAAGACACCACTCGCTCACGGTTACCCGGCAACTTAGTCTGCCCTACCCATAAACTGTATTTCTTAGTAAAGTGGTATTTAACTACCGCATCAAGCACCAAGCGGGCTCCCATATTATTGAACTCACTAATATCACCCAGGTTCCTATTACCAAGGGCAAGCTCAACTTTGTATTCCCATTTAGGGTTTCCAACAAAACCGTCAAACTTTAATCGCCCTCTTCTAATACCGAATTCACTAGATATTAAGGCTGGATCATCTAACACCTCAAAATCGCGAAAATTGGTAGAGAATAAGGATTGAATCCTTAAGCCGAACTTCATTTTTAAGGTGTTGTCTTCGTTTTGATAGACTAAACCTTTTTTAAAAAGACCTTCTTCTTGTGAAAAAACAGAAGTGCTAAATAATAGGATTCCTATTATGAAAATTTTTGTGGCAGGAAAATTCATAATTGAAAAATAAAATATGTCTGAAATGATTATGAGATCTTGTCTCTAAATGCGTATCGGGTATAGATTTTAAATATTCTAGCTGTAAGAGAAAGTAACGATTTTGTTTCCAAAAGTATACTTACTTGAAGATTGCCAAGGCGATTGCCAATTTCATCTTTTTGAATAATCTCAATTTGTTTCTTGATTTGATCATCAATTTCTAGTGTAAGCCTTTTACGCTCAGCCATATTTGACTCAAAATTCTGAAAGTCCATTTTCTCAATTTGCTCAACTATGGTTGCAATAAAACGTAAATACTTTTCTTCATTGTGCATCAAGAAATTTGTGTATTCACCTTTGGGTGCTTCATGGTGGTTACTAAAGTGTTCAGTAATACTTGTAGATAGTTTTAAGTTGGTTTCTTCCAGATCTTGAACTAACCTGTTTACCCTAACTACAATTGCCCCAGCCTCTTCATTCCCGTCACCCATTTGGCGCAGTAATTTGACAAGTTTAGCGTTGTTTTTACGCGACTTTTTAAAGGCCTTATTTACATCTTTGTAATTCTTAGCAAGAATATCAGTGTTTTCACCAATAAGTCCTTTGATATTAAGACTTAATGAATGTGACACCCTTTTAATACTCTTAATAGTAGAAAGTCTTGCCTCTTGAGCTACTTCATCTAGATTGCCATACACCGCAGCATTATCCTCAAGGTCCTCTTTAGATTTCTTTTTAAAGTTGACGTGAGACTTGATTAACATAAAGGCTGCTAATACCGTTAATGCGATGACGCCACCAACATTTGTATAATATAGAATGGCACCAAAAATTCCTGCAGTAACAAAGGCTACAAGAGCCGTCATGAACCATCCACCAATAACGCTTAATACTCCAGCAACACGATAAACTGCACTTTCTCTACCCCATGCTCTATCAGATAACGATGACCCCATAGCCACCATAAATGAAACATAGGTAGTTGACAATGGCATCTTCATTGAGGTTGCCCAAGAAATAAGAACTGAAGCCACCATAAGGTTTACTGAAGCTCTTAACAAATCAAAAGCTGGTGGGTCTGATTCTTTTAACGAAACCTTGCGGTTAACGTCAAATTGCTTTCCAACTCTGTTCTTCCAATCGTTGGTTGTCACAGCACCAAAGGTTCTACCAATGGCCATGGCACCCCCAACTATAGATCTAGACAGTAAGTTAGGACGAAATCTTTCATCTCCATCATCTTGGCGACTTAAACTAACTTCTGTTTCAGTTACTTTTTTAGCTTTCGCTGAGAACCATAAGGTAATCACCATTACCAAACCAGCCCCCAAAAGAAGAATGGTGGGTGTAGCTACCTTTTCGCCTAATGAGTCCATATAAAATTCTGAAGGCAGCATACCACTGATACTCCAAGCCTCACTCCAAGCCTCATAAGACTGGAAACCAGCCACAGCAACCCCGATAAAGTTTACCAAGTCATTACCTGCAAAGGCCATGGCAAGTGAAAAAGTACCTAGTAATACAACCAATTTTAAAGGGTGGAACTTGGTTGTCCACATGATTAAATAGGTAACAATGGTCCAGAAAACGAAAGACACCAAGTTAATTAACATGGCATTTCCCTTAATCCAATCGTACTGATCTGCTGTCAAGAAAGAAGAACCTTTAGCGCCCTTTACCAACAAGAAATAGGTAATGAATGAAATAGCTATACCACTAAAAATCCCTCCGAATTTTTTAAACGTTGCTTCAAAATTAAAAGAGAATACAACTCTAGTAAGGTACTGTACAATAGCTCCGGCACTAAACGAGATAAATATCGATGCAAATATTCCTGAAATAATCTTTATGGACTTTTCAAAATTTAAATAATCTGCAACAGCCGTCTTTCCTTCTTTTTCTCCAGAAAACAAAAAGCCAACAATAAAGGCAGCTCCTAATAATTCAAATACAATGGAAACAGTGGTTGAAGTTGGCAACCCAAGAGAATTATATATGTCAAGCAGAATAATGTCTGTTAACATTACTGCTAAAAAGATGATCATAATTTTATCAAAGGTGAAGAAGCCTGGAACAAAAATTCCTTTTCTAGCCACTTCCATCATTCCACTCGAGAATGTTGCTCCTGCCAAAATACCTAAACTCGCAACAATTAGAATGGTTTTGAAATTAGCTACCTTTGATCCAATAGCTGAATTTAAAAAGTTTACTGCATCATTACTAACTCCTACAACAAGATCAATGATCCCTAAAGTGAATAGTAATAGCACTAACAAAAAATAGGTATTTTCCATGGAAATAATTTTTGGCAAAAATAGATTGGTTAAACACCGGGCATGTTAACTCAATGCTAAATCAAAGTTATATAAAATTTACAGAGTGCCATAAACACCTACTGCTTGCAATGTTCTTGAGCCTACTTACAGGCTGCCAACCCAATTCACAAAAAGGTCACATGAAAAAAGCAAATTCTTTACTCTCTGAAAAGAGTCCATATTTATTACAACACGCCTATAATCCTGTAGAGTGGCATGCTTACTCTGACCAAATTTTACAAAGTGCCCAAGAGGAAGAGAAACTGTTAATTATTAGCATAGGATACTCAACATGCCACTGGTGCCACGTTATGGAAAGGGAGTCATTTGAGAATGATTCAATAGCTGAGTTCATGAATAAAAACTTCATCTGTGTCAAGGTAGACAGAGAAGAAAGACCCGATCTAGATCAGTATTATATGAGTGCGGTTCAATTGATGACACAAAGAGGGGGTTGGCCATTGAACGTAGTTGCTCTGCCTGATGGCAGAACCGTTTGGGGTGGCACCTATTTTAACCCTCAGCAATGGTTAAAATCATTAGATGCTGTTTTAGATGTTTATCTAAACGCCCCGAGAAAAATGAGAGAATACGCAGATCGTCTGGAAAAAGGAATTCAACAAACTCAATTAGTTGCATTACAATCTGAAAGCGAACCTATTTCTGACCATATGTTTCAAAGAGCTATTGGTGAATGGAAAAATCGTTTAGACATAAAAAATGGAGGTCCCAATAGAGCCCCAAAAGTTCCTCTTCCAAACAATTATAGTTTTTTACTTCATTACGTAACTCATCACGGTGATGCTGCGCTCGAAAAACACATATTCACTACTCTAGATAAAATGGCTCTTGGAGGAATTTACGACCAAGTGGGTGGTGGATTCAGTCGCTACTCTACGGATGTTAAATGGCATGTACCCCACTTTGAAAAAATGCTTTACGACAACGGACAGTTACTTTCTTTATATAGTGAAGCATACAGAAAAAGTAAAAATCCACTTTATCGCCAAGTGGTTACCGAAACTATTGATTGGATAGATCGTGAAATGACCCATAATTCTGGCGGATTTTACTCAGCAATAGATGCAGATTCTGAAGGTGAAGAAGGACTTTTCTACTTATGGACTCAAGAAGAGTTACTAGAAATTCTAGGAAAAGACTACACTTTGTTCAATGAATACTTCAGAATAGAAACCGATGGCTTTTGGGAGAAGGAGAGGTCCATACTCTTTCCTAATTACACCCTAGAAGAATTTTCAAAGTTGAATAATTTAGAGGTCAAAGGTTTTACAACACAGGTCACAAAAAGGAAGGAGCTTCTTCTTACTCACCGATCAAAAAGAATTCGACCTGGAACGGACAACAAAATAATAGCTTCATGGAATGCTTTAACGGTAAAAGGACTACTTGAAGCCTATAAAACCTTTAAAAATCCAAGGTACCTTCAAAGTGCAGAAAAGTGTTTATCCTTCCTATTAAACACCTTGAGAAAAGAAAACACTCTTTATCATAGTTATCTTGACGTATTGGGGCAGGAGGGGTTTTTAGAAGATTACGCTTTCACCATTGAAGCTTGTTTGTTGGCGTATCAAGTAACTGGAAATGAGTGTTATTTACAAACCGGACAAGACCTTTGTAAGCACACATTAGAGATCTTTTCAATTCAAGACAGTCCCTTTTTAAATTTTTCAAGCACCACGCGATTGCAAATAGAAAATGATGACAATGTTTTACCAAGTCCTAATTCAACTATGGCATTAAACCTCTTTACCCTTGGGACCTTATTAGACAACCAAGAATACATAGAACATTCAAGAGAAATGCTTCAAAAGATGAACTCTAGAATTCCAGATTATGCAGAGGGGTATTCACAGTGGTTAAAGTTGGCTTTACTTTTTAAAGAGGGAACAAAAGAAGTTGTAATCATTGGCGAAAAACACCAAGAATACCTGGGTCAATTAGAAAAACACTACATCCCCAATGTATTTTTCTCTAGTTCAAAATCAGATTCAGATTTGCCTTTATTAGCCCATCGCTATGTAGAAGGAAAAACTATGATCTATGTTTGTGAAAATAAGACTTGCCAATTACCCGTTGAGACAGTAGAAGAAGCATTAGAACAATTATTCTAAAATAAAAAAGGCCGCTCATTTTGAGCGGCCTTTTAAGTATAAAACTAATCCTTAAAAGATTACATCATTCCTGGCATTCCGCCGCCCATACCACCTGCTGGCATTGAATCGTTTTCTTTTGGAATTTCAGTTATGGTTGCTTCAGTAGTAAGAAGTAAACCGGCAATAGAAGCAGCATTCTCTAAAGCAACTCTAGTTACTTTAGTAGGATCAATAATGCCTTGCTCGTACATGTTTCCGTATTCTTCAGACTTGGCGTTAAATCCGAAGTCATCTTTTCCTTCTTTTACTTTTGCAACAACAACAGAGCCTTCAAGTCCTGCGTTTTCAACAATTTGTCTCAAAGGTTCTTCAATAGAACGAAGAATGATTTTCATCCCTGTAGTTTCGTCTTGATTATCCCCTTCAAGGTTATTTAAAGCCGTTGAAGCTCTCACTAAAGCGGTACCGCCTCCAGGAACAATACCTTCTTCAATAGCAGCTCTAGTAGCAGCCAATGCGTCATCTACTCTATCTTTCTTCTCCTTCATTTCAATTTCTGATGCAGCTCCTACATAAAGTACCGCTACACCACCCGCTAACTTAGCTAGGCGCTCTTGAAGTTTTTCTCTATCATAGTCAGAAGTAGTAGATTCAATTTGAGCCTTAATTTGGTTGACTCTTGCCTTGATATCATCTTGAGATCCAGCACCATTTACAACTGTAGTGTTGTCTTTATCAATGGTAACCTTTTCTGCAGTACCTAGCATATCTAGAGTAGCATTCTCTAATTTAAAGCCTCTCTCTTCAGAGATTACGGTACCGCCTGTAAGAATTGCTATATCTTCTAGCATAGCCTTTCTTCTATCACCAAAACCTGGTGCTTTTACCGCAGCAATTTTTAGGGCACCTCTAATTTTATTTACTACAAGTGTTGCTAAAGCTTCACCATCTACATCTTCCGCAATAATTACCAAAGGTCTACCAGATTGCGCTGCTGGCTCAAGAACTGGAAGAAGTTCTTTCATATTAGAAACCTTCTTATCGTAAATCAAGATGTAAGGGTTCTCTAGGTCAGCCAACATTTTTTCAGTATCCGTAACAAAGTAAGGACTTAAGTAACCTCTGTCAAACTGCATTCCTTCTACTACGTCAACGTAGGTCTCAGTACCTTTTGCTTCTTCAACAGTAATTACTCCTTCTTTCTTAACACGGCCCATCGCTTCGGCTATTAATGAACCGATTGATGAATCGTTATTAGCAGAAATAGTAGCTACTTGCTCAATTTTATTATCGCTATCACCAACTTCTTGAGAAAGCTTTTTCAATTCAGCAACAATAGATTCAACCGCTTTGTCAATACCTCTTTTAAGGTCCATTGGGTTTGCACCCGCCGCAACGTTTTTAAGACCCTGAGTAACAATCGCCTGAGCTAAAACAGTAGCAGTAGTAGTTCCATCCCCTGCAACATCAGCAGTTTTAGACGCTACCTCTTTTACCATTTGGGCTCCTAGGTTTTCAATCTTGTCTTCTAACTCAATCTCTTTCGCTACAGACACACCATCTTTTGTGATGTGAGGTGAGCCAAATGATTTCTCAATAATTACGTTTCTTCCTTTAGGTCCTAGGGTAACACGAACCGCATTTGCCAATGCATCTACCCCGCGACGCAGTGCGTCTCTAGCTTCGATATCAAATTTGATGTCTTTTGCCATGATGATAATTTTATTTTTAGTTAAAGAATAGCTAGGATGTCAGACTCACGCATAATCAGGTAGTCCTTTCCTTCAAATTTCAATTCAGTTCCGGCGTACTTTCCGTACAGTACGGTTTCGCCAACTTTTACCGTTAACGGTTCATCAACCTTACCGTTACCCACTGCCACTACTGTTCCTTTCTGTGGTTTTTCTTGAGCCGTGTCAGGAATAATAATCCCAGATGCTGTAGTAGTTTCAGCAGGCGCTGGTTCAACGAGAACTCTGTCTGCTAGCGGACGAATATTCAATTCAGCCATTTTTATAATTGTTTAATTAATTAGTGATTTATTACTGCGCTTCGTATAAGCACACAGTGTGCCAACACCAATTTCATGACAACAAATTACCAAACGGAAAAAAATCTCTGACAGCATGACATTGAGCTGCATCAAAACTGAATTTTAGACATAAAAAAACCCTGCACTTGGCAGGGTTTAGATATCTTTTAAAGAAATTCTGTCTAAGCTTATTCTCCGTCCTCTTCAGTTTCTTCAACTGTCTGAAGGCCGTTGTCTTGAAGTTCTTCTCCACCTGCTTGTGGAATAGTTGCTGGAGCAACAGGAGCCGCGTTGTTCAGTTGATCTACAAGTCCTGACTCATTGGTAACTTCGTCAGAAGCCATGCTTCCTCCTAAGTTGATGATCAATACAAGGGCAACCAAAACAATTGATAAAGTCCATGTAGCTTTATCTAAAAAGTCGTTAGTCTTTTTTACTCCTCCAAGCATTTGTGAGCTTCCGCCTCCAAATGTTGAGCTCAAGCCACCTCCTTTAGGATTTTGTACTAAAATCACTAGCACTAATAATAGGCAGGTTGCAATCAATAAGATGGAAATCAATAATGACATACTTTCTATTTATTTTCTTTAATCTTTTTTATATCTGAAATTCGGTCTGCAAATAAACTACTTTTTTCGGGATATTTCAAACGAAGAATTTCATATGCTTCAATTGCTTTATCAAAATGTTTCTGATCAAGGTAAACTTGAGCCAATGTCTCCGTAATAAATGCGGAATCATCAGAGGTAGTCATTTTTAATAAATCTATGTTATTTCCACTCTTTTTCACCGGTTTAAACCTAGGTGGCTTTTTAATAAACTGATCTATTAAGTCTATTTTCTCTTCTAGTGTTTTTGGGGAAGTTTTCGCCTCCTCTATTACTTCTCTGGGTTTATCATCATGAATTTTCCCCTTAGAAACCTCAGTGCTACTCATCAGCTCCATCCATTCTACAAAGCTGTGCTTACCTTCCAGTATAATCTCTTTTTCTACAATTGACTTTGGCGTAACTTCATCTGTAAGGTCTTCTTCAATTTCCTCCTCTACTTCATTGGGAACTCCTAAAAAGTCTGATTCATCTTCAAGAATAGAAAAACTAATATTCAAATCTTCATTCTCAGAAACACTCAAAGGCTCCACTTCAATGGGCTCTTCAAGTTTGAACGATGCAATAGATTCAGGAACATTTCCTTTCTCAACATGCTCCTCTTTGGGCTCCTGAATTTTCTTTTGGATATTTCGACTTCTCTCAATAATTGCCCGAACTTTTTCTGGCAAATGACTCAAATCTTTAAGCTCAGAACCTTGGTTAGCAAGGGTTTTTTCCTCTTTTTTAACCGGAGGGGTTTCTGTCTTTTCAGGACTTTCAGTCTCTTGTACCGGTGTTTTTTCTTCCTTCACAACCTCTTCTTTCTCTTCCGCTTTCGCGGGAGGATCAACCACGTGGGTAGGTTGTGATTTTTCAACTCGTAAAACCGTTTTCTTTTCCTGAACTTCACCTTCAACCCAATGCCATAACTTCTCACGGTCTGGACTCAATAGTGCAGTTTTACTCAGCGCAGGAGTAAAGAGATAAGAATCATTTTGTTTTAAGTGAAGTAATTTTAGTAAAGCTAAAGGATAAGAATACGGAAAGTCTTCCCGTAATTTTTCTATAGCAAGAAAAGACTGCTCATCAATTTTTGATGGGTTTTCAACGAGTTTTATGAGTTGGTCTTTTGTCAAACGATTACCAATTTACAACTGATCGATTAAAAATATCTTCTGCCAGTTCTTCAATCATTTCTGTTACCAACCCCTCTTCTACTTGAGTCAGTGAGAAATCAGAATCATAATCTTTATACCTAGAAAACTTCTTTTCAAAGCTTTTCTCTGGTTCAATTTGATTCGTAAAAATCACATTGACTGTAATAGACAATCTGTTTTGAGCAGCTGTTTCATTAGACTGAGCTGAAATATACTGAATTCTGTAATCAGTTATAGAACCTTCAAAGATTAAATCTCCTCCTTCAGACTCTGCAACCAAATCGGTTCTTGCAATAAAAATATCTCTTAATCCTTCTGTGAATTCTTGACTCAAAGTAGGATTTACAAGGTCTGCGTAGTTCGGAAACTGATTAATGGTAATCGTTTTCGCCAATCCAACATCTCCTCCCGCAAAGGAGTAACCGCCGGTACATCCCACCAAAACAAAAAAGAAAACAGCCCATCCTAAGAATCTTTTCATAAGTCGTATTGTTTTATTTTTCTATACAAAGTACGTTCAGAAATCCCGAGTTCATCAGCGGCATTTTTGCGTTTCCCTTTATTTCTATTCAAGGCTTTCTTGATCAACTCAATTTCTTTGTCTTGTAGGCTTAGATTCTCCTCTACCTGTTCAGGCGCATCGTAAACATCGTCTAAAAAGTCATTTTTCGTTTCAATGATTGGCACTAATGACTCCGATTCATCACGGGTGGCCGGCACTTTTGATTCTTGAGCGTAGACACTCTTCATTAGATTAGGATTCTCCGCAATAAAGCCTTCCAAATCTTTATTAGACAACATTTGCCCCACCAACTCTCTTAAGTTGTTCAGGTCTTTTTTCATATCAAACAAGACTTTGTAAAGAATCTCCCTCTCCGAAGAAAAATCATTAGAATCTTTTGAGTCACTTTCATATAGAGCGGGTACATTTGACTTACCCGCATCGGGAAGGTAGGTCAATAGCTTGGGAGCATTAATTTCTCTCTCGGTTTCTATGACAGAAATTTGCTCGGCAAGGTTTCTTAGCTGTCTGATGTTTCCTGGCCACCTAAACGAATCTAAAACAGAAATAGCGTCTGGCATAAGCCTGACTGCTGGTAAGTGATATTTTTCACTGAAATCGGCAGCAAACTTTCTAAACAACAAATGAATGTCATCCTTTCTTTCACGCAAGGGGGGCAATTGAATCTCAACGGTATTAAGACGATAATATAGGTCTTCCCTAAACTTATCTTTCTTGATGGCCTCCAACATATTTACATTGGTTGCTCCAACTACTCTTACGTTTGTTTTTTGTGGTTTTGAAGATCCTACTTTAATATACTCTCCGGTTTCTAAAACCCTCAGAAGACGCACTTGGGTACTGTGTGGAAGTTCCCCTACTTCATCTAAAAAGATAGTCCCACCATCGGCTTCTTCAAAATAACCCTTTCTGGCGCCAGTTGCTCCAGTAAAAGCTCCTTTCTCATGACCAAACAATTCAGAATCTATGGTCCCTTCAGGAATGGCTCCACAGTTAACGGCCACGTACGGACCGTGTTTTCTATGAGAAAGCTGGTGAATTATTTTGGGAATATTTTCTTTCCCCACTCCACTTTCTCCCGAAACTAAAACAGAGATATCAGTGGGTGCCACCTGAATTGCTTTTTCAATGGCTCTGTCAAGCAAAGGTGAATTTCCTATAATACTAAATCGCTGTTTTATGTCTCTTACATTCATCACTTCAGAGTAAATTTTCCGGAAATAGGTTCGTCTTGGTAAATCTTACTACCGGTGGTTTTGTTGATTACGAATGGCTTTACCGCTTTAATTTCTAAATATTTTGCTTTGGGATAATTCTTTTTGAATTTAATATTCAAATTCATTCCCAACCAAATAGACTTGGCTAACAACTGGTCATTTGCATCAAAAATGTGAATTTCAAAACTCGTTGTCAAGTTGCCAACACACATGTTTACTTTGTCAGAGAATACGCAAACTTCAATCTCACCATACTTTCTCATTTGCTCACTCACCACATAAAAAGACAATTCATTGTCGTAAATCTTAGCAGTATCAGCAGTTTGAGGCTTTTCAGGGGTCTCTTGTGACCATCCCGCAAAGGGCAATAAAAACAAAAAGGCAAGGGTTACTTTCAATTTAATCATAGGTGGTGGATAACTATTAAATGGCAGTACCTAAAAGAGTAGCTGCAGTACAATCTTCAATTTTCACTTTTACAAAATCACCGGCAGCATAATTTTCTCTAGGAAAAACAACCACAGTATTTTGAGAACAACGTCCGAACAAATCATCATCAGATCTCTTAGAAACCCCTTCCACTAAAACTTCAACCGTTTTACCAATAAAGGCCTTATTTCTCTCTAAAGAGTGTTCTTGCTGTTTGTCAATAATTTCCTTAAGGCGTCTCTTTTTCACTTCTAGTGGAATGTCATCTTCCATTTTTCTAGCGGCGTACGTGTTAGGACGCTCAGAGTAAAAGAACATATATCCAAAGTCATACTTCACATAATCCATTAAAGACAAAGTGTCTTGATGATCTTCTTCAGTCTCAGTAGGGAACCCTGTAATAAGGTCATGACTAATCCCACAATCTGGAATAATTTTTCTCACTCGGTCAATCAACGCAAAATACTCTTCTCTTGTATGCCCTCTATTCATAAGTTCTAAAATTCTAGAACTTCCTGACTGAACAGGCAAGTGAATATAATTACACACATTCTCATTGTTGGCAATGGCGTATAAAACCTCATCAGACATATCTTGAGGGTTTGAAGTAGAGAATCTAATTCTCATATTCGGAACCGCCTTTGCTACTTTGTTTAAAAGTCCGCCGAAATACAACGCCGAAGCCTTGGCCGCATCAGATGCCTTGTCAAAATCTTTTTTGAGTCCGCCGCCATACCACAAGTAGCTATCTACATTTTGCCCTAGCAAAGTCACTTCTTTGTAGCCCTTGTTGGCCAACTCAATTACTTCCTCTACTATGGTTTCTGGATTCCTAGAGCGTTCTCTACCGCGTGTAAACGGAACTACACAGAAAGTACACATGTTATCACAACCGCGGGTAATGGAAACAAATGCAGTGACCCCATTTCCTCCCAGGCGAACCGGTTCAATGTTATCATAGGTTTCTTCTTTAGAAAGAATAACATTAACCGCCTTTCGTCCTCCGTCAAGTTCTTTTAACAAGTTGGGTAAATCTCTGTAAGCGTCTGGACCTACCACAAGATCTACTAACTTTTCTTCATCAAGAAGCTTGCTTTTAACTCGTTCAGCCATACACCCCAAAACACCAATTTTCATATCGGGATTAGACTTTTTTACCTGGTTAAATGTCCCCAATCTCTTGCGAACCGTTTGCTCAGCCTTGTCTCTGATACTACATGTATTTAATAAAACAAGGTCAGCCTCTTCCATATCTCTAGTGGTAGAATATCCTTCGGTAGCCAATATACTCGCTACAATTTCACTATCAGAAAAATTCATCTGACAGCCATAACTCTCTATGTATAATTTCTTGGAAGCTCTAAAATCAGCATCTAAAACAAGAGATTCCCCTTGTCTTTCCTCAACTATTTCCTTCTTATCCTCGTGCATTGAATTTCCATTTCATGGTTTACGGCACAAAGGTAGAAAAATCAATTACTCTGTGACAGTTTGTCAGCCCACTTTTTTCTTCCATTTTACACATCATTACTATAAATTACCCTTTCGGGGAAGTAAAATTCGGGTGGTTTGAAAAACATTTCGTTTACTTTGCAGGTTGAAACCTGTATTTAAAAAGTATCCATGGGGAAGAATTTAGTCATCGTCGAGTCACCTGCAAAGGCCAAAACCATTGAAAAGTTTTTGGGAAAAGACTTTGTAGTAGCAAGTAGTTTCGGACACATTAGAGATCTGGTTTCCAAAGATATGGGGATTGAAATCGACAACGGATTTAATCCGATATACGAAGTACCTTCAGACAAAAAAGAAGTGGTTTCAAGGCTTAAAAAACTAGTAAAGTCCTCAGATCAAGTATGGCTTGCATCGGATGAGGACCGCGAAGGGGAAGCCATTGCTTGGCACCTAGCGGACACCTTAGGACTAGATTTAGCCACCACACATAGAATTGTATTTCACGAAATCACAAAGTCAGCCATTTTAAATGCAGTTGAATCTCCCCGAAAGGTGAATCAAGATTTAGTGGATGCTCAGCAAGCAAGAAGAATTTTAGATAGATTGGTAGGTTTTGAACTCTCTCCCGTTCTGTGGAAAAAAATTAAGCCAGGACTTTCTGCAGGTAGGGTTCAATCGGTTGCGGTTAGATTAATTGTAGATAGAGAAAGAGAAATTCAAGGTTTTGAATCTAAGGCAACCTATAGAGTAGTCGCCGAATTCCAAAAAGAGAATGGAAAAACCTTTACCGCAGAGTTAAACCATCGATTTGAAAACAAAGATGAAGCACAGGCTTTTTTAGAAAGCTGTAAAAATGCAGACTTCACTATTAATAAGGTAGACAAGCGTCCAGGAACAAGAAACCCTGCTGCGCCATTTACCACTTCTACCCTTCAACAAGAGGCGTCAAGAAAACTAGGATATTCCGTTTCGCAAACTATGTCATTAGCACAAAGACTTTACGAAGCAGGACTTATTACCTATATGAGAACGGATAGCGTTAACCTTTCTGGACTTGCCATTTCTACCGCTAAAGAAGAAATTACAAAGTCTTACGGTGCAGAGTATTCTAAAGTGAGAAACTTCAGCACCAAAAACAAAGGTGCGCAAGAAGCTCACGAAGCGATTCGTCCTACGTATATGGACAGACATGAAGCCGGTGCCGACAGAAACCAACAAAGGCTTTACGATTTAATTTGGAAAAGGACCTTAGCCAGTCAAATGGCTGCAGCCAAATTAGAAAACACCACCGCAGTGATCGCAAGTCCTTCGGTAGATAAATATCATTTCGTAGCAAAGGGAGAGGTCATCGTTTTTGATGGATTTTTAAAGGTTTACCTAGAAGGCACCGACGAAGAAGACATTGAAGAAAAGAATGCACTTCCAGCCTTAAAGGTAAATGAATCGCTTAACCCGAATGAAATTACCGCTACTGAAAAGTTCTCAAAACACCCCCCGAGGTTTACTGAGGCTAGTTTGGTGAAAAAATTAGAAGAATTAGGGATAGGTAGACCGTCTACCTACGCCCCTACCATTTCTACCATTATTAATAGAGGGTATGTTGAAAAACCCGTTAGAGAAGGTGAACTAAGAGACTACCACCAGTTATCTCTTGTAGAAAACGAGGTGAAGACGGTTGTTAAACAAGAAAAAACAGGAGCTGAAAAAGGAAAATTATTCCCAACTGACATTGGTATGGTGGTGAATGACTTTTTAGTTGAGCACTTTAATAAAGTATTAGACTTTAATTTCACAGCCCAAGTAGAACAAGAGTTCGATGAGATTGCTCAAGGTCAGAAGGCATGGAATTCAATGATAGAATCTTTCTACCAAGATTTCCACCCTACCATTACAGAGGTTACAGAGAATGCCGATAGAGCTTCTGGAGAAAGACTGTTAGGCGTTGATCCGAATTCAGGTAAAAACGTTTACACAAGAATCGGAAGGTTTGGTCCATTGGTACAAATTGGTGAGTCTGACGACGAGGAGAAACCTGCTTTCGCCGGACTTTTAGAAGGCCAACAAATAGGCACCATAACGTTAGAGGAAGCTCTAGAGCTTTTCAAATTCCCTAGAAATATTGGTCAATATGAGGACTCTGATGTAAAAATTGGCATTGGAAGATTTGGTCCTTATGTTTTACATGCTAAAAAGTTCACTTCCATCAAGAAAGAGGACGATCCGGCAACCATAAACTTAACAAGGGCTATTGAGCTGATTGAAGCCAAAAGAGAGGCCGATAGAAACAAGTTTATTGCCTCTTTTGATCACGAAAGCGGAACGATTGAAGTTTTAAACGGAAGATTTGGACCGTATATAAAACAAGGAAAGTCTAATTATAAGATTCCCAAAGACACAGATCCTAAAAGTCTAGGAATAAACGAATGTTTAAAGCTTATTAAAGAAGGAGGAGCTTCCAAAGGCAGAGGTAAGAAAAAGGCTCCTGCAAAAAAGAAGGCAACCGCTAAAAAGACAACTACAAAGAAAACCGCCAAAAAATAGTAAATGTTAGAACACTTCTTAGCTCCGGTAAGAGAACACATTTTAGACAGTGCAGAGAAGCTGCACCCGCAGTCATTATTCCACAATCTTCGCATACACAAAGAAGTTGAAGGGATTCCCAATCTAGAAGGCGTAAAAGTGGCAATTATCGGAGTAATGGATGACAGGGGTTCCGTATACAACCAAGGTTGTGCAGAGGGTCCAGACACCATAAGAAGGTTTTTATACCCTTTATACTCTGGCAAGTGGAATTATGAAATTGCCGACTTGGGTAACATTTACATGGGAGAAGAAATTTCAGACACCTACTTTGCTCTTCAAGAAGTTTGTGTTGAGCTCCTAAAGAATCAAATCATTCCTTTGATTTTAGGCGGCAGCCAAGACATCACCTATGCCAACTATAGGTCATACGACAAACTTGAGCAAACCGTCAACCTTGTTTCTATTGACAGTCGATTTGATTTAGGAAGACATGAAGACGGTTTAAAAGACGAAAGCTACTTAAGTCATATCATCATAAACAAGCCGTATAACCTATTCAATTTTTCAAATATCGGCTACCAAACCTATTTTGTAAATCAAGATGAAATAGGTTTAATGGAAAAGCTAAACTTTGAAATCTCTAGACTCGGGCAAACCCACATGAATATTCAAGAGGTTGAACCCATTGTAAGAGATGCGGATTTGATAAGTTTTGATTTGGGAGCTATACGCTTTCCGGATGCACCCGCATCAAGAAGAAGTTCTCCCAACGGATTTTCCGCAGAAGAAGCATGCGCCATTTGCCGTTACTCAGGCTTGAGTGATAAGGTAACTAGTTTTGGTATTTATCAATACAATCCGAATTTAGACGACAACAAACAAGGCGCACATCTTGTCGCACAAATGATGTGGTATTTTCTAGAGGGCGTTGCGCAGAGAAAGGGCGACTATCCTTTTTCATCAAAAAACGATTACACAAAGTTCAATGTTCTATTAGAGGACGGAGAACATCTACTTATATTCTATAAGAGTCCGCTGAGTGACCGATGGTGGATTGAAGTTCCTATTGGTGACAAAGCCTCAGAAAGGCATACTTTAATACCTTGCTCTTACCAAGATTACCAAGCCGCTTTAGAAGGAGAAATGCCCCAAAGATGGTGGAAAGCACAACAAAGAGGTATTTAATTAACGATTCTATAAACCTGGCTTTCAAGTTTTCAAGAACAAAATGTTTATAAATTTTGCAATTTGATGCCTAAAAAATTCGCTAAAAATTATTTTTATCTATCTTTAGCGGCTATTAGGCTAATGAAAAAATGAATAGAAATTCTCTATGAGAAGAATTATTACCCTTTTCCTTAGTGCATTAAGCTTTACTCTTTTTGCGCAACAGGATGTACAATTCACTCAATTTGAGTGGAACAAATTATATTACAATCCAGGCTACGCTGGTGCTACGGGAAACATATGTGTTAACCTAGCTCACCGTTCTCAATGGGTTGGTTTTGACAACGCCCCTACTACGCAAAACTTAAATGCAGGAATTCCTATTCCAGCCCTTCATGGTGCCTTATCCCTTTCAATTACCAATGACCAAATTGGTTTCTTTCAAGATATAAATGCTGGAATTGGTTATACTTACAATACCAAAATTGGTGATGGTAACTTAGGGATTGGGTTGATGGTTAATTTAAAGAACAAAGGCTTAAATGATGCCGAATGGATTACCCCCAACACGCCAGAATCAAGTGACATTTCAATTATTAAAAATGGAGCTTCTGGATTAGCTACCGATTTAAACTTCGGAGTTTACTACAACACACCAACATATTACGTAGGAATTTCTTCTGGTAATTTAATTGCTGCAAAAACCGATTTGGATGGTACCGCCGGTGGAGTAAGCACATTTACTTACGAGAGACATTACTATTTAATGGGAGGATATGACTACAAGATCCCCAACACCAACTGGGCCTTACAACCAAACTTGTTAGTCAAATATGCATCCTCTGCACAGTTCGACCTAAATTTGAATGCCCTATACAATAACCGCCTTTGGGGTGGGTTAACGTATCGCCTGGAAGATGCTATTGCAGCTCAGGTAGGTTACTACATTATGCCGAATTTCAGATTCTCTTACAGCTACGACATCACAACGTCTGCGTTGAGTCAAGCAAGTTCAGGATCACATGAAATTCTATTGAGTTATTGCTTCAAAATTGAAATTCCACCACGAGTAGAAAAACGCTACGCAAACCCAGTGTGGTTATAAAAATGTAGTTTGAAGAAATTTTTAAAAAATTTTGGCGTTAATTTAACAGTTGAAACACCAGACCTTATGAAAAATAAATTGTTTTTTGCCATCGGTTTCCTAGCTCTAGTTGCTTGTAGCAGCTCAGACCACGGTGAACTTACTGGCGTGCAAGACAGGCCTGAATGGTATCCATCAGAACCTTACGGAATGGTTTTTATTCCACAAGGATCGTTTAACATGGGTAATGCTGATGAAGACATTCCTTATCAGCTATCATCACCAACCAAAACGGTATCAATCCCTGCATTCTACATGGATCAAACCGAAATTACAAACAACGAGTACCGTCAGTTTGTACAGTGGGTCAGAGATTCTATTCTTCGCTTTAGATTAGCGGAAGGAATGGTAGAAGGTTATGAATTCATTGACTACAATGAAATGGAAGAACCAACTTTCTACCAAGAATACAGAGGAATGAACTATCCTGACTCTATGACTCGCCACTTAGATTGGCAATCATATTTAGAGTGGGATATTAACAACTACCCAGATGAATTGTACACTGAGGTGATTGAAGGCATGTACCTTCCACCAGAAGAGCAATTCTTAGGAGGAAGAATGATTGACGCTCGTCAACTGAACTACATGTACTTTTGGATCAATAAACAAAAGGCAGGTAGAAAAGAGAATCGTGTAATTTATGATTACCGCGATGAAGACGGTGACGGAGAGTATTTCTCATACCGCGACTATATTAAAGACAACCAGCAAGTGTCTACTAGAGCTTCTTTCTTTGAAAAGGAAATCATTAACGTTTACCCTGACACTTTAGTTTGGGCACATGACTTCACTTACTCTTTTAACGAGCCAATGCACGATAAATATTTTTATCATCCAGCTTATGATGACTACCCAGTGGTAGGAGTTAATTGGAAACAAGCAAAAGCTTTTTGTAATTGGAGAACTCGTTATCGCGCCTCTTACTTGATCTCTAATGGCATGTCTACCATGAGTGAACAAGAATTTAGATTACCCACTGAAGGTGAATGGGAGTATGCAGCAAGAGGAGGATATGAATTGGCGTCTTACCCATGGGGTGGACCTTATGCAACCAACTCTTCGGGTTGTTACTTAGCAAACTTTAAACCTATGCGTGGTAACCTATCTGCTGATGGTGGTTTTTATACGGTAAAAGCGACTAGTTACTCACCTAACGGATATAACTTATACAACATGGCAGGAAACGTTTCTGAGTGGACGTCAACTGGATATGAAGAGCAATCTTACCACTTTGCAAGTGATATTAGTCCAAACTTTGAATATCATGCAAATGATGAAGAAGATGAGACAATGAAGAGAAAAGTAATCAGAGGAGGTTCTTGGAAAGACATTGCTATGTACTTACAAGTTCACAACCGAGATTTCGAATACCAAGATACTGCTAAGAGCTACATCGGATTCAGAACCGTTCAGTCGTTCTTAGGCCGTGACTTGGGTGATTTTTAATAACCCCTATTTCTTAAAACAAACACAAACATTAAAAAAATTGAATCATGGCATTGATTGATGTAAACGGAAAGAGATTTAAAAACTTCATGGCTAAGCTTTATGGTATGGGTGCAGCCGTTGTAATTCTTGGAGCGATGTTTAAAATCCTCCACTTACCAGGAGCAAACCTTATGCTTGTTATTGGTCTTACCACAGAAGCAGTGATTTTCTTCTTCTCTGCATTTGAAAAACCACATGAAGAAGTGGATTGGACCTTAGTATACCCTGAATTAGCAGGAATGGAAGATCCAGATGCTGACTACAACAAATCTAGAAATGGACTTTCTACTACTCAAGAGTTAGACAACATGCTAGAAGAGGCGAAAATTGGACCAGAACTCATCGAAAGCCTTGGAAATGGATTGCGCAAACTAGGTGATGCAGCAGGTCAATTAAGCACAACCGTTGATGCAGCGACTGCAACTAATGAGTACAGCAAACAACTTTCTGATGCAGCTAAGCACATGGAGTCTATGAACGCATTATATGCTGTTCAATTAGAAAACACCAGCAGCCAAGTTGAAATTCAAAATAACATGATGGACAAATTGTCTTCATCAGTTCAAGATTCTGAGAAGTTAGCAGAAGAGGTATCTCGCCTTGCTACTAACATGTCTTCTCTAAACAATGTATATGGCAACATGCTATCTGCAATGGGAGGAAACAAAGCGTAATTAAAGACAACTCAGAAACTATTAAATAAAGAAAAATGGCAGGAGGAAAATTGTCACCAAGGCAGAAGATGATTAACATGATGTATCTCGTGTTAACCGCTATGCTTGCCTTAAACGTATCTAAGGACATCCTTGATGCGTTAGATAAATTAGAGAAAGGATACTCAGAAACCATTGTTACTGTTGAAGCGCAAAACGCATCACTTTACAGCAAACTTGATAGAGCTGCAGGTGAAAACGAAGCGAAAGCAGGACCTTGGAGAGATAAGGCCAACGTGGTAAAAAAGTCGGCTAATAAAACCTATGAACTAATTGAAACTGTAAAGAAAGAATTAGAAGAGTATTCTAATGGTCGCGACGAAGAAACAGGTAAATTAAAAAGACCTGATGATTTAGAAGGGCCTGCTGCAGTTCTTATTACTCCCAAGGAATTAGGAGGAAAAGGTAGAGCTAAAGACATCAAATTAGCTTTGGAAGATTATAAAAAAGATTTAATAAAAGCAGCTGAAGGTGATGAAGCACTTATTGCTGATATTAAGAAAATCTTTGATGTATCTGATACAAAAGCTAAAGGAGATGAAGCTCCAATGAGTTGGGAAGAATCAACTTTTGGTCATTTCCCATTAATTGCTGACATCACCTTTTTATCTGACATCCAAGCAAATGTTAGAAGAATGGAATCTAAAACGGTTTCATTGTTATCAGAGAATGTAACGGGTAAAGATATTAAAGTAACAGGAGTAAAAGGTATTGTAATTCCTAAGTCAACTTATGTAACCCAAGGAGACCAATACGAAGCACAAGTATTGCTTGCTGCATATGATGATACTCAAGACCCAATAATCACCATTAACGGTCAGGAATTGTCTTCAGAAGATATCCAAAATGGAGTTGGATTTGTTAAGTTTCCTGCAAACAAAACAGGTGAGGTAAAATGGACTGGTTCTATTACCCTGAAACAGGTTGGACAAGAAGATACAGAAGTGCCTTTAGAAGGAACGTATTTTGTTGCTCCTCCATCAGTGGTCATTTCTCCAACCAAGATGAACGTACTTTATCGCGGTGTTGATAACCCAATCGAAATTGGTGTACCAGGAGTTGATCCAGCGAAGATTCGTGTAAGCGGACCCGGCGTATCAGGATCTAACGGAAACTACACAGCACGTGTTGACAAAGTTTCAGGAAAATCAATAAAGATTGCGGTATCTGTACAAGAAGATGATGGCACTACACGTTCTGTTGGTAGTAAGGAATTCCGTTTAAAAGGTCTTCCACCTGCAACAGGTACTATGTATAGTAAATCTCAAGGTATTTTCTCTGCTAGAGCAATTACCGCGGGAGAAGTTAAAGCAGAATTTAAAGATTTCCCATTTGAATTAACCTTAAATGTTACTTCATTTGAAGTGGTTGTTCCGGGTTACCCACCAAGAACGATCAGAGGAAATAAATTAGATTCTCAAACAAAACAACTTGTTGAGAAACTAAAACCTGGATCTACCATTACCATTAGAAACATTAAAGCGGTAGGTCCTAAGAACTATCGTGTAGAAGACGTAAGTGCTATCTCATTAGATGTTAACTAATTGAAAACCCACAAGTCTATGAACACTAAATTAAAAATAAGCGCCCTATTCTTGTTTCTCTTGACCTTCGCGGTTCCAAGTGTAAACGGTCAGGTGCTTACTCCAGAAGATGATGGTATTATACCTGAACCCACTAGATTCTACAATAACAATCGCGTAATTCCTTACCCTTTTCTTCGCGAATCAGACCTTTTATGGTCTTCTAGACAATGGGAAAGAATTGACGTACGTGAAAAAATAAACTTGCCTTTATTTTACCCAGAAGTACCGCTTCCGGGTAGAAAGAGTTTATTTGATGTAATGGTAGACGGTATCCTTGAAGAAGGTACGATCTCTGAAGTGTTTATGGACGATAGGTTTGAATTACCTCTAACAGACACTGAAGTACGTCACTTGGTTCAAAAGGTAGATACTATTAGAGATAGAGATGACCCGACCATTATTATTTTGATTGATACCATTGAGGTAAAAGCAAAAGACGTAATTGCTTGGGAAATTAAATCTGATTGGTATTTTGACAAGCAAAGAGGTGAAATGAAAAACCGGATTATCGGTATTTCACCAAGAGTGTCAAACCCAAGAAACAAAGCTGAAATCTATAACTTGTTTTGGGTATGGTTCCCAGATGCAAGGTATGCGTTGTCAACTCACCAAGTTTACAACGAGAACAACAACATGAAAAGAATGAACTTTGACCAGTTGTTCCACTTCAGAAAGTTCAATAGCACCATTTATAAAGAGGCAAATGTTTACGATAGAGCCATTGCTGATTATAAGAGAAATTCTGCTATGGACCAGTTGTTAGAAGCTCAAAGAATAAAGGAAAACTTAAGAAACCTAGAACACGATTTGTGGGAATATTAAGATCCTGAAAATTTAAAAACTCCTGCGAAAGCGGGAGTTTTTTTTTACCATGAAAAATTACTTAATCGTAGGGCAAGGCTTAGCGGGAACCGCCATAGCCAACCGACTTCTAAAAACTGGGAAGTCATTTGACTTAATAGATCTTCCCAAAAAATCATCTTCCTCAAAATTGGCCTCAGGCTTGTGGAATCCGATTGTCTTAAAAAGGATGAAATGGGTTTGGAAGGGTGAAGAAATGATGGAGGAGCTTCCCTCCTACTATGCAGCTTTAGAAAGATTAACAAATAGTGATTTTGTACATAAAGAAAACATTTATAGAGTCTTTAGTTCTTTAGAAGAACAGAACAATTGGCATGCCTTAACAGATAACCCTCTTTTTAAAAAGTTCCTAGACCCAAAAATCCTTTCGGGTGATGAATTGGTAGTAAATGCTCCTCATGGATTGGGAAGAGTTCTGCATACAGGGTGGATTGAAACTGAAAAGATGCTAGAAGCCTTTGCAAAACTACTCCTAGAAAAAAGGTCATTAATCCAAGATGATTTTTATTATTCTCAATTAACCCATGAAGGGGATTTTTGGATTTACAACAACCAAAGGTATTCAAGAGTAATATTTTGTGAAGGATACCTAGCGGGTTCTGAAAACCCTTGGTTTAATTACTTGCCCTTCTCCCCGACAAAAGGCGAAACCCTGCTAGTTTCGAAAGCAGGAAGTCCATTGGAGGAAATTATTCACAAAGGACATTTCCTTCTTCCACAAAAAGATGGTACGTATAAAGCTGGAGCTACATATAATTGGAATGAGGTGAATGAAGATACCACAGAAAAAAGCAAAGAAGAACTATTTCAACATGTGCACTCCATTCAAAAGGCCCATTGGAGCATTATTGATCAGCGGGCAGGGGTGCGCCCCAATGTAAAAGACAGAAGGCCACTCATAGGACAACATCCAAAAGAGAAATCACTTTACATATTCAACGGACTTGGAAGCCGAGGCGTATTAATTACCCCATGGCTTAGTAAGGTGTTTGTAGAGTTTCTAGAAAACAACGGATCACTTCCCGCGGAAGCGGACATAAAGCGCTATGAATCTTTGTTAGATTTATCGTAATGGATAAAGAAATTTAACCAAGTGACTCTACTCAACCTAAACATATAGGGCGTCAAAAACAACAGGGCCACTGCAATCAAAATAAATATTTCACCGATAGATAGCCCTAAGAAAAACTTGCCGATTACCCAAGAAGCCACAAAAATGGCTACGGAATAAGCGTAGGAAACATACATAGAACCATAATAGAAGTTTGGTTCTGGCTCAAATTTTTGTCCACAGTGATCACAGTGGTCGTAAATCTTAAAAAGGTTTTTAAAATGATATGGATTTGGGTCTTGAAAAATTTCCCCCTCGTGACATTTTGGACATTTCATGCCAAAAATGCTATAAAATTTAGTTCCTTTTAACATCATACAAATATTGTTTCCCAAAGGTAATTACAATTTGCGTGGACTTGGTTACTTTTGTCACTTATGGTAGGTATAAATAAAGTAAGTCTCCATTATTCGGGACGCGACATATTCAAAGACGTTTCATTCTTAATTAATCCAGGTGAAAAGATTGGATTAGTAGGTAGAAATGGAGCAGGAAAATCAACCTTACTCAAGGTGATTGCAGGAAGAATTCCAACAGATGGTGGTAACATCTCAACCCCCAGTGGGTGTAAAATTGGATTTTTAACCCAAGACATTCACCTAAAAAAGGATAAAACCATTTGGGAGGAAACCGAGTCTACGTTTACCGAAATTAAGCATTTAGAAGGTGAAATCAATCATATTACTCATCAGTTAGAAGTTAGAACCGACTACGAAAGTGATGATTATTTAAAATTGATTGAAGACTTAAACCAATACCAAGACAGGCTACACATGATAGGCGGATATACCTATGAAGCAGATATGGAAAGGGTATTGACAGGACTCGGGTTTACCTCAGCAGATTTTCATCGTCAAATTGCAGAGTTCTCTGGAGGTTGGCAAATGAGGGTTGAGCTTGCAAAAATCCTTCTTCAAAGAAATGACCTTTTACTTTTAGATGAGCCTACCAACCACTTAGACATAGAGTCTATTATTTGGCTTGAAGAGTTTTTGAAAAACGAACCAGTGGCGGTAATGTTGGTTTCGCATGACAGGGCCTTCTTAAATAGAATTACCACGCGAACTATAGAAATTAGCCATGGCATGGCTTATGATTTTCCGGTAAGCTATTCTAAATATGTTGAGCTGCGTTCGGAGATTAGAGAAAAACAAATTCAATCTAGAAAGAATCAAGAAAAGGAAATTAAAGCTACCGAGCAGTTAATCGAGAAGTTTAGATATAAGGCTTCAAAGGCCTCGTTTGCTCAATCATTGATCAAAAAACTTGATAAAGTTGAATTGATAGAAGTAGATGAGGAAGATAATCAAGCCATGAATATTAGATTCCCGGTGCCACCTAGATCGGGTAAAGTAGCGGCTCTACTTGAAAATATTTATAAGAGCTACGGAGAAAAAAAGGTTTTAACGGGGATTGATTTAGAAATTGCTCGTGGTGACCGTGTTGCTTTTGTTGGTCAAAATGGTCAAGGAAAAACGACCATGATAAACGTCCTTATGAAAAGGGTTGAGTTTCAAGGAAACCTTACCATTGGCCACAATGTTGCCGTTGGTTATTACGCTCAAAATCAAAGTGACGAACTTGATGGAAACAAAACATTACTAGCTACCATTGAAGATGCTGCTAATGAAGAAACCAGAAAAAGGTCACGAGACATGTTGGGTAGCTTTATGTTTTCTGGCGAGGATGTAGAAAAGAAGGTAAAGGTTTTATCTGGGGGTGAAAAAGCTAGATTAGCATTGTGTAAGATGCTTCTAGAGCCTTTTAATCTATTGATTATGGATGAGCCCACCAACCACCTAGACATGCTCTCTAAAGACATTCTAAAAAAGGCCTTACTTCAATATGAAGGCTCATTGATTTTAGTGTCTCACGACAGGGACTTTCTTTCAGGGTTAACCGATAAGGTTTATGAGTTTAAAGGAGGGAAAACAAAAGAGTACCTCGGTGATATTGATTTCTTCTTAGAGCAAAGAAAATTGCAAAACATGCAAGAGCTTGAAAAGAAGCAAAAGGGGAAAAAAGAAGCCCAAAAGCCTGCTCAAACCAAAGATAATTTTCATGCAAAAAAGCAATTAGAAAAAGATCTTAAAAAAGCACAAAATCAATATTCTAAAATTGAATCAGCCATTGCAGAGTTAGAATCAAAAATTGCTAAATGGGAGGAAGAACTGTCTAATCCAGAAGGGTACAAAAAGTTATCTGAGCAAGAAGGCTTTTTTGAAAAATACGACAATGCAAAATCTAAACTGAAACAAGAGCTAGAATCTTGGGAATCATGGATTGAAAGAATTGATCAATTAGAAACCGAATTAGCCGAAATGTAAGACGATGAAACTTTTAGCCTCTACCCTCCTCCTGATCTCCTTATTACCAAGCTTTGCACAAGACAGACCCAAAGTGGTGGTAACCCTTGTAGTAGACCAGTTAAAACAAGAGTATTTATATAGGTTTGCACCTTATGTGAAGAATTCTGGATGGGAGGAACTACTAGAAAACGGAAGTGTCTTAGAAAATGTAACCTATAATTATGCCCCGGTTTATACAGGTCCAGGGCATGCCAGTATATTCACGGGTACCACACCATCAATCCATGGAATCATCGAAAACAAATGGTATGATCCCATAGAGAGAAGAAAGGTTTACTGCGTCGAAGATTCTTCAACGACCCCGGTAGGTACTGCCAATAATGATTTTAAAAGATCACCTAAAAACCTAAAGTCAACCACTTTTGTGGATGAACTAACTCTTGTTCAAGGAGATAATAAATCATTTGCCATATCTATAAAAGACCGCTCTGCTGTTTTAGCAGGAGGTCACCTTAGCGATGGGGCTTTTTGGTTAGATGATAGCACAGGGAATTTTGCGAGCAGTTCATTTTATGGGGATAGCCTACCTCAGTGGCTCATTGATTTTAACAAAAGAGAAAAAGTCCAAAATTACATGCAAAAAGAGTGGACGTTAACTTTACCTGAAAGTGAATATTCAAAATTTGGCGTTGACAATTCGCCTTTTGAATTTAGTTTATTGAAAGGTGAAAGTCCAACGTTTCCGTATGACTTAAAGAAGGCAAAAAGCCTAAAGACCATTAGTTACACACCCTATGGAAATCAAATTTTAATTGATTTAGCCCAAGAGCTATTGAAAGCAGAAAAGCTTGGTCAAGGAAATACCACGGATTTTTTAGCGATTAATTTGTCGAGTCTCGATTACGTAGGACACAGTTATGGTCACAGGTCGTGGGAGGTCATGGACCTTTACATTGTGCTTGGTCAACAGATACGTCAGCTGATAAATACTCTAAACAAGGAGGTAGGAAAAGGTAATTACCTATTTGTATTAACCTCAGATCACGGTGCCGCAGAGAACAGCTCATTTCAGTCACAATCAAAATTGGGTCCTTACCCGGTTTCCATGATTTCCTTTGAGTCTGATCTGAGAGATTTTTGTCAAGAGAACCTCGGGTTTGATCCCATACTAAAAATGACTCCAGATAGAATTTACTTCAATTATCAAATCATGGATTCTCTAAAAGTTTCTAAAAGAGAAGTAGAGGAAACCATTGAAAAGGGTCTATTGTCTTTTGATTATTTTCATTCGGTATATTTTCGGTCTGAGTTAAAACACCTAAGCATTGATCATCCCATACACGAAAAAATAATTAATGGATATACCGATTACCGTGCGGGAGATGTCTTTATTGTTTTGAGCCCGGGGTTTCAAATTTATGGTCCCAAAGGAACAACCCCTGGGTCTATTTGGAATCACGACAGCCATGTACCCGTTATTTTTTATGGTTGGAAGGTAAAAAGCGCAAAAGTTTATTCCCCGTATCCCATTACAAGCATTGCTCCTACCCTATCTTTTCTATTAAAGACGGAGTTACCCTCCGGATGTTTTTCAAAACCTATTGAAGAACTCCTTAAGCAATAAATGCATTTTCAATAAATTGAATTTTCAGTGGTTTTTCAGAAAGAACGGCTGCAAGGTCAAACTGCGTCTCTCCCGCCCACAATGACTCTTCAATATATTTGTCGGCAGCATTGATTAGATTGGTTTGCTGCTTTTTATTCAACCAATCATTGGGCATACCTAAACAAGTATCTAATCGGGTTTTTACTTCGATGATGTGGAGGGTATTATTCCACTCAGAAATGATATCAATCTCTAGATGTTTAAAGGTCCAATTTCTATGCAAGATGGTTGCTCCCTTTTTCTTCAAAAAGGAAACCACCTGATTTTCACCCCAAACACCTAATTCTTTTTTACTTAAGACCATGATAATTCTGTAGTTTCACTTACGGATAAAGTTACGTTTACTCCCATCTTCAACGCCCTATTATCCACTAAGTGACCTGACGGAAAACCGAAGGCCACAGGAATCTTTAATCCTTTTGTATGTCGATATACAATTTCTTCTGCCGATTCACCAAAGGGTATTGCATTATCATACATATCTGTAAGACCACCGACAACCATTCCTTTAATTTTGCTGAGAATTCCATTTCGTGAAATATTCATCATCATTCTATCTATGTGATACAAATATTCATCCAGGTCTTCAATGAACAGAATCACCTCAGAAAAATCACCAAGACTTTTAGTTCCCAGCAGGCTGTATAAAATACTTAAATTACCACCTACCAAAATTCCTTCTGCTTTTCCGTGGACATTAAAGTTATGAGAAGAAACTTGGTATGACATTTTCTCATCAAACAAAACCCTTCGCAAAGACTCTAAAGCCTCTGGAGTATTTTTCTCAAAATTTATGGGCATGGTTGCATGAATGGTCGGTGCAATCTTATTAGACCACAGGTGAAAATGGAAAACAGTAACATCACTATACCCAATTATGGGCTTTTGACTTTTTCTAAGAGCCGAGTAGTTTATTTGATCAACAATTCTCACCGATCCATATCCACCTCTAACACATAGAATAGCTTTAATACTATCGTCATCAATAAAAGATTGAATTCCTTCAATACGTTGATGGTCAGATCCCGCTAATTGGTGATCCTCTTCAAAAAGAGTTGATGAAAAGACAGGAATCAGACCCCATTTTTCAATTTGTTCTATGGCAGGAGCTAATTCAGTTTTTGAAATTTTCCTAGCGGTAGATACAAGGCCGATTTTGTCCCCTACGATTAATGCCATTCAAAGTGGATTTTTGAGATTATTAACTAAGGTAAATATATCGTTGAAACTCACCTATTGTTAGTGACAAAATGTAATCTCAAAAACGGGACATTCGGGCCAACACCTTAGTAAATATATAAGATAAAATGGCAAACTGAAGGGAGGGATACAATCGGGTACAGTCGAGTGAATACGCCTTTTGGGGAGAAAAATGAAGTTTGGAGCAAGAATATACTCGGTTGTAAATGAATAACACTTTTCCAAAAAATTGAATTTTTATAACTTGTAAGGGGAGGAGGCTTGGAGGCCCCGGTCGAAAACAATCGGAAAATCGGCAATCAAAGGGCCTAATAAACCGTCACCTCTACTTCCTTTCTACTCGACATTTATAGGGTCTACTACATCCTTTTTGATTATTTTTGCCCAAAACACACCTATTTCGTTTCGAATGAAATCATCAAAAAAGCATCTTGTTACAGCGGCCCTTCCTTATGCAAACGGTCCAATACATATCGGTCACATTGCGGGTTGTTACCTGCCAGCAGACATTTACGTTAGGTACCTTAGACTAAGAGGTGAAGATGTAAAGTTTATTTGTGGATCTGATGAGCATGGAGTTGCCATTACTATTAAAGCAAAAAAAGAGGGAATTACCCCTCAACAAGTGGTAGATAAATATCACCATTTGATGAAAAGCTCATTTGATGAATTCGGAATTTCATTTGATGTTTATTCAAGGACCTCTTCAGACCTTCACAAAGAAACGGCGGGTGAATTTTTTAAAAACCTTTATGATAAAGGGGTCTTTTCTGAAAAAGAAACTGAACAATATTACGATGAAGAGGCAAAACAGTTTTTAGCTGACCGTTACATTACCGGAACTTGCCCAAATTGTAAAAATGAAAACGCTTACGGTGACCAATGTGAAAGCTGTGGGACATCCTTAAACCCTACTGACCTAATAAATCCAAAATCCGCCTTGAGCGGCGCAAAACCCGTTCTGAAAAAAACTAAAAACTGGTTTTTACCCCTTGATGAGTTAAGTCCAAAAATCAGACAGTACATTGAACAACACAAAGACGATTGGAAACCCAACGTTTATGGGCAATGTAAGTCTTGGTTAGATGCTGGCGACGGACTTCAACCAAGGTCTATGACAAGAGACTTAGACTGGGGGGTTCCTGTTCCGGTTGAAGGAGCCGATGGAAAAGTACTTTACGTTTGGTTTGACGCGCCTTTAGGATATATCACAGCCACCAAAGAACTTCTAGGGGATGGTTGGGAAGATTATTGGAAGGACAAAGACACTCAGCTAATTCAATTTATTGGAAAGGACAACATTGTATTTCACTGTATTATTTTCCCGAGTATTTTAATGGAGCACGGAGACATGGTTCTGCCGACTCAGGTGCCTGCCAATGAGTTTTTAAACTTAGAAGGAGGTAAGATTTCTACCTCAAGAAATTGGGCTGTATGGCTACACGAGTACTTAGAAGACTTTAAAGATCAGCAAGATGTTTTAAGGTATGCACTGTGTGCAAGTATGCCCGAAACCAAAGACAATGACTTTACTTGGAAAGAGTTTCAGACCAAAAACAACAGTGAACTTGTTGCTATTCTTGGAAACTTTGTTAATCGAATTTTGGTATTAACCCAAAAGTACAACGGCCTAAATTTACCCTCAAACGTAGAAATATCTGAAGGGGATCGATCTATATTAAACCAGTTGCCGACTCTCATTGAAAAAGTAGAAAAATCTATTGAAAACTATAAATTTAGAGACGCACTTTCTGATTTGATGAACATTGCCCGACTCGGCAACAAGTATTTGGCGGATGAGGAACCTTGGAAAATCATAAAAACCGACGAAAAAAGAGCCCATTCAATATTGTATGTAGCTGCACAAATCGGAGCTGCATTATCAATTGTTTCAGAACCGCTCTTACCTCATACTGCCCAAAAGTTAAAGTCGTTTTTCAACACAGCTCCACTTACGTGGGAGGATGCTAAAAAACCAATTATTCTGGAAGAAGGCCACTCTATTGAAAAACCAAGTTTATTGTTTTCAAAAATAGAAGACGAGGCTATTCAGGCGCAACTTGACAAATTAGAAAAAACAAAATCTGAAAATGAGAAGGATATGGAAACCAACGCTGAGGTAACTCCCGCAAAAGAAAATATCACTTACGATGATTTTGTTAAATTAGACGTCAGAGTAGGGACCATTTTAGAAGCAGAAAGAGTGCCTAAAACCGATAAACTATTAAAGTTTCTTGTAGACACAGGTATTGATCAGCGCACCATCATAAGCGGAATCGCTGAACACTTTGCTCCTGAAGACGTTATCGGACAACAAGTTTCTGTACTCGTAAACCTTGAACCGAGAAAAATGAGAGGAATAGAAAGTGCGGGAATGATTCTAATGGCAGAAGATGCCGACGGAAAACTCGTTTTTGCTCAGCCCTCTACCAAAGTTACTAATGGATCAATAATCGCTTAGAAAATGAAAAAAGTATTTATAGGTATTATCATGTCAACGGTTTTTCTGTCTTCTTGTTCTAAAGATGAGAAAGATCCGGTTAATTCAAATTCACCCAAAGAGAAGTACGTTGATGCCTTGTTTAACCAGGTGGACATAACCACCGTGACCTATTCAGATACTTTTAATTTAGCGATGGACATTTACTCCCCAGGGGGAGATACTAGCACCAGCCGTCGAGTAATTTTTCTAGGCCATGGAGGTAGTTTTTATACCGGTTCAAAAACCAATCCGACCATGGTTCACTTGGCCACAGAATTTGCCAAGAGAGGTTATGTTGCCGTAAGTATTGACTACCGAAAAGCATCAAATATTACTTTGTTATTAGACAGTATTACCGCAGCTTCTGCAGTGGTAAAGGCCGTTCAAGACGGAAAGGCAGCCATTAGATACATGAGGTCTACCATTGCCATGGGAAATCCATTTGGTATTGATGGTGATAAATTTCTAATGGGAGGAAATTCTGCCGGAGGGGTTCTTGCTATGCAAGCTGTGTATTTAGAGGCTAGTTCAACCATTCCAACTCATTTAGATTCTATTATTACTGCAGAAGGGGGTCTTGAGGGACACAGTGGTTCTCCGGGGTATTCTTCTTCAGTAAGGGGTGTTTTAAGTCTTGCAGGAGCCATAAATCGTGATTTTTGGGTAACCAATAAAGGGTTTACTATAGTCGCCGCTCACGGTGACCAAGACGGTGTGGTTCCTTACGGTTGTGATGACATTTACCAAGGGTATTATCCTCAATACGACCTGATTCAATTGTGCGGTGGTGAAGCCATCAAAGCTCAAGCCGATATAGTTGGAGAATCTTGCTTCTTAAAAACCATTGTAGGTGCTGACCACGTGCCTTGGCAAGACAACCTAGGGTATCCAAATGCTCTAATGGATGAAGTGATGGAGTTTGCTTATCCTAAATTAAAAACGGCTTTGGATTAAACAACTTTAGGCCCCGTAGTTCAATGGATAGAATAGAAGTTTCCTAAACTTTAGATGGCAGTTCGATCCTGCCCGGGGCTACTATTAAGCCTTTGGTTATTATTCAATGATAATTGACCCAATTTATTGTTCTGGATCTTTTGCGGTAAAAGAAGAGATTTCGTTTTCAGTTATTTGAATTGAAAATTCCGTAGGACGACAACATACCTCACAATCTTCAATAAAGGATTGTTCGGTAACACTTTTGTCAACTAAAATAGAGACAGACTGAAAACAAAAGGGGCAAGTGTAAAAGTACTCTTCTTGAACTTCCATGCCTACCCTTCAAAACCATTTGACTTGTGAGTACCGTCACAAAAAGGTTTGTTATTAGAACTTCCGCAGCGGCACAAGGCACATTTTTCAACTTCTTTATGGAGGTTTCCGTCTTGATCAAATATTCTGATTTTTCCAGAAACCAATAGAGGTCCGTCTTTGGCTAAATTGATGTCAACCGTCTTTTCTGTGTTTGACTCTTTGGCCTTAATAATTGAGAGAGCCCCGGAAGGACATTTTGAAACTTGATCAATAATTTTTTCTGTAGAGGCCCCATTTGCGTTAATCCACGGTTTACGCTTTAAGTCAAAGACTTCTGGCAGACCTCTAACACAATTACCTGAATGGGTACACAAATCCGCTTTCCATAGTATGGTCACTTCCCCGTTGCTGTATTCTTTTGTTTCCATAATCACCTTTTTCTTAAAGGTAAGGAATGGAAAGGTAGGAATCAATAGAGACACCTTCCCGCGAAAGCGGAAATAAAAACATTGTAAATCAATAAATTAGCGTACATTTGTCGCTTCAAACGCTGAATAACAATCAGTAGAAACGTTTGACCCCTGTTTCTTTACAGGGTAGAGGGATAATTCAATGCCCTGATTCAAAAGAGAAAATCTCCCATTAGAATTTATTATTGGATACTCTTCGCAGGAATAACCTTGCGAATTAAAGGGTCGTTGACCTATTTATATGAGAAATTCATCCGCAACTAAACCTCAAAAATCGAGGTTTAAAAAACCGGGGCCAAACCATGCTTCCCCAAAGAGAAATGCGCCTAAAAAATCGGCAAAAGGTTCATCTATTACTGACCTTTCTATGCTAGAGAGAAAAGCCATTGTCACCCAAGAAGAAACCAAGTATCGAGGAATGAAGGTCAGTGACCTTAAGATAGATGGCCGTTTAAAAGCCAACTTGCTAAAGAAAGGATACGAGTCATTGACCGAAATTCAAGACAAGTCTTTTGATTCTTTGATGAACAAAAAGGACATTTTAGGGATTGCCCAGACGGGTACAGGAAAAACAGCGGCCTTTTTAGTGCCGATTATCAATGATTATTTAATCAATCCGAAAAGCCGTGACAAGGTTTTAATCTTGGTACCTACAAGAGAGTTAGCCGTTCAAATTGAGCAAGAATTTAGATCTATGACCAAGGGGCTTAAGGTGTTTTGTGCAAGCTTTATTGGTGGAACAAATATTAACACAGACATTCAACGACTTAATAAAAATCCACAGGTAGTTATAGGTACGCCAGGCAGAATCTTGGATTTATATCAACGTAGAGATTTAAAATTAGCGCAGTACCAAACGCTTATTCTAGATGAGTTTGACCGCATGTTAGACATGGGATTCATCAAAGACATTCAGTTTATCATTTCTCAGATGAAACAGAGAAATCACAATTTACTGTTTTCTGCAACGCTTGACAATGCACAAAAACCCATTATTGATGAGATCTTGACCGATCCAGTTTTTGTAAAGACTTCAAGCGGCAAATCATCAAGTCAAAACGTGAACCAAAGGGTGATCAAACTGAAAGATGGTGATGATAAATTTGATATTCTTTGCCGGTTGTTATCGTTAGAAGAAATGGAAAGAGTCATTATTTTTGAGGAGACAAAGCACCAAGTAAAAAGGCTGTGTAGAAAACTGGATCAACTTCAGATAAACAATGAAGAAATCCACGGAAACAAGAGCCAAAGTGCAAGACAAAAAGCACTTAACAACTTTAAAGAAGGCAAGTCAAAAATATTAGTAGCTACTGATGTTGCGGCAAGAGGAATTGATGTTAATAACGTGAGTCACGTAATTAACTATCAGCTTCCGAAAACGTATGACACCTACATACACCGTATTGGTAGAACGGGGCGAGCCGGTAAATCAGGCCATGCCATTACCATAGTATAAAAAGAAAAAGCCTAGTGAATTTCACTAGGCTTTTTTTTATGATTTTTTAACTCTCACGGCGTTCATTCCGCGTTGTCCCTTTTCTAATTCAAAGGTCACCATATTGTTTTCTACCAGTTCGTCTACCGAATTGTTAATATGAAAAAAGTATTTTTCTTGATCTTCTTGATCAGTGATAAAACCGTAACCTTTTTGTGAATTAAAGTACGCCACTTTACCCTTGCGGATTGGGTCGTATTCTTCTTCTTCTCTCTTGGGTACTGAAATTTGAATGGCCGAAGCTTCAATTTCAATTTTCATACTTGGATCTGGAGGCGTATCGGTGGGTCTTCCGTTGGCATCTAAATAAGAGATCATAGTATCAAGCCCTTGACCTTTAAGGTTGTTGGCTTTTCTGTCTTCTTTCTTCGCTAACTTTTCTTTGCGCTTCTTTTCGCGCTTCTTTTCTCTTTCTTTTTTACCAAACGTTTCACCGGCCTTACCCATAAATGAATGTATTAAATTGACACTCTACCCGAGTGTTTTGGGGGATTACGAAAAAATACATGAGACCTATACTGGTGCTGCTTACGCAGGAAGGCAAGCAAGAGAAGTAACAAGAAGTTGTATTCGGACGATTTTCCTTTTGGCAAAGGTACGTCAAAAAGAGCGGTTTATAGAATTTTTCATCTTGTATCCTAATTTCAATGAGTAATCCTATAGGCACCGAGGGAAAAATTGCATCTTTGCTACCCTATTGGCCCCATAGTACAATGGATAGTATGCAAGTTTCCGGAGCTTGAGATTTAGGTTCGATTCCTAATGGGGCTACAACAAAATATTCCACATCGAAAGATGTGGTTTTTTTTTTTGAACAAAAGTGAGCCAAGCACCGCTTGAGTGAGCTTTTGTGATGAAAAAATTGAGCGCAGCGAAAACAGAATATTTTGTTGGGTATAAAAGCCAACGCAAAACGGAACATTTTTACCCAAAAATGAATCCTAATGGGGCTACAACAAAATATCCCACATCGAAAGATGTGGGTTTTTGAGCACAGGGGATCAGGGGATCAAGGGATCAGGGGATCAAGGGATCAAGGGAACAAGGGAACAGGGGAGTAACCTATTTCAGCATTAGACATTCCGAAAGGACAGAAAAACCTCTCGCGGTGGACGGTCATGGTCCCGCGTATGGAGTTAGGTCATAAAGGTCAAACGGTCCACCTCTATCGCATGGCGGTCGAGCAAGAAAGGCAATCTGTTCGCCTCCAGCATATCGCGGTCGAGCAACAAAGGCAATCGGTCCTCCTCCAGCGCACCGCGGACGTACAAAAGAGGGCAACGGCTCATCACCAGCCTATCGCGGATGTGTAAAAGTGGGCAACGGTTCTCCTCAAGCGTATTTCGATTGCGCAAAAGAGGCCAACGGCCAACCACTAGCGCATAGCGGACGAAGGAGAAAGGCCAGCCACCAAACACCAGAGGACAGCGGTTCACCTCCAGCGTATCGCGAATCGCTGAAAGAGCACAAAAAACGAGGCAAATACTATTCCGTCCCTCTTACTGACTATCCCGTCAAATGGCGGAAACAGAAGAGTTGAGCACCCTACTCTCTCAATCTTTTGCCCGGGGGTGTTGGAAATGGAAAGGCTAGCAAGGATAAAACTTTTTTCAATGAGGAACATTCATCAGTGAATGGCAATAACCCTTCCATGGGGAGCCGCGCTTTAAATCTTACTGTTGAAACAGGGTAAGAGAGTATTGTCAAAACGAAAGACTATAGCGGTATTTAAAAGGGCTATACACGCCGAAGTGTTTTGGGGACCTGACGGTCCCGCCCCAGCCTCAAGTTACCAAAAGAGAGTAATACGAGTCGTTCATTTAACGAGTAAATTCCTCAAAAGAGAATATACACAAGTGAAGTCGATTGAAGTCGTTTGCCTCTCGACTAATGGGGAAAAATTGAGTAACTTATCCTTGGGGACAGGGGTGCTGTCCCCGGGGGAGAAAAATTCTCTCCAGCCAAAAGACTAATCTCCCTCCTAAAATAAATAACCGTTCAGTCTACCACTCGATCTAAAGAATTAACCAGGTACTTCTTCCACATCAAAACACAAAAGACAACTTGAATTAAAGAAAGCAAAAACCCTCCCAATGCAAGTTGGTAAGCACTACTGGCTAACGAGCTAAACTCAGTGAGTTCCGAGGCTGTAGCTGCGGTAAAGTACAAGGTGATAAGACTGAATACTATAGAAAAGAATATACCTGTAAGCTTAATTTCAAAAATTAACTGAAGTATTAAAGCGGACGCCATGACCCATGAAAACATATTAAATTCATGTACTGGAGAATACCCAGCTAACAAAACAACCAGGATAAAGTAAACTTCCGGAAAACGGACAAACCATTGTAAAGACAACTTCATTTACTATTATTTCATGTCGAGTAAATTCTCCCAACGAATAAAGTCTAGCAATTGTTTTATAGAACTATAGAAAATTAAAAAAGGGAATGAACTCCGTAAATCCATTCCCTTTTTATTGAATTATTAACAGCAACCACTAGTAGGTGTGCAACAAGATTCAGGACCTAATTCTGAAAGATTCATTTTTTTCTTCACTAAAGTGGCCCCCGGCTTTTCAGCATAAACAGTAACACTATAAATTCCCGTTGAGCCCCCATTAAACGCCTTGACTTCCTCATCCGTCATGTACTTAGTCAGAATGTCTTCAGGAATAGTAATTGCTTTCTCTTTTTGAACTTGAAGATTTTTAAATCCACAATCTTCAATCATTTTTAAATAGTCTTTTCTTTGAATAGCCCCGGCTACACAACCGGCATACATTTCCGCATCTTCGCGCAAGGCCTTAGGCAAATCTCCCACAAGAACAATATCAGAAATACTAAAGTGCCCCCCCGGTTTTAAGACTCTGAAAATTTCACCCATCACCTTAGGCTTATTAGGCACCAGGTTAAGCACACAGTTGCTTACAACCACATTTGCCACCTCATCATTCACCGGCATGTCATCAATGTCTCCTTCACGAAACTCAACATTGTTGAAACCCAGTTTATCAGCATTTTCTCTTGCCTTTTGAATCATTATGGGTGTAAAATCAACCCCTATTACCTTACCTTCAACACCTACCTCATGTCTTGCAACAAAACAATCATTTCCAGCGCCAGAGCCTAAATCAATTACCGTGTCTCCTCGTTTTATTTTTGCAAAGGCAGTTGGCAATCCACAACCTAGACCCAAATCTGCCTCTTCAACATAACCTCCCGTTTCAGAATAGTCATCCATCATAATATTATACACCTTGTTAGAAGGAGTCGTTGCCCCGCAACAAGATGCTGCATTCTCTGCTTTACCCTGCTCTGCTATTTTTGCGTAGCGATCTTTTACTATTTCCTTTAATTTATTTTCTGCGTCCATTTTCCTTTAATTTTTCCCCTTTCGGGGGATAATATTCACCACCATTCCCCTAAAAATTGATTAGAAGGTGGAGGCTGTTCATTTAATTGTAAAATTACGATTAAACAAAAGGGAAACAAAAAAAACAGCAAGAAAAATCTTGCTGTTCAGTGTATATAACAATTTTTTTATGCTGCCTTGGAATGAATCACCTCCCATTGTAAGTCACTTACATATCGGTGAGACACCTTTCCTTCTGAATTTAAGGCCAGAAGATTGATCCAACCGTTATTGCAGAGGTCTGCAACATTCGAATTGTTTTTTAATATTTCATTTATGGCCTCTTTAGGAGCTTCAATAAACACGTTCAGTTTAAGGGGCTCGTGTTGAAGCTTCTCACCATCATGAAGAGCCTGCCAAGGAAGTCCCATGCGTAAATCTCCAGAAGCTCCTTCAATCACCCCTAGCCCTGAAGTTACATTGTGAAGGGTTTTATTACCAGCACCGTGAAACTTATTGTCAACGGTTGAGGAGTAATATTGTAAATTAATCCAGCTGGTAACAATCATGGGGGCAGTCATGATGGACTCTAGAATGGAAAAGTTTTCATCATTTCTCCAGTCGTACGAGTGCAGAAAGGTCCTTCCTTTAAAATCAAGGGGAGCCGTTCTAGCTCTTGGAGCGATGACAAAACTATGGCAACCTGTCAATCCCCACTCTGGTCTAATTTGCGACCAATCGGTACTCTTTGATTTTACCAATTTATCGGCAAGTCCCACTTTATGATCAGAGAACCTTTCCATTCTCTCTTCTTGAGTTGATTGGCTAGCCTTATTAGTAGCTTTAACAATTTCTAAGAACTCAGGATCCGTTTCATCGTGAAACCCTTGTTGATAAAAAGTAATTTCATCGGTTGTGGTATTGTGAAGACAAGCGATAAATTTAGTTTCCACAGGAATGTGTATTCCTTCTTTTTGAAGTCTACTTCTTACCTCAACATTATTTAAAATTTCTGCGAACACTTTTGCATTAGCTTCGCCTGAATGCCCACCACACGCTCCACATTGATAACCTGTTGCGTGTGGATTATTTACCATACTAGAGCCGTGACCCACTACCAAAACATAAGGTGCAAAATCATCGGTCAAAGAAATTCCCTTTAAGCTGTTTTTGGCTAGCTGAATTTGATCATCAATGGGAATACCCGTATTCATTCCATTCTTACTTCCCGGACTCAAATCAACGCCCAATTGATTTATGCTTTTGGGGTTAAACCAAGCCTTCTGAGGATCTTTTACAGGTCTTGTTAAGTTCAAAGAGTCTGAAATTATCTTTGGTAAGAAACTCAATCCCATGGGACTTACAAATCCAAAACTTGTTGCCGCCCCCGTTTTAAATGATTTCCAAACTTGAAATCTATTTCGTCTTTTTATCCTAGTCTCTTCTACCTCCTTACTTACGCTTTTCTCCGTGATATTTATCCCAGGAGCTAACAATACGGGACTATGAGCCTCAGGGGTTTCACACCCTGTAGGGAGATAATTTATGGGAATTCCAAAAAAACCAGCATACCCAAAGGTTTCGATTGAACTGTCTACACTTTCTAACTTTCTTCTATAAACCTCAGACCTTACATCTATACAGAAAATAGCCTGGGCTTTAGGCTTAGCCACTTCATGAGGCTCGACCTTTTTATCGAATTTTCTAATGACTTCGTTTTGATGAGTTCTTTCAAAAGCCTTGTGAAGCAACAACCTTGTATCAAGAGAAACTTTTACTGAATTACTATCCTTCATTCTCAAGGTAAGTTGTTTTGACTCCTCCCACTTCAAAGAAATTTCCTCTTTTTTCTGTGCGGAAAAAAGGATAAACTCCCAAGCCAATAAGACAGCTGTCATTTCTGCTACAAAAGAACTCTTTTTCCCCTCTAAATTATTGTCCCAGTCTAACTGTGCAGCATACCCAATCCAACCCGGTAATTTTAATAGTAAAGAATGAAGATATTCTTCGTGTAACTCACTGTCTAGTTGCAATTTCTCTAAAACAAATTCAGTGGCAAGAATCGGATTTCTAGGTAGCTTCTTTAAAATATTTGAGAAATTTGAGATTCCTGCAATTTTGGGTGTTCTATCAATTTCTGCCTCTTCAAGCCATGCCTCAAAAGGCTTTTTACTTTTATTGGCAGCTACCCAAGAGGCTTGCCCCTTGTCAAAATACGAAGCGGCCCAATGCGAGACTCTTGAAACTACAAATCGATTCCAATCAAACGCATTAGACTCAGAAACCAAGTCTAATAAAGTTTTTGTTTTTGCTAGAGGCTCCTCTTTAATAGACCGAGCCATCTCAATAAAATTATGGCTTGAAATCTCTCTTCCTTCTATTCTTAAAATTTCAGAAAGATCTGCTTCATCTATTTCGTTATGATCCCATTTTTCTAGGTAATAGTTCAGCGGCATGGTCACCTGTATACTTCCTACTCTATCTAGACGTATTGCTGCTCTTTCAAATTTTTCTTGAGAAAGACCTAGGTAAGGGTTAACCGCCACTGATCTTTCAAGGGGCCAAACCAAAGGCATTTTACTACCTACATTTTTTATGGTTTCAAAAACACCTGTTGTTATTTTTTCTTTCATAAGGCCGATTTTTGATAGTCTAATACTTCTAGGCTTCGATTGATTGTTTTAACACAATATGCTTGACAGAGTAGATCGATGGATCTTTTTCCTCTTTTAAATCCAGGTACATAACTTCTTCCTCTTCCAGGCCACTTTGGTTTAGCGAAAAGGTTCCGATAATTCTATCAAAAACTGCGTTCAAATAAAGTCCATTCCTAAAATGAACTGACCATACTCTAACCCATTTTCTATCTTGCCACTTAGCGGCGGTTTGTTGAATAAAAATCACTGTGCTAAATGCGAACAGCAACAACACGACAATAGAAATATGCAGTGTAGTGGGCAGTCGTAAAGGAGGTACTTGTGAGGAAAGAATGGCGTGAGACATGTACTCTAAACCAAAAAACATTGCAGTTACCAAAACCCCCGCCCCTAGGGTTCTCAAGACAAGGTTAAGGTCCCATTGAACATCCGTTGAATTGGCCATTAAGCTTGCTATTCCTAAGAAAACAAAGGCACTTACCATCCACATTCCTAAATCTTGTGGATCAAAAGGCATAAAGTAGATTCCTGCTGAAAAAACAACCAAGGCCAATAAAGCCCCCAAACCTATACGCAGTATTGAGCCTTGTTTTATAGATTTAGAAACTCGAGAAGCCATATAAACCTCAATGGCACTTCCCGAGGATAAAAACGAATGCGCTTTATAGAAAGAATGTCCTACCAAGTGCAGCATAGCCGCTGGATACACACCAATTCCACATACCATTATACTAAATCCCATATGGGCCACACTTGAATACCCTAAACTGGTTTTGATAGAAGTTTGTGTAGCATTTGCAAGGGTTCCGTACAGGGCCGTGATTCCTCCAACGGCAATGATCAACGCTAAGACATACGAAGAAGTCTCTAGGACGTTAGACATTCTGATAAGTAAAAAGGGACCCGCGTTCAAAAGGCCGGCATGCAGAAGTGCTGAAACTGGGGTTGGGGTCTCCATAACTTCAATCAACCAGCCATGAGTCGGTAATTGAGCTGATTTAAAAAAGGCCGCAAAGGCTATAAATAATGCCGCCCAAGAAACATTGCCCGAAAGCTTTACCAAAGAGTCTACAGATTTAATTTGGCTAAAAATCATTTCTAGGTTTCCATTTCCAAATTCAAGAAACAAAAAGGTAAAGGCTACTAAAAGACTCATGTCACTTAACCTTGCAACCCAAAACTTCTTTTTTGCAGAAACCCTTGCTCCTATTCTTTCAGGATAAAAGACCAATAGTCTATGCAGACATATGCTTGTTAAAACCCAAGAAGCAAAGAATGTGAGTAAGCTTCCTGAGAGGACCAAAAATTGGACAGAAGCAATGGTTAAGGCAAGTCGGCCTAAAAAAATTCCCTGGCGATTATCTCCGTCTAAGTAGTTAAATGAAAATTTCATTACCACAAACCCAATGATAGAAATCATGCTAAACATGATTACACTGAGGGAATCTAATCTCAAGCTAATTTCAAAGTATGGATTTTCAACCAAAAATATTTGAATAAGGTCACTCGTGTAAACACCATACCCGGCAACAAGTGAAGCAAAAAGACCAAATCCAGTAGCGAGCACCGAAAGCGAAATAATCAATTTTGGCCTTAGTCCTGGTTTTAAATATGAGAAAAATGAGGTCACAACAAACCACAAAGTGGAGAGTAGGATAGTCGTTGTATAGAAGTTAATATTCATCATCAGTAGATTTATTAGAACTGATTAAATAAGCTCTATAGATATTTTAGCTGATATAACGAGCTTTTGCCCTTCATAATCTGCATTTCTCAAAAGCTCTAAAACCTCCTCTTTGGTTTTCATGAGCTCTTCTGCACGGTTGACGTTAACCGCACAACCATGCCCTTCACGCAGATGGCTATTCAAATTTTTTACTTTGTGAAAGTTGATTTTTTCCTGAAACAAATGCGTAAGAATATCTTTAGCATCTGCTGGTGAAAATTCACCATTAATGAGTTCAAACTGCTTGGTAGCAACTAGCTGATTTCCTTCAAGATTCATCATAATAGTTTTATTTTGCTGCAAATCTCTCTAGTTTATTTCATATATTTTTATTTATCTTTATTATGTTAATCATAAGGATATTTTATGAACTATACCGTAAACCAATTAAGAATCTTCGCTAAGGTTATTCAAACTCAAAGCATTACAAAGGCTGCAGAAGAGCTTTTTATGACCCAGCCTGCCGTATCAATTCAGTTAAGAAATTTTCAAGATCAATTCGACATTCCATTAACGGAAGTGATCGGTAGAAGGCTTTATATCACTGAATTCGGAAAAGAGATTGGACAAATAGCTGAGAGGGTATTGAATGAAATGGAAGCCATTAATTACAAAACCCATGATTACCAGGGATTTTTAACTGGAAAGCTCAAAATATCATCGGCTTCAACGGGTAAATATGTTCTCCCGTACTTTTTATCAGGCTTCATGAAAGTTCACAAAGGCATTGATCTTCAACTAGATGTCACCAATAAAAGCCAAGTAATGGAGAGTATCTTAAAAAATGAAACTGACTTTGCCTTTGTCTCTGTAGTGCCGGACAAATTAAATATTGAAGAAGAAATTTTAATTACAAATAAACTTTACCTCTTCAGCTCTGATGTGAAAAGGGATACTAAAAAGGCTTTAATTTACAGAGAACCAGGATCAGCCACTCGACAGGCCATGGAGAAATACTTTGGTGTTTCGGGAGAAAAAGACACAAAAAAACTTGAACTCACCTCAAACGAAGCGGTTAAGCAAGCTGTTATCGCCGGACTAGGAAACTCCATTATGCCATTGATAGGGAATCACAATGAACTTGAAAAAGAGCAATTACACATTCTCCCAGCCAAGGGATTACCTATTATCACTGAATGGAGGCTCATCTGGTTAAAAGGGAAGAGTTTTTCACCCGTAGCAAAAGCTTTTCTCGAGTACATTCGAGAAAACAAACAGAACATTCAAGAAACTGCCTTTGAATGGTATCAAAAATACTAACCACTTTATTCTACCCTACCTACTCTGCTTTCATATAAGATTCAATCACCCTAAACACCTCGTGGTCGGAATCTAGAATTCCTGAAAAAACCTCTTGGGCCTTTCTAAAGTTTTCTAAAGCGGAGGCCCGGTCACCTAACCTATTTTAGATCACTCCTGAAAAAAAGTATAAATTTCCTTTTACAAGCTGCTCCTTGTCTTGGTAAGAAACTCTTTGCCCATAAAAGAATTAAATTAAGGCATCTAGTATTTCATGAGCAAAAAGCTCAGCCACCTCAACGGCAGAGACAGAGTTTTTTCTCCCCTCATCAGTCCCTTTTCAACAAAACTCTTTTCCCAAAAATCTATCATTCATTATTTTTTTGAAAGGTCTTTTAAGAATTGGTTTTGCCATCTAATTCAGTTAGCGCCTGATCCACAGGTTCCCAAAGTTCAATTTTATTTCCCTCATCATCCATAATATGAACAAACTTTCCGTAGTCATACTCAACTATTGAATCCACAATTTGAACTCCGTTTTTTCTAAGCTTTTCTACAAGTCCTTCAATATTTTGAACTCTGTAGTTAATCATAAAATCCTTTTTTGAGGGAGAAAAATATTCACTTCCGGTGGCAAACGGACTCCATTGCAAGTAGTTAATCTCATCAGGATTTTTTGCATCTCGAGATTCAAAGCTAGCTCCCCATTCGTTAGTTTCAATTCCTAAATTTTCAGAGTACCAATTCTTTAAACTATCGGTGTTTTCAGAAAAAAAGAAGATACCTCCGATGCCCAAAACCTTGGGAGTTGTATCGTTAGAAGCTTTTGTGGTTGATTCATCCATAGGTATAGGTTCTGGCTTAATTGAACTTGATTGACAACTCAATAAGAGTAAAAGGCTTGTAGAGGCAATAATTATTTTCATCAATAAATGGCTTTACACAAGGGTACATTCCGCGTTGAAAACCTAGGTGTCTTTTCATTCAAAACAAATGTTTTCATCACCAATCACATACCTGATAACACGGATTGATTACGAATTTTTTATTTGGACCTTTGCCTCCGTGTTGACCTGTAAATGACAAAGCAATTCATGAAAACTCCTACTCATCCCATCTAGGGTCAGAGACAAAGTCTTCGTCTGTCAGAGACTTTAAAAAAGCCACCAGTTGAGCTTTTTCAACAGGGGTCAAATTCAGGGGCAATATATCAGAGCTCTTATTAACAAAAGTTTCTCCTCCTTTATTATAATGATCAACCACTTGCTCTAGGTCAATAAACTTTGCATTGTGCATATAAGGAGCTGTCAATTCAATATTTCTCAAAGTAGGTACCTTAAACAGCCCGAAATCTGCGCTGTCTCCCGTAAACCTCAACCTTCCCACATCAGTGTAAACAGAGTCTAATCCATTATTTTTGAAACTATAATCGGTAAAATTAAATCCCCCATGACAATTTGAACAGCCTGCTTTTCCGAAAAACAAATCTTCACCTAGCTTAGCCTCTGTGCTCATGGCAGATGGGTTACCGCGATGAAACTGATCGTAATAACTGTTACCACTTAGTAAGGTACGTTCAAAAACAGATATTGATCGAGTAATGACAAAGGGATCAAGAGTTCTACCATAGGCCTCTTGACTCATGTCTTGAAGATCTTTGCGATTCGCGGCGATATTTACAATATCAACTATGTTGTGGTTAAACTCGTTGCGTTCTTGAATGGGAACCAAAATTTGCATTTCAAGGGTTGGCACGCTTCCTTCACTTACAAAATAGGGATTATATGCCACGTTGGTCAAAGTACTTGCATTGCGAACCCCAGGACTATTTCCTACTCCAGGCGAAAAGGGTTTTCTGTCGGCAAAACCATATTGTGCCTTATGACAAGAACCACAAGACATGGTAGAATCTTTGCTTAAAATAGGATCAAAAAACAGCTTTTTTCCCAGTTTCCATCTAGCGTTAGAATATTGATTATCTACTGGAAAATCAGGCGTTGGAAATCCTTCGGGCACTTTTAAATAGGAAACCGATACAGGGCTACTGGTCATCTGATCCTTTTCACAACTCAAAAGGGCAAAAAGCGCCAAAACAATGCTATAAGTAACTATTCTTTTCATAAAAAAACACCCTCTAGGTCTACTAGAGAGTGTAAATTACTAAAACGGATCTGAATATTCGGGATTGGTTAACAAATCATCATCTGTCAAGGTTTTTAAAAAAGCTACTAGATCGGCTTTGTCTTGAGCCGAAAGCATTAGGCCGGTTGCTCTTGTGTTATCTAACGCTGGATCTAGAGACGGCGAAGGTTTTATTCCAGAATTATAGTGTTCAACCACCTCTTCGAGGGTATTAAACCTACCGTCGTGCATGTACGGAGGGGTGACTTCAATATTCCTCAAAGAAGTAACCTTCATCTTTCCTCTATCCATCGGATTATTGGTTACTTTTTCTCTACCAATATCTTGAATATCTGGTCCCGCATCTAATCCATTGTTCATGTACTTATCATTCTCAAAGTTTTTCGGAGTATGACAATGTGCACAATCGGCACCGCTAGAGTCTGGAAAAAATGGATTATACTCAGCAAAAAACAATTTTCTACCTTTAGCTTCGCTAGGAGTATATGTTTCTACTCCGGACTCTACTCGGTCAAACTTGCTGTTTATACTGACAATACTATTCATAAACTGTTCTAGTGCTAATGACATTTTCAAGCTTGTAATTTCCGTAGAACCAAAGGCCTGGTAAAACTTTGAGCGGTACATTGAAGAACTAGACAATTTTAAAATGGTATTCTCTAAAGATTCTGCCATTTCTAATGAATCTTGTATAGGCAAGAGAGCCTGATCTCTTAACAAATGAGCTCTTCCATCCCAAAAAAATTCGTTAGAATTCCACGCCATATTGAAAACGCCCATGGCCTGCCTTCCTCCCGGAAAACCCGCAACACCAATTGAAAACCTATTGGTGTCTGAAAAAGCATTTTCTTGAACATGACATGATGCACATGACATGGAACCGTCTGCAGAAAGCATTTTCTCATAAAATAACATTCGACCTAAACCAACCCCCTCCTCGGTAAGAGGATTGTCAATAGCAATAGAAGGTGCTGGAAAGGTCCCAGTTTCTAAAACATGGGGAGTAGTTGAATGTGGGGTATTTGGTTCTAAAGGATCATCCTTTTTACAAGAAACAACCGCTGTTAGGGCCATTAATGCGAATAAGGTTATTTTTCCCCTCATATTAATGAGTGTAAACAACTTTTATGGTTTTTACCACTTCACCCTTTTGGGTGATGTTTACAAAGTATACTCCAGGAATTTGCTTTGGAAGAATTGCCTCATCATTGGTAAGGGTAGACTGGTAAACCACTTTACCCACCCTATCGATTACCTTCACTTCTACCTTTGAAGTATTATCCTGAATGGACAATTTAATATTGTTACTAGAAGGATTAGGGGCTACCAAAACCTTTTGAGACTTCATTTCCTCTACACCAATAGACTGATTTCCTTCCACGGAAGTGAAAACATAAGTGGTGAAATTCTGCAACATTTTCTTAGCCTCACCAGATTCACCGTGAGAAACAGGACCTGAGGCAACATTAATGTCTTGCAGGGCTCCCTTGTAATCAGCATTAATAACAATATTTAAATCTCCATTATTGTCTTGACCAGCTGTATTGAGGGTTATGGGGAAGTAATTCTGGTCGCCTAACCCATGTAATTCAAAGGTTTGAGAAAAGCCAGTTCCAGAATTGCCCTCTAAAGCAGCAAAACGGTAACCCGATGTCCATCCCCAATGCATTGAAGGAGCTTGAGGAGCTAATGGATGTGTCATTGGGTAGGTTGAAGGATCAAGGTGATTGGTAGCAGCTTCAACCCCTACAGCAAACTTAATCGCCTCTAAATTGGTTATGGAAAAGTTGCCCAATAATTTATTGACTGGCGATCCAGCATCAACCAACAACCAAGTAGACGGCACATCGGTAATTTGTCCCCCGTCATGAACAAGCTTAATTTCAGAAATATAGTATTGAACTCTGTCCAAATCAAATTGTTGCCCTATATTATTAGTAGCAGAAGCATCAAATTGAAAGGGAGAAGAGTCTAAAAAGTGATTCATTACAAAGTAAACATCCTTTTGTGATAATGCAGAGAGTGTTGATATTGCAAAGGCGGTGAATAAAATTATTTTTTTCATTATTTCAGGTAAATAGTTTAACGGAAAAATCCTCATTCTAAAATTGACGTTCTACTGCGTCGATTATTCTGGACTCAAAATTCATAGTGCGAGTACAAACACTCTTTTACATAAAAAAGTGTTGATGGCCCTAAAAAAACGAAGCCTTACAAAAAAAATTCACAAAAAGGCAATGAGCTTTCTTATGAGTTTCAAGTTTGGGAATTTACAAATAATTAACAAGCATTCATAAATCAAATTTCAATTTCAAAAAAAATCGCATGAAGAATAAAGAGAGGGGAATTCCATAAACTCAGAAATAAGTCGTTCTTACTGCCGTAGGGATTGAGCGTTATTCTTTTCAATTACCTCATTTTCAGAATCTAAATAAAATCCAAAAATAATTAAAAGTCACTTTGAATTTTATGGGAATGATCTGAATAAAAAAGCAAAGTATGATAAAACAACACGAAAGTTGAGAAAAGATCAATCCCTTTTCAGGGTTATTAAGAAGAATAAACTTATGGCAAGATTTGCCTTAGAGTTCATTAAAAGAATAACAAGCTCTCACTTACAAAAGGTCTTGTCAATGAATACGCCATTTGAAAAAGCAAGGAAAACCAAAAACAAAAAAGCTATTTAATTGATAATAATCGTGTTACAAAAAAAATAATTGATTAATGGATTTCAAAAGGTGGCAATTACATTAAATTCAATTCAAAGCTTAACAAATCTTTTACAAAATTTCATCACAATATTTGATGATTAAAAAAAAATCAAGACCTTAACTAAGTCTTAGCAACGTAAAATTTAAACCTAATACTATGAAAAAGACATTACTTATTTTATTTGCAATTTTTTCTATTGGCACCCTTTCGGCTCAAGAAGTGGGTATTCGCTTTGGTGGAGTTAACGGAGGCGGAGGCGCCGCAATTGACGCGGTATTCGGAGTCGGAAGTAGCCGAATTCATGCAGACCTTGGCTTTTACAGCAACGCAATTGCCGTAGAGGCCTTGTGGGATCTAATCTATAAACCACTAGGAGGTGAGGCCTTTAACTGGTATTTAGGAGTTGGTCCTTCTGCAGTTTTAGGCGATCCGTTCAGCTTAGGTGTTTCTGGGGAATTGGGATTAGAATACCGATTTACCGGAGCTCCCATCGTACTTGGCTTAGACTGGCGACCAACCTTCTGGGTCATTGATGACACCCGATTTGGAGCCGATTCTTTTGGTCTAAACGTCAGATACAACTTTGGCGGATAATCAACCTCAAAACATTAAAAAGCGGTGACCAAAAATCACCGCTTTTTTTATGCTTAAAATCAAAATTTATTGGGTCCGTTAGGATTAATTTTTCGTCATTCCTTTTCGTACCTTTGCCACAAATCATTTAAGGGTATGAGTAGGCAAAACAGCAGGGGCGGTTCAAGCAATAGAAAAGGGAAACGACCTGGAAGTAACAAACTAGAAAACAAAAGAGTACAGCACAACCGAAAGGTTGAAGGCAAGCCATGGATGTCTCAAGACAATCCGTACGAAGAGTCTTCATCTAGCGAAGGAAGAGGTCCTGTAAAAAAGAAACACTTTCGCGGAGGAACCAAAGTACAAGGCAAAAGATTATACAGCCCCAAACACAAGGGAGCTGAAGACCTTATGGGCAATGACACTTCAGTGAGATTAAATAAATTAATGTCAAATGCAGGAGTTTGTTCAAGAAGAGAAGCTGACGACCACATTAAAGCAGGATTGGTTACCGTAAACGGCAAAGTGGTTACGGAATTAGGAACCAAAGTAAATCCTTTTGTTGATAAGGTAAAATACAACGGCACCCTTCTTAAATCTGAAAGAAAGGTATATGTACTTCTCAACAAACCCAAAGGATTTATCACCACCATGGATGATCCAAAAGCAAGAAAAACCGTTATGGACCTTGTGGGTAAGGCCTGTAAAGAAAGAATATATCCCGTCGGAAGACTTGACCGAGCTACTACCGGAGTACTCTTGTTTACCAATGATGGTGAAATGGCTAGAAAGCTGACCCACCCTAGCACTGGAGCTAGAAAAATATACCACGTTACTACAGATAAAAAAGTTTCTGTGGGTGATTTAGAAAAAATCGCAGCGGGTCTTGAATTAGAAGATGGATTTATTCAGCCTGACGCGGTTTCTTTTGCCGATGAAAAAGACAGAACCAGCATTGGAATTGAAATTCACTCTGGAAAGAATAGAATTGTAAGAAGAATATTTAAGCACCTAGGATATGAAGTGATAAAATTAGACCGTTCTATTTTCGCAGGACTTACCAAGAAAAATTTAAAAAGAGGAGAATACAGAATGCTTGACCCTAAGGAGGTTAAATTCTTACAGATGCTTTAAAATAGATTTTATTTACTTTCGTTAAATCTAAACAGTTCAACCTAAGTCTATGAAGATTTTTAAAAAGATTATGGCGTGGTTATTTTTAATCTTCGCCATTCTTTTTACTAGTTCAGTTCTCTTTTTAAAATACAATAAAGAAGAGGTTATTGAAGTCGTAAAACTTGAAATCAACAAGCAAGTTGCGGCTGAAATATCAGTGTCAACCATTGACTTAGAGTTCATTAGATCCTTTCCACGAGCTTCTGTTTATTTTACGAATGTGTATTGTCAAGAAGTTGCAGAATCTAGCAAAGACACCCTATTTGCTTTAGATGAATTGTTTTTAGAGTTTAATGTTTGGGACCTCATCACCAAAAACTACGTCCTTCAAAAAGTACAAGTAAATGAGGGACTGATAAACATTAAACGCTTTAAGGGAGGTGGTGATAATTTTCATTTTTGGAAAGAATCTGAAGAGCCTTCAGAAGAAAAAGCAAGTGCTTTTTCATTTCCTTCTATTACAGGAAAAAACCTAAAATTCAGATATTCTGATTATCCCGTAGATTTTTTTGTAGAAGACCAACTTAAAAACATAAGCGTTTCAGGATATTATAATGCCGATGATTTCTTTGCAAAAACGAAATTAGAATCTACATTAGGGTACCTGAAAAGCGGGAACTTAAAACTGTTCAACAAAACCCGCGTAGATGCGGATTTCACTTTACAGGTAAAGCCTGAGCTCTTTAGTATTTCAGATGGAACATTCAATTTTGGCAGCCTAGACTTTACCTTTGAAGGTTCTATCTCTGAGGATGAGAACAAGTGGAGTTTTTCAGGAAACAACTTGCCTATTAAAAAAGTTGTGAGCGCCATTCCAAATGCTTTCTTTCCAGAAAAATCAGGATTTACCATAGACGGAAAAACGAACCTAAAAGTAGACATCCTTCAAAAAGGCAATTCACCCATTTTTATCGAAGCTAATTCTGAGGTTTCTAATGGCTCTTACGCCATGGATGCTATTCCGTTTACCTTAAACCAGGTTTCACTAAATGCCCATTTCACCAATGGTAAAAGAGGAGATGTATCCACCACGACTCTCACGGTCAAAAATGTAAAAGCGACAACCAAAACCGGTGATCTATCAGGAGGAGTGACCATAGTGAACTTTGCAAAGCCTACTGTCACCATAGATGCAAATGTAGATGCAAAGTTTGACGAAATCATGAGGTGGGTAGCTCCACAGTTGGTTGAATCTGCTTCCGGAAACATCAAGGGAGACTTTTCCATTAAACAGCGCTTTTCTTCTTTTGAAGAAATTCCTAAAAAAGGACTTACTGACGCATTTCTTTCTGGAGAATTAGCTTTACAATCTGCCAGTTGGACACTCCCAAATACCGGTATTATTCTCTCGCGTTTAGATGGAAAAGTGAGACTAATGTCTACGGGAGACCTTTCGGTTGACAGGATGGAAATTGCAACACCCAAGAGCTCTTTCTACCTTTCGGGAAAAGTGAACAACGCCTTGAACTCAGGAAGAATGGCCTTTATTACTTCCCTAAAGTCTGACCTAATTTCACTTGAAGAATTGATGACCTGGGACTTTTCAACCTTCCAAAACCAAAATTCTCAAGAAGCATCAGATGAGTTTCCGTTTGACTTTTCAGTTAACATGAACGTAAGTAAGTTTACCCTAAACAAACTGACGGGAACGGGATTAACCGGAAGGGTTTGGTCTGAAAAAGGACCACGAGTTCAAGGAAATGACATAGCCTTTAACACCCTTGACGGGAAGGTATTTGGTAGATTTTCATACTTAATGACTTCTCCGACTAGTACTTTGTGGACTAAAGGTGATTTTACCCACATCAACATTAAAGACCTTTTTGAAGATTTTGATGACTTTGGTCAAGCCGCCCTTTCCCACAAAAATATTTCGGGCAATATGTCAGCTAGTTTAAACATGACCATATCTCACGATGATAAGTTCAACTTTTTACCAAAAACGCTGACTTTAGAGTCTGATTTAAAACTGGTAAATGGAACCCTATTCAATTACAAACCCCTAGAAAATCTAAGTGAGGTAGTTGATATCGCCGAGCTGAAGAATGTGAAGTTTTCAGAGCTCAATAACAAAATCAACATAGAAAACGGAGTGATTACAATTCCTGAAATGACCATTGAATCAAGCGCTCTTGAGGACCTGCGTTTAGAGGGTAAGCACACCTTTGAAAATGTATTAGATTATTCTATTAGGCTAAAACTTTCGGACGCTCTTGGAGGAAAGAAAAAGAAAAACTCTGATTTTGACGACTTCATAATTGAAGAAGACCGCAAGGGCACCCCATACATTTGGGTAAAGATGAGTGGTCCTATTGATGACCTAACCGTAGGTATTGATTCTAAAAAAATTGGTGAAGGCATTAAGCAAGAATTCATTGATGAAGGCAGCGAGCTAAAAAAATTAATCAAAGGAGAAGATCCTGAAGGTGAAAAGAAAAAGAAGCCCAGCTATACTTTTGAATGGAGTGAAGAACCCGACACCATTCCCGAATCACATTAACTCATCAAAGAGCATCGGTAAATCATTACCTCCCCTACGATTAAATAAAATCGCAAGGCATTAAAATTATTTCGATATATTTGTTTTGATGCCGTTAAAGAAGAAAATAACAACCATCCTAATAGGACTTTTCCTTTTGGCCTTGCCGATGGTTAGTTCTGCACAGTCAAAACCGGGTTCCAACTCAAGGGGTGGCGAGTGTAGTTTATTTATTCCTACGGCTTTCACACCCAACGATGATGGGGTAAACGACCAATTCACCATACGTTCATCAGAGCATTGTATTCCGGCTTCTTACACCTTGAAAGTATTTGACAGATGGGGACGAATGGTTTACCAATCAAATGATCTCACTCAACATTGGGACGGTAGATATGACGGGCAATTTGTAAGAGAAGGGGTATATCTTTACACCATTTCTGTTACTTTTGAGAACTCCATAACTCAAGAGTTATCTGAAGTAAACAAAAAAGGCTCTGTTATCATTCTTCGATGAATTCTTTCTTAGCAATCTTATTTTCTGCATTATCATTTTGGCAAACCGCCAATCCTACTCTTCTATTAACCATTGAAAACATCCAAGAAGTTAAGGGGAATATTATGGTTTCTGTAAGAAATGAAAAAGGTGAAAACCTAAAGTATTATTCAGCAAAAATCACACAGAAACCCTCTCAAGAATTTAAAATAACTCTTCCTAAGAACGGAAAATACACCCTAGCAGTTTTTCACGATGTTAACGGTAACAAAAAGTTAGACACTGGCTTTTTTGGTCAACCGGTAGAACCCTATGGTTTTTCAAACAATGCTAGAGAGACATTTAGCGAACCCGAATTAAAGGACCAACTTTTCACCGTTGAGGGCAATCGAAAAATGTCAATAGAAGTAAAATGAGAAAAACACTATACCTCTTAGTCCTAGTTTTCTTTTCCGGTTGCGGGATCATTAATTTTGGATCAAGAAGTGTAAAGGCAAAACTTCAAAACACTCAATTTAAAACCATAGTACCCTTTGAGAGCAAGAGCAATCTACAGGTAGTTACTGTCAATGTTCAAGGGGTAGATTTAAAGTTCATCTGGGACACCGGAGCTGGCGTTACCGTATTGACAAAACAAGGAGCTGAAAAGCTCAATTTTGAAGAGTACGGCAACATGACCATAAGAGACTCAAGAGGCCATAAAAAAAGAACTCCGCTAATCATTATTGACTCCCTAAAACTCGGAGATCTTATCTTTGAAAACGTCCTTACTGCCGTTATTGAATATCCCAAAGAAAGCATTATTAATTGCATTGCTTACGACGGTATTCTAGGGCAAAATGCCATTAGGTTGGCCAACTGGACGGTAGATTACGAAAGCCAAAGGTTTACCGTTTCTGACTCTTCCATTGACATGGGAAAAAATGACTTAATCATTCCTTTTAAATACAACAATTCACCCCGTGTAAATTTCACACTCGGCCACGCTGAAGTAGAAAATATTTTGTTTGATACGGGTTCTAACGGCCTTATTGATTTCCCTGCCTCACTCAAGGAAGACCTAGATGATAGCCTTTTTGTGGGAAAGCCTTCTCGTTTTATTGACGGAACTTCTCAAGGAGTATTTGGCTCATCATTAGACACCCATCAGATTCTTTATCCTGCTAAACTGAAGTTAGACACTTGTGAATTAAAAAACCATTCCATAGAATTCGACAAAAGCGGAAAAGGAAAAATCGGCCAGCAAATATTTAGGCAGTGGAATAGTTTTTCTATTGACCATCAATCGCAAAAGATAATTTTTCACGGCCAAAAGAAAGAGTTAGAAATCAAGCCAAAGTTCTCTGTTGGATTTAAGAAAGACAGCGCAACCTTTACTTTGGCAACCATGCTTATGGATCACATCAACTACCAAAGTGGATTATCCATTGGCGACACCTTGGCTTCTATCAATGGCCAAAATCTTTCTGACTTTATTGAACCTTGTGACTTTTTTGAATGGCAATCAAAGACTTTCAACAACCTGCCTGACACAATACCCGTCACCAATAACCACGGAGAGACCTTTACACTTATTAAAAGTCTACCGAATCATTTTAAGCACCTCGGTAAAGATTAATTCAGGTTGCTCAGCATGAACCCAGTGACCCGCTTTAGCGCTGATTAACTCTGCATTGGGGAAATGCCTCTTAATCATAGGCATATCATCCTCTACTATATACCCTGAATTTTCTCCTTTAATAAACAAAGTCGGACCGTTGTAAACAGCACTTTCTAACAAGGCTTCTCCAACCATTTCTATGTGATCGGTAATAGACTCTAAATTAAATCTATAGCCCAATTTACCTTTTTCAACCCAGTAAAGACTCTTTAGCAAAAACTGTCTTACAGAAGCATTGGGCAATGACTTGGCTAATTCATCATCGGCCTCGGTTCTAGAGGAAATCTTTGAAAAATCTAATGAATGAAGACCGTGTAAAATCTCTTGGTGATGAACGGGGTACCCCTTAGGAGCAATATCAACAACAATAAGGTCCTCTACCCTATCAGGATTTTGAGTAGCAAACAACATGGCCACCTTACCACCCATACTATGACCTAAAATCGATGCAGATTCTATTCCGTTTTCATCCATATAATTCATTAGATCATCAGCCATTAACTGATATGAAAACTCGTAGGTATTTTCTGTTTGACCGTGATTTCTTTGATCTAAGATATGGACATTAAAACCTTCATCGGCCCAACGCTTGCCTAGGGTCTGCCAATTGTCACTCATTCCAAAAAGGCCGTGTAAAACAATAAGAGGCTTTCCTTCACCAAATACCTTAGAATATATTTTCAAACTCATACTATAGAGATTTTTGAGCATTCTTTATTTGAGCCTTGTACATATTAATGGTGTTATCTAGTCCATAATACAAAGCGTCCGAAATAAGAGCATGACCAATAGACACTTCTAATAGCCCCTCTACCTTATCAACGAAATACTGTAAATTTTCAAGGCTTAAATCATGACCCGCATTTACTCCCAACCCAAGGGTATTTGCAAGTTGAGCAGCTAAAACAAACGGTTCTACCGCTATTGCCTTATCTAATTTATAAGCCTTGGCATACGACTCAGTATAGAGTTCAATCCGATCTGCACCAGCTGCCTTGGCTCCTTCAATCATCGTAATATTAGTCTCAACAAATAACGAAGTTCTAATATTCTGAGAAGAAAAGTGTTTAACCACATCTTTTAGTAGCCCCATATGTGAGATGGTATCCCATCCCGCATTTGAAGTTAATACATCAGGCCCATCGGGCACTAAGGTAACTTGCGCTGGTTTTGCCTTGTCAACAAGATCAATAAAATCTTGAGTAGGATATCCCTCAATATTAAATTCAGTTTTCACCACCTTTGACAACTCCCTTACATCATTGTAAGTAATATGTCTTTCATCCGGTCTTGGATGAACAGTAATACCTTCAGCACCAAACATTTCACAATCTTGTGCAGCCTTTACAACATCGGGCATACTTCCACCTCTTGCATTTCGCAAAGTGGCTATTTTATTAATATTTACACTTAACTTTGTCATCTCAAAATCGGTTAGCTGCAAAGGTAAAAAACCTTAAGTTTGTGTAATGACATCAGACAATCTTTTACAAAAAGAAATTCCGTTGCTTCAACCCAATGATTTGGTAAGCTTTGCCTTTACCATCATGGACGATTTCAAGGTAGAACACTTGCCGGTTGGCAATGGAGACCAATACTTGGGATTAGTTTCTGAGGACGATCTATTAGAACTTGATGAGAACACAACCGTAAAAGATGGCAGTTCTAAATTAATTAGATGCTTTATGGAAAGCAGCCAACACTTGGTAGAGTCTTTCAGGTACTTTTCTGAGTTTAACGTTTCATTGATGCCCGTTTTAGACAAAAACAATCATTACTTAGGGTGTATACTACCCTCAGATATTGTCAAGTCGTTTGGCAAGACCATATCCTTTTCTCAAGAAGGGGGTATTGTTATTTTAAAAGTTCATGAAAAGGACTTTTTCATGAGTCAAATAGCCCAAATTGTTGAGGCTGATGACGCAAAAATTTTGTCTAGTTGGGTAAAATCACATAAAAAACTAGGTGAACTTGAAATCACCTTGAAGATTAATAAATCAGATTTGTCAGGTATATTGCAAACATTTTCAAGATACGACTATACCGTACTTGCAACCTACCACGAAAGTCAACATACCTCAGACATTAAAGAAAGATACGAGGCCTTTTTAAAGTACTTAAACATGTAATCATGAGAGTAGCTATTTATGGAAAGTCATTTCCTAAAGACTCTAGACCCTACATAGAGAACTTATATGAAGAGTTAAAAAAGGCACAGTGCTCTGTTTACCTTTTCGGAGAGTTAGACGAATTTATTAAAGCCAATTGTCAGCTGGACGTTGAGTTCAAGGTCTTTAACAACCATAAGGACCTAAGAGAAATTGCTCCAAAATTCTTAATTACCATTGGTGGCGATGGAACTATTTTAGATGCTGCCACCTTGGTTAGAAAAGAAAACATTCCGATTTTAGGGATAAATACAGGAAGGCTTGGTTTCTTGGCCAACGTAAGTAAGGAAGAAATACCTCAAGCCCTTCAGGCTTTATTTAACGGTCAGTTTAAAATCAATAACCGGAGGTTGTTATCAATGCATACAAGCTCAGATCAAACGATTGATCCAAACTTTGCCTTAAACGAAGTAACCGTTAGTAGAAAAGACACTACCTCTATGATTACGGTTCACACCTACATCAATGATGAATATCTCAATTCATATTGGGCCGATGGACTTATTGTGGCAACGCCTACAGGTTCTACAGGTTACTCCCTAAGTTGTGGTGGTCCCATAATTATGCCGGGATCAGAAAATTTTGTTATTACCCCCATCGCGCCTCATAATTTAAATGTTCGACCGTTTGTTATACCAAATAACTACACCATTACGTTAAAGGTTGAGACTCGCGAAAAAGAATTCTTAACCTCATTAGATTCAAGGATTTACACTTTTTCCGAGGAAGTTGAAATTAAATTAAAATGCGCAGATTTTCAGATTCAATTGGTCCAAACAGACGTACAAGATTTCCCTACAACCCTTAGAAACAAATTACTTTGGGGGTTAGACCGAAGGAATTAATGTAAGCGCCTGTGTTTTAGGCCCAGAATCGTTATATTTGCGCCCTTTGTGCATAAGAATGAGAATTGTATTTATAACATTACTTAGTTTATTCACCCACCACTGTTTTGCCCAATTAAATGAAATTGGCGTAGGCGCTGGAGGGACCCAGTTTTTGGGAGATGTTGGCAACTACGGCCCTACCCTTCCGCAAGAGTTTTATGCCGGTGCAGAATTTAGGTATCAGTTTGATGAGCATTACGCCATTCGCGTTTCAGGAAATTACGGTACTCTAACTGCAGACGATGCTTCTTCAAGCCTTGATTACCGATTGGATAGAAACCAAGCTTTTCGCTCTTCAATTTTTGAGGGAGCTCTTATTTTTGAATTTAACTTTTTACCCTATATAACAGGTTCTAAAATCAAAGGACATTCTCCTTACATCTTTGGAGGTATCGGTTTAATATCATTTAATCCGCAAGGACTTTACCAAGACGAATGGGTTGACTTACAACCCCTTTCTACAGAAGGTCAAGGAACCTCACTTTCTAAATTAACGCCCTATAGCAAAGCTTCTTTTTCTCTTCCTTTCGGGATGGGATATAGAGTTAGTTTAGGAAAAGATGTTTCTATGGCATTTGAAGTTGGATTTAGGCCTACTGCCACCGATTACCTTGATGACGTAAGCAACCAATACGTTGACCCAGCGCAACTTGCAAGCGTAAAAGGAGATGCGGCTGGTTATTTTGCAGACCGCTCTATTTCTACCTCAGACAAGACAGGAACAAATCGTGGGAATTCTTTAACAAATGATTGGTTCATTTTCTCAGGAATAAAGTTTTTCTTTGCGTTGACTCCGCAAAAAGAGAGGTGCAAAAAATTCAGATAACTCGGATGAAGAGCAGCAAAATAGAAGCAAGCATTCCACAACATGTGGCCATTATTATGGATGGCAATGGAAGATGGGCCAAAAAACAAGGATTTATGACCCGTTTAAAAGGACATGAATCAGGGGTTTCTGCTTTAAAAAACATTGCTACCGCTGCTGCAGAAGCAGGAGTTAGATACTTGACCGTGTATGCCTTCTCAACTGAAAACTGGAATAGACCCAAGGCGGAAGTGAATGGCTTAATGAGACTTTTAGTTTCCTCTTTGGAAAAAGAAATAGCCACGCTCCAAGAAAATAAGATTCAATTAAACACCATAGGTCATATTGAAAATCTTCCTAAAGATTGTCAGAAAGGATTGGCGGATGTAATAAATAAAACTAAGGATAACGATAGAATGATGCTAACCCTAGCCCTCAGTTATTCTAGTAAGCAAGAAATTATTGAGGCCACCCAAAAAGTAGCCGAAAAAATTTCTTCTGGCGAACTAAACCCTGAAGAAATTACTGAAGATACATTTAGATCACACCTATACACATCGCAAATTCCTGATCCGGACTTATTGATTCGCACAAGTGGTGAATTGAGAATCAGTAACTTTCTTCTTTGGCAAATAGCCTATTCTGAACTTTACTTTACAGAAACACTATGGCCAGAATTTACCAAAGAAGAGTTTGACAAAGCCATTGACAGCTATCAAAACAGAGAGCGTCGATTTGGCAAAACCAGTGATCAGCTTAAATAATTATCTCCTCGAATGCAGTATAAAAAACTCCTCCTCACCTTTGGAATATTATTATCCTCCGTTTTTACCTTTGGTCAAGTTACCACAGGTGGCGGTTCACTAACTCCAGGGGTTGAATATGAAATTGGGGGAATTGAAATCGTAGGGGGTGACAACCTAGATAAAAATGTCATCTTACTTTTATCAGGCCTTAGAATTGGCGACAAGATTACCGTACCCGGCGATGAATTGCAAAAAGCCATAAAAAACTTGTGGAAGCAAAAGCTTTTTGAAGACATTCAAATCAGAGTTAAAAGTCGTCAAAACCGAGTGGTATTTTTAGAGATTGTACTCAAAGAACTGCCTAAACTTTCTAAGTATTACTTTTTAGGGGTAAAGAAATCTAAGAAGGATGACCTAAGAGAAATCTTAAAACTCAATAGCGGATTAGTAGTAACAGAAAACCTACTAATCACTTCTAAAAATAAGGTGATCGATTTTTACTTAGACAAGGGTTACCTTGATGCAGAGGTAGAAATTAAAGCCTTTCCGGACACCTTGAGAAATACCGTTACCCTTGAAATTAATGTGAAAAGAGGTGAGCGAATAAAAATTGATCAAATCAATTTTTTTGGAAATAAAATAGTCGCTGATAATGAATTAAGAAGAGCCATGGATGAGACCAAAATGGTTAGCATCTGGAATATTTTTAGCAGCTCTAAACTTATCAAAGCAGACTTTGAAGCAGACAAAAAGCTTATCATTCAAAAGTACAATGAACTTGGATTTAGAGACGCTCGCATAATCAAAGACTCTATCTACCACGTTGACGAAGGTCGAATTAACATTGATATCTACGTGGAAGAAGGAAACAAGTTTTACTTCAGAAACATCAGCTTTTTAGGAAACACAAAGTATTCTACTGATTTGCTTGAGAAAATCTTGATGATTAAAAAGGGAGATGTATACGACGGATCATACCTTCAAGAAAGAGTTTCTTTAGATCCTTCAGGAAATGACATTGCTACGGTCTACTTAGACAACGGATACCTTTTTTCTTCTGTAGTACCGGTAGAAGTAGGTGTTCTTCAAGATTCAATAGACATTGAAATCAGAATTAGAGAAGGACGTCAAGCAACGATTAACAAGGTCACTGTAATGGGTAACGACAGAACCAACGACCATGTTATTTACCGAGAAATTAGAACTAGACCTGGCGATTTATTTAGTAAAACGGATATTCAAAGGACCATCAGAGAATTAGCCCAGTTAGGTTATTTTGATCAACAGGCACTAAACGTAAACCCAAAACCGAATCCAGAAACCGGTACGGTTGACCTTGAATACACCGTTGTAGAACGAAGTACTAGTCAATTAGAGCTTCAAGGTGGCTGGGGTGGTGGCCGTATTGTGGGTACCCTAGGATTGAACTTTAACAACTTTTCTGCTAGAAATATTTTTGATGGCAAGACTTGGACCCCCCTCCCCTCAGGTGACGGACAAAAAATTAGTTTAAGAGCACAATCAAACGGGCTTTATTTCCAATCTTACTCAGCCTCATTTACAGAACCATGGCTGGGAGGAAAAAAACCAAACTCGCTAACCGTAAGTGTTTATCACAACATTCAAACCAATGGATTGTCAAAGTCTGATCCCAATAGACAATCTTTGAATATAACGGGTATAAATATAGGGTTAGGTAAAAGGCTGAAGTGGCCAGATGACTACTTTACACTCTACCAAGGATTGGAGTTCAGGCAGTTTAAGTCGCAAGATTACAACACCAATTTCCTGTCATTTACTAGTGGTATTTCTAACAACATCAACTACAAGTTAATCATTGGAAGAAACAATACCGATTACCCCATTTACCCAAGAAGGGGATCAAACATTTCATTGACAGCAGAGCTTACCCCGCCATTTTCTCTTTTAAATCCGCAGAAGGATTATAAAAACATTGATCCCGCCATGAAGTGGAGCTGGATAGAATATCACAAATGGAAGTTCAATGCAGATTGGTATACTGAGCTAGTTGACAAAATGGTATTAAAAACTCATGCTGAATTTGGATTCTTAGGGTCTTATAACAAAGATTTAGGCATACCTCCTTTTGAAAGATTTTACCTAGGAGGAGATGGGCTTCAAAACTTTGTAATTGACGGTAGAGACATTATTGCCCTTAGAGGATATCCTAATTACACCCTTACACCAAGTGGGGGAGGCACTATGTACAATAAGTTTACGTTAGAATTGCGCTACTTGCTATCTCCCAATCCAAACGCTCAGATATATGCGCTTACTTTTGTTGAAGGAGGTAATAACTATTTAGAGTTTAAAGATTACAAACCCTTTAATCTAAAGCGTTCTGCCGGTGGAGGTATTAGGATCTTTATGCCGATGTTTGGTATGCTAGGGGTTGATTTAGGGTATGGATTCGATAACATTCCTGGAACGATTGGTAAGAGTGGGTGGCAAACACACTTTGTGATTGGTCAGCAATTCTAATTTGATTAAATTCGTCGCACAATGCAAAAAGCACTGATAATAACCACTGTATTTTTAGCTTCCATAGGTTCAGCCTTTGGACAAAAATATGCCTATGTTGATAGTCAGTACATATTGAAAAAGATTCCTGAATATGCCCAAGCCCAAAGACAACTTGATCTTTTGAGCAAGCAATGGGAGGGTGAAATTCAATCTTTATATTCAGAAATTGATGCGCTTACTCAGGCGTACAATGCTGAAAAAATTCTTCTTTCTCCAGAAATGCAAAGCGAAAGAGAGGAATCAATTAAGACTAAAAAAGTGGAGGCACGCAATTTGCAAATGAAATACTTCGGTCCCGAAGGTGACTTGTTTAAAAAGAGAATGGAATTGGTAAAACCTATTCAAGATCAGATTTTCAATGCGGTAAAAGAAGTTGCCACAAGAAGAAAGTACGATATTGTTTTTGATAAATCAGGGGATATAGTAATGCTTTATACCAGTCCAAATTCTGATATTAGCGACGAAGTTTTAGAAAAATTAGGATATAGAAATTAAATAATAATGTCTTTTGTTAGGCATTTTGCAACAACAGAAATAAAATAAACACCAATGAAAAAATTGTTCACGACCCTTTTTGTGGCAGGATTAATGTTTGCAGGAATTGAAGCCAATGCGCAAAAAATCGGACATGTTGACGTTACGCAAGTAATGGAGTTAATGCCAGAATACAAGGCAGCACAAACAGAAATCAAAGATCTTCAAGCTCAGTATCAAAAAGAACTTGAAGAAATGAAAGCGGAGCTAAACTCTAAAGCTATGGAGCTGGAAGGAAAAGCGGCTACCATGACTAAATTGAGACTTCAAGAAGAACAAACAACTCTTCAGGAAATGTATGGTAAAATTCAAGAATTTGAACAAGTAAAGATTCCTCAAGAGTTAAATGCAAAACAGTCACAAGTAATAGAGGCTATGTATGCTAAGGTTCAAAAAGCACTTGACGAAATTGCTACTGAAAAAGGTTACAAGTACATTTTTAACTCAAACCCTCAAGCTGCTATGTTGTTAGTAGCAAAAGGCGATGATTTAACCAATGACCTTAAAGCTAAATTAGGATTGAAATAATCTAATTTCAGGATAATATTTAATTGAAAAACATCTCCACGTGAGATGTTTTTCTTTTTTTTATACTATGCAAACAAATCAGCCCATAGGTATTTTTGATTCTGGTGTTGGTGGACTTACCATTGCCAAGGCAATTTCTGAGGTATTACCACATGAAAACATTATTTACTTTGGCGATACCGCGCACCTTCCCTACGGAGAGAAGTCTGCCGAAGCCATTATTGGTTACTCTATAGGCATTGCAGAGTTTTTGTTGAGCAAAGGGGCTAAATGCATAGTGATGGCTTGTAATTCCGCCTCAGCAGTTGCTTATAATACGCTGGTTGAACGGTTTCCAGACACCCCCATTTACAATGTTATTGATCCGGTGGCAGAATGGGTTGGAGATAAAGGGTATTCGCTCGTAAGTATAATTGGTACACGGGCTACAATAGGCTCAAACATTTATGCTGAAAAAATCACGAAGCACTCACCTACCGCGTTGGTAAAGTCTAAAGCCACACCATTACTTGTTCCCATTATTGAAGAAGGATTAGCCCAATCAAGCATTGCAAAAGAAACCATAGACCATTACCTAAAAGCAGATGATGTAAATCCAATGCAGGCTTTAATTTTAGGTTGCACTCACTATCCACTCATGAAGAATCAAATAAAAAAGAGCCTTTCGGCGGATACAGAAATTATTGATTCCCCAAAATTAGTGGCCAATAGGGTACATTCAGAGCTTTCCGAAAAAGAGATGCTGAATCCTTCCCACGAAAGTGGAAAAAGCGAATTTTACATTTCTGACTACACCCTCACTTTTGAAAGGATTGCTCAGTATTTCTTTGGCACAAGCATTTCTCTTTCTGAGAAGAATATCTGGTAGTTAAGGTTTTTTAAACCAACTTGAATACATCGTGTAGTTATTGGCAATACGCTCAATCTGCCCCGAGATAAGTTCTGGAGTAATATCTTTCACCTTTTTTGCAGGAACGCCGGCGTAAATTGATCCAGATTCAATATGTGTGCCCTCTAATACCACAGCTCCTGCAGCAATAATTGAATTGCTTTCTACTACGACCTGGTCCATGACAATCGCACCCATACCTACCAACACGTTGTCATGTAATGTACAACCGTGAACAATGGCATTATGGCCCACACTCACATTGTTACCTAAAACAGTTGGATGTTTTTCATAGGTACAATGAATTACAGCATTGTCTTGAATATTTACCTTGTTGCCCATTTTTATGGAATTGACATCACCACGAACCACAGCTCCAAACCAAACACTGCACTCATCGCCCATTTCAACATCACCAACAATGGTACAGTTTTCTGCGAGATAACAGTCTTTGCCTATTGTAGGATGAATCCCTTTTACGTCTTTTACCAATGCCATTTTAAAAAATTTTCAACAAAGGTATAATGTAATGTGTTATGAATTAGAAAGTATGCGTTGTACCTTTGCCAAAATTTGAAATCATGGAAGTAAAGAGAGTTCCAGCTAGTGTATATGCAGAAGTAACCCCGAACCCAACGGTAATGAAGTTCGTTGCTAATAAAGTACTTATTGCAGAAGACAGCGTGGAGTTTAAAAATATTGATGAGGCTCAACCGAGTCCACTTGCACAAAAATTGTTTCACTTTCCTTTTGTAAAGGAGGTATTTATTACTGGAAACTTTGTGGCAATAACCAAATTCAACGTGGTTGAATGGGAAGATGTAACTCTTGAAATAAGAGAATTTATTAGAAATTGGGTAGCAGAAGACAAACCCATTTACATCAAGCCCTTAGAAGAAAATTCACCTGAAGAAACCCCTTCGGAAGTTGAACCAGAAATAGTTCCGGAAGGAGAAATTGAAACTCGTATAGTTGAAATTTTAAATGAATACGTACGTCCGGCCGTTGAACAAGACGGTGGAAACATCAAGTTTATGGCGTATGAAGACAAAGTGGTTAAAGTACTTTTACAAGGTGCTTGCAGTGGATGTCCGTCATCTACCATGACCCTAAAGTCAGGTATTCTAAATATCCTTCAAAAAATGCTACCTACTTTAGTAACAGATGTTGAGGCAGTAAACGGATAAATTTGAATTTATTATAAAAGAAAAAGGCGTTAATCAAATTTGATTAACGCCTTTTTTATGCTTTTTAAAAATCACTAAGCACTCGCCATTTTTGAAGGCTTAGCCAAGTCTTTTAAATAATTCATATGAGAAGACAAAGCCTCTTTTAGTGAATCATATTCAATATAAGGTACGTTCCACTCAATAGCCGTTTCTTTTACAATTTTAGAAATTGCTGGATAGTGTACATGATTTATCCATGGAAAAATGTGATGTTCTACTTGATAGTTAAGTCCGCCGAAATAATGTTTAAAAATAAACGGCACCTTAAAGTTTGCCGTAGTTTTTAATTGGTGAACCCAATCACCTTCAACATTGCTTACGGTGTTATCTGGATGATCAACATCTGGCATAACGTGAGCTAATTGAAATACAAAACTCAAAATGAAACCACATAAGAAATGCATGGCTAAAAATCCAGTTAAAACTGCCCAGAAATTATACCCTACGGCAATGGGTAACACTAAGAAAATCGCGAAGTACAACAACTTTAATAGAGTAAGTTGAATCATTTCGCGGTTAAAACCAATTTTTGAAAACTTGTCAGTAAGACCTCTTTTCTTATAAGTGATTAGTTGTCTAAACTCTTTAGCAAATACCCAGTTAATGGTTAAAAGCCCATAAAGGAAAGGACCATAGATATGTTGGTACTTTTGAAACTTCTTGTGTTCTTGTTCTGGGTGTAGTCTAATCAAACCACCGGTATCAATGTCGTCGTCAAGACCATCAATATTTGTATAAAGGTGGTGAAGGTAATTGTGCTGTACTTTCCAGTTAAAAACATTACCACAACAAAGGTAAAGGCTAGCGCCAAAAATTTGATTGGTAGTTTCAGATTTAGATACAGAGCCATGGTTAGCATCGTGCATCACATTCATTCCAATACCTGCCATTCCAAGCCCCATAACTATCCACATTGTGTAGAATAACCATGAGAACGAACCTAGGTCAAGAAAAAGCATTGCAAAAAACGGAGCCCAATACATAACTCCCATAATAATGGCCTTTCTGTAATATCTTCCGTCTGCCTTACCCCCATTATTATTTTCTAAATAAGATTTCATTTTCTTATTTAAACTTTTCTGGAACTCTCTTTTAATATCTTTTTCTTGGGTCATAAAATTCTAATTTAACTTCCTGCAAAAATAACATAAATGCCCCACCACTTTACAAGACTTGAAAAAAAGGTTGTTTCAATTATCATTTAATTGAAACGGATAGAACGTTGGGATGTTGGAAGGTGTAAAATAAAATTTTTGCATCTTTTGATAGAGAGCCCAATTCAATTACCTTTAGTAAAGGTAGGCATGAAAATTACCCCATGAGTTTTAAAGAAGATATAAGGTTACAAAAATGGATTATTGGCATCGGAATTTTTCTGATGATAATTAAAATTACGGCTTTCTTTTTAACCGGATCAAATGCCATTTTAACTGACGCCTTAGAGTCGACGATAAATATTTTTGCGGGAAGTTTTGCTCTTTTCGCACTTATCTTGGCCTCAAAACCCAAAGACCTAAATCACCCTTATGGCCATGGCAAAATTGAGTTCATAAGTGGTGGCATTGAAGGCACCTTGATTTTCTCTGCAGGTCTAATCATGATGGTAAAGTCATTTTACAACTTATTGTATCCTAATGAATTAAAAGAAATTAATGTAGGAATAATCTTAACTTTAGTAGCTGGATTGATTAATTTTGCCATGGGAATTAGGTTAGAGAATCAAGGGCAAAAAAAGGGGTCAGAAATTCTAAAATCAGGGGGTAAGCACTTAAAGTCTGATGGTTACAGTTCTGCTGCTTTGGTCATTGGGCTAATCCTACTGTCCATTTTTAAAGAATCATGGATTGACAACACCATTGCCATTGCTTTTGGGTTGCTAATCACCTATCAAGGGTTTATGGTGGTTCGTTCAAGTGTATCAGGAATAATGGATGAAGTCGATTTTGATTCGTCGAAAAAAATAATTCAAGTATTACAAGAAAACCGAAAACCTGAATGGATAGACATTCACAACTTCAGAATCGTAAAATACGGCAGAGACCTTCATATTGATGCCCATGTGACCCTACCCTACTATTGGGACTTAAAAAAATCACACGATGAATTAGAATTAGTATCACAAACTATAAGTGATCATACTGACTCATCAATAGAAGTGTTTTTTCACGGAGACCCTTGTAAAGCTACAAGTTGTTCAATCTGTTCGTTAGAATGTGATGCGCGTAGAAACGAGTACTCTGAATCCATTACTTGGAACACGAAAAATGTGTTACCCAATAAAAGTCACAGAAAAATTTAGTCTCTTATTTTGTCTAACAAATCGCTTAGAAGATTTGCTTCATCGTCACTAAGGTTTTCTAAATAATTCTGACCATTTTCTTCATCATGCCTAATTTTATCTGTAAGGGTTACGCCTTGATCAGATAATTTCACAGCCACTAACCTGCGATCGTCAATATTCCTTTTCTTCTCTACTAACTTCAATTTCTCTAATCGATCAACCAACCGACTAGCATCAGACATTTTATCTAGCATGCGGTCTCTAATTTCTGAAGTTGTAAGCCCCTTAGGATATTGCCCTCTTAATATTCTTAAAACATTATACTGTTGCATGGTAATATTATAAGGCTTGAGATTACCAGAGATTCTATCTTTTAACCAACCTTGAGTAAATAGAATATTTATCATCGCCTTTTGATGAGATGACACAAAATTTTGCTGTTGAATGGATTCTTCTATTTTCATGGTTAATTAATTGTCAGCCGGTAAAAATCCGAAAATTTTAATGTTTAAACAACTTTAAGCATATAAATAACAGCTAGTTATAAGAATAGTCATAAAAAGGTTGTAAATTTTCAATCCAAATTAAAGTCAACTATTACCCATCACAATCTAAAGCATGATAAATATCATTTATTAAATTTTAAGAAAGCTTTAACTCTGCATTTGTAATTCAACAGTAGTATGGAAATCATTTACGTCCTCATTACCATTAGTTTAATCATTGCCTTAGTGTTTTTACGAGCCTTTTTTTGGTCAGTAAAAGACGGGCAGTATGAAGATGACGTAACACCTTCCATAAGAATGTTGTTTGACGACGAAATAAAAAACAAAAAGGAACATTAATCGATCAATTGCTACACTCTATGGAACTTGACAAGTTTTATTACGACAACAAAATTGTACGCAACTTTATTATAGCCACTATCATCTATGGTATTGTGGCTTTTTTAGTGGGTATTACAATTGCATTTCAATTAGTTTATCCAGACTTAAACCTTGACACATCGTGGTTTACATTTGGAAGATTAAGAGCTCTCCACACCAATGCAGCCATTTTTGCATTTGTGGGTAACTCCATGTTTGCTGGGATTTATTATTCGCTTCAGCGTCTATTAAAAACACGCCTCGCAAGCGATTTATTATCATCCATTCACTTTTGGGGTTGGCAATTAATTATTGTTTTAGCGGCAATAACTTTGCCCTTGGGAATTACTTCTAGTAAGGAGTATGCCGAGTTAGAATGGCCGATTGACATTTTAATCACCTTAGTTTGGGTGGTTTTTGGTGTCAATATGATTTGGACCATTTTAAAAAGAAGAGAAAGACATTTATACGTAGCCATTTGGTTTTACTTGGCCACCTGGGTAACCGTAGCTGTATTACACATTGTAAACAACCTAGAGTTACCGGTTTCACCGACAAAATCATACTCAATTTTCTCAGGGGTTCAAGATGCTCTTGTTCAATGGTGGTACGGCCACAATGCAGTTGCATTTTTCTTAACGACTCCTATTCTAGGACTGATGTATTACTTTGTTCCTAAAGCAGCCAATCGTCCGGTATATTCTTATAGACTTTCTATTGTTCACTTTTGGGCATTAATATTTATTTATATCTGGGCGGGTCCTCACCATTTATTGTATTCTGCACTTCCAGATTGGGCACAAAGTTTAGGTACCGTATTTTCAGTGATGTTAATTGCTCCGTCTTGGGGTGGTATGATCAACGGTCTATTAACCTTAAGAGGTGCTTGGGACAAGGTAAGAGACAGCGCGGTTTTAAAATTCTTTGTGGTTGCGTTGACGGGATATGGCATGGCCACTTTTGAAGGTCCATTGTTATCTGTAAAATCAGTAAACGCACTAGCTCACTTTACCGACTGGATTCCAGCTCACGTTCACATCGGAACATTAGGTTGGAACGGGTTTATGGCCTTTGGTATTATTTACTGGATGATACCTAGGATGTATAAAACCAGTTTGTACTCTGAAAAACTTGCAAATGCCCATTTCTGGATTGGAACGTTAGGAATTCTATTCTGGGCGATTCCTATGTATATCTCAGGATTCATTCAAGGAGAAATGTGGAAACAATTTAACCCTGACGGAACACTTGTTTACGGCAACTTCCTTGAAACCGTAACAAACCTTATCCCTCTTTATGCTCTTCGCGGACTGGGTGGAGTTCTTTACCTAGTAGGAATGATCCTTTTGGTTGTCAATATTATTAGAACGGTTCGCTCTGGAAGTTTTGTAAGTGATGAAGCGGCGGAAGCAGCTCCACTTAAAAAGGAATACAAAGAGCACAAAGGAGAGCATTGGCATAGAGTTATTGAGCGCAAGCCAATAAGACTTGTGATTTGGTCAACCATTGTAATTTTAATTGGAGGGATCATTGAAATTATTCCAACCATTACGGTAGATTCAAACATTCCAAAACTAGAATCTGTAAGGCCTTACACGGCTTTAGAACTTGAAGGTAGAGACTTATACATTAGAGAAGGTTGTAATGCCTGTCACTCACAAATGGTAAGACCTTTCCGTTCAGAAACCGCTAGATATGGTGAATACTCAAAGGCAGGAGAATACGTATTTGAACACCCATTTTTATGGGGATCAAAAAGAACGGGACCTGATTTGCACCGAGTGGGAGGAAAATATCCTGACAGTTGGCATTACAATCACATGTTAGATCCAACATCAATGTCATCGGGTTCTATCATGCCAAGGTACCCATGGTTGTTTAGCTTAGACGGTAGAGATGCGGCATTAAACACAAGTCACACCAAAGCTAAACTTCAAGCCATGCAAAAATTGGGGGTTCCATATTCTGATAATTATGTAGAAAATTGGGAAACAGAATTGAATAACCAGGCGATGGCGATTGCGTTAAACCTCAATGAAGATCCTAATATTGAAGTAGACGCCAATGAGGAAATTGTTGCCCTTATTGCTTACCTACAAAGATTAGGAACCGACATAAAGAATGAGAAAAAAGAAACTCAAAACTAATTTGCCATGATGAAGTTTTTGAAAAATCCAATGGAAGCGATTGACAATGTGGCCATCTACCCCATTCTATCATTTATAATTTTCTTCACTTTCTTTTTATTGGTAACCTATTTTGTTATCCGCAAAGACAAGAAGTACATAACAGAAGTTTCTAACCTTCCATTAGAGGGAGATAACCACGATCAAAATGAAAAATAGAAAAATATTTACCACAGGTATATTGGCATTATTTTCTATTACTAATGCTATGGCGACCACGCCGCAACAATCCTACGAATATTGGAAAGGCTTTTTTGGTGACCCTAAAGTGGTAGCGCTAATAATTGCCATCTTATTTCTGATTTTTGCACTGGCCTCTATCAACAAGGCCATGAATACGATTAAGGAAATAACGCTTAGAGCTACCAATCCTAATTATGATGCAGAACAAGCTTCTATGCCTTCTGAACCTTCATTAATGGCGTCTTTAACAGATGCCGTTCCTATTGAACAAGAGGCTGATATTATGTTAGATCATGATTATGATGGCATTAAAGAGCTTGACAACAACCTACCACCATGGTGGCTTTATGGTTTTTACATTTCAATTATTTGGGCTATTGGTTACTTCGCCTATTTTGAAGTTTTTGGAATTGGAAAAACTTCAGGTGAGGCTTATCAGGCTGAAATGGCCCAAGCTGAAGAAGCAGTAAACAAATATCTAGCAACAGCAGCAGATCTAGTAGATGAAAACACCGTGACCATGGTAACTGATGATGCTAGAATAAAAAATGGTCAGAAGATTTTTGTTCAGAATTGTGTAGCCTGTCACTTGGCAGATGGGGGTGGTTCTGTTGGTCCTAACCTTACTGATGAGTATTGGAAGCACGGTGGAGGAATAAAAAATATTTTCAAAACCATTAAGTACGGTGTTCCAGAAAAAGGTATGATTTCATGGCAGGATGAATTAGGCGCATCAAAAATGCAGGATGTTGCTAGTTATGTTATGACCCTTCAAGGAACCACACCGGCAAATCCAAAAGCACCAGAAGGCGAAAAATGGGTAGAAGAAACCACTACAGAAGCAGTGACAGACTCTACAGCATCAGAACCTACTGAAGAATAAAAAACAACTAAATTCCACATCAATGGCTGATGAACCAGGTTCTTTTAGAGATTCAATTGGAACCATCAATGAGGAGGGAAAAAGAAACTTCTTGCACCCTAAAAAACCGAGTGGAAGTTTAACAAAAAAAAGGAGCCTCGTTGCCATGGGGCTCCTTGTTCTTTTATTTTCCATTCCGTGGATAAGAATTAATGATCAACCTCTCTTGATGCTTAATGTAATTGAGAGAAAGTTTGTTCTTTTCGGAAACATCTTTTGGCCACAAGACTTTTACCTTTTGGCCATATCAATGATCATAGGAGTTCTATTTGTAGTTCTCTTTACGGTAGTATTTGGGAGATTGTTTTGCGGTTGGGTTTGTCCGCAAACAATATTTTTAGAACACGTATTTAGAAGAATTGAGTATTGGATTGATGGAGATCGTGGACAACAAATTAGGTTGTCAAAACTGCCATGGAATCATCCTGAAAAGCTCAGAAAACGCATTTTAAAAAACCTTATATTTTGGGTGATCTCCTTCCTCATTGCCAACGATTTTATGATGGTAATTGTTGGAACGGATAATTGGCTATTAGTGGTAACCGACGGACCCTTAGCTCATTTAGGTAATTTCATTGGCATTATTATTTTCACCACTATTTTTTATTTTGTGTTTTCCTGGTTTAGAGAACAGGTTTGTATCATCGTATGCCCCTACGGAAGACTACAAGGTGCTATGCTAGACAGGAACTCTATAGTCATTGCATATGACTATCTAAGAGGTGAAAACAGAGGAAAATTTAAAAAATCAGAAAACAGAAAAGAATCTGGAAAAGGAGATTGTATTGATTGTAACCAATGTGTGGATGTTTGTCCTACGGGAATAGACATAAGGAATGGAACCCAATTAGAGTGTATCAATTGTACGGCTTGTATTGATGCCTGTGATGCCATGATGGATAAAGTAAATTTACCAAAAGGGTTAATTCGCTACGCCTCAGAAGAAGAAATAGCCGAAAGCAAACCCCGTAAATTTACTACTAGAGCAAAAGCTTACACAGCTGTTTTAACCATTTTAATAATTACCATGGGCTTTTTACTATCTAAGAGACCCACGTTAGACGCTACTATACTAAGAGCTCAAGGATTAACCTATCAAACCCGTGAAGGTGACCTTATCACAAACCTTTATACTTTCTCAGTAATAAACAAATCAACTGACACGGTACAGTACGATATTGTGTTGCTAAACCCTGAAAAAGGACAAATTGAATTTATTGGAAATCCAAACAAAACCATTGGCACCTCTGAAAAGTCTGACGGCACCTTCTTTTTAATTTTACAAAAATCTGATTTGACAGGATCAAAAACAGATGTAGAGTTAGGTATTATGAAAGGAAATGAATTGGTTGAAAAGATTCACACCAACTTCAACGGACCTAGAGTACACACAAAAAAATGAAAACATGAAATTTAATTGGGGAACAGGAATCACTATAGTATTGATTCTTTTCGGTGCATTTATCATTACCCTTATCGTAAAGACAACGTATATTGAAGATGATTTGGTTGCCGAAGATTACTATGAACAGACCTTGACATATCAAAACCAGATCAACCAAAAAAAGAATGCTAATAAACTATCGAGTAGCTTAAAGGTTGAATACAATGCAGAAACCTTTTCATTAATTTTTCCAAAGGAAATAGGTGAAAACAACTTTTCGGGTTCTGTGCGATTTTTAAGACCCAATAATTCTGAAGTTGACTTTACTTATGATTTTGAGAATATCACCGATAACAAAGTTACTATCCCCAGATCTAAAATTATCAACGGAAAATGGATATTAGACGTACTAGCAGGTAACAAAGACAATGACCTTGAGTACCGTTGGGACTATGAATTATACGTTCGATGAATTTACTGGTAGCCTTTTCTATTGGATTTTTTGGAAGTCTACATTGTTTAGGCATGTGTGGACCGATTGCCATGGCTCTTCCCTTTGGTAGAGAGGTTGGTATTAGAAGGTTTACGGGAAACTACATTTATCAAGTAGGACGAATAACTACATATTTTGCCATTGGGTTATTGGCAGGAATTGTTGGTAAGGGTTTTTCTTTGGCAGGTTTACAACAACCTTTTTCCATTTTCATGGGAGGATTGATGATACTCATTACCATCATTCCATCTATCAGTCATAAATTAGGATCTACTCACCTTGCTGGTAGATGGCTAATCAAAGTGAAAAACAAATTAGGACCCTTATTCAAGAAAAAAAACTTTAAAAGCTATTATGTAGCAGGCCTTTTTAATGGTCTCCTTCCTTGTGGATTAATTTACATAGCGGTTATGGGAAGCATGTCTATGCAAGGGCCTATATCAGGTGGACTCTTTATGCTATTTTTTGGTTTAGGTACCTTCCCCATGATGTATATTATCCCTTTGCTACCTATTTTACTGGGAAGCCAATTTAAAAAATCATTCAAACGAGTGGTACCTGTATTTGTAGTAGCACTAGGAATTCTTCTTGTAGTAAGAGGTCTTGGACTTGACATTCCTTATCTAAGTCCGAACACTACCACCTTGACTACAAATAATCCTTCAGAATGTAAATAGATTATTGACATAAGTCACAATTTATTTTAACAATTCGCTTTATCTTTATCTTATTAAAAGCTCAGATTATGAAAACTATAATATGTCCAACTGATTTCTCAAAAAACGCTGACAAGGCTTTAGATTTTGCAGTAGACATCGCAAAAAAGTCAGGCGCAGAACTTATTGTTTTAAACGCGTTTGACCTACCCTACTCTCAAAATGTAATGACAACTTCATTAATTGAGATCATGAAAGAGACCTCTGAAAAGGGATTAAATGAAATTAAAAAATCACTTTCTGCAAAAGGTGTTGAGTGTACTACTATATCACGAATGGGAAATCCTATTAGAGTCATTAAGGACTTTTCTGAAAAGTACGCAGAATGTATGATAGTTATGGGGACTAAAGGCGCCACAGGTCTAGAAGAGGTATTGATTGGATCGAATGCTGCCTCTACCTTACACATTGTAAATGTACCGGTATTAACGATTCCAAGAGATAGTGAAATAATAGAGATTAAAAAAATAGTTTATGCAACAGACTACCTTTCAAACAAGGATGAAAGAGCGCTGCAAAGACTAGCTACTCTTGTTAAGGTATACAATGCAGAATTAATGATTCTACATGTAAACGATGGAAAAACAACAGTTGAGCCCAAAAATGATAAGTTTACTAAGGTATTTAAGGATACAAAGATTAGTTTCCATGAAATAGAAGCCAAAAAAGGTATTGATGAAGAAATCATAAACTTTGCCAATGCAAATGACGCAAATATGGTTAGTCTATTGGCAAGAAGATATGGCTTTGTTGAAGGATTATTCCACAGCAGTAAAACCAGTAAAATTGCTTATAAAACGAACAGACCCTTTTTAGCTCTCCATGAAACCAGATAGGATTCTTGTTGAAATAGCTTAAATTAAAAAAGCCCAGACAAATTTGTCTGGGCTTTTTTAATATTGAAAGAAAAGTTTTTAATGACCTTCCTCTTCCCATTCTTTTAATGGAACGGTTTGAGGCGTATAATCTTCATCCATTCCTGGTTTAGAGTAATCATAAGCCCAACGGTGTACTTCTGGAATCTCACCTGGCCAGTTTCCGTGAATATGTTCAACGGGAGTAGTCCATTCTAGAGTATTAGATTTCCAAGGGTTTTGACCCGCCTTAGTACCTCTTTTAATACTGTAGAAGAAGTTAAATAAGAATACTAATTGAGCAGCAAAGCCAACGATTGCAAAGATTGAGATAACCACGTTTATGGACGCAAGGTTATCAAACATTGGGAAGGCTGTGTTAGTATAGTAACGTCTTGGAAGACCAGCTAAACCTAAGAAGTGCATTGGGAAGAAAACTCCATAAGCAGCTACAAAAGTCACCCAGAAGTGAATATAACCAAGGTTTTTATTCATCATTCTACCATACATTTTGGGATACCAATGGTAAACTCCTGCAAACAAACCAAAGATGGCAGATAGACCCATTACGATGTGGAAGTGAGCCACTACAAAATAGGTATCGTGTACGTTAATATCTAGTGCTGAGTCACCAAGAATAATTCCTGTTAAACCACCCGTAATAAACGTAGAAACTAATGCAATTGAAAAAAGCATTGCTGGAGTAAATTGAATATTACCTTTCCAAAGAGTGGTTATATAGTTAAATGCTTTTACTGCAGAAGGAATCGCAATTAAAAGGGTAGTAAATGTAAACACAGCTCCTAAGAAAGGATTCATTCCTGTAACAAACATATGGTGTCCCCAAACGATGAAAGAAAGGAAAGCAATTGCTAGAATAGATCCTACCATGGCACGGTATCCAAAAATAGGTTTTCTAGAGTTTGTAGAAATAATTTCTGAAGTGATACCCAAAGCAGGTAACAAAATAATATAAACCTCAGGGTGACCTAAGAACCAGAATAAATGTTGGTACAAAACAGGACTACCTCCTTGGTTTTCTAATAACTCACCAGCTATCATAATATCAGAAAGGTAGAAGCTTGTACCCATCGAGCGGTCAAATAATAATAATAAAGCCGCAGAAACTAATACTGGGAAAGATAAAACCCCAAGTACTGCAGTGACAAAGAACGCCCAAATAGTAAGAGGAAGTCTAGTCATAGACATACCCTTAGTTCTTAGGTTTAGGATGGTTACGATGTAGTTCAAAGATCCTAAAAGAGAAGATACAATGAAAAGAGTCATTGATACCAACCAAAGGGTCATACCCAAACCAGATCCAGGAATCGCTTGAGGAAGAGCAGATAGTGGAGGGTAAACCGTCCAACCTGCAGATGCAGGACCTGATTCAACAAACAAAGAAGCCACCATAATAACAGAAGAAGCAAAGAAAAACCAATATGACAACATGTTTAAGAAACCTGAAGCCATATCTCTTGCACCAATCTGCAATGGAATTAAAAGGTTAGAAAAAGTACCTGACAAACCTGCGGTAAGTACAAAGAACACCATAATAGTTCCGTGAATGGTAACCAACGCAAGGTAAATGTTAGGGTCCATGACGCCATCAGGAGCCCATTTTCCTAAAATTGTTTCTAAAATTGGGAAGCTTTGCTCAGGCCAAGCTAACTGTAAACGGAATAGAATAGACATAATAACACCTATTAATCCCATTACAATACCTGTTACCAGGAATTGCTTACCGATCATTTTATGATCTTGAGAGAAAATCCATTTGGTAATGAACGTCTCTTCGTGGTGATGCTCTTCGTGAGAATGTGTATCTGTTGCCGACATATATCTTAAATATTATATCTGATCAATTATTATAGTGACTGCGCAATTGTCTTTTGCTCCTTTAACCATTTGTTGTAATCTTCTTCAGATTCTACAACAATCTTCATTTGCATATTGTAGTGAGCTGCACCACAAATTTTATTACAAAGTAAAACGTAATCAAAAGAATACATATCTACTTCACCTGCTTCTTTTCTAAGCTCATTAATTTCGGTAATATTAGCAATTACGTCCTTCTCTTGAGCCATTTCAGCCGTAGTTACAGTAGGAGTAAACTGAAAAGAAGTAACCATGCCAGGAACACAGTTCATCTGTACTCTAAAGTGTGGGAAATAGGCAGAGTGAATTACGTCTTGAGCTCTAAACTTGAACAGAACCGGGCGATTAACTGGCAAGTGTAATTCTTTCACGATGATGTCATCCGCTGAAGTTTTATCTTCGGTATCAACACCCAAAACATTTATTCCTTCAATCAATCTAACATTGGAATAACCAAGTTTATTATCTTCTCCAGCGTATCTAGCGGTCCAATCAAACTGCTTAGCGTAGATTTCAACAACCATAGGGTCTTCTGAAGAATCAGGGAAAGTAATAGTAACCCATGTGTTAAGACCCCAAAGGATAATACCGGCTAAAACGATTGCTGGAACAGTAGTCCAGATTAACTCAAGTTTATTGTTGTGCTCGTAGTAAGTAGCCTTTTGTCCTTTTACTCCTCTGTATTTATAAGCAAAGAAGAAAAGAATTGGCTGCGTTATTAAAAATACACCAATAATAACCGCCATGGTAAGATTCATTAATGAATCAATATCTACTCCGTGTTCAGAAGCAGGTTTTGGCAATAACTTTCCTCCCCAAGCATAGAATGAGTAGAAAAATCCGATAAGTCCAATAATCATTACCCAAAGCATCATTTTACCTTGAGTATCGTTATCCTTCTCAGTTACGGCGTTAGAATCGTTTTTACTTACTTCTCTTGACAGTTCAAAAATCCTTACGATTTGAACTAGTGCAATGATTCCGAGAAGAACTACTATAGCTATTATAATACCAGTCATTTTTACCAGATTATAGTTTTAATTAAAGTGTAAAGTGCTCACTTTCAACAGACATCGGGTGATTTTTCTGATGAAGAGGCGCTTTAGAAAGGTTAGTAAATACAACGTATATAAATAAACCTGCAAACATCAAGAATCCGAATACTTCTACTAGACCGAATCCCCAGAAGTTGCCAACAGTTCCTGGCATTATCATTACAAAATGATCTAACCAGTGACCTATCAATACGAATATTCCAGTGAACATAATGATAGGGTAATTTCTCTTTGCGTCTCTAGACATGATAAGAAGTACAGGGAAAACGAAGTTTAACGCTACCATAATAAAGAATGGAAGTTTGTACTCACCAAAGCGTTGCATGTAGTAGGTAACTTCTTCTGGAATATTAGAATACCAAATCAACATAAACTGAGAGAACCAAAGGTAGGTCCAGAATACAGAGAAGGCAAACATAAATTTACCCATATCATGCATGTGGTTTTCATTGATCCAAGGCATATAGCCTTTATTCTTAAGGAACACGATAATTAGATTAAGGGCAGTCAATGCAGAAACAAACAATCCTGCAAAAGTATACCAACCAAACAAGGTAGAGAACCAGTGTGCATCAATTGACATGATCCAATCCCAAGCCATCATTGAAGAAGTAACTGCGAAGAAAACTAAGAAGATAGCACTTGCTTTAAAGTTCTTTCTGTAATATCCGTATCCTCCATTAATATCTTCAAGCATTGAATTCTTGCGAAGGTATTTAGCAGCCCAGAACCATCCAGCGATGTAGATGATAGACCTAATCATGAAAAATCCAATATTTAAATATCCGGTTTTACCAGCAATAATTTTATCGTAGTTTTCATGACCTGGAGTATCGATTCCCTCTGCCATCCAGTGGTACATATGATGCATATGTCCGAATCCGCCAAGAGCGAAAATGGCAAGAATTACGATTCCAGGAATGATTAACCAAAGCGCTACGGCTTCGAAAATTCTCAATAGACCGGCAGTCCACCCTGCAGAAGCAGCGTATTGAACGGCTAAAAAGAAGAGAGAACCTAAACCGATAGAGAACCAAAAGAATGCATTTAAAAACAATGCAGACCAAGGTCTATTGTGTTTTTGGTGTTCAATTGTTTTAGGATCAAGACCGTGGTGGCCATGCCCTTCTGCGTGCTCTTCATGAGCGGTTGTTTCAGTATGGTGTGCATCAGCATGATGATCTCCGTGTGCATCTGCACCATGAGAATCATGCATTTCAGTATTTGCTGTAGAGTGATCATCATGACCGCCTCCATTGGTAACAAAACCTGCGATTACCCCAATAAGTCCTATCGCAAATAATGCGATGGCGAATGTTTTGGCTTTGCTGGTAAATTCGAACATATTGCTCAGATTTCAGTAATTGTACAACTATTATTATTCAGCCTTTGGGGCCTGATCTTCTCTTAATTTCCAAACGTAACGAACAATTTTCCAACGCTCGTCGTAAGTAAGCTGAGAGGCATGAGAACCCATCACTCCTTTTCCATGCATAATAACATGGTAGATAGAACCTGGGGTAATGTCTGGTAAACGCGTAGCATCATATCCAGGAACCCCTAAGATTTTCTCATTTTTAACTAAAGTACCTTGACCATCGCCCTTTTTCCCATGACAATGGCTACAAAAAATACCATATAATTCTTCTCCGTCTTTAAGAAGAGCTTCATCATTACCTGCGTAACCTTCAGCAAACTCAGTAATAGACTTAGAAGCTTCATAAGCTTCTGGAGTATTTGGAACCTCATAAGGATGGTATCCACGAGAAATAGTTCCCTCAACAGGAGCTTGAGCTTCCATACCGTTAGGTAGGTTATCTGCTGCCTGATAAGTCTCTAAACTTGGAGATACGTACATGTCATCCATGTAAGTGTAACCTGGGGTAGTCTTATCGTTATTACAAGCGATAAGTAAACTACCGGCTAATATCAATAATGATGTATTTATGCGTTGAAGCTTCATGCTTTTACTTTTTCAATATTAATGAGCCGCGGCTTCTTCTTTAATTTCAATAGCACCTGTCTCTTTCAAGAAAGCTACCATTTCTTCTTTATCACCGTGTAATGGCATTTCCATAAGGAATTTGTCATCTGTAACTCTTGGATCAGGATTTTGTGCTTTGGCACCTGGATAAAGTTTGTTCTTCGCAAAGAAAGTCCAAACCATAAGGTGAGCAGCAAAAAACACTGTCAATTCAAACATAATGGGAACGAATGCTGGCATGTTAGCACCCCAAGTTGCACTTGGTTTACCTCCGATGTTTTGAACCCAGTCAATGTTCATCATGTATCTGGTCATTACAATTGCCGTAGTTAAACCTAATAGTCCGTACATGAATGCTGCGATAGCAATTCTGGTTGGAGCTAAGCCCATTGCATGGTCTAAACCATGAACTGGGAATGGTGTATAAACTTCGTCAATATGATACCCTTTTTCACGTACTTGCTTAACGGCTGACATTAACGTGTCATCGTCGTCGTATAGGGCGCGTACGAGTCGATTATTAGTGGTGGCCATCTTTTCCGTGTAATTTTTTATAGTTTTCTCCTGATGATTTCAAAATGGTCTTCAATTCAGCTTGTGCAATTACTGGGAATGTACGAGCGTATAGAAGGAAAAGAACAAAGAAGAATCCAATTGTTCCTAAGAATATACCAATATCAACGAAACTTGGTGAGAACATAGACCATGAAGATGGCAAGTAGTCTCTGTGAAGTGAGGTAACAATAATTACGAAACGCTCAAACCACATACCAATATTTACAACAATTGAGATGATAAAGGTGAAAATCAAACTTGTTCTTAGTTTCTTAAACCACATGAACTGCGGAGAGAATACGTTACAAGTCATCATTGACCAATAAGCCCAAGCGTAAGGTCCTGTGGCACGATTTAAGAAGGCGTATTGTTCATACTCTACTCCAGAGTACCAAGCAATAAATAGCTCAGTGATATAAGCAATACCCACAATAGAACCTGTAACCATAATAATAATGTTCATCATTTCAATGTGCTGCATGGTAATGTAGTCTTCCATCTTAAATAGCTTACGCATAATTAATAGAAGTGTTTGAACCATAGCAAACCCAGAGAAAATTGCCCCTGCAACGAAGTAAGGAGGGAAAATTGTGGTGTGCCATCCTGGAATTACCGATGTGGCAAAGTCCATAGATACGATAGTGTGTACAGATAGTACCAGTGGAGTTGCTAAACCTGCAAGAACCAAAGAAACCTCTTCAAATCTTTGCCAGTGCTTTGCTTTACCACCCCAACCAAATGAAAGTACGCTATAAACGTGTTTTTTAATTGGATTGATAGCTCTATCTCTGATCATTGCGAAGTCAGGAATAAGTCCTACGTACCAGAACACAACTGATACAGAGAAATATGTTGAAATCGCGAATACATCCCAAAGTAGTGGTGAGTTAAAGTTAACCCACAGAGATCCAAATTGGTTTGGAATTGGGAATACGAAGTAAGCTAACCAAATACGACCCATGTGAATACCAGGGAAAAGAGCCGCTTGAATAACTGAGAAAATTGTCATGGCTTCCGCAGAACGGTTGATAGACATTCTCCATTTTTGTTTGAACAGTAAAAGTACAGCAGAGATAAGAGTACCCGCGTGACCAATACCTACCCACCAAACGAAGTTAGTAATATCCCAGGCCCAACCAACTGTCTTGTTGAGTCCCCAAACTCCAATTCCTGTTCCAATGGTGTACAAAATACAACCTACTCCCCATAAGAATAAAACTAAGGAGATTCCGAGTGCAATCCACCATGAACGTGGAGCAGCGGTTTCTACCGGGCGAGCAACGTCTTTAGTAATGTCGTGATACGACTTGTCTCCTAAAATTAGTGGCTCTCTAATCGGCGATTCGTAGTGCATGAGATCCTTTTTTATTTAAATCTTAAACTTACTTGTTTCTAATTTTTGTCTGATAGAATACTGATGGTTGTGTACCCACTTCATCAAGTAATCTATAAGCTCTTGGGTCTTTCTTAGCAGAGGTAACTTTTGCTTTCTTGTTATTCACATCACCAAAAGTTATTGATCCTGTACCACAAGCTTGAGCACAAGCAGTAGTGAAAGCACCGTCTTCTAACATTTTACCCGCTTTTTTAGCTTCTAGTTTACCCAATTGAATTCTTTGGATACACATAGAACACTTCTCCATAACCCCTCTAGCTCTTACGGTAACGTCTGGGTTTAACACCATACGTCCGAAATCGTCTTGCGCTGGGTTAACGTTTGCAAAGTCGTCATTTGCTTGGTAGTTAAACCAGTTGAAACGACGAACTTTATAAGGACAGTTGTTGGCACAGTAACGAGTACCAATACAACGGTTGTAAGCCATGTGGTTCAACCCTTCTGCAGAGTGAGAAGTAGCCGCAACTGGACAAACCGTTTCACATGGAGCGTGGTGACAGTGTTGACACATTACCGGTTGGAATACAACTTCTGGTGATTCAGATGGAAGTTCCATAGCAGCAAACCTATCCATAACCCCTTCACCAATAATTCCTAATCCTTCATAACCTTCAGTTTCTTCCGTAGTATCTGAAGAGTAATATCTATCAATACGCAACCAATGCATATCTCTAAAGTTTCTTACCTCTTCTTTTCCTACAACTGGAACGTTATTTTCCAAGTGACAAGCAACTACACAAGCTCCACAACCAATACAACTGTTCAAGTCAATGGCCATGTTCCACATGTGTCCTGTTTCGTGATCAAAATCATCCCACAAGTTAGTCTCATCAGAGTTTTTATGTCCTTCGTAAGTGTGGAACATTGGGGTTTCATTCCAATCATTCACACTTCCGTTTAGGAATGTATCAAGATTTGTTTCGTTAACAATCTTTCTACCCATCATGGTGTTACCCATCTGAACAGATGCAAATTCATGCACACCTTCTGCCTTAACGATATCAACGTTAGCGAAGTGTTGACCGTTCATTAAAGAGAAAGCATTAACTCCTACTCCATTTCCAGCCTTACCCACATCAGTTCTACCGTAACCAGTAGCTAAACCGATGGTTCCAAAAGCCTGACCTGGTTGAACAAGTACAGGAACATTCTCTAAAGTAGCTCCATTAGCAGTAATATTTACGCGACTTCCGTTTAAAGCACCATCAGATTGGTGCTCATTGGTTAAACCTAATTCTAAAGCATCAGCTGCTGAGATGGTAATGTAGTTATCCCAAGTAACTCTAGAAACTGGATCTGGCATCTCGTGTAGCCAAGGGTTGTTGGTTTGATTTCCAATACCCATTCCTTGCTTCTGATAGAATGCAACTTGGTATTTACCTCCTTTAATTTTGGCTAATTCTGCAGCGGCCATTTGAAGATCCATTTCTGGAAGTTCTACTGCCTCTACTTCTGAAGAAATACTTGCCTCACCATCGTGAAGAACTGTATTCCATCCCTTACCAAACAAAGTAGCGTATTGATTTTTATATGTAGACTTAACAAAGTCATAATAGCGTCCTGATTCTCCTACCCAAGACATCAAAGCCTCCTCAAATTGACGAGTATCAAAAAGCGGCTTAATGGTAGGTTGAGAAAGTGCATATACTCCCGATGCAGGAACTGCATCTCCCCAGCTTTCATAAGCATGGTTAACAGGTAGCACGTAATCCATAGACTTAGAAGACTCGTCCATGCGATCTGTGAAAGCAACCTTCACTCCGACTTTGGCTAATCCTTTAGCATAACCTTTAGCTTCCGCAATTTGGTACACTGGATTTAATCCAGAGGTGATAATTGCACCAACAGAACCAGCATTCATTCTATCAATTAATGAATAAATTTCTTTATCGTTTCCACGACGTAGGTACACTCTGTTGTTAAGATCGATTGACTTTCCAATGTTTTCAAGGGCCATGTTAAGTGCAAGTGCGATTCTTTCCGCATTAGCATCATTTCCACCTACTAAAACAAGGCTATTTCCTTTTGCAGCTATCAATTCTTTAGCCACATTGTCTAAAGACTTTAGGCTACCTTCTTTGATAGAAGAAACTGGTAATGAACTACCCGTAACTTTATTGTATAAGTAAACAAGTGCTGCAAATTGATCTGAAGCACCTACTTTAATTCTTGTATCAGCATTAGAACCTGTAAGACTCAAGTTAGATTCTACTTGAATGTGTCTCATCATGGAGGCTCCTGGCTTTCTTGCAGAAGCATAAGCTCCTTCAAGGCTTTGACCTGTAACACCTGTCAAGAAATCAGACCCAATTCCAACCACTAATTTAGTTGAAGCAAAAGAGTATGTTGGCATAGCGCGTTCTCCCATAATCTCTTCGTAAACATCAAGTTTACCAGAGAATGAATAAGGATCAAACGTTACATGCTTAAAGTTTGTGAATTGCTCACCGAATTTAGTGATTAAGGCAAGGGTTGAAGGGCTAATAATTGTCGAAGTCAACAACACCACTTCTTTTCCGTCAGCTTTTAAAAGCTCTCCTTTTACCTCCTCTAACACTGAAGTCCAAGAAGTCTCTTGTCCTTTAGCCATAGGAGCTTTAAGTCTGTTAGAATCATAAAGATCTAAAACAGAGGCTTGAACTCTTGCATTGGTTGATGCATTGAATTTTGCATCAGTATTTGGCTCAACCTTGATAGGTCTACCTTCACGAGTTTTTACAAGAATCGATGCGTAATCATTTCCATCAAAGTAAGATGTTGCGTAGTAATTAGGTAATCCTGGAATTACCGAATCAGGCTTGATTACGTAAGGAATGGATTCTACAACTGGAGACTCACAAGCAGCAAGTGTTGCCGCCGCAGTAGAAAATCCTAAATACTTCAAGAAATCACGTCTTGAGGTACTAGAAGACTCTAACGACTCTTTATCTCCAAGGAATTCAGAAGAGGAAGGAACCTCTGCTGCAAACTCATTTTCTTTTAGTTTTTGAGCGACTGGCGTATTAGCTAAGTCCTCAATCCCTGTCCAGTATTTCTTATTATCTGCCATTATAATGAAAGGAGTTTGTTCTAATTAATAGTGACACTTACCACACTCAAGACCACCGATCATTTCTACAGTAATGTCCTCACCGTGATACTTAGCCTTAAGTTTTTCATGCATCTCTTCGTAATACCCGTTGGTTTCTACCTTCACCTTAGTTTCTCTGTGACAGTTAATACACCATCCCATAGTTAAAGGAGAATATTGGTAAACCTCCTCCATGGTCTCAACAGGACCATGACAAGTTTGACACTCAATCTCTCCAGCCGTTACGTGCTGTGAGTGGTTGAAGTAAGCCAAGTCAGGTAAATTGTGAATACGAACCCATTTGATAGGCTTCTCCTCGTAATTCTCAATGTATTTTCTGTTTTCAGCATCCCAACCAATGGCTGCGTAAATCTTCTGAATCTCAGGAGATCTCTCTCCGTTGTATTTTTCAGAACCTGTAGCAGGGTCAATGATTTCAGAACCGTCTACATACATATGACAATTCATACAAACATTTGCTGATGGAATTCCTGAAGTTTTAGAATGACGTGCAGAAGAGTGACAATAATTACAGTCAATCTCATTTTGACCAGCGTGTAACTCATGTGAGAAAGCAATCGGCTGAACAGGCTGATACCCTTGCTCAACACCAATACTCATCAAATAAGCGTACAATGAAGAAAGGAACCAAACCGCTACAACCACGGTACCAAGAGTCATTATCACTTTGTTGTTAACTAACCACTTTGTAAATGCACTAGCATCTTCTAAGACGTTAGTTCCCGCCTCTCCTTTAACTTCTTTTAAGGTATTTCTTACTTTAATAAGAAGTGCTAGAAGTAAAACAAAGAAAAGACCCAAAGCGATTAGAATGAATTCTGCATTCTCACTCTCGTTAGAACCTGCTTCGGTAGGACCCGTTGCAGTATTTACAACTGGCTTAGGATCTCCTGCAATGGTATATGCAAGAATATCCATGACATCCTTATCCTCCAACTGAGGAAAGGCCGTCATTGGTGACCCGTTATACTCTTCAAAAATTTTGATTGCATCTGCATCTCCTGAGGCTCTCAGTTCTGCGTTATTGCGAATCCATTTCACTAACCATTCTGTTTCTCGCCTTTCGGTCACACCAGCGAGAGCGGGACCCACAAGCTTTTTGTCAAGTTTATGACAAGAGGCACAGTTAGCTTTAAATAATTTTCTTCCGTTTGCAGCATCACCTTCAATTTGTGAAAACAATGGCTGACTCATCCCTAAAAAGATGGTCAACAGACTGAAAACGAAGAACTGACGTTTGCTTTTTAACAATTTACTCATGTGTTGATACAAATGATACGTTCCTTATGTTCGGTCCGCAAATTTAACATTTAATGCCATTGATAATGCCCATTTAGAGCACCTCTATATTAATTTATAAACGTTCTAAATAAGTCCTAATATTAAACTTTTTTTCAATGTAAACAATACATTTGTAGTTCAATTTTACACTATGAAATCTACCTTTTTTGCAATTTTATTTATAACGCTATCTGTAAATCCAGCAATAGCTCAATCAGTTGATAAGACTGGTGATTTAACCCCAAAAGACAGCATTATACCTGTAGATGTAAATTGGAAAACCCCTCTGATTTTGGATGAAATTTATGCCAATTGGGTGTCAAAAAACAAGAATAAAACCATTGAAGGATTCCGAATTCAGCTCTACAATGGCACGAGAAAAGAGGCAGAAAATTTCAAAATAAAGTTTCTAAAGAGCAAAATTGAGTTAAAATCCTACGTGATTTTTGAAACTCCGGAGTTCAAAACCCAAGTTGGTGATTTTAGGACTCAGTTAGAGGCAGAAAAATGGTTAATAGAGGTCAGAAAAACAATTCCCGGCGCTTTTATTGTTGAAACTCAAATCTATTTTCCAGAAATCAATTTGCCTGAGGTGAAAAATTAATTTCCTTCCTTAACCACCTCGGTCAATCCATTTAATAATTCTTCTAGCTGCTTTTCGTATTCTGAGTAAAACTCTTGGGAGGTATACGAAATAAACTGAAAAGAACCCACCCCTTTTTTACTATAATAATAGCCAAAGTAGGTGAACTTCATCCCTTGAATGGAACCTGTCATTTTCATCATTATCATTTCTAAACTATTGACCATTCTCTTTTCTTCAGATTCCACCACTAAGTCCTTGGAAACAGCTGCAGCATTTTCAAATGCAATAAGCCTAAGGGTTTCTAGTGGAATGTATGTGCGTTCAGAAATAAATGTAGCATAAGCCTCTTGATTCTTTAATGAGAAATCATATTCACTGTCGCTATCACTTCCCCCGTTAGCTACCTTCCAATTTTTTGGATTGAAGTAAATACCAAAATCTCCCACCTTAGATTTTAACAAAAAGGATGCATCTTCACTTTTAGAAAACTCTTTAGGGTTCATCAGCAAAATATGCTCAGAAATATCTTGCTCATTATAGTAAGCCCATGTACCATCCATATTCAACACAACCTCATCGCCATTTTCTGTAAGAGCTTTGGTTTGAGAATATGAAACAAATGAGATTGCAATAAATAATAAAGCAAGGGCAGTTTTCATGGGTAATCAATTTTTTATTCAGTAAAAAGTGCTGTCTAAAATACTTTATTTTTAAACATTCAATTTTATCGACAAAAAACATTAATATCAAAAGTTCTTATGTAAGAAGTTAATTCGCATTAAAACCTTTACCAGATTATATTCAAAGAAAGGTGCAAACTTTCTATCCCCATATGTAATATATAAGCTAAGAGAAGGATAACAAGTATTGAAAAGAAGAATTTTGAAATAAAAAAATGCGTCAGGGCCTGCGATACCTTCGGGATAATCTAACATTAGTTTTATCAATCTCAGGCGAGACAAGTTCTTTAGCTTCCGCTCAAACAAGCGAGCCTCGCTGCGAGTTTCTTTTTGAGCGCTCCAAATTAGTACCCAAGGAACACATGATTTGGTGGAAATTTCGTCCCCGCGATTGTGGCGATGCATTCTGTCTTTAAGATCTTGAGTGATCCCTTTGTAAAATCGATCACAATCTTCAGAGTAAATTACGTACGTATACATAATTCCGAAAATAAAAAAAGCCACTTAAAAAAGTGGCTTTTTTCTTTGTAGCGGGGACAGGACTCGAACCTGCGACCTTCGGGTTATGAGCCCGACGAGCTACCAACTGCTCCACCCCGCGCTATTGTGGGTGCAAATATAACTTTGTTTTATTATTCACCAAAGGATTCTTTAAAAAATCCGAAGAAAATCCGCACCTTTGCAGCAAATTCTTTGAGAATGAGTCATAAAGCAGGATTTGTAAATATTATAGGTAACCCAAACGTGGGTAAATCTACTTTAATGAATGCCCTTGTAGGGGAGAAATTATCAATTATCACCTCAAAAGCGCAAACCACAAGACACAGAATATTTGGTATTGTAAATGAACCTGAGTATCAAATTGTATTCTCAGACACTCCAGGTGTAATTCAACCTGCTTATGCATTACAAGAATCAATGATGAAATTTGTGGGTTCAGCGTTTGAAGACGCAGACGTGTTTTTATACATGGTGGAGGTTGGAGAAAGGTCATTAAAAGATGAGAATTTCTACAAAAAACTTCAAAATACGAAAACCCCACTATTACTCTTGTTAAACAAGATTGATAAAATTGACCAAACCAAACTAGAAGAACAAGTTGATTTTTGGAAGACTGAATTCCCCAATGCGGAAATCATTCCCCTTTCAGCCTTAGAGAAATTCAACACAGACCATGTAATGTCTAGAATTCTTGCGCACCTTCCTGAGTCGCCAGCATATTTTGACAAAACAGCCCTAACAGATAAAACAGAAAGGTTTTTTGTTTCTGAAATAATCAGAGAAAAAATCCTTTTAAATTACAGCAAAGAGATTCCTTATTCTGTCGAAATTGTCGTTGAAGAATTTAAAGAAGAAGCCGACATTATTAGAATGAGAGCTGAAATTCTTGTTGCAAGAAATAGTCAGAAGGGTATTTTAATTGGTCACCAGGGTAAAATGCTTAAAAAAGTAGGTACCCAAGCAAGACTTGATTTAGAAGAGTTTTTCCAAAAAAAGGTATTCATTGAATTGTTTGTGAAAGTAAGCAAGGATTGGAGAAATGATCAAAAAAGTCTTAAACGTCTCGGATATTAGAAGTAGCCTAAAAAGAGGTATAAATATATTTTCATGTCAAACATCATCGCCATTGTTGGACGCCCAAATGTAGGTAAATCAACATTATTTAATAGACTTATAAAAAGAAGAGATGCCATTGTTGATTCTGTGGCAGGAGTAACGCGTGATCGCCACTACGGAAAATCTGATTGGAATGGTATTAATTTTTCGGTAATAGACACTGGCGGATACATTAATGGATCAGAGGATATTTTTGAAGGAGAAATCAGAAACCAAGTAATGCTAGCCATTGATGAAGCTAATGTAATATTATTTGTGGTTGACGTAGAAGCTGGGATAACTGACTTTGATAAGGAGATTGCTTCCATACTTAGAAAGAGTAAGAAAGAGGTGGTTTTGGTTGTCAACAAAGTAGACAACAGCAACAGAATTGCTGAAGCTGCAGAATTTTACTCACTGGGCATGGGAGAATACCATTGCATTTCATCCATTAATGGATCCGGAACAGGTGAGCTTTTAGATGACTTGGTAAAAAACCTTGATGCTGAAGAAGAGTTTGATGACGAAACTGAATCTTTGCCTAAAATAGCCGTAATTGGACGTCCCAATGTGGGGAAATCTTCTTTGGTAAACGCACTTTACGACGAGGATAGAAACATTGTAACGGATATTGCAGGAACCACGAGAGATACTGTAAACACTCGGTTTACCAAGTTTGGACATGATTTTATGTTATTAGATACCGCTGGGCTTAGAAAAAAGACCAAGGTTCATGAAAACTTGGAGTTTTACTCGGTAATGAGATCAGTAAGAACCATTGAAAACTCTGATGTTTGCATGCTATTAATTGATGCAACTAGAGGATTTGAATCTCAGGATCAAGCCATTTTTCACCTAGCGGAAAAGAATAAAAAAGGAATTGTTGTAGTGGTTAATAAGTGGGACCTTGTTGAAAAGGACACAAATACTACTAAACAAGCAGAAGAGTACATCCGTAATAAAACAGCTCCTTTTGTTGATTATCCTATTGTATTTACTTCTGCTCTAACAAAGCAAAGGGTTTTAAAAGCTTTGGATGAAGCAATGGAAGTATATAAGAGAAGATCAAGCAGGGTAACCACCTCTAAACTGAATGAGATCGTGCTTCCTATTGTAAAAGATTCTCCACCTCCTATGCTAAAAGGAAAATCAGTGAAAATCAAGTACATCACTCAACTCCCAACGGCAACGCCACAGTTTGTGTTTTTCGCCAATTTGCCCCAATACATTAAAGAACCTTATAAAAGGTTTGTCGAAAACAAGTTTAGAAAGCTCTTCGACTTTAGAGGAGTACCTATTCAGATATACTTTAGAAAGAGCTCCTAATAGGGGCTCTTCTATTTTTGAGTTAATTGATGAAACACTTCCTCTAGAGAGGATTGTTTTTGAGAAACTTCCAAAATTGAATTTTCATTTGAAACGGCAAAGTCAAATAAGGCTTTTCTCAAATCGCCCTTTTTGGCCTTTTCCGTAATGATGTATTCATGGTCATTTACTTTCTCAGTATTTGACACCTCCGGTAGCTTTTTGAGGGTATTAACATGAATTGGATTTTGAAAAACCACCCGAAAAACCTTTCCTCCTTTTAACTGCGTTAGTTCAGAAGTCGGTTTATCAGCTACAATTTTTCCTTTATTGATAATAATTACTCTATCACAAAGTTGCTCTACTTCTTGCATGATATGGGTAGATAACAAAACGGTTTTACTCTTGCCTAAATCTTTAATCAGCTTCCTGATTTCCACAAGTTGGTTTGGATCAAGACCGGTTGTAGGTTCATCTAATATTAACACCTCAGGATTGTGAATCATGGCAGATGCTAAGCCTACCCTTTGTCGGTACCCCTTTGAAAGTTGACCTATTTTCTTATTTGCCTCTAAGGAAAGTCCGGTCTTTTCAATCAACTCTTCAATAGAGTCTTTGCCACTTTTGTAAACACCCGCTACAAATGACAAATATTCTCTCACATACATGTCTAAATACTGAGGGTTGTGCTCTGGTAAATACCCCACCTTTGCCCTTACTTCAATGCTTTGATGATCCGTATCAAGGTCACAAACTTTGGCAGCACCCTCTGATTGAGGAAGGTATCCCGTCAAAATTTTCATCATGGTAGATTTCCCAGCACCATTAGGACCTAAAAAACCAACAATTTCTCCAGACGCCACCGAAAAGGATACATCATCTAATGCTTTTTGTGTACCGTATGATTTTGAAATACCTGTTACTTGAATTGACATGCTTTTTATTTTGCTTCAAATTTATTAGGATAATTTGATTTATTGAATTTGACTAGAGGTAATTTTCCTAACAAAAATTATTACATTCACTCTTTCATAAACCAAACTTAACCAATAATGTCCAACGCAGATTTAACGCGTTTCAAAATTTCAAATGGAGATTCTAAGTTCACAGAGAACGAAATAAGTTTCTTGTCAAAAAGAGAAATTGAAGTATTAACTCTTATTGGCTCAGGTAATACAAATTCAGAAATTGCAGAGTTGTTATTTCTAAGCCCCTACACGGTTGAAACCCATAGAAAAAACATGATGCACAAACTACAATTGAAAAACACTGCCGAGTTGGTTAAGTATGCAGTAAACAGAGGACTGGTATGAAGGGAGTCGTTTTAAAATCAACAGGAAGCTGGTACAAGGTCCAAGAAGAATCTGAAGAAGTTTTTAATTGCAGAATTAAAGGTAAGTTTAGAATATCTGGAATTAAGAGTACCAATCCGATTGCCGTTGGTGATTGGGTTGATTTTTCTATAGATGATTCTGCAGAACAAAATGGGGTAATTCACAAAATTTACGATAGAAAAAATTACATCATTAGAAAGTCTGTAAACCTTTCTAAAAAATATCACATTCTAGCTTCCAACCTAGACGGTGCCATATTGATGGCCACCCTAATAAAACCTAAGACCTACACAGTATTTATTGACAGGTTTTTGGTCTCTGCACAAACCTTTGAAATACCCGTCCATATTATTTTTAACAAAGTAGATCTTTACGGTGAAGAAGAAATGGCTGAGCTAGAATATTTGGAACTTGTTTATAAGCAAGCGGGTTATACCACTCAAAGGTTAAGTGCCACCCAAGAGACTGATTTTTCATCCATAAAGAATCTACTAAAAGATCGAGTAACGCTAATTGCTGGGCACAGTGGTGTCGGAAAATCAACCTTGGTAAATAAAATTCAGCCCAGTTTAAATATCAACACAAAACAAATTAGTGACTCTCACGGACAAGGTCAGCACACAACCACTTTTGCCGAAATGCATCCTTTAGATTTTGGTGGTTCTATTATTGACACTCCGGGTATTAGAGGATTTGGTGTAGTGGATGTAGAAAAGTCTGAAATGAGCCATTTCTTTCCAGAAATTTTTGATCTTAGCAAAGAATGTAAATTTAACAATTGCATTCACCTAGAAGAGCCCGGGTGCGCGGTAAAAAAGGCTTTGGAAAATCACACTTTAGCCCCTTCTAGGTACCATACATATTTAACTTTATTAAACGGTGATGAAGAAGAAAACACTTATAGAAATGATCCCCATGCATAAATTTATTTTAGCTGCTTTCGCAGGATTGACATTGGCCTCTTGTGGAGGAAATAAAGAGGTTGCAGAAGTAAAAACTGAAAACGTTACCAACTATAGCTTTACGAATCCTTCCCCTCTAAACTTTTCAATTGTTTACAGAGACCAATTCTCTAAAGCTCTTGAAAAAGCGCAAAACAATTTAAATCAATCGCCAAGCAAAAGACCTAATGCAGTGGTAATACAAGCGGAGGGGGTATTATTTCCGATGTACAACGTTTACACTCAATCAAAGAAACCCAAAATTGAGGATGGTGCCAACAAAGGAAGTTCCGTTTTTCAAGGTAATTTATCACTTGCCCCCGGAGCTTTAGAATTATTGAGGTTTTGTCAAGAGAATCAAATTGAAATTATCTTTTTATCAGAATTTGATAGAGGAATTATGGAACCCATTAATCGTGAACTCGCCAAAAATGGTGTCAATGAAAGATCTGCAGAGTTTTTCGTACTAACAAATGAAGAAGATATCAATGGTCCTTTAGGCCCGCTAGAAAACACAAAGAATCGTTACAAAATACTCTCTTGTATAATTGCTGATATGGCAAATTATTATCCATCTATTGTTAATGAGGCAGATTTGGATACTCAAGAACTTTCTAAAGAAATGTATGACGAGTTTAATAGGATTGTAACCATTGTGCCTGTTGGGAAATACACCTTTAAATAATGAAAATTGTATTTCAAAGAGTTCAAAAGGCTCATGTTGAAATAAATTCAGAAAAGGTTAGTGAAATAGGTCAAGGTGCTTTATTACTCGTTGGGTTTGAAGCAGAAGATTCAGAAACTGACCTTGAATGGGCGGCCAAAAAGGTATCTGCCCTTAGAGTTTTTGGTGATTCTGACGAAAAAATGAACCTATCGATAGATGACATTGATGGACAATTTTTAGTGGTTTCACAGTTTACCTTACACGCCTCTACTAAAAAAGGAACCAGGCCTAGCTTTATTAAATCTGCAAAGCCCGAAATTGCTATCCCCCTTTATGAAAGTTTTGTGAAAATCCTTCAGAAAAAATCAAGAAAGAGGGTAGAAACTGGAGAGTTTGGGGCAGACATGAAAGTGCACCTTTGTAATGACGGCCCTGTTACCATACTTATTGACACCAAAAATAAAGAATGATGGAACCATTAAATTCACTACAAGAAACCGTTGATAATTGGATAAAAACAATAGGCGTTAGATACTTCAATGAACTAACCAATATGGCACAACTAACAGAAGAAGTAGGTGAAGTTGCCCGAATTATTGCCAGGAGATATGGTGAACAATCTGAAAAAGAATCTGATAAAGCGAAAGATCTTGGTGAAGAACTGGCTGATGTTCTTTTTGTAACTTTATGCTTAGCGAATCAAACGGGAGTCAATTTACAGGAAGCCTTTGATAAAAAATTGGAGATTAAAACCGAAAGGGACAAGGATAGACACCACAACAATCCAAAATTGAAATGAAATCACTTTGCCAAGTCATATTAATACTGACACTTGCTTCCTCTCATTTGGTTGCACAAAGGCAAAATACTTCATTAAATAAATCAAACTCGTTTACAAATCCTGGGATTATGGTGGGTGCAAACCTACTTTGGCCAGGTGGCGGATTGGGCTATAACCTTACAGGTAATGGAATTTCGGTAGCCTTGTGGGAAGCCGGAAATGACTTTAACGCCAACACCATGGGCTTTTCCGGAAGGCTAACAAACCAAGAAACCTCTGGAATTAGTTCACATGCAACCCATGTGGCTAGGTTGTTGGCATTGAATGCAGATTCCGGAATTGCTTATCACTCCTCGCTATCCGTTTTCGGTCTGGGCACTTCCGTTCCTGGCTGGGCAAACGAAATGGGCTCTGAGGCGCAATTAAAACTCTTTATTGCCAATCTAAGTTATGCCAATGGTGGCGGATGGATATCATCTACTGACTCGAATTGGTATGGAGTCGACAATATCTCTCTTGTAGAAGATTACAAGTTTGGATATTATGACCACGAAGCTAGGGTACTGGATTCTCTGGTCAATGAACACCCTTATTTTTTACCCATTAAGGCTGTAGGAAACTCTAAGGGAATAACCCTAAATGATACCACTGGCAATTTTACAGCTTGGCATTTTGATACCACTTCTGAAATTTGGTCTCAACAAACTTATTCAGATAGTTTTCCAAAAGCCAATGGCATTGATGGTTTTGACTGCCTTCCGGGAAATTCAACGGGCAAAAACTATTTAGTAGTTGGGTCTTGTGCGGACATAGGCACAAGGTATTCTTCGCCAGTTGACGTCACCCTCTCATCGCTGTCTTCAACCGGACCCACTGATGATGGTAGAATTAAGCCAGATATTGTTGCACCTACTGCTGGAGGATTAACCTCTTACGCAGCGCCAGTAGTTAGTGGATCAATTGCTTTGATACAAGAACACTATTACTCCAAAACGGGAAGTTTTTTAAATGCCTCAAGTGTTCGCGGAATTATTTGTCACACGGCCTCTGAAGCGGGAGCTCAAGATGGACCTGATTACCAGATGGGATGGGGTTTATTAAATACAGAAGCCTGTGTAGACTTTTTTGAAAACACGAACAATCAATTGATTGAAACCTCTTTAGACCCCAATGATTCTATTGTAATTTCATTCTATTCTGATGGAGTAAATCCAACAAAAATCACGTTGGTTTGGAACGACCCAAAAGGAACTACTCCAGAATTAACTTATACCTCTGCAGATCTCGACAACAGTACTAGCATTTTGATAAATGACCTTGATTTGAGAATTTACAATGCTTCTGACCACTCTACAGTATTCCAACCATGGACCTTAGACCTTGCTAATCCTTCAAATCCTGCTTCAAAAGGTGACAATACAAGAGACAATATAGAAGTGGTTGATGCAGGTGTATTGTCAACAGGGTGGTATAAAATTAAAGTAACTCACAAAGGCTCCATGAGCTCTAGCCAGAACCTAACCCTAATAGCTGAAGGAATAACTACCGTTACCTTTGAAAATAATAGTTGGAGTTTAAGTCCGTCATCATGGACAGGTAAGGAATGGGTTAGAATACTAGACACTGAAAATTCAGCTACCCTTACGGGGAATTACTCTGCGGGCAGAATGGAAATTTCTCCTAAAGCAGAATTGGTGATTTCTGGTGGAACGTTGACCGTAAAAAACGGTCTAGTGATTCATGCTGATTCAACCGGATATGGACAATTTAACGGCAATGTTTCAGGTAACGTTTATGATCAGTTTTTTTTTGAAGGAACCGATGATTATAGACATTTTTCAACTCCAATAAACACAAATTTTCAAGATTGGCTAGGAGATGACCTTACTCGAGCATTAGATCAAAATGCCTCTACCCCTAGTATTTGGACCTTTGACAATGCAAATAGTGAATGGTCAGCTGCAGATTTGACTCAAAATGCGATCAATACGCCAATTGCCGTTTTTTCTGGAGACAACTCAGGTTATGAGTTCAGTAAGTTGCCTCTAACCATAGATGCAATGGGAAGTTTCAACTACCAAAACACTCCTTTAACCCTCACCGCAGACGATGACAATGATGGAGCAAATAGTGACCTTGGATGGAATTTTATTGGAAATCCATTTACGGCTAACCTACAATGGTCAAGTGTAATGGCAGATAATACGGGTGTGACCAACGGAAGTTACTACGTGTGGGATTCTGAAAACCAACAATACGCTACTTCAAACGGGGCAGTTCACACATTAAATGCCAATGGAGTTATTGCAAAAAACCAAGCCGTATTTTTATACCTACCTAACTCTTCTGGGACCACCTTAAATATCAACACTTCTGCCATTACCCTTGACTCAACCAGCTTATTAAAGTCTTCGCCTCCACACATTACACTAACCGCAAACTACCAGCAAAAAATTGATCAAGCAGTTATTGTTTTTGAAAGCAATGCAAGCAAAGAATACGTAGTATTAGAAGATGCGATAAAGAAGATTTATGACCATGAATTCTATCTTTCTACAGAAAGCAATTCTAAGGACCATTTACTATCTATAGATAAAAGACCCCTTGATGAGGACTGTATCATTCCTATAAAAACAGGGAATCCACTAGGCCCCATTACTCTTTCTATAGAGACTAACGGCCTATTAACCCAGTCATTTTATTTAACCGATGGAATGATTGGAGACAGCCTATTAGAAAATAAGGGCTATGATTTATCCATGTACGACCTTCAAAATTTAAGATTGATAATAAAAAGTCCTAAAAACCCATCAAGTTCCTTAAAATCAAAAATTTGGTATCACAACGAAAAAGTGTTTTTCCCAAAAACATTGCTCTCATCCATTCAAATAATTGACGGAAATGGGAGAGTTGTTTTCCAAAAAAAACATCCTATCTCTCCACTAGATATTTCAAAATTAAAGTCGGGCACATATTTAGTAAATTTTCCTGACGGATTTTCGCAAAGGATCAATCATATTCGATAGTCCGTTTTTATTTTTTTTCAAAGGCGTAGTTTTCAACAAAATCACACTTACTGAAAAATTAAAAACCTCCTCTTTCCCACTACAGTGGGAAGTTTGACAGCATTTAAAAAATCGTAGAAAAATCTTACAAATTGTTAACAATAAAAACAATTTGATAAAAAATCGGTTAATTATTTTGTTATTCTTACATAGAAATAAATTAGAACTACGTAATACTTTCCCTATGAAAAAACGGATTTTAGTATTCGGAAAAACAGCCTCATTAATGGAGCTTGTTTTAGGCAAATTTAAAAGAGAGGGCTGGGATGCAGAAGCAGCGTACTCTGTAAAACAAGCGGTTAGAAAATTAGGAGAGGTCGAGTTTGACGCATTAGTAGTAGGCGGCGGTGTTGATTTAAGCACCCGAACCGATCTTCAACGACATATAACTAATGAATTTCCGAAGACCATTATGATAAACGCCTTGCAAGGATCAATGGTCAATCAAGTAAAAGAAGCTTTATCGGTATAAAAAAAGCCCTGATTCAACATCAGGGCTTTTTTTTTATTTATCCGTTTTAGCCAGTTTTCCTTTTTCTTTGGCTAACTCATTTCTTTCAATCTTATGACCTGGTCTTGACCATTTTTCTCTTTCCAATTCTGGAGGAGTCATTTCTGATTTCTCTTTTGGAATGGGACGATCACCTTTTTTATATGGCTTACGTGGAATAAGACCCAGTGTTTCAAACAACTTCATATCCTCATTGATGTCAGGATTTGGCGTAGTCAACAACTTATCTCCAGCAAAAATTGATCCTGCCCCTGCCATAAAACAAAGTGTTTGACCTTCTTGAGACATATCGGTTCTACCCGCTGATAAACGTACGGTAGTATTGGGCAGTACAATTCTAGTGGTTGCTACCATTCTTACCATATCCCAAATCGGCACTGGCTTTTGCTCTTCTAGTGGAGTTCCTTCAACGGCTACTAGCGCATTGATGGGCACAGATTCTGGCTGAGGATTCAAATTAGAAAGCGCTAATAACATACCAGCTCTATCAACTTCAGACTCACCCATACCAATAATTCCACCAGAACAAACGGTAACATTTGATTTTCTAACGTTGTCAAGAGTTTTCAATCGATCTTCATATCCTCTAGTAGAAATGATTTCTTTATAAAAATCTTCTCCTGAATCAAGGTTATGGTTATAGGCGTATAATCCTGCCTCTGCCAATCTCTTAGCTTGATTCTCAGTTACCATTCCCAGAGTGCAACAAACCTCCATGTCTAGTTTATTCACTTCTCTAACCATGTCAAGAACCTGTTCAAACTCAGGACCTTCTTTAACATCTCTCCATGCAGCACCCATGCAGATTCTTGAGGAACCCCCAGACTTTGCACGTAAGGCTTGTGCTTTAACCTGATTGACGGTAAGCAAGTCATTCTTTTCGATGTCAGTATGGTACCTAGCTGCCTGCGGACAATAACCACAGTCTTCAGGACAACCGCCTGTTTTTACAGAAATTAAAGTACTCACTTGTACTTCTCTTGAGTCGTGGTACTTTCTATGAACGGTTGCTGCTTCGTACAAAAGCTCTAAAAGTGGTCTGTTGTAAACCTCCAAAATCTCTTCTGTGGTCCAATTGTGTCTTATTTCACTCATGACTTTATGCTTTATTTTTTTAGAATAATACTGGTACAATTCCCTCCAAAACCGGAAGCGTTAACCATTATTCTATTTATTTTCTTTGGTTTGTTTCCCTTGGCAAAAGGGTTTAAATCATCAATTTCATTGTTTAGCAATAGGATGCCAAACTCTATACTTAGCAATCCTGAGGCTGCTAAACTATGCCCTATTTTCCATTTATTACCCGTAACTCTAGGAATTTTATCCCCAAAAACACTGTGAATAGCGTTCCATTCTGATTGATCGCCTAGAAGAGTACCCGGGGCATGAGCAATTATTAGATCTATCTCAGGTTCACCCGCCGCTTGCAAGGCCTGTTTCATCGCCATTTGTAATCCTGATCCCTCTTTAGAAACAGAGGTGGCATGTTGGATCTTCTCAATAGAATAACCCCAACCCTCTATTTCAGCCAATCCGGCTGAATCACTTGACAGTTCTAACCCTAACGCAACCGCTCCTTCTGAAAGCACAAAAGTGTTTTTTTGTTTTTTGAAGTCTAACGCCTTGTTGGGTACTTCCGTCTCATTAGAATAAATTTTTATCGCTTCCATCTGGGCAATGGTAAAAGGTGTAAGAGGAGCCTCTGTAGCCCCAGCAATAAACCGTTTAGACATTCCTGACTTTAGCCATGCAATTCCGTTGAGAAGGCTTTGCATCCCGGTGCTACAGGTCACTGAATGAGAAAACGCATGATTAGAATTCCCCAAATATTGAGCTGCCCAAGAGGAAACGTTTCCAGATGTTGTTAGAGGTGAAGACAAGGGTCCTAACTTCTCTCCAGCAAAAAATTGATGAGCATACTTTTCAAAGATACCCGTTGCCCCCCTTGAACTTCCAATATTAATAGAGACCTCCTTTTCGTCATTCCATTGAGCTTCTTTTGAACATACACTTGCTGCATACATACCCAAAAGCACTGACCGATCCAGTCTATAAAAAGGAATATTCTCATTGTCTCTACCCAGAGGAATCTGATCATCTGTCAAAGAAATGACACCAACCCACTTTCCACTTGGATGCATTGAAAAAGAATGATCTGCCTTTTGGTAGCTATTTAAAACTTCGCGTTTTGTTTTACCAAGTGCCGATATACTTCCAATTGATTTTACGATTACTTTGTCCATTAAAGAGTTTCTAACATTTCAGAAATGGCATTATAAACTTTGTTGAGCTCCTCTGAAGTAATACTGTACGGAGGAAGTATATAAACAATATTACCCAATGGCCTTAAAAGAATATCTCTTTTTAGGAAAAAGTCATACAACCTATCTCTAAGTGGATTTAGGTAACTAGTACCTTCCTCAGTTTTTAATTCAATAGCTAGCACAATACCCAATAACCTAACCTCTTCAATTTTTGAATGTCCTTCTAGTGTAGCTTTATAGACACTGTGTTGCCTATTAATTTCTGCTATTTTGCCCAATGTGTTCTCCTCTTCAAAAATCTCAAGACTTGCCAGAGAAGCTGCACAACCTAACGGATTGGCTGTAAATGAATGACCATGCATAAGAGTCTTCCATTTATCATCATCGTAAAAGGCGTCAAACACATATTGACTACACGTAGTAATTGACATGGGCAAAACCCCTCCTGTCAAACATTTTGAGTAACAAGAAATGGCTGGTTGGTTCTTTAAATATTCACATGCAAACATCTTTCCGGTGCGTCCAAAACCCGTCATCACCTCGTCTGCAATGGTTAGCACCTCATTCTCATTACAAATGGAAATCAATTGATCAAGGGCCTCGGGTTCATACATGATCATTCCACCGGCTCCCAACAGAAGTGGTTCAAAAATAAAACCAGCTACATCCTTGTTTTGAAGGGCTTCTCTTAACGCCTTATACGAGGCTTCCTCATTTCCTTTTGTAGGAACAGGAATTCTAACTACATCAATCAAAAGATTAGCAAAAGCGTGAGTAAACACACCGTCTGCACTTACCGACATTGCGCCAAAGGTGTCTCCGTGAAAAGCTCCTTCAAAAGCAACAAACTTATGTTTAACCAATCCCTTATTGTGAAAAAACTGCAATGCCATTTTCAGAGCTACCTCTACGGCTGTAGAACCATTGTCAGCGTAAAAAACCTTTGAATGGTTATTGGGTGTGATGTTCAATATTTTCTCGCCTAATTCTACTGCAGGATTATGCGTAAATCCTGCGAAAATTACGTGATCTAATTCTAGCAATTGCTGCTTTATTCTTTCTGCAATTTTAGGATGTCCGTGTCCGTGGGTGGTTACCCACCATGAAGCCACGGCATCAATTATTTCTCTACCATCGGTAGTATGTAGAATGGTTCCCTTAGCGTGCTTTACCGGAATGGGCAGTGGCATACCTTTCATTTGGGTATAAGGATGCCAAAGGGTTTTTACATCTCTTTCTGAAAGTGTATTATCCATGTATAAATTTCTTCAATTCAAATTTTAGTTTCTCTGCTTGTTCTGAAACAAAGGCCTCGGTAATTTCATCAGCCAAGTCAATTCTTCCAATAACTGGTAATTGACTCATTTTTGAGATAATACTTTCTGAAGTTACGGTCTCTTCGCCAACAAAAATAATAGCTGTGTCCAGCGATTTTGATTTAGCCCATTCTGCAGACAAAAGCGTATGGTTAATGCTTCCTAGATAATGTCTTGAAATTAAAATCACCTTATCATCTGGTTGAATTAAATCTGCAATGGTTTCCTCTTTGCTTATGGGGACCAAAAGGCCTCCAGCACCTTCTACCACAAGTAGGTTTTCGGTTTTGGGGAATGGAACCTCATTACTTTTTATTTGCACACCATCAATTTCAGCGGCAGCGTGTGGCGACATAGGTTGAGTCAATCGAATTCCGATTCCGTGGTTAACATGGTTATCACTTTGATATGAATTGACTTTATCGGCGTCAGTAAAATCTAAATCACCCGCTTGAATAGGTTTGAAGTACTCAGCATCAAGTGCCTTGCAAATTATTGCAGAACTAATAGTCTTACCAATTTCAGTCCCTATTCCAGTTACAAAAATCCTCATGGATAAACTTCTTTTTTAATTTCAGTTAATAGACTTTTGATTTGTTGGTGAGTTTGGTCTGCATGTAAACAAATTCTCAGCCTTTCGGTTCCTTTCGGAACTGTTGGTGAGAAAATTGCCTTAGCAAATATTTTATTTTCAAACAGTGAATTCTGGATGGCCACCGCCTTTTCAAGGTCGTTTAACAAACACACCTTAATGGGAGTTTTTGTTTGGGGAAATAAATCTACCAATCCATGGTTTATTACTTCCTCATCAAAGAGTTCTATGACCTGGGTTAACTTTTTTCTCGCTTCGCCTGCACGATAGCAATTCTCAAGTTTTGACTTGACCCCCTCCACAAAGCTTGGGTGAAATGCGGTTGAGTAAATAAATGAGCGAGAAAAGTTAATCATGTACTGCTTTAAGAGATTTGAACCAGCCCAAATCGCACCATGAGAACCTATGGCTTTTCCAAAAGTGTGGAGGGTTGCAAAAACTTTTTCTCTAAGGTCTAGTTGATTTACCAATCCATTTCCATTTTCTCCTAAAATACCCGTTGAATGAGCTTCATCCACGATTAGCGAAAACTCAAATTCGCTTTTTAGCGAAGTTATTTTCCTCAGCGGAGCCATATCGCCATCCATAGAAAAAATAGCCTCTGTGACAACCACAACATCACCGGTTGCCTTCTTTAACTTCCGACGTAAGTCGTCAACATCATTATGCTTAAAAGAAAATGAATTAGCATGAGAAAGCCGAATACCGTCTTTAATACTTGCATGACTTAATTGGTCGTACAAATAGGTGTCGCCTTTACTCAAAAGACAAGAAAACAGCCCGACGTTGGCATCATACCCAGAAGAAAAATAAAGGGCGTCTTCAGAATGAAAGTAGTTGGCTGCGTATTCTTCTAACTCGTCAAAGACTTGATGGTGACCTGCAATAAGTCTAGAACCAGAATAAGACTCATTGGTAAAGGTATTTTTTGATGGTATTGAAACCTTAGATAACCTCAAATAATCATTAGAAGAAAAATCGGTCCAACCTGAACGACAAAAAAGTGTTCGAAGCTGAGCCTCCCGGCTCTTTTTCAACAATTTATGGTGGATTTTATCATTGAGTTTCATGTCCGCAAGTTGCTTGAAAAAAAAAAGACTGCCAAAGTTGGCAGTCTTTTTTTATAGAAAATTATAATTCGATTAGTCAGCTAAAACGATGATGTTATTATTCATCATTTCAACGACTCCCCCTTTAATTTCAACTCTAGCAATCGTGTCATCAGACGGATCGTGAACTATCTCTCCGGTTAAGGTATTAACTGTTTTTGAATTGTCATTCAAGTTAATTTTGATCGTTCCAGACGTCAATGAAGCAACGATAGGTGCATGATTTGTTAAAACTTGAAAAAGCCCATCTTTACCTGGAAACTGAACAGCGTCCACTTCACCTTGAAAGATTTGTTTTTCTGGGGTTGTTATTTCTAAATACATGTCAATTATTTTAATTGAGCAGTCAACCTAAATTACTTGGCAGAATCTGCTAACATTTTTTCTCCAGCTTCAATAACGTCTTCAACACCACCTTTAAGGTTGAATGCTGCTTCAGGATACTTATCAAGCTCACCATCCATGATCATGTTAAAGGCTTTGATAGTATCTTTAATATCTACCAATACTCCTTTAAGACCTGTAAACTGTTCTGCTACGTGGAATGGTTGAGAAAGGAAACGTTGAACACGACGTGCGCGGTGAACTACTAATTTATCTTCTTCAGAAAGTTCTTCCATACCAAGAATTGCAATAATATCTTGTAATTCTTTATATCTCTGAAGAATTTCTTTTACGTCTTGAGCACACTTGTAATGTTCAGCACCTACGATTTCAGGAGTCAAAATTCTAGAAGTAGAATCTAGTGGATCTACTGCTGGGTAAATACCAAGCTCAGAAATTTTTCTTGAAAGTACTGTAGTTGCATCTAAGTGAGCAAACGTTGTTGCAGGAGCCGGGTCAGTAAGGTCATCCGCAGGAACGTAAACCGCCTGAACCGAAGTAATAGATCCTCTTTTAGTAGAAGTAATACGCTCTTGCATAGCTCCCATTTCAGAGGCTAATGTTGGCTGGTAACCTACCGCAGAAGGCATACGACCAAGAAGTGCAGATACTTCAGAACCTGCTTGAGTGAAACGGAAAATGTTATCTACGAAGAAAAGGATATCACGTCCTTGACCTTCGCCATCACCATCTCTATAGTATTCAGCAAGAGTAAGACCTGTTAAGGCAACACGAGCACGTGCACCTGGAGGCTCATTCATCTGACCGAAAACGAAAGTTGCTTTTGATTCTTTTAATTGCTCTTGGTCAACTTTAGATAGATCCCATCCACCGTTTTCCATAGAGTGATTAAATTCTTCACCGTATTTAATAATACCTGATTCAAGCATCTCTCTAAGAAGGTCATTACCTTCACGAGTACGCTCACCAACACCAGCAAACACAGATAAACCACCGTGTCCTTTTGCAATGTTGTTAATCAACTCTTGAATCAATACAGTTTTACCTACACCGGCACCACCGAAAAGACCAATTTTACCCCCTTTTGCGTAAGGCTCAATAAGGTCAATTACTTTAATACCTGTGAAAAGAACTTCTGTTGAAGTTGATAAGTCTTCAAATCTTGGAGCCTCTCTGTGAATAGGAAGACCTACTTCGTGAGAGATGTTACCAATACCGTCGATATCGTTACCCACTACGTTAAATACTCTACCTCTAATTTGTTCACCGATTGGAACTTGAATTGGAGATCCTAATGATTTAACTTCTTGACCACGAGAAAGACCTTCTGTAGAATCCATAGAAACGGCACGAACGGTATCTTCACCAATGTGCGTTTGAGTTTCTAAAATTACTTCTTGACCTCCTGGACGCTTTACTACTAAAGCATCATAAATTTTAGGAAGCTCGGCGTTTGTCGTGTCAAAGTAAACATCCACAACGGGTCCGATGACCTGGGCTATTTTACCTACTACTTGAGACATTATTCAACTGATTTTTAGTTCATTATTGAGGCACCCCTCAAACTTGGGCGCAAAATTACGGTTTTTAGCTAAATCTAAAGCACGTAAAGAATATTTTTTTCTGTTTTATCAACAATTAATCCTCAATAAGTTCTTCTAAGATTGAATCTTCACTAGGTTTTTCAACATCCATAGCCTGTTCAAACAAAACATATTGAGCCATAAGAATAATCGGAATTGAAACTATCAGTCCGATCACCAAAGCAACGATACCTGCCAAAGCCACCAACAAGCACAAAATAGCAAACATAATAAGAGTGCCAATATTTTTATTTGAAAGCTTAACACTTGCTTTTATAGCATCCCAAGCGGATAGGTTATAAAAAACAATAAAGGGATTGGTAAAAAAGAAAATTAGTGACAGGTAAGAAATTGCTAAGAAAAAAACTGTGCCAATTGTTAATTGAATTCCAGTCAGATTCTCTAGGCTATCAAGAAACACTCCCGATGAATTAAATCCACTATCCATCCATTGGGTTAGATACTCAGAAAAAAACACCAAAATAAAGGCAATACTTACTGCTACCACTATTAAAAAGATCAATATTTGAGAAACAACAATCTCTTTGAAACCGTGCTTAAATCCTTTAAATAATTCATCTACCGAAGTTTTACCTTTAGTGGCTATTGAATGTGCCATAAAAAACCAGCCAGCAGCCAAAACTCCATCCACTAAAACTCCATAAACTGAGTTGAGGACTTCTAGGTCTAGCTTTGTGAAAAGAAAACTTGCTACACCACTTAAAACCGACATTATTATTAAAGCCAAAATCAAGTTTCCTGGGTCTTTATTAAAAAGATCATACCCCGCTTTGATTGCCTTACCAGCATTCAAGGGATTACTTTGTTCAATACTTTTTGAAATGTTATCTGATTGGTAGCTCATAGTTCTTCAATTAAAAAATTTACTTTAATACCTTTGAGGACCGAATTTAATAAATAAAAATACCGTTGAAAATACATCATTCACTACAAGAATTCACAACCCTTGATAAAGCAGTAGCAACCACGGTAACTTTTGACGGTGTACACGTAGGACATCAAAAAATTCTCAAGAGATTGATAGAAACGGCTCAATCAATTGGGGGTGAATCTGTGTTGCTTACATTTAATCCTCATCCTAGAAGGGTTTTACAACCTGACCTAGATTTAAAACTGATAACAAGCTTAGAAGAAAAGGCAGAATTACTTGAAGGCTATGGTCTTGACCACTTAATTATTCATCCGTTTACCAAAGAATTTTCAAGAACCTCATCATTAGAATTTGTTAGAAACTTCTTAGTAAATCAAATTGGGGTCAAAAAATTAGTCATCGGTTATGATCACCACTTTGGAAGAAACCGTGAAGGTAGCTTTGAACATTTGGTAGAATTTGGTCCTGTTTACGGTTTTGATGTTGAAGAAATACCTGCCGAAGACGTTGAAGACGTTAAGGTAAGTTCCACAAAAATCAGAAAGGCATTAGAGGAAGGAGATTTAAACATTGCCAAAAGCTATTTAAACCACGATTTTACCATTACTGGAGTGATTGTGAAAGGCGAAGGAATTGGAAGAACATTAGATTTTCCTACAGCCAACGTACAACTTCAAGATGAACACAAAGTAATTCCTGCCGATGGCGTTTATCCAGTAACAACAACCTTGTTGCAATCGGGAAAAACCGTCAACGGGATGTGTAATATTGGCATGAGACCTACCGTTAGAGGTAAGGACAAAACTATTGAAGTCCACCTCTTTGATTTTTCTGAAGACATATATGGAGAGCAAATCAAGATTTCATTTGAAAACAGAATTCGAGAGGAGAAAAAATTTGATTCCGTCGAACAACTAAAAGACCAATTAAAAAAAGACGAAGCCCAATGCAGAAGTATTTTTTCATCCTAACCTTTCTCTTAGTAGGCTCACCCATTTTTTCGCAGAAGGTTTATACTTCGCTTAAGGAAGCCATGAAAAATCCCACGAAAGTGGAACAGTTAGATTTGGGAAAAGAAAAAATAAAAAAACTACCCGAAAACATAGGTGATTTGGTAAACCTGAAAGTACTCAGATTAGAAAAAAACAAACTAATAGGGCTTCCGAAATCATTTTCTCAATTAAAAAAACTGGAAGTGTTAGACTTGAGGAAAAACAAACTTGAAGCCATACCCGAGGCTTTAGAAGGAATGGAAAACCTCAAAATTCTTAGACTTGCACAAAACCCCATAGATTCAATACCCACATGGTTTCCTTCTCTTATATCTTTAGAGAATCTTGATCTTTGGGATACTGAATTAAAAGAGTTTCCGGAGGTTTTTAAAGAAATGCAGACCTTAAAAATCTTAGATATAAGGCAAACCTATATTTGGCAAAAACACGTTGAAGAAACTTATCAATCGTGGATGCCCAATACCGAAATACTTTCTACCTGGGACTGTGATTGTAATCAGTCGTACTAAAAAAAAAAGCCCCGGCACATGGCCAGGGCAATTTCCGACTAAAACCTTACGGAAAATCCTAAGAGAAGGTTGATAGGAGCTTGTGGGTAAAAGCCCATGTAATAATCACCTCCCCATTCATAAGAATATCCATTACTCGCGTACTCTTCACTAAAAAGATTATTTACTTGAACGTAAAATCTGCTAGAAGACAAGGTTGGGATAGTTGGGGTATATTCTACTCTTACATCATTAACAAAATAGGCAGGAAGCTGAAGTCTTTCAAAGTCGTTTTCACTGGAAGGATCTCCGAAATTTGTCAGGTATTGTTTGCTGATAAATCGTGAAATCCATTGTAGCTTAACGTTTTTAACCGGTTTAAATTCAAAAACCGCATTGGCAATAAGGTCTGGAGAAAAAGAGATTCGGGTAGAACCATAATTAATCAAGGTTCCGTTAGTTTCTAACCTTGAATCAACGTTTCTACTTTGGCTATAGGTAACCGCTGGGTTTATTGCGAACCAATCAAATATGGAAATAGAACCTGCAACCTCAACACCTACTCGGTAACTACTACCTACATTGTCTCTGATGGGAGAACCCACATCGTTTAACTCTCCGGTTAGTACCAGCTGATTTTGGTACAACATAGAGAAGGCGTTCACCTCATAAGAAATCATTTTTCCTCTAGACTGATAACCTAACTCTAGGTCAAGTAAGGTTTCGTGCTGTGGTTTATCACCATTTGGAGCATCGGTATAATCGCTTCTATTAGGCTCTTTGTTGGCCATAGCAAATGAAATAAAGGCTCGTTGATTATTATCTATGGCGCAGTTTAATCCGATTTTCGGATTGAAAAACAAGAAGTTATCATTAAAGTCAATTCGCGCAGAATCTCTGTCATAACCTTCACCGCTATACTGTACACCCCGAACTTGTAGATCTAAAAATCCGCTTAGTTTTTTGGTTAGATCATAATTGATTTTTCCAAAAACATTATAATCTATCTTATTGCTTTGGTTAAAGTAAAAAGAGTCTCTCAGCTCTGTTTGACTAGCAAATCGAGCCCATTGAATGTTGCCGTAATGGTCACCTAAATACTGACTTATGGCACCACCAATTACTAAATCGTACTTTTCTTTTGAAAAGGTGATGTTTCCAGTTACCCCATAATTATGATTATCTAACCACAATCTGCGAATAATATCTGATGATGAAATGGTGTCAGAACCGATGTAGATTGGATTTAACCTGTAAGAACTAAAAGCGTCATCTTGTCTATATTGCTCGTAGTACCCTTTACCACGAGTATAAAATCCCGTAATATTTAACTGGGTAGAGTTAGACAAGTCATGTTGAAATATTAATTGATAATGATCTTGACCATAGTTATCGGTTTCATTGTCATAAAACCCACTAACATTTCCTGATGAATCGAAAAGCGCACCGGCACTATTAAACGTAGGACTCATTTCATAGGTTGCAGAATCAATACCATTCCATGCCTGGTAGGTTTTTTCTCTTCCCCCAAAAGCAACCATTTTCAATGAAAAGTTCTCACCAAAGTATCCACCGGTAAGGTAGTAGCTCTTCATATCTGACCAACCTCTATCTACCCAACCATCACTTTTCACTATACTGGCACGACCTTGCAAAACCCAGTGATTGTTTAGCAACCCGGTTCCAAAACCCACAGAGTATCTCTGAGTATTAAAAGAGCCACCGGTGGCAGAAACCTCTCCATAACCCTCTTTATCATACGCTGAAGTCTCCATGTTAATAGAAGCGCCAAATGCTCCCGCTCCGTTGGTAGACGTCCCTACCCCACGTTGAATTTGAACACTATTAAGACTTGAAGTAAGGTCTGGCATGTTAACCCAAAAAACACCATGAGACTCAGCGTCGTTGATCGGCACACCATTAACGGTTACATTAATTCTTGTTTGATCGCTTCCGCGGATACGCATTCCGGTATAACCGATACCAGCCCCTGCATCGGAGGTTGCAACTACAGAAGGTGTGTTTTGAAGAACAAAAGGAATGTCTTGCCCCGTGTTAAGCGACTTCAACTCTGCCTTGTCAATATTGGTAAAAGCAATAGGAGTTTTTTCGTCGGCTCTGATGGCAGAAACCTCTACAGACCCTAATTCTACCGACTCACTTACAAGGTAAAAGGTTTTTCCGTTTGGATAATCTCCTGGAACAATAGATTCAAATAGCTTAGAATATCCGATATGAGATATGGCAACCAGCACCTTTTCTTCCCCATTTAAGGTGACCTTAAAAACCCCTTTGGAGTTTGTTGAAATCACTTCGTCTTTCTCGCCAATTTGAATATTTGCTGAAGAAATGGGTGATTTAGTTTCTGCATCTAGAACGGTTCCGACAAAAACACTTTGAGCCCATATGGGAATATGACTCAAGAATAGACAAATAAGTAAAAGCTTTTTCATGATAAACATTTCATTTACCACGAATAATAGGGGCGATTACTCGCTTGATTAATTAATAATTGATTTTCCACTATCCCTTAGCAGCATTACCTGCTCAGGTTCTACGGGTATGATCTCAGCCTTGCGGCACCCCTTTGAGATTTTTGGCAAATATAGAAGAACTTTAAAAAGAACCTAGATGTGTTTCTACTTTTTTAATGGCAGAAAAAAGGCGTTGATTATTTTCTACACCTTCAATTATCACGACGGGGACATCAACTTCCGCTAACCTTCGTGTATAAAAATCAAATAAAAATTCCCTTTGGTGCGGATGCTCTCTCATTTCATCTTCTTCCCAGGGCAAATCAATTTGAGTTAATAAATACAAATCCGGTAAATTATCCTTCCAAAGTTTTTGTAACAATGCCGATTTCTTGCCATAGGTAACCTCATACCAAATGGAGTAAGTTAAAGCATCCGTGTCGCAAAACACAAGCTCACCAGAAAGTGAGCTATTGTTTTTCACTTGCTGAAAGCCCATAATCTCGACCTCCTCAGCAGTATACTTTAATCCGTTGGTATTGAGGTACTCTCTCGCGTACTCTTTAGAGAATGGGCAATTAAAATGTTTAGACAGATTTTGGCATAAGGTAGACTTGCCAGTAGATTCAGGACCCGTTATTACGACTTTTAATTTGCGCATAATGAGCGATTCCTGAAATGACCTTATGAATAAATGGTTTTTGAAAGTTCCGCAATCAGTTGAGGATTCTTTTCTGTTGCATTGCCTACCACAACAATATTGGCCCCCGCCTCAATAATTTCACGAGCATGCTGGGCAGTTTTGATTCCCCCACCAACAATAATTGGGGTGTTCACTGATTTTCTTACAGCAGCAACCATCTCTGGCTTTATGGGTATATCTGCACCCGAACCGGCATCCATGTAAATGTTTTTAATTCCCAACATTTCGCCTGCCATAGCAGTACATGCGGCAATTTCAGGTTTGTTATTAGGAATGGGTAACGTGCCAGACATATAAGAAGCCGTTGTAGGTCGACCTCCATCAACTATCATGTATCCTGTAGAAAGAGCTTCTAATCCCATTTGCCTCACTAAAGGAGCTGCAATAACCTGTTGACCAATTAACAATTCAGGATTTCTTCCCGAAATTAAAGACATAAATAGTAACGCATCAGCGTTACTACAAACTTGAGGTACAGCACCAGGAAATAGAACAATTTTTGCCTTAGTTACTAATCTAAGGGCATTGATTTTGTCTTCAATTTCATAACGAGTTAAAAGACTGCCCCCTAAAAAAATCAAATTAATCCCTGAATCTTCAATCATTCTGCCGATTTCATTCAAGGCCTCACCACCGGGCTTATCGGGATCAATAAGAATGGCCAATTCTGGCGAATTTAGCGTTTGATTAAAAATATCTTGAATGGGTTGAAGACTCATCTAGCAGCTGCTTTTTAAGTGATTGCAAAGCAAAGATGCGAAAATTCAATTTCTAAATCCGAAAACTAAGTGCATATTCTTAATTTTCTTGTAATACATTTTGGCTTCAAATTGGGTTTTTCTGTTTTTAAAAAGGGCAATAAACTGCCCTGTTGTTGGGTCAGGAGCACCCATTACGGTAATATCACCTCTAAAATCCACAGAGCCAAGACCGTACATTTTAAACACACTTTCTTTGGCGCCCCAAATGGCATGTAGGTGATCAATATTGCCTTTTTCAACCCAGCCAACTTCTACCTCATTGACAAACTTTTTTGCAATTCTGAAAATTTGAGGACGGTCAAACTCAATATCTACCCCTACTGAATATTTTGAGGTCACAGCGGCTCCCCATCCGTGTGTATGAGAAAGGCTTAGGTGATTTCCAGATTTTAACAAAGGACGTTGACCTTCATAGTGAAGGTCTTCAACAGAAATCAACTCGGAAGCAGCAAAGCGGGCGGAATAAAAACTCTTCAAAGAATCTTTATTTTTAAAATTGGCAGAATATTCCCGGTCTCTTTCTGAAAGGGGAAACGATACAGCCCCCTCTGGAAGTCGCTCCATAGTTGCTAAAACAACAGAAACAGGACCTTCTTTAAAAGAAACTTTTGTAATATTCAATAAATCCATAAACCCCATGGCTTCAAAGTTGTTATATTTGCTAAGTCTAAAAAAACGAAATTTTATACAATGAGTGAAATTACACAAGTGTACTTACCGTACAAAGTTAAAGACATTTCTTTGGCGAAATGGGGAAGATTGGAAATAGAATTAGCAGAAGCTGAAATGCCTGGCTTAATGTCTTTACGTGAAGAGTTCGGAAAAGATAAGCCATTAAAGGGCGCACGAATCGCTGGTTGTTTACACATGACCATTCAAACCGCTGTACTAATTGAAACTTTAGTTGAACTAGGTGCTGAAGTTACCTGGTCTTCTTGTAATATATTTTCTACCCAAGATCATGCTGCTGCAGCGATTGCTGACGCTGGAGTTCCAGTTTATGCATGGAAAGGTCTTTCTGATGAAGAGTTTGACTGGTGTATTGAGCAAACTTTATTTTTCGGTGAAGACAGAAAGCCATTAAATATGATCTTAGATGATGGCGGTGATCTTACCAATATGGTATTAGATAATTACCCTCATTTGGTTTCTGACATTAAGGGTATTTCTGAAGAAACAACTACAGGGGTTCACCGTCTTTACGAAAGAATGGCCAACGGAACACTTCCAGTTCCTGCTATTAATGTTAACGATAGTGTTACCAAGTCTAAGTTTGACAACAAATACGGTTGTAAAGAATCTGCCGTTGACGCAATTCGTCGTGCAACTGACGTAATGATGGCTGGAAAAGTAGCTGTTGTTGCTGGTTACGGTGATGTAGGCAAAGGTACTGCTGCATCTTTGAGAGGTGCTGGTGCGAGAGTAATTGTAACAGAAATTGATCCGATTTGTGCTCTTCAAGCAGCGATGGACGGATATGAAGTAAAGAAAATGGAAAATGCCATTGGACGTGCTGACATTGTTGTTACCGCTACTGGAAATAAAGACATCATCACTGCAAAACATTTTGAAGCGATGAAAGACAAATCTATTCTATGTAACATTGGCCACTTTGACAATGAAATCGATATGGCTTGGTTAAACAAAAACCACGGAAGTTCTAAGGTTGAAGTTAAACCACAAGTAGATAAGTATACTGTTAACGGGAAGGATATTATTGTATTGGCTGAAGGACGATTAGTAAACTTAGGATGTGCAACTGGACACCCTAGTTTTGTAATGTCAAACTCATTCGCCAACCAGGTTCTTGCCCAAATTGAATTATGGTTACGCAGTGATCAATACAAAAATGAAGTTTACACACTTCCTAAACACCTTGATGAAAAGGTAGCAGAGCTACACTTGGCTAAAATTGGTGTTGAATTAGATGTTCTTTCTGAAGATCAAGCTAAATATATTGGTGTAACTGTTGAAGGTCCTTACAAACCTGAATACTACAGATACTAGGAAATTTTTATCGTAATAAAAAAAGCCCTGACTTAACGGTCAGGGCTTTTTTTATTGGTATTGAGTAATAATTTTCACAAGTTCACTAGCTGGAAAAACTCCACTTTGCCGCCAAACCATTTTACCTTCTTTGTAAATGGCTAAAGTCGGAACTCCTTGAATTTTTAATTGGGATGCCAACGTTTGATTTTTATCGACATCAATTTTAATAATCCTTACAGAGTCTCCTAACTCCTTTGCAACATTGCTTAAAATGGGAGCCATCATTTTACAAGGCTGACACCATTCAGCAAAAAAGTCAACCAAAGTAGGCGTTTTAGCATTTGTTAACTCTTGAAATGAAGCCATTACTTTTTCTTTTTTAATAAATCTCTAATTAGATCAAGGGTTAGCCCTCCCATGAACAATCCATATACAGAGCTATTCACAGGACTTGAGGTGATGGCACAACTACCCGTTTTGCATCCAACAAAATAGTAGTAAGCATACCCGCATAAGGCCCCTACAAAAGCTCCAATAACAATGATTTTTATTCTTGAACTCATTATTTTTCTACTGCCTGATTACTTGACTGCCAAGCATTCATTCCGCCATCTAGGTTGTAAACCTCAACAAAGCCCATGGCTTTCATTATTGACATGGCTTTTCCTGACCTACCCCCTGAGCGACAATAAACGTAGACAGGAGTATTTTTATCTAGGTTAGAAATCTCACGCTCAAAGGTTTCAGAATAAATATCAATATTAGTTGCTCCAGCAATATGTCCTTCTGCATATTCACCTTGAGTCCTAACATCAATTAACTGACCCTTACCACTAGCTACTTTAGTCGCAAATGGTTTAACGGAAATATTCTCTGCTATTTGTTTTACCGTGGCTTCTTGGCTACTTGAATTATTATTCTCAACCTCTTTTTCTGCTTGACCGTTGCAGGCTGAAACGCCTACTAACAATGCAGCAATAACGAATAGTTTCTTCATAATACTAATCAAATTTTCTTAATGAAGTCCAAGAGCCCGCATTGTATACCTCTTCTAAACCTTTAGATTTAAGGATTGATTTGGCTTGACCAGACCTCATACCTGAGGCACAACATACAATAATGGGTTCTTTAGATTTCAATTGTTTTGCTTTTCCTCCAATCTGTTGAAGGGGAATATTAATCGCTCCCTTATTGTGACCTCCTGAAAACTCTTGAGGAGTCCTTACATCAATAATGGTCGCTTTTTTATTTTCTAAGAGGTCCTGAAAATCTGCTTCAGGACCAAAGAACTTTTTCAAAAATCCAAACATGAATTACATTTTGTGAATTTGAACTTCTGACCAACCACCTCCGTTGTACACTTCATCAATTCCATGTTGCTTAAGAAACTGAGTTGCTTGTCCACTTCTCATGCCGCTCGCGCAACACAAAATAATGGGCTTGCTCATTTCTTTAAATTCATTTACGCGGTTTGGAACTTGATCTAGGGGAATATTTACAGATCCCGCTACATTTCCTCCAGCATATTCACCAGGAGTTCTAACGTCAATAATTGAAGCTAATGGGTTATTAATTAACTCGTTCATTTTTATTTGATTTTTAAATTTTGAGCAAATATATATTGAGATGATACAACAAAAGTAACGCAAATCACACATCTAAAGCCTATGTCACAATATTAATAATAAACGAAACATAACTGGATCTCTTAAGGAAAAGTTAAATCTAAATTGCGTTCATGAAAGATATTACTCACAAAACCTCAGCTATAGCTATTCTTTCATTATTGACATTAGGGTCTTGTGAAAGAGCAAACGATCCAAATTCTGCAAAAGGAACCTCTCAAGTTTCTTTTAAAATGATTGATGCCCCTGGTGACTACCAGGAAGTTTTAGTAGACATCATGGAAGTAAACATCAAAGTTGATTCTAACTGGGTAAGTGTACCTACAAAAGGAGGAGTTTTCAACCTTTTAGATTATGTTGCTGGTAACGATACTCTATTAAGTGCGGGCACTGTGCCTTCAGGAACCATTGGTCAGATTAGACTCATCTTAGGTGACAGTAACTACGTAATGGTAGATTCTGTTTATCACCCACTAAATACACCAAGCGGACAGCAGTCTGGTTTAAAATTAAAGGCAACCTTTACTTTAGTTCCCAATGTAGATTACTCATTCTACTTAGACTTTGATGCCGCTAAATCTATTGTGAAGACAGGAAACGGAAAATACAATCTTAAGCCTGTACTCTATTTAATTGCCGATGCACAATCAGGGGCAATTGATGGATATGCATTACCAGACAGTGTATCTCATCATTTATCTGCGATTAGCACAACGACTAATGATACCACTGCAAATACTTGCACAGACACCACCGGGTATTTCTTACTAATGGGTCTGCCAAAAGATGTATATAATATTTATGTGTACCCAGGAAACGGTTTTGCAGGTCAAACTCTACCAGGAGTTAATGTGGTCAACGGCACAACTACTTTCGCTGACACGATAAACCTATAGTTACCCACCACAGTTGAAGAGTGCCATAGGCACAAAAAAGGCCGTCCAATTGGACGGCCTTTTGTTTTAATGACATTCTTTGATTACCAAATGATAATTAAATCACCCGGTACTTCACAAGAAAAGTTCTCATAAAACTCAGGGATGTTACTCAGCGGCCCTAAAACTCTAGATTCTGCAGGAGAATGAGGATCAGCAACTACTTGCTGTCTTACATAACCATCTGTTGAATGGCCTGTAAAGGCTTGAGCCCAACCCAAGAATATGCGTTGTTCAGGAGTAAACCCATCTATTTCTTCACCTCCGTTTGGATGAGAAGCCTTATAAGCGTGGTAAGCTAAAGTCAAACCACCAAGGTCTGCGATGTTTTCACCCAAGGTAAGGTGACCATCAACATGAACTCCAGGCAATGGTTCATAAGCATCATATTGTTGCGCTAATTTCTCAGCTAAAACCATAAAAGCGGCTCTGTCTTCTTCTGTCCACCACTCACTTAAATTACCATAGGCATCGTACTTTGAACCTTGGTCATCAAAACCATGAGTAAATTCGTGTCCGATAACCCCACCAATACCCCCATAGTTCAAGGCATCATCAGCTTCTGGATTATAAAACGGCGGCTGCAAAATTCCAGCTGGGAATACAATTTCATTGTTAGAAGGATTGTAATAAGCATTTACAATATGCGCTCCCATTCCCCATCGGCTTTTATCAACTGGCTTGTTGTAGTCTGCCAAAGATTCTTTAGCTCTAAAGTCTCTAAGGCTAATTAAATTACCAACGTAGTTTTTTGACAAAATGGTCAGCCCATCAATGGGTTTCCAAGAATCTGGGTAACCTACCTTATAAGTGAAAGTTTTTAATTTCTCTAATGCTTTGGCTTTGGTTTCCGAAGACATCCACATAAGTGAAGAAACTCTTGTTTCATATGCCTTGCGAAGGTTTTCTACCATTTCACTAATCTTTGCTTTGTCACTTTCAGGAAAATGTTTTTGGACATAAATTCTACCAACTTCTTGCGAAAGTCCATTATTTAAATCGCCCAATACTCTTTTCCATCTAGGCTTCATCGCTTTCTTTCCGTTCAGAACCTTACCGTAAAAATCAAAACTTGCGGAAACAAAATCATGGTTTAGGTAGGACGCGAAAGAGTTTAGTACTGAAAAGCGGTTGTATAACTTCCAAGTACTTGTAAGTGATTCATCTGCGATCATGGTTGTAATTGCACTCAAGTAATCTGGAGTGTTAATGATCATATGAGAAGGAGTAACATTTAAAACTGAAAAGTACACATCCCAATCAATAGCAGGATATTTGATTTTCAGACTATCGTAAGAAATCGGGTTGTACGTATTCTCAGGCTCTCTCATATCCACTCTATCCATGGCGTATTGTGCCATTTGCTTTTCCAATTTAAAAATTTGATTTGCTTGGTCAGCGGCTTGAGTGTTTGATGGATCTGCTAAAAGCAATAATTTTTCAATATACTTTTTAAACTCCATCTGAAAATTCATGCTTATTGAATCATCTTTTAGATAGTAACTCTTATCAGGCATGTGAAGTCCTGACTGAGAAAGGTACATGGTGTTTATGTTTGAGTTCACCTCATCTGCAGAAACGTAATAAACAAAAGGAGAAGAAACCCCAATGTTTCTAGCACGTGCAAACTGAGTAATCAAATCATGAACTGATTGATCGTTCTCTACTGATTCTAAAAGTCCTTTTACAGGTTCTAGTCCCATGGTCTCTGCAGCGGTAGAATCCATTCCCGTTAGATACATATCTCTAACTACTTGAACGTATTTTTCATCACTTTGAGAATCGACAAGACCTTTAAAAATCTCTCTAATCTTTTGTTGATTGTTATCTGCAAGTTCATTGAACTTACTCCACCTAGCTTCGGTTTCAGGAATTGGGTTGTTAGCCAACCACCCCCCACCTGCGTAGGTAAAAAAGTCAGTACATGGATTTGCCGTTGCATCCATATCAGCAACATCATAACCAACTGACTTAGGTTCTTCTACATTACACGCTGTAAACGCGGCCAAAAGCGGAAGAATCGCTAATGTGGCTTTACTTAATCTAACCATTTTACTCTCATGTTAAGTTGTTCTGCACTTGGGTCCTCTTGAAAGAGAAGTATGTTTTTTTGAATTTTTGTACTCTTCTTTAGTCTAGCTGAAAGTTTTTTAGAGTCGAGTTCACCATCTTCATCTTCTCGTAAAACTTTTAATTTCACTTTGTCTCCGTCCTCAAAATTTTCTTTAAGATTGGTAAATAGCTCATTGATATTATCAGCGGTTATTTTTTCTCCGTTGAGTTCTAAAAGTTGATCACCTCTTCTAAGATCAAGATAAGCTACAAAATCAGAATTTGGATCAATTGCTTGCACTACTAAATTTCCCGTTTCATCGTCCAAATTTAAACGAATGTTTCCGATGTTAAGAATCATGATCTCTCTTTCTCGAATGTAGGTCACTCCGACCAAGTCCAGTAATTCTTCCCACGGAAGTGGCTCTGCAGATTCAATATGTCTTGCAAAGAACTCTTTCATTTCTGGGTATGTCATTTCTGTAATTACATTAAACAAATCGTCATCTACAAAGGCTCTGTCTTGTCCGTATTTTTTACCAAGATCAATCAAAAGATTTCTCAACCCGTAGTTTCCATTAGACAATGAACGCAGTTTAAGATCTAATGCAGCGCCGATTAAGGCCCCTTTTTGGTAAACATTTAAGTACTGGTTTTCAAACACGTCTAGTGCGTGTTTACTGACCATGGTAAACGGAATGTCTTTGTTGTATTGGTCCGCAGCATCCATTTTATCCATAATCTCTTTAAAGAACTGATCTTCGGTGGTAAGTCCGCCTTTTTTCTGAGAAATTACAGAGTTGTATTCGGTGATTCCTTCGTAAAGCCAAAGGTGCTTACTCATTTCTGGCTTCATAAAATCAAAGTCAGAAATATATTCACTGTGGATGTTCAAAGGAGTTACAATGTGAAAAAACTCATGCGCCACTACATCTCTAATTCCTGAACCTAAATATTCTAAAGGCACATCTGGAAAAACAACCACCGTACTTGTATGGTGCTCAAGAGCGCCAAATCCATTATTCACCCCTCCTGGAGGTGTTGTATGCAATAGTACAGCGTACTTTTTAGCTGGCAAGGTGTCTCCTAAGTAGGTATAAGTGGCTTCAAAAATAGGGGCAATATCTTCCATTATTTCTGCTGCGCTAATACTTCCCGAAAGTGAAGAAACCCCTACGATAATCTCCATACCTGCAACGGTTCGGGTAGCAGTGTCTGCCTTTGCGTATAAAATGGGATTGTCATGCAAATGAAAATAATCTTGTGCCGAAAAAATGTCTGAGCTGTCATTAAAACTAACTCTATCTAAAGTAGTTGACCCATGCATCCAATTAGGTTTAGAAACTGTGAGTCGAACAGGATTATCTTTTAGACCCTTCATGTACCCAACATAGCCAAACATATTTAACAGGACGCGGGCACTGTCATTTACAGAAGCGGCTGGTCCAAAAATACTCGGTTTATCTGGGTGACCTTCTGAAGCTTCAGCCCAATACTTAATTTTATACAAGTCTTTACCGTTTTTTACATACCAACGGTTTTGATCAAGTCTTTCAACTTCTAATTCTTTCCCTTTGGCATCGGTTGCCAAAAAACCACTGACATACCTGCCAAAATCGTAAATTTTATAGGTGCCTGGTACCATTCTCGGCATTTGGTAAATAGCCGAGTCACCTGAAAAAAGCGGAGGGACTATTTCAACCGGAACCTTTTTATCTGCTCTTTGATTTAGATCGATAAAAATTTGACTTTCTGAGTCGTTTTGAATGGGATTAAACTGGGCAAAACCAGTAGCACCGGCAGCCAACAACCCCAATAAAAGAGATTTTCTTTTGTTTTTCAGCATATTTGTGGTTTAAGAGTGATATTAATAAGCTTTGTTTACATCTTTTTCTGTCGCCTTGCGTCCTTTAATCATCCATTCTGGAGCTTCTTCTCCTTTCAAGTAATGGTCAAAAAACTGAGACATTCTAATGGTCAAGTCTTGTCTATTGTGCCTTTGAATAAGGTTGTGTTGTTCACCGTTATAATTGAGAAGCCAAACTTTTTTATTTAACCTCCTCAAGGCCATATAATATTCAATTCCTTGATACCAAGTTACCTCACCTCGTCTTGATCATTGTGCATAATAAGAAGAGGTGAGGTAACTTTATTCGCAGAAAACACGGGAGAGTTCTCAAGGTAAAGATCTAACCCTTCCCAAAGATCAACTCCTATTCTTGATTGACCTCTTTCATATTGAAATTCTCTACTATGACCAGAGCCCCAACGAATTCCGCCATAGGCACTTGTCATATTTGATACCGGCGCACCTGCCATTGCACATGCATAAATATCTGTCATGGTAACCAGTTGAGCTACCTGGTAGCCTCCCCAACTTTGCCCTTGTATTCCTATTTTAGTCTCGTCAACAAAACCTTCAGAAACTATTTTCTCAGTTCCTGAAACAATACAGTCGTAAGCACTTTTTCCAGGGTGGCCTTCTCTATATTTAATATCTGGGACAAATACAACGTAACCGTTACTAACAAAATATGTTATGTTAATAATTGACCACTGAGGTTGGGGCTTATAATGTGAATGCATCCGGTCAGAGTACGTTTCATAAAAGTAAACTACCATTGGATATTTTTGGGTAGAGTCGAAATCTTCTGGCTTATACAGAAGTCCTTCTAGCTCTAGTCCGGAAAATGATTTCCAATTGACCAACTCCACAGTTCCCCAATTGTATTCTTCTTGCTGAGGGTTTGCAGTAGAAAGCTTCTTCTCTACTTTGTCATTGTAGGTGTAAAGATCTGGATAGTCAACAAAACTTTCTTTGGTATATAAAAGTCTATCGCCACTCTTGGCCTTTCTAAAGTTGCCAACTTCACCTTCGTAGTTAGTGATGGGCTCTATTTTACCAGATTTAAAATCAATACTTCCGTAATTTTGAGTTTTTGACTGATGGTTAAAAATTGAAACATAAGCCTTAGAACCTTCAATATATTCAATATCATTATTTAAGCTATAAACCCTGTACGTAAGGTTTTGCTCTCGGCCTTTGGTAATTCGTTTTGGACTCATAGGTTTTTTGGGATCTACAACAAAAACGTCGTACTCATCGTAAATAATAAATCCTTTATCTCCCTCTATCCAGCCACCACTTCCGTAGGAGTTCGGGAAAGTGGGAACATCATTATCAACGTCATATACTGGGTTCTTTATTCCTCTGGACAAATTGATAATTTCAAATCCTGATATATCATAGGCAAACCAAGCAGTATCTTCAGGTTCATACCATGTTGTATATTTACCCTTTGGGGAAATTCTATGGTAACCCGCAGATCCTTTTTTTATCAAGGTTCTCTTTCCTGATTTTACATCTATCACATAAAGATCTCTTTTCCAAGGATATGCATAGGTCTTCTCCCACTCATAACCAACATCACTTATTGCTGTGGTTATAGATTTCGGGAATTTTGTACTGTAACTAACCGAAGTAATCAAAGTATCTTCAAGACCCATCAACTTTTCTTTTTTCAAATCTAGCCTAGCCAAATAGCCTTTCTTTTTATCGCTAGAGAGATTATTCAACTGCATGGTCATTAGTTCATCATCATTCCAAGACCAAATATCTAACGAAACCTTCTCGTCTTCTAACTCAGTGGTGTCTTTTTGAAATTCAACTTTAGGGGTTCTAAGGTGTACATACAATTCTTTTTCATCTTCCGAAAAAGCTAATGTTTGAAAAGGTGAAAAGGTCCAGTCCTCCCTATTATCCACGGAAGTGTACTCTTTAACTTTACCCTTTTCAGAAACAGATAAAAAGTAATTTTTCTCCTCATCCTCAACGGTGTCATTTGACCAAACCCATGATAAATACTTACCCTTATGACTGATGGAGGGTTTTTGATACTTTTCATGTGTTGTATCTAAATAACTCCATGTAAACTTATTCAAGTCGACCTCTACTATGCACACAAACTGGGTGCTGTCCTTTTCATTCAGTTGAACAATAGCTTTTGGAAAAGCATCAGCCACCTCAAAACCTTCAACCTTGAAAAAAGTCAACGAGGTTGTATCTTCTAATTTTTGAAACACCAGATGTTCATCAATTTCTTCTACTTCCTCCTTCATAGGATTTTCAATAGAATCGGGTGCTGCCGTATCTGGGACCATTTTCATTAAGTCATACTTGTAGGTGCTGTAGGCAAAAAAACTGCTTTCATCTGTTGGCAAAACAAATGACTTTACATTCTCAATTGTATCAAATGTTCCCGAAGTCAAATGGTAAATTACCAAACTCATCTTGGGCAGGTCCTCTTTGTCGACCTTATCTAATTTCATCTTCCTCACCTCATAATAATCAGGTTCTACTTGAAATAGAAGATGTTTTTCATCTTTTGAAAGCTTAGCGTTGTTGGCTCTTTTTAAGATCAATTCACCATTTGACTTAAAATCATAAAAGTGAATTTCTGTATTGCCCTTTTGCTCAGAGATAGAATACCAAGCATAATTTCCAGATTCTGAAACAGCAGGTCTCTTCATGTCCTTCCATCCGTCATACAAATCATGCGTTAAAGGCTTTTTCTGTCCGAAAGACAAATGTGAAAAAACAAAAATCAAAGAGGCTGTAATAAAAGTACTTCTATTCATATCTAAGTGAAATTATCGGATCTACCTTAGTGGCTTTAAAAGCTTGAAGCGCAATGGCAAAAAACACAATGACCATTCCTAAAAAGCCAGCTAAGACAAAACTATACCAATTTAATGTAATGTGATAGGCAAAACTATCAAGCCATGAAAGTAAAAATAAATAGGCTAAGGGTGTGGTAATTAAAAAAGCCCATAAAATTACTTTGAAAAAATCTTCAGACACTACCAGCATAATTTGCCATTTTGAAAAGCTGATTTCTTTTACTTTTTGCTATTGACGATCTAAATTACCAAAACTTTAAGAGGTAATAACTCCAAACAAAAAAGCGGCCGAAGCCGCTTTTTTTATCTCATATTGTGATAGACATTTTGAACGTCATCATCTTCTTCTAATTTTTCAAGGAGCTTATCGACATCTGCTGTTTGCTCTTCATTTAATTCTGTAGTGTTGGTAGGAATCCATTCAAAACCTGATTCAATGGCTTCAATAGTTCTTTCTTCTAGTCCCTTTTGAATATTACCAAACTCTTCAAAATCAGCAAAAATCATGATGTTACCATCTTCTTCACGGTATACATCTTCCACACCGTAGTCAATCATTTCAAGCTCAAATTCTTCCACATCAATTCCCTCTCCAGGAATTTTGAAGTGGCATTTATGCTCAAACATAAATTCTACCGAACCCGAGGTACCTAAAGAACCACCCACCTTATTGAAGAATGAGCGCACATTGGCAACGGTACGTGTATGGTTATCTGTAGCTGTTTCAACAAGGACGGCTATTCCGTGAGGAGCATACCCTTCATAAATAATAGACTTGTAATCTGCCTGATCTTTTGAAGTAGCTTTTTTTATAGCTCTTTCAACATTGTCTTTAGGCATATTGGCCGTCTTGGCGTTTTGAATCAACATTCTCAAGCGATAATTGGTTTCAGGATTATCTCCTCCTTCTTTTACCGCCATTATGATGTCTTTAGAAATACGAGTAAATGTCTTTGACATGCTCGCCCAGCGCTTCATTTTTCTCTCTTTTCTAAATTCAAATGCTCTTCCCATAGTTCTTAATTTTCAGGCGCAAATTTAATTTTTCATTTGATTTACACCAACGTCCAAGAGTTACTTCCTCTTAATAATTCATTTAAGTCTCCTTTGCCTTTCTTCTCTACCGCCAAATCTAATTGACTCTGCATTGCATCTTCGTACCTAAACCTATCTTCTCGGTAAAAAATACCAAAAGGCCTTGGCATTCTATGTTCATCATCAGCCGCGTCAAACATTCTTGAAAGCAAGTAGGCTTTTATTGGATCATGACTGTCGTGCACCCATAAGTCATCTTGAGAAAAGGTCTCACCTAGGCTAACCCTTTCTGGGGAGGTACCATTCAGTCTAATACCTTCTGTTCCATTGTTAAAAACCAAAGGTTTTCCTTCTTCTAGGTAAATGGTTTCAATTGAACGAGTTTTTTTATCAGTATAAATCTCAAAAACTCCATCGTTGAAAACGTTGCAGTTCTGATATATTTCTACAAAAGAGGAGCCTTTGTGTAAATTGGCTTCTTTTAGAATGTCTCTCATGTGAATAGGATCCCTATCCATAATTCTAGCTACAAAGGTAGCCTCTGCTCCCAGAGCTAGACTCAAAGGATTAAAAGGATTGTCTATGGCGCCCATGGGGCTTGATTTGGTAACCTTACCAAACTCTGAGGTCGGTGAGTATTGACCTTTGGTCAACCCATAAATTTCATTGTTGAACAACAAAATATTTACGTCCAAATTCCTTCTCAGCAAATGAATTAGGTGGTTCCCTCCTATACTTAAACTATCGCCGTCACCGGTTACAATCCATACAGACAAATCGGGTCTTGCGGCTTTAAGACCACTAGCAATACTGGTAGCGCGGCCATGAATTCCGTGCATACCATAGGTATTCATATAGTATGGAAAACGACTTGAACACCCAATGCCCGAAATAAAAACAATATCTTCTGGTGGAGTACCCACCTCGGGTAAAATGGTCTGAACTTGCTTTAGTATAGAATAGTCACCACAACCAGGACACCATTTGACGTCTTGGTCAGTAGCAAAATCTTTAGCTGTCAATGTATTGTTTTCCATAACTACTTCCCGCGAAAGCGAAATTATAATAATTCAAGGCACTTAGCCTCAATTTCAGAAGCTAAAAAAGGCAGTCCTTTTATCTTATTCAAAGGTTTAGCGTCTATTAAAAACACATCTCTTATCACCTTTATCAATTGGCCGTTATTCAACTCAGGAATTAAAACTTCTTTGAAATTTTTGAGAATTTCTCCTGTGTTGGAAGGCATTGGCTGAATGTGTCTCAGGTGAAGATGCCCTACGGACTTACCTTCTGCCCTTAAATTATGGACGGCCGTTTTAATAGCTCCATAAGTTGACCCCCAGCCTAAAACCAATACATCACCGTGTGTCACTTGATCCTCAACTTCTGCTAATGGAATCGATTGGGCGATGGCATCAATTTTTCCTTGTCTATTTTTCACCATGATTTCATGGTTATCAGGCTCGTAACTTACATCACCTGTAATATCTTGTTTCTCAAGCCCCCCTAAGCGATGCTCAAGACCCTTAGTTCCAGGAATTGCCCAACGGCGCACCCCTTTGTCATCGCGTAAATAAGGTTGATAATTCTCATCTTTTGAATCAGCAAACGGAGGATTTATTTCCGCCAAATCGTTTGCATTGGGAAACCTCCATGGACCTGCCCCGTTGGCAATGTATCCATCAGACAAAACAAACACAGGAGTCATATGTTCAATGGCAATTTTTGCTGCTTCATAGGTCGTCCAAAAACAATCTGACGGACTGTGAGCTGCTAAAACGGGAATAGGTGCTTCGCCGTTTCTACCGTAAAGGGCCTGTAACAAATCGGCTTGTTCCGTTTTGGTTGGCAAACCCGTTGACGGTCCACCTCTTTGCACGTTTATGACCACAAGCGGAAGTTCTAACATCACTGCAAGTCCAAGTCCTTCAGCCTTTAATGCTATTCCAGGACCAGAAGAAGCCGTAACGCCTAATTTACCTCCAAAAGAAGCACCAATAGCGGCAGTAACCGCTGCGATTTCGTCTTCCGCTTGAAAGGTTTTTACTCCAAAGTTTTTATGTTTTGACAATTCGTGAAGAATGTCTGATGCCGGAGTTATCGGGTACCCCGCATAAAATAAATCTAAACCTGATTTTTCAGCGGCTGCCACAAGGGCAATGGCTGTAACCTGGTTACCTATGGCATTTCTGTACTCTCCCGGAGGAAGTTTTGCCGGAGCCACCTCTACTCTTTCAAAAGAAGCTTCAATCGTTTCTCCAAAGTGGAATCCTGCTTTTAATACCGATAGGTTAGCCTCCATAATAGGTGGCTTATTCTTAAACTTTTGTTCAATGAATTTTTGAGTATGATCTAGGGGTTTATGATGCAACCAAAGAATAAGACCCAAGACAAACATATTCTTACTTCGGTCTTTTTCTTTCATTGACAATTCGCTTTCTTTAAGCGCTTCTCTTGTCAATTTTGTTACATCAATCTCTAGCTTTTTAAATCCGTCGTAGTTTTTATCTTCTAATGGCTTGGCGTCTGAATCATATCCGGCAAGCTTGAGGTTTCTTGGGTCAAAACCAGAGGTGTTGGCAATGATAAGTCCGCCGGGTCTTAGCTGAGAAATATTTTTTCGCAGTGCAGCAACATTCATTACCACCATTACATCAGCAAGTCCACCGGGGGTGAAAATTTCTGTAGAACCAAAGTTAACCTTGAATCCTGAAACCCCAGAAACCGTTCCTTGCGGAGCGCGAATTTCAGCAGGGAAATCAGGAAAAGTTGACAAGTCGTTCCCCGCAAGGGCTACTGTATTTGAAAACTCAGTACCCGTAAGTTGAATTCCATCACCAGAATCTCCGGCAAACAGTATACATACCTTATCTTTTTTCACCATGACTATATGTGATTAGTCAGTCAACACTTGTTCGACTCTCAATACTTCGGGCACATACTTTTTAATAGTGGTTTCTACCCCCGACTTTAACGTCATTTGGTTAACCGAACACCCTGTACAAGCCCCGTGAAGTTTTACCTTCACTATTTTATCGTCTGTATAGTCAATAAAGGTGATATCGCCGCCATCAGAATTCAAGAAAGGTCTTATTTCTGAAAGGGCTTTTTCTATTTCTTCAATCGTTTTATCTTGGTTTGCCATAGTTCTTTAGTTTGTTGAGCACCCTGCCATAGTGGTTATTCTTACCACTTCCGTGGGAGGCATTTCGTCATTTCTCTTCACCAATTCCTCCACCATTCTTCTGGTTACATCCGTAAATGCTTTTGCTGAAGGAGTGTCTTCTTGCATAATGGCAGGTCTTCCCACATCTCCTGCTTCTCTAATACTTTGTACTATGGGTACCTCACCTAAAAAAGGAACATTTAATTCTTCTGATAAGTTCTTAGCGCCTTCTTTTCCGAATATGTAGTACTTGTTATTTGGCAGTTCTTCTGGTGTAAAGTAAGCCATGTTTTCTACGATACCAAGAACCGGAACATTTATCGAATCCATTTTAAACATTCCCACACCTTTTTTGGCATCAGCCAAAGCAATAGGCTGTGGCGTACTTACAATGAGGGCGCCCGTAACGGGTACTGCTTGAACTAAACTCAAGTGAATATCGCCTGTACCAGGAGGCAAGTCAATTAACAAGAAGTCTAGTTCTCCCCAATGAGAATCTCTAATAAGTTGGTTAAGAGCTTTGGTAGCCATCGGGCCGCGCCAAACTACAGCCTGATCGACTCCTGCAAAAAATCCTATAGAAAGTAATTTTACCCCGTAAGATTCAACGGGGTTCATTTTACTGACTCCGTCAACATCAATGGTTGATGGCTTTTCATGAGCTACATCAAACATTATGGGCATGGATGGTCCGTAGATATCCGCATCTACCAATCCGACACTAAATCCCATTTTCGCCAACCCAACAGCAATATTTGCGGTCATGGTCGACTTCCCTACCCCCCCTTTACCAGAGGCAATAGCTACTATGTTTTTTACTCCAGGAATAGCTTCTACTCTAATTTGATTTGAAGTCTCCTTTGCTGCTTCAGGAACCACAATACTGACCTTGATTTTTGCCTTTTCATAGGCATGGTCATGTATAGCCTTTAAAATTTCAACTTCTAATTTCTTTTTAGCTTGAAGAGTCGGATTGTAACAAAGTACATCTACCATAACCTCATCACCAAAAATCTGAACATTTTGGACATCTCCCTCTTCAACTAACGAGCCTTTTCCACGGGTTGATTTTACTTGTCCTAAGGCTTTTAATATATCTGATTTCTGAATTTTCATCTTTTCTTTTTAACCCTAACAAAGGTAGCGATTAAATGGTTTATTTATTTACGATTCTATTCAATTAGACGGTTCCAGCCGCCTCATTTTTATTGGCTAATTGTCCGCAGGCTGCATCAATATCTTTCCCCCTTGAATACCTTACCTTGGCAATAATACCCTTTTCACCTAATACCCTTTCATAAAGCTGAATAGCCTCTGGATCTGCTTGTTGGTAGGGACCATCATCAATAGGATTATATTCAATAAGATTAACCTTACTGGGGGTTCTTCCACAAAAACGCGCTAGGGCTTTTGCGTGCTTTTCATCGTCATTGATCCCCTTCCAAACAACATATTCATAGGTCACCCTTCTTCCTGTTTGTTTGTACCAATAGGCAATAGCATCAGACAAATCACTTAACGGATTTACATCATTGATGGGCATGAGAGACGACCGCGTTTCATCAACGGCAGAGTGAAGAGAAATAGCTAAGTTAAATTTCACGTCCTCATCAGCCATTTTCATGATCATTTTTGGAATACCCACGGTAGATACGGTAATTCTCTTAGCCGACATTCCAAGTCCTTCTTCTGAAGTTATTCTATCTATGGCCGTTAAGACATTCTGATAGTTCAGAAGAGGCTCACCCATTCCCATAAACACAATATTTGTCAAGGGTCTATTGTAGAACTCTTCCGCTTGATTTTTAATAGCTGCCACTTGATCGTAAATCTCATCAGGATTTAAGTTCCTCATGCGCTTAAGCTTGCCGGTAGCACAAAAATGACAGTCAAGACTACAACCTACCTGTGAACTTACACATGCAGTTATTCTCTTATCTGTGGGAATTAATACCGACTCTACTACCCTTCCATCGTGAAGCTTTACCGCATTTTTTATTGTGCCGTCTTCACTGCGTTGCATGTCATCAACCTTTATGTGGTTAATGGTAAAGTGACTTTCTAAAAGAGCCCTAGTTTCTTTAGACAAGTTGGTCATGTCTTCAAAGTTATGAGCCGATTTTTGCCATAACCACTCATAGACCTGCTGCCCTCTAAAAGAACGATCACCCATTTCAACAAAAAAGGATGATATCTCGTCTTTTGACAAGGCTCTAATATCTCTTTTTACTATTTCCTCCATAATCTGGCACAAAGGTACGATGCTAAGGTCAAATTTTCGATTGGAATTGAAATATTTGATTCACAGAACAAATAGATTCGAAAGTATCCGGTTAACGCTCTACTATCAAAAAATTATGATTTAATTTTATCAGGGGAGGAGGCTTGGAGGCCCCGGTCGAAAACGATCATTAGGAAAGGCGTTCTTCACACCTAATTTCATTCATTCCAAAGCGGGACCAGTAAAAGATTCTACAAAAAAAAAGCCCCAACCAAAGGTTGAGGCTTCCTATAAATTAATTCGTCCATTAAATAATCAACATAGCATCTCCGTAACAGAAAAATCTGTACTTCTCTTTTACCGCCTCTTTGTAGGCCTTCATAAGAAAATCATGCCCTGCAAATGCTGATGACATCATCAACAAAGTAGACAATGGAGGGTGGAAGTTTGTAACCATGGCATCCGCAACGTAAAAGTCATTAGGAGGGAAAATAAATTTATTGGTCCATCCTTCAAATGGCTTAAGCATACCATCAGTAGTAACCGAGCTTTCAATTGCTCTCATAACTGTAGTACCTACAGCAACTACTTTCTTCTTGTTTGCTTTTGACTGATTGACTACACGCGCTGCTTCTTCTGTAACTTTGTACAGCTCAGAATCCATTTTATGCTTAGATAAATCTTCGACCTCTACAGGTCTAAAGGTTCCTAAACCTACGTGCAATGTGATTTCAGGAAACTCAATCCCTTTAATCTCTAAACGCTTCATCAGGTTTTTTGAGAAGTGCATTCCGGCAACAGGTGCAGCAACAGCGCCTTCTTCCTTAGCAAAAATAGTCTGGTATCTCTCTTCATCTTCTGGCTCAACGTCTCTTGCAATGTATTTTGGAAGTGGCGTTTCACCTAAGTCTTGTAACTTCTGCCTAAACTCTTCGTAACTTCCGTCATATAGAAAACGAAGCGTTCTTCCCCTAGAAGTTGTATTATCAATTACTTCAGCTACTAATGAATCATCATCACCAAAGTAAAGTTTATTTCCGATTCTAATCTTTCTTGCTGGATCAACCAAAACGTCCCAAAGTCTAGACTCAGCATTCAGTTCTCTAAGCAAGAAAACCTCAATTTTAGCGCCTGTCTTTTCTTTGTTACCCCACATTCTAGCAGGAAAAACCTTTGTATTGTTAAGCACCATAGAATCACCTTCATCAAAATAATCGATGATGTCACTGAATTTTTTATGCTCGATGGTTTGTGTGTCTCTGTGGAGAACCATAAGACGAGAATCGTCTCTGTGATCAACTGGATGTTGAGCGACCAACTCTTTCGGAAGATCATAATTGAAATGCGAAAGCTTCATTTTCATAGCTTACGGGCTTTGAATTAATAGGGGGCAAAGATACAAACCATACGCATTGGTCAAAATTTTATTTTCGCCATCCTAAAAAAAACTGGGGAAATCTTTATTTCTAGTAACCTAAGCCTAGGTTTAACCCGAATAACAATTGAGGAAGCGCCTCGGTCACTTGACTTCTCTCAACATTTAAAACCCCATTGCTATTAACTTCTGTGGTTTCGTATTTTCGAGTCATTTCATAGTAACCCGCACCGAGGTAAATTTCAAACTCACCGATCATACTCTCATTAAACATCCGCCAAGGTCTCTTGAATCCCCAGATTATTTGTGTCCCACGAGAAACTTGGTACTCTTGATAATAAACATCTTGAGGTGGACGGGAAGGGTCAATGCTCGACGATAAACTGTCGTCATATGAAAACTCTTTATACCTCAACCTAGCTTCTAAATAGAATCTATAATGATTATCTTTTTCCGCCATCAAATAGTACCTCCCACCAATAACCCCCTGAAAACCATCACCTTTAAATAAACTGAAGTTTGACAGTAAAGACTCTACATTTGTTTGCTTTGAAGCAGTGAACTTCGGACTTGAAAAATCACGGTTATACCTTTGAAAACTTACAATTGCTGAAAACGAATTGTTAATGCGAGTTTCAATCTCAAAGTTTGGACCGTAAATATATCGTATAGGTGCCGTTTTTAAGGAAACTTTAGCCCCTGCATATTGAAACGGATACTGAGTTATCTTATTGACTTGTTGAGACAAACCTGAAGTCCAAAGGAAAGTGGAAAAAATAATGAGAAAGGTTAGGTTTTTCATAATAGAAAATTACAAAAAATCGTCAACCTAACTTATTACAATAATCCATCGATTTGTTTAATAGCCTTTACTAATGCCTCTACTGATTCTCCGTTAGACACTTTGTTCTCACCTATTTGAGTTCGTCTAAGACCTACTAAATAGCCTCCTGACCTTAAGGCCTCTCCTAAATCTCTTGCTAAAGACCTTATATATGTTCCTTTGCCACAGTGAACTCCGAGTGTTAGAATATTATCCTCATACCCTCTGTAATCTAAAGAGTAGATTTCAATTTCGCGCTTTTTCATCTCAACTTCTTCTCCCTTTCGGGCGAGTTCGTACATGGGCTTACCCTCTTTTTTCAAAGCGGAAAACGCAGGAGGAGCTTGCTGTATCTTACCCACAAAATTTTGCAAGGTTGCCCGTATGAGGTCCTCATCAATATGATCAGTTGGATACTGTGCGTCTTCTTCTAGTTCGGTATCAAAACAAGGAGTGGTTGCTCCTAGTTTAATGGAGGCTTCATAATATTTTGATTGGCCCATGAAAGACTCTATCTCTTTGGTCTTTCGTCCGACACAAATTATGAGGAGTCCGGTAGCTTTGGGATCTAAGGTCCCGGCGTGACCCACCTTGATTTTTTTGATTTTGTAACGATTTCTAATAGCATTCCTAATCTTGGCAACGGCATCAAAGCTTGTCCAGTCTAAAGGTTTGTCTACCAATAAAACCAATCCTTCCTGAACCTCTTCAAGAGTTGTGGATGTCCAATTCATTACATGAAGTTAGAAAGGATAGCAATAAAACCTACTATAAAGCAATAAATGGCAAAATGAGTAAGTTTTGCTTTTTTCACCAGGGCAATCATCCATCGACAAGCAAAAATACCGGCAATAAATGCCGCAGTAAATCCGATGAGATATACTCCTAGTTTATCTGAAGCAGGACCTGCATCGGTTTCTACCATGTCTTTAATGGACAGAAGCATTTTGCCTAGGATTAATGGAATGACCATTAAGAATGAAAACCTTGCAGACTTCTCTCTGTCTATCCCCAATAAAACAGAAGTGGAAATAGTAGCCCCCGAACGCGAAATCCCCGGAAGGATAGCAATGGCTTGACTAATACCAATAATAAGGGCATTTACCGGCCCCACGCCCTTTTCTGTCTTTTTTGCCTTGTCGGCGAACATGAGTAAAAGCCCTGTAATGAGAAGCATCACTCCTACCAACAAAATTTCTCCTCCGAAAAGGGATTCTATCTCATCTTCAAAGTAGAGACCAATTATTCCGGCAGGAATCATAGAAATGGCAACGTAAGACACAAACTTGGTCTCATCATTCCATTCAAACTTAAAGAGCCCTTTAAACAGTGCGGAGATGTCTTTGCGATAAATCACTAAGGTTGACAAAGCCGTGGCCGCATGAAGAATAACGGTAAACATTAAACTCTCTTCCGGAACAGAAGTGTCTCCCAATAGTACTTTTGCTAGCTCTAAATGCCCTGAGCTACTTACGGGTAGAAACTCAGTAAGACCTTGAATAATTCCAAGGATAATTGCGTCAAGAATGCTCATCTACTTATTTTTCAGACTTCGCCATAATGGCAAAAAGTTCAATAACCAATCCGATTAAAATTAAAGTAGGAGCAATTATAATACGTTGGGTATTGAAAATTTCAGGATTAAAGACATTGGGATCATCAGACCCTCCACCAATCATTAAAATCAATCCAAGGCCAATAACCGCAAGTCCTGCAATTAGTAGTGTGAAATTTTTCTTTCCGAATAAAAATTGATTGTTGTCCATATTTTAAAAGTATAATTCGTCAGTTTTTAGGTTCAAGTACTTCTTAACAGCAAACCAAGTACAAATCCAAGAAATGAATATCCCGATTAGCATTAGTCCACCTCCCATGGCAATGAGCTCTACCTGTTGTGATAACAGATTAAGTTCGGGAACTTGTTTATCGCCGAAGTACAGCAGAGCCATTAAAAACCCTCCAGAAACCATGGAACCGATAATTCCAAAACGAACGGAACGCATTAAAAAAGGCTTTTGAATAAACAAACGGGTTGCCCCTACTAGCTGCATAGTTTTTATGATAAACCTCTTAGAGTAAATGGCTAGGCGAATACTTGAATTTATAAGCGCAATGCTAATTATAAGTAATAAAACTACACCTCCCAACAACACCAATCCAATGGTCTTGATGTTTTTGTTCACCATTTGCAAAAGATCTTTGTCGTAATTGACTTCAGACACCCAAGAGTTAGCCAATAGCGCAGCTTCAAATTCATCAATCACCTCAGGCTGAACATATTCACTGTTGAGTGAAATGGCAATTGCGTCTTGTAGGGGATTAAATCCTAAAAAGTCTACAAAGTCTTCACCCAATGTTTTTTGAAATTCTTCGGCGGCTTCTTCTTTAGAAATAAACTCAATGTCTTTCACCTCTTTTGATAAGGCAAGGTCCTTTTGAAAGTTTCTCACCTCAACTTCTTTGGCACTGTCTTTTATATACACAGTGAATTTAAAGTTCTCTTTTACCTCTCTTGCCAGGTTTTGGGCGTTGATTACCAAGATTCCCAAGACCCCTAAAAGAAACAAAACTAATGAGATAGAAACTATCACTGAGGCATTTGCCCCACGCAGTCTTCGGTTGTTGTATTTATCTATTTTGGATGCCATGTTTTACTGTCGGCTAATGTAATAAAAACCTAATGTCTCTTGGCATAACAGAATGTTAAACGCCAAAATACTTTACGAAACTAAGCTATTCTAATGAAATTTTCACAAGGTTTTGTGTCTTTAAACAACCTAGATTTTCATCTTTCTTAGACTAGTGTTTTCAAAGGATTAAACATTAATAATTCTTCTTTATTACCCAATAAATCATGGGGTTTTAAAAAAACTCATTCTTTTCTGTAACTTTTCACTTTCTAATTCGTCTTCTCAATAGACATGACAAAAGAAGAGTTCACAGCATCTTTTTATTCGTTGCGTGCAAAAGTTGAAATGTATGCCAACAAACTCCTACAGAAAAAAGTAGAAGCGGAAGATGTTGCTCAAGAAGTTATGTTAAAGATCTGGCAATCGGGTATTGACCTAAAATCAATAAACAATCCGGAGGCCTACTGCATTCAAATGACTAAGCATTTATCCTTAGACAGACTTAAGGCTAAAAACTACAGTTGGAATGAACTTCCGGATCACCTCTTGCAGCAACCTGCATCGGGAAATCCTGAAAGAACCTTGGAAGGAAATGACTTTATGGAAATTCTAGAATCCTCCTTAAAAACCCTTCCTCCCATCCAACGAAAGTTGTTTGAATACCGAGAGATAGAAGGATTGACGTACGAAGAAATGGCAAAAAAAGAAGACATGTCACTGGCCAGCGTAAAAGTTTATTTACACAGGGCTAGAACGGCACTTAGGACTTCAATCATTAATGCAACCAACGGAGATTATCACTATGAATAACAATCCATTAAAAAAGTATTTTGACGCTGAAACCTCTTTAAGTGAAGAGAAATCACTGCTTGAAGAAATGGCAAGCTCAAAAAACCATCCGGAATCACCTTACTTTCTAGCCTTACAACAACTAAAGGCAAGGAAAAAGAGTGAACGAAAGAGAAAGCAATGGTTTATTGCCGCATCGGTTGCAGCCGTATTGTCTGTCGGAATACTGTCTATTCCTACCCGTCCTTCAGAAATAAAACCGAGCACTGCTGAAACAGCCGAAGCCTACAGAGAAACACAAGAAGCTTTGCTAATGCTAAGCAGCAAACTGAATCAAAGTTCAGAAAGAATTACCCCCATTGGGAAATTTGAAAAAACCAAAAAAGAATTAGAAAATAAAAAAGTACAAAAATGAAAAAGCTAGTAATTATCCTTGTAGCCACTATGACCTCTTGGGTCGCCAGCGCCCAAACCAATGCCATTGACAAGTATTTCTCAAAATACGAAAACGACACTTCGTTTTCTAAGGTAAAGGTCAATGCAAAAATGTTTGAACTCTTTACAGAAATGGAAGGAAATACCGAAGAGCAAAAAACTCTTCAAGAAACCATCGGGAAGCTAAAGGGCCTGAAAATGCTTGAGCTTGATAATGACCCTAGAACCAAGACTCTATACGATGAAGCCATTAAAAAGCTGAACAAAGACTACGAGGTACTCATGGAAATTGAGGACAAGGAAAAGATCACATTTTACATCAATGAAAAAAGTGGCATTATCAAAGAACTCGTTATGGTTTCTGGAGGAAAGAATCAATTTGTCATCTTGTCTTTAGAGGGAGACATAGACCTTAAACAGATTTCTAAACTCTCTAAATCTGTGAATATTTCAGGAATGGAAAAACTTGAAAAAGTAGAAGATGCAAAGTAAATTCCCGATTATCTCAAGCTTGATTCTAAGTGCAGGCTTACTATTAACACTGGTAAGCTGCTCTCATGATGACGGCGGACTCATCTACGATATTCAAGATAAATATCAGCAGAGTTATTACTTTAAACAAGTAGATGAAAGTATGATCAGGGCGGTCAGTAGACTAGACACGTCTAACAGTTTTAAGAAGGCCGACCAGTACATTGAGAAAATCACTTACTTTGAAATAACCCCAGAAGACAAGAGGTATGACACAATCTGGGCTGAAGGATTTATTGATAGGGTAAACTCTTCTGTTTATGAAGAATTGTTGACCTGGGACTCTGACTCCAACAAGATTGGGTTTTATCAAAAGACCCACGCCAATCCACAACAGATTTTTGATATCGTTATTCAATCTCCGAATAATTTTAAAATGATTGAATTGAAAGGGAAAAACCCCATGGGTCTTTCTCTTCAATTGGTTCAGGGTATTCAATCAGGAGAAAGCCCTCTTAAAACTTTAGAAACCTTTGGACTATGACCGCATTAACCATTCAAAACCTCACCAAAGTCTATGGCCGTTATAAGGCGGTAGACAACCTATCATTAGAAATTGAAAAAGGCAAGGCCTTTGGACTCTTAGGCCCCAACGGATCTGGAAAAACCACCACCTTGTCTATGGTTTTAGGTGTAGCCAATTCTACCAGCGGTTCATACCAATGGTTTGACGGTGAAAAAGAAGTGATTGCTAGAAGAAAGGTAGGTGCCATTTTAGAACAGCCCGTATTTTACCCAAGCCTTTCGGCTGTGCAAAACCTAAGAATTGTTGCCCACATCAAGCACATAAAAAACCCTCATATTGAAGAAACTTTAGACTTTGTGGGGCTCTTGCAACGAAAGGACGACAAGTTTAAAACCTATTCTTTGGGCATGAAGCAAAGACTGGCAATTGCTAGTGCCATGCTGGCTGACCCAGAAGTATTGATCTTAGATGAGCCCACCAATGGCCTAGATCCAGAGGGCATAGCCGACATTAGGCAAATGATTCAGCAAATTACCCAGTCGGGAAAGACATTAATCCTCGCCTCACACCTTTTAGATGAAGTTCAAAAAATTTGCTCAGACTTCATCATCCTCAACAAAGGAAAAACCTTATACAGAGGAAATGTTGAAGAAGACCTTAACACCAAAGGCCAATACACCATTGGCTCAAGCAAAATTGAAAACCTGGAATTAATTTGTTCTCAAAATGAATTTTTTAAATCGTGGGAGAGAATCGATAACCAAATTAGAATCGCGGTTGATGAAGAAACAGATCCTTCAAAAATAAACCAGCTGTTCTTTGACAAAGGTGAGGTCCTTTCAGAATTAACCCCAGTAAAAAGCAGGCTTGAAGAGAAATTTTTAGAAATCTTAAACCAACAATAACCATGTGGCACTTAAAACTAGAATGGCTTAAGCTCAAGCACCTGTCATATGTAAAGGTTATGTTGATCCTTTGGTTGGTCGCTTTTTTCTCAATTCCAATTGCTGGAAATTACTTTCTAGAATACTTGAGCAGCAAAGGTGTAGCCTTAGAACAGTTCTTTGACATTAAGCCAGACCAGTTGCCCATTTTTGACTTTGTAGACCTTTGGCAGAATTTGGCGTATGCTTATAAAAACCTAACCTTGTTCGCCATGCTAATTGTTGCCATTTCAGTAACCACTGAGTGGGAGGAAAAAACTTTTAGGCAAAATGTTATTGACGGACTATCTCGTAGAGATTTCTTCTTGAGTAAAATCGGATTCATCTTTAGCCTTTCGCTGATTGGCACCTTACTTCTTTTGGTCTTAGGCCTATTTATCGGATATTTTCTAAGTCCCGTAACCGACTTTGAGTATGTCGTTAAAAACATAGACTTTTTACTGGCCTACTTTATCCACTTGGTTTATCACCTTAGCCTGGGTATGCTAGCAGCCATGATTTTCAGAAAAACAGGTATTACTATTATCATCTTACTATTCTGGATGTTCATATTTGAGCCCATTGCTGTAGCCGTTTTAAGCCACGCATTAGAATTACCTTGGTTAGGATCCGCGCTACCGTTTGAAGTTTCTTGGGGACTTGTCCCCTTTCCTTTTGGGAAATACATTTTAGAACCCACCGTCTCTCATGTCAGCTATTCTTATGTTGCCAAGGCTTTGGTTTACATTGTAGCTATTTGGAGCGCTACCGGTTACTTGTTGATTAAAAAGGATATTAGGTAGAAATGCGCTCGTAAAGTTTTATTTTCGCGCCGTAAATCTTTTGGCAATGGAATATAACTTTAGAGAAATAGAAAAAAAGTGGCGCGAATACTGGGCTACTAACAAGACATTTAAGGCAGAAAACAAAAGCGAAAAGCCCAAGTTTTACGTGCTTGACATGTTCCCATACCCTTCAGGTGCTGGGCTTCATGTAGGTCATCCTCTGGGTTACATTGCCTCAGATATTTACGCTAGATACAAAAGACATAAAGGCTTTAACGTTCTTCATCCAATGGGGTATGATGCCTTTGGCCTTCCGGCGGAACAATACGCAATAGAAACGGGCCAACATCCTGCCATCACCACAGAAAACAACGTGGCAAGGTATCGTGAGCAACTTGATAAAATTGGATTCTCGTTTGATTGGGATAGAGAAGTTAGAACGGCTAATCCTGACTTTTACCGTTGGACCCAATGGATTTTCAAACAGTTGTACAACGCTTGGTATAATCAAAGTACTGATAAGGCAGAATCTATTGAAAACCTTATTGAACACTTTGAGAATAACGGAACCTTAAACCTCAACGCTTCGTGCTCAGAAGAAATGAACTTTACCGCAGAAGAGTGGCATTCTTTCTCTGAAGAAAAGAAAAGTGAGGTCCTGCTGAACTATAGACTTACCTACCGCTCCTTAAGCGTGGTAAACTGGTGCCCTAATTTAGGGACCGTTTTAGCGAATGACGAGGTAAAAGATGGACTTTCAGAAAGAGGCGGGCATCCCGTTATTCAAAAGAAAATGGAACAGTGGTCTATGAGAATCTCTGCCTATAGCCAAAGACTTCTCGACGGACTTGAAACTATAGACTGGAGTGATTCATTGAAAGAAAGCCAGCGCAATTGGATTGGTAAATCTGTAGGTGCACAGGTGTTTTTTGACGTGGAAAATTCTTCTAAGAAAATTGAAGTGTTTACTACGCGACCTGACACCATCTTCGGAGTTTCTTTCATGGTCTTAGCTCCTGAACACGAGTGGGTTTCTGAATTAACCACCGAAGAATTCAAGGGCCAAGTAGCTGATTACATTGAAGAAACCGCCAAACGCTCAGAAAGAGATAGAATGGCAGACACCAAATCTATTTCCGGACAATTTACAGGAGCGTATGCCATCCACCCTTTCAGTGGCGCAAAAATTCCAATTTGGATTGCCGATTACGTTTTGGCGGGATATGGTACCGGAGCGGTAATGGCAGTTCCTGGCCATGATGCTAGAGATTGGGGATTTGCGAAGAAGTTTGACCTACCCATTCGCGAGGTGGTATCTGGTGGAAATGTAGAAGAAGAATCATACGATGCCAAAGAAGGCACCTTGGTGAATTCTGATTTCCTTGATGGACTTACAGTTAAAGAGGCCATTGGCAAAGCCATTGAGCAACTTGAAGAAAAAAATATAGGTAGTGGCAAAACCAACTACCGACTTAGAGATGCTGTTTTCTCAAGACAGAGATACTGGGGAGAACCGTTCCCTGTTTTCTTTGAAAACGGAATGCCTAAGGTTTTAGAAGACGATCAACTTCCTGTTATCTTACCTGAAGTTGACGCCTACCTTCCCACCGAAGACGGTGAACCCCCTTTGGCCAGAGCAAAAGATTGGCAAACTAAAGATGGTCACCCTATGGAAACGAACACCATGCCAGGGTGGGCAGGATCTTCTTGGTATTACCTTAGATATATGGACCCCAAAAACGTAAACCGCTTTGTAGGCAAAGAGGCTGAAGAATATTGGGGAAATGTAGATTTGTATATTGGAGGGTCTGAGCACGCAACCGGACACCTTTTGTACTCAAGATTTTGGCACAAGGTGTTATTTGACTTAGGACTGATTTCTACCGAAGAGCCCTTTAAAAAGTTGATCAACCAAGGAATGATCCAAGGGACTTCAGCTTTTGTTCATAGAATTAAAGGTACCAACACCTTTGTTTCTAAAGGGCTGATAAAAGATTATGACACAACTCCAATTCATGTAGACGTCTCATTAGTCGATAATGATCGTTTGGATTTAGAAGGGTTTAAGAAATGGCGACCTGATTACGCTTCCGCGGAGTTTAAAACCGAAAACAATGAATACATTGTTACCCGTGAAGTAGAAAAAATGTCAAAGTCTAAATACAATGTAGTCACTCCTGATGATATTGTTGAGCAATACGGAGCAGACACGCTTAGACTTTACGAAATGTTTTTAGGTCCGCTAGATCAAGCTAAACCATGGAATACCCAAGGATTGAGTGGCGTTTCTAATTTCATGCGAAAGCTTTACAGACTTTACGAAAGCAATGGTGAGTTGATCATTACGGATGACAAAGCCAATGAGAAAGAGTTAAAGACCCTTCATAAAACCATTAAAAAGGTTAACGAAGACATTGAAAACTTCTCCTTCAACACCTCGGTTTCTACCTTTATGATCTGTGTAAATGAATTAACCGATTACAAATGTCACAAAAGAGAAATTCTTGAGCCTTTGGCAATCTTAATTTCTCCTTATGCACCTCACCTTGCAGAAGAACTTTGGTCAAAACTGGGTTATAAGGTATCTATTTCTACGGCCATCTACCCTCAGTACAATGAGGAGTTCTTAGTAGAAAGTGCTCATGAATACCCTGTTTCGTTTAATGGAAAAATGAGGTTTAAGCTTCCTCTTCCTTTAAACCTTTCAAAAGAGGAAATTGAAAAAGCAGCTATTGAAAATAAAAATCGAGTCCTCACCTTGAAGGGAAAACCATTAGAAAGGTTATTGTTGTGCCTGGAAAGATTATCAATATTGTGGTGGGTTAATAATACCTAACGGAATATAAAATAGGAAGCCCTGTCTAAAAAGACAGGGCTTTTTTCTTAGGAAGAGGTTTGAATAGAACATCCTAATACTATCGTACTCTACTCAGTGACGAATATACTATTTGTAACGTAAGTCGGCTAATAATAATTGAAAATTTGACTAAAAGGATTATTACAGGGAGCTCTGAAATGCTAATTATTTGGTTTTTATTACCTTTAGGTTAAACCCAACTATTTTATGACCTATGAATACTTCAGAACCAATTGCCTTTCAAGTCCACCTATTCGACAGGATTTTCAAACAGTCAAAAGGAAAAAAAGAGATTTTTGCGGAGTTAGGAGAAATTTTGTCCTGCTCAAGGTCAAGTCTTTTTAGAAAGCGATCAGGAGATACCCCCCTGACTACTGAAGAGTTGTTTAAGCTTGCGGATCACTACCACTACTCAATTGATGAAATGAGAAGCGGCACTGACGGAGCACATATTCTCTTCAAATCTCAATCTAGAATTACCAACTACGTTGATCTAGAAATTTACCTTTCTCAAACCTTAGGGAATTTAGCCATTAGCCAGATGGTACCTGATTCACACTTGTACTACATTGCACGAGACCTGCCCTTGTTTCAGTACTTTGCAGATCCTTTGTTAGGCGCTTTTAAATCTTTTGTTTGGATTGAGGAAACCGCCAAAACCAAGTCTCCTTTTAAACCTCAAGATATTCCCAAATCACTGTTAGAAAAAGGTAAGCAGCTCTACGACTTGTATTTTCAAATGCCTACTTCAGAAATTTGGTCTGTACACACGATCAACAACATCATTGATCAGATTACTCACTATAGAAATTCAAAGCGAATTGCAAAGGAAGATGTTAATGGGCTATTCAACTCATTAGGCCATGTAATTACTCAGACAGAACAAAGGGCTGCCAACCAAGTAAAAACAACTGGTAAGTCCTTTCAATTGTATTGGTGTCCGTTTATCATGGGGGCCAACACCGGACTGTTAGCCGTTAAGGATACCGTAATATCATATATTGGATATTCTGCGATAAACTACCTAATGAGTTCTCATTCTAGTGTGGGTGACAATGTAAAAAGCGCTTTCTATTATCAGACAGAAGAAGGCATTAACATCACTGGACTGGCTGAAGAAAAGAGGAACGAGTTTTTCTCTTTACTGAGACAAAAAATTGAAAACGCGAAATAAAAAAAGGGGCCTAAAGGGCCCCTTTTCTCATCATTATTTCTTCACACCTTACGCGTGAATAGATCTTTTTTCTGTTGCGTCTAGAGCAGCTTCTTTAATCGCCTCGGTGTATGTTGGGTGACCGTGACAGATTCTAGCCATATCTTCAGCAGATGCTCTAAATTCCATAGCAGTTACTGCCTCCATGATCATATCCGCTGCACGGGCTGCAATGATGTGGACACCCAATACTTCATCCGTATTTTTATCGGCAAGAATTTTCACAACCCCATCAATATCTCCAGAAGCTCTTGAACGTCCAAGGGCACGCATTGGGAATTGACCCACTTTGTAAGCAGCCCCTTCTTCTTTTAACTGATCTTCTGTTTTACCTACACCTGCAACTTCAGGCCAAGTATAAACGATATTTGGAATCAAGTTGTAATTGATATGCGGTTTTTGATTACCCAAAAGTTCTGCTACCATAACCCCTTCTTCTTCTGCCTTGTGGGCAAGCATAGCTCCTCTAACCACATCACCAATAGCATAAATATTGCTCACCTTGGTTTGCAAGTGATCATTCACGTCTATTTGTCCTCTATCTGTAGTTTCAATACCTGCATTCTCAAGACCCAAGCCGTCTGTATACGGTTTACGTCCTACGGAAACTAAACAGTAATCACCCTTGAATTCAACGGTTTCACCTTTCTTGTTTTCTGCAGTAACAATAACCTCGTCTCCTTTTCTTACTGCAGAAGTAACCTTGTGACTAAGGTTAATCTTAGATCCAAGCTTTTTCATCACCTTACCCAATTCTTTCCCCATAGTAGCATCCATGGTTGGAATAAGGCTTGATGCATATTCTACAACTGTTACCTCTGCCCCTAAGCGAGCGTAAACCGATCCAAGTTCCAATCCAATAACCCCACCGCCAATAACGATAAGGTGTTTAGGAACCTCTTTCAATTTCAAAGCCTCTGTAGAAGAGATAATGCGCTCTTTGTCAAACTTGGCAAAAGGCAATTCTACAGGCTTTGATCCGGTGGCAATGATGATGTTCTTTCCTTCAATAACCTCAGTCGACTTATCTTCTTTGGTTACGACCACCTTGGTAGAATCTTGAAAAGATCCCATTCCGTGGTAAACATCAATTTTATTTTTGTCCATTAAAAACTTAACACCATCACATGTCATATCAACTACAGACTGCTTTCTAGCCACCATTTGCTCAAAGTTCACTACTGGTGTGTCAATTTCAATTCCGTGATCTGAAAAAGACTTTACTGCATTGTGGTAATGCTCTGAAGAGTCTAGAAGGGCCTTTGAAGGAATACATCCTACGTTAAGACAAGTTCCTCCTAAGGTTGAATACTTTTCTACTACTGCTGTTTTAAGTCCTAGTTGTGAACAGCGAATGGCTGACACATATCCTCCGGGTCCGGAGCCTATTACGATAACATCGTACTGATTCATGATTGTGAATTTTTGTAAGGCAAAAGTAATAAAGCCCTTTGTCTTCTATGTGATTCTTTTATAGATATTTTCTAATCGAGAATATTTTGCCTCAATGTGAATTTATTTTTTTGACCTATTGTATTTAAATCGAAGGTAAAGACCCCATACCATGGCAATAACTACCAAGGTCAAGAGTCGCTCTAACCAAAATCCAGAGGTTTGTAACATGGCCTTATCGCCGTCGCCCAAGTAATACCTTACCAGTATTTGCAAGGAAATAATAATTACGCCAAAGGGAAGTCCTCTTTGAAGAATTAACTGAAAAAGGCTAGGGGGATTTTCTGAGGTCATAAGATTATCGTTTTGTTTTTGATTTAACCCAAATGCTAATACCTAAGACCAAGATAACAAACCAAGAGGTACCCACCAGCATATCTCCATAAAGAGTATAGAATGTCAGATCATTTCTTACCTCAACCTTCCCGCGAAGGGCCCCGCCCTTTTTATATTCTAGGCGTTGTTCAACATCTCCCCTTGAGTTGATAAAACCACTAATACCAGTATTGGCGCTACGAGCTATGGCTCTTCGGGTTTCTATGGCTCGCAACCTAGCATAACTAAAGTGTTGCTGATGACCTGGAGTGTCTCCCCACCAATCGTCATTCGTAATAATGGTCATGAGGTTGGCTCCCCGGCGGACAAAGCCTCCGTAAAACTCTCCATAAACCGACTCATAACAAATGGCCGATCCCACTTTGTATTTATCCTCAGCCACAGAAAACACCTCCCTATCGGCTTGCACTCCGAGAGAACCGGCCGTTCCACCAAGGTCGATGGCCACTTCCCCCATTAGGGGTTTCAATATCGACATAAAAGGCATTTTTTCTACACCTACAACCAGTTTTGATTTATGGTACCATTCAATGGGATCTTTTTGGGGAAAGAAAACCGCCGTGTTGTACATGTCATAATACCCTGAACCGTCTGCAAAAGGTCTTGCAGAAAGGTTTGGAGGCTGCTGAGTGTTATATGCCTCATAGGTTGTCGCGCCAACAATCATTGACAAGTGAGGATACTTGGCTTTGTATTGGTCCAAGAATTTTATGGTTGAATTATAGCGCAATCCATCTTCATTGATTGACCTTGGAAGCATGGTCTCAGGTCCGACGAGCAGGTCTACCTTATCATCTAAATGCTCATTCGCTAGACTCATGAAATTCTTTGCCGCCTCGTCAGGAGACATAGTAAACTTCTCTTCATAGGCATCAACATTGGGCTGAACCACAACTACATCGAGAGACTTCCCAGAGGGTTTCCATTGGTAATAGAGGCTATAACTTATGGTAATGGGAATGAGAATTCCAACCAAAACAAAAGCAAACATTCGCCAGATGTACTTGTATATATCTCTTTCTGCTATCAATTTTTTTAGGACAAAGAACAACCATACATTGACTAAGACCACCCATAGGCTACCCCCAAATGCACCGGTAAATTCGTACCATTGAACCCATTCAGGATCTTCAGAAAAAGTATTGCCCAAATACAACCATGGCCAACTGATCTCCCAATATTTGTGAATAGACTCCACCGAAATCCATAGAGTGGCCAGGCCAATCATGGCTCGTTTTTCATCTACCCGTTTTTTAATCATTGCATATCCTAAAAACGCCAAGGCCAACTCAGCCCCATTAATCACAATAACGGCGACGCTTCCGGACCAATGCGCATTGCCAATCCAATAACCATTCAGTAAATTGAACAGAGCAAAATTGAGATACGCCAACCAAAAGGCATGCATCGGTTTCTGATTTTCTGAATATTCTATAGAAAGAAGTAAGGGAACCAAAGACACAAAGACCAAGGGTGACCAACCATAGGTAGGCCATGCTAGAAAAAGCAATAAGGGGGTCAATAAAGAAAAGTACCACTTAATTCTCATAAACATGTTTTTTACTTCCAGCAAACTTCATGATCTGCTAATACAATGTAAAGATGAGAAAAATGGAAAAACTACTTTCTATTAAACCTATACTTTAATGAGAAAATGTTTGAGTAAAGGGCTGCTGAAGTATTCCCCACATCGGTCAAGGCATAGTCTACTGAAATACCTCTGTATTTAAATCCTACCCCAATGGTAGGTTGTAAGTTCATCTCTTCTTTTCCATCTATGTTGGGTACTCGTTGAAACTGCCCTACCCCCGCTCTAACAAAAACAAAGTTTGAATAGGCAAATTCTAGTCCAGCCGAAGGGTTGATGTTTACCGCAGAGCTTGACACCAAAGTGTTTCGCTGTCCGTCAAAAGTAAAGTCTAAATCAACCTCAGAAAGCATGGTGAATTTTTCAGAAAACTCCCATTGTCTACCTACCCCCAGTAACATTCTGGGTATGGTAAGCTCAACACCGTTCTGAGGCAACTCATTGCCCGTATCTTCAAAAACTTCCTCAAAGTCTTCGGTATTAAAAACCCAAGAATTAACGGTAGTAGTAATATCTCTTAAGGTAACCCCAAAGCGCCATTTACCCGGTCTGTATTGAGCCCCCACGTCTAATCCGAAACCGTACGCATCGGCAAAGTCACCAATTTGACGATAAACAACCTTCATATTAGCACCGAGGGTAAGCCCTTTGATAGAAGGAACCTTTCTTGCATAGGATCCCATAAAGGCATAATCTGCCGCAGAAAACTTGGTAATTCTATTGTAGTCAACGTTTCCGTTTTGGTCAATCAGCTGGGTGGTGTTCAGAATATTGTCAACCCCAAAGCGAATTAAGGTAAACCCCACCGATTGATTTTCGTCAATATCCATGGCGCCAGCCAAATAATCGTACTGAGCAATACTGGCAAAATACTCTGCGTGCATGAGTCCGAAGTCAAAGGCGTGCCCCATATTTGCGAGCCCCGCCGGATTCCAATAGCCAGCACTTGCGTCGTCTACCGAAGCAACAATACTATTACTCATACCCATGGCCCTAGCATCTACCCCTATAGACAAAAAGGCATTGCTGTATTTCCTTCCGGCTTGACCGAAAACAGATACAACAGAAAGAACCATAAAAAGTAAAAGGTAATGTTTGACCTTAATCATAAACGCAAAGATGTCTATTTTCGGAATTGAAAACCATTTTTATGGTGTAATATTGTATAAAAGTTGATCTTTTGAAGAAACACATTCCTAATTTATTGACGCTTGGCAATCTTTTTTGCGGATTAGCAAGTATTGTTTTGTTGCTAAGTGGCGACTATTTAACCCCTATGTATTTGGTAGGACTAGCCGCTATTTTTGATTTTCTTGACGGCATGGTAGCCCGAATTTTAAAGGTAGCTGGGCCGTTGGGCAAAGAGCTAGACTCTTTGGCAGACATGGTCACTTTTGGAGTTGTCCCTGGCATGACCTTGTTTATCTTGGCTCAAGACATCGTTCCTCCTTTTGGCAATTTCCCTTTCGGGGGATATAGTGCCTTCTCATACCTTGCGTTTTTAGTCACCCTATTAAGCGCCATGAGATTGGCAAAATTCAACATTGACGAGAGACAATCAACTGGGTTTATAGGAATGCCTACACCGGCAAACACCCTCTTGATCATGTCTATCTTCTATTTAATTACCCATGAAAAGAACGTATTCTTAGGAATGATCTTTGTAAATCCATGGTATTTTTTACTTTTTACCGTTGCCGTATCTTTCTTGCTTGTAGCAGAAATTCCGCTGTTTGCCTTAAAGTTCAAAAAACTGACTTGGAAGGGAGAAGAAATCCGATGGATTTTTATTTTTCTTAGCATTATATTATTGTTGACATTTCATGTGCTAGGTATTCCATTTATTGTACTTTTGTACCTTGTAATGTCATGGATATTTAAAATCTTCAAACATGAAGTTTAGAGCAGAAATCAATATTATGCCCCTAAAGGCGTTGTTGGATCCACAAGGAAAAACCGTAAGTGCCAACATGAAAAACGTAGGACTTCCTGAAATAGACGAAGTTAGAATCGGTAAACACATCCACTTAGAAGTGGAAGCTGACAACGAAGGTTCAGCGAAAGAAAAAGTGGATACTGCCTGCAAAAAAGTATTAGTAAACCAGATCATGGAAAGCTATGAGTTCAAAATTTTTGAACTGTAGTTTTAGATGTAACAAATAAGAAAAACCCTCCGCATTTCACGGAGGGTTTTTTTATACCTTTATTTTATGAAGACTCATATGGTTCAAAAGTGGATTCGTCCAGAGGACTTAAATCCACACGGTCGTCTTTTTGGAGGTAGCCTTTTGCGATGGATTGATGAAGAAGCCGCAATATTTGCCCACGGACTCCTGAAAAACCCAAATGTAGTAACCAAGTACATTTCTGAAATTAATTTTACAGAATCTGCGCAACAGGCTGACATCATTACGCTTAGCCTCAGCCTCACGCAAGTGGGTACCTCATCGATTACGTTTTCAGTTTCTGTAACCAAAGAAGAGAGTGTTGAAATTTTAAACATTGAGAAACTAGTTTTTGTTATGCTTGACAAAAACGGAAGTCCCACACCTCATCACTTAGCTCTTTGAATTTCTTAGCTCACATATACCTTTCGGGAGAAAACAAACAAATACAATTGGGCAACTTTTTGGCAGACATGGTCAAACCCAAAGACAGAGAGTTGTACTCAAAAGACTTTCAAAAAGGCATAGAACTACACCTTGCCATTGATGAATTCACCGACCATCACGAGATGGTTAGGGAATCAAAAAAATTGATATGGGACAAGTATCGCCATTATTCAGCCGTGCTTGTAGATATTTTTTACGATCACTTTTTAGCCTTGCAATGGGACGCCCACTCTGAAATTCCCCTGAGAACTTATGTAGACGATTTCTATCGATTAATGCATGATGAATACCCAAACCTTCCGGAAGGCGGACAGCGATTACTTCCCTTTATGGAAGCACAAGACTGGCTGTACAACTACCAATATCCCTCAGGAATTCACAGGGTTCTTCAAGGCATGAGCCGACGAGCCTCTTTTAAGTCAAAAATGGAAGGCGGTGTGGAAGATTTGAAACTTCACTTTGAGGACTTCCAAAGTCATTTCAATATATTTTTTCCTGAGTTGAAGAACCACGTTGCCTCTATAATAGAGACTAGAGAATTCTAATGCTTCCATTGGGCTGCTGGAGGGGTGAAATTAAAAACGATTTCTGCAGGCGGTTTCATCTTTGGGTCGGGGAAACTCAATTCCCACCCCAGTTCAAGTTAACAAATTACTAGAGTACTAGCAGAAGACTATTCGATTATTATCGGGTAAAGATTACCAATAAAACTATACTCGACTGTAAGTGGTCCAAGCTTTTAGTTTTTCACCCTTATTGCTAACTTGTTCCTGGGGACAGGGGTGCTGGCCCCGGGGAGAATTAGATGTTTGGAAAATCCTTTTAATCCATCAAAACCTTTCGTAATATTACCCCAAGAACAATTCCTAATTATTGATTATGTACACCCGCAGTTTTCGTTCCATTCCAAAGGTATTAAGCCTGTATAAAGTTCAGTTCTTTTGGTATACACCCTACGTTACCGCTGTCTATATTGCCTATCACTATTTTGAATACACTGCCATAGACATCAAAATGTCAATTGCTACCGTATTGGGATTCGCCGTGGCTTTAGTCTTGAGTTTTAGAACCGCAGCCTCTTACGACCGTTGGTGGGAAGCCCGAAAAATTTGGGGTGGAATCGTTAATGACAGTAGGACATTAATTAGACAATTGTTGGGATTTACATCTCCTGACAACCCGACCCCAGAAACCGTAAAAATGACGCACTACCAGATTGCCTGGTGCAAGGCGTTAAAAAACTCATTACGTGGAAAAAACCCTTTGGAGGAGCTGGAAAATCATTTAACTCCCGAGGAAGTACAATACCTATCGAATAAAAACAACAAGCCCAACGAAATCTTAAAAATGATGGAAAGGGTCTTGCATCAACTCAAAGTGGAAGGTAAGATTGATACCTACCAAATGGTGGCATTAGACCACACCTTAAAAAACCTTTGTGATCACATGGGGAAATGTGAGCGAATCAACAACACGGTTTTCCCAACACAGTATCGCTCATTCACCCATATGGGTATCGTTATCTTCTTATTGATGTTGCCTTATGGGATGCTTTTTAGTACAGGACCTTTCGTGATTCTAATTTCTGTTTTGGTTTCATTTTGTTTTTCTATGCTAGAAAACATTGCCTTTTACATGCAAGATCCATTCAACAATAGAGATTCTGATATTCCAATGTCTGCGCTCTCTAGAACGATTGAGATCAACCTTAGGGAACTCATTGGTGAGGAGGTTGACCTAAAACCCATGGTTCCGGGAAAGAACGGGGTTCTTCTTTAGTTTTCCCGTAGCCTATATTTTATCTGAAAAAACTGATTTAGGCTACGAAGGTATTTGGTGGTCTTTCCCCATTTCAAACCTTTTGGCCGCCGCTATTGCTTTTGCCTACTACAAGACTGGAGCTTGGAAAAAGGGTAAGCGAGCATAAAAGTCAGAACTAAAAAGTAAATGTCTAAGGGGAACACTTGTTCCCTCCCCAGGTTAAGGTAAAAATCATTTGAATCGAAATGGCATCTTTTGGATTGTACAATCGGATACACTTGTTGGGTTCGATTTCTTTCGATAGGACTCATTTACCACTCGACTAGTAACAACCTATTTAGTAACTTTATTCTGGGGACAGGGGTGCTGTCCCCGGGGTGAATAAACTAACGGAAAAGACCACTTCAACTTTAGCAAGATCCCTTTAAAATACGTTTAATTCACCTGTTGAGGCCAAAGGTTCACTCAAGCAAGCTTGGTTTGAATAACATCATGAATAGCAGGCCCGGAATTGACCTCACCACCTTCGGTGGATTCGGTCGAGTCACGACCAGACATAGTCTAAGAAAAGCCAGATTAACTTAAATTTTTAATCAGTGCAAAAAGCATTCTGGAAAGCTCGTCAGCGTCTTTCATTAATTCTCCCGCTTCATCCTTAGAAATTTCGTTTTCATCAGACAATATATCAAGTATTGCTATGCATTCAAAAATTGATGCCCTTGAGGTAGTAAAATAGTTTTTTCTATCCCTTCTTGAGAATTTCCCACTTCCTTCTGCAATGTTTAACACTATACTAAAAGAGGCTCTTCCTAATTGGTCGTTAACATATCTGTCCAAATTATTACTCCGAATGATATGCTTACACACTAAATGGAATGATTTCGCTTTTTTGTAGACGGTTAAATCTTGAAAGTCAAATTTCATAGACGGTTAATTTAGGGTGTGCGAGTGAGAGAGCGAGAATGAGAGTGAGAGTGAAGAAAATTCAGAGGAGAAACTCCGCTCTCGCTCTGTTTCTCTCTCTGAATTTGTACCCGGGACGGGACTTGAACCCGTACGAACTAATGTTCATTGGATTTTAAGTCCAACGTGTCTACCAATTCCACCACCCGGGCGCGGCTTCTGTAGGTTCAATAACTTGAGAACAAAAAACCCTCACTAAAGAGGGTCTCTTTCTTTTGAGCGAAAGACGGGATTCGAACCCGCGACCCCAACCTTGGCAAGGTTGTGCTCTACCAACTGAGCTACTTTCGCATTGCGGGTGCAAATATAAGCGGCTTTTCCATTCTACCAAACTCAAACGGAAAAAATTATTTAGAATTTGCCCCTATTTTTTTCTTAATCTCATGCAAAAACATCAAAGCCTCTACAGGAGTTAAGGTATCAATGTTTAAATCTTCAATGTCTTCCTTAATATCTTCTAAAATCGGATCGTCTAACTGAAAGAAGCTCAGCTGCATATCATCGTCTGTAGCCTTAGAAGGAGTCTCACGACTTTTCTCTAGATTTTTTAAAACCTTTTGAGCCTTTGCAATGACGTAAGCGGGCATTCCTGCCATTTGGGCCACGTGAATTCCAAAACTATGCTCACTACCGCCCTTGATCAACTTGCGAAGAAAGACCACCTTATTTTCAGACTCTTTAATACTTACACTATAATTGACAATTCTCTCAAACTGCTTCTCCATTTCATTCAATTCGTGATAATGAGTCGCAAAAAGCGTCTTGGGCTTGGTAGGATGTTCGTACAAAAACTCGGCAATTGCCCAAGCAATACTTATCCCGTCGTAAGTGCTTGTTCCGCGTCCGATTTCATCTAAAAGAACCAGACTATTTGGCGACAAACTATTTAAAATACTTGCCGTTTCATTCATTTCAACCATGAAAGTCGACTCCCCTTGACTAATGTTATCAGAGGCTCCAACCCTTACAAACACCTTGTCTAATATGGGTAATTTGGCCGCTTTCGCGGGAACGTAAGAACCGATTTGTCCTAAGATTGAAATTAGTGCCGTTTGGCGTAACAGCGCTGATTTACCAGACATATTAGGCCCCGTAATCATCATGATTTGTTGATCATCATTATTGAGCTCAAGGCTATTGGGAATATAAGGAGTACCCACAGGAAGCGCCTTTTCTATCACCGGATGTCTACCCGATTCAATAATAAAATCTGATCCTTCGTGAAACTCAGGTTCTACATATTTATTCTTTTTGGCAAGTTGGGCAAATCCACAATAAACATCTAGCTCACCAATGGCACGTGCAGATTTTTGAAGGTCTTGAACGTGGGGAACAATTTTAGAGAGAAGCTCTTGATACAAGCTCGACTCAATGGCCAAGGCCTTTTCTTCCGCTCCGAGAATTTTACTTTCCCACTCTTTGAGTTCTTCAGTAATATATCGCTCAGCATTTACTAAGGTTTGCTTGCGAATCCATGAGGCAGGAACCTTGTCTTTATGAGTGTTTCTCACCTCCAAATAATATCCAAAGACATTGTTATAGGCCAATTTTAAAGAAGGAATACCTGATTCTTCAGCCTCTCTGTCTTGGACCTTTTTAAGTTTGTCTTTTCCGTTTTTCAGCAGATCTCTATACTCATCAAGTGCCTCATTAATACCATGAGCGATCACCCCTCCCTTGCTGATTAACGCTGAGGGCTCTTCTAAAATCCACTGGTCAATCAACTCTTTTAGGGGAGTTAAATCAGGAAAGTGTTTTGAGAAATCTGCCAAGACAGATCCCATTCCGGAAATCTTAACCACTACCTCTTGAACTTTTTCTAACGACCTACTGATATGTAAAAGCTCTCTGGGATTAACCTTTGCGGTAGACACCTTACTCGCCAACCTTTCGAGGTCGTAGATAGCTTTTATGGTGTCTTGTAGCTGTTGTGCTTTGGTGAACTGACCTTTTAATTCCCTTACTTTTTCAAGTCGTAGGTCAATGGCTTTTTTATCTTTTAAAGGCATAGCCAACCACCTAGTCAACAACCTACCCCCCATGGGGCCAGCGGTTTCATCAATCACATCGCGCAGACTAATTCCATCAGGTGAAGTAGAGTAAAAAATCTCTAGGTTTCGCTGTGTAAACCTATCCATCCACATAAAGTCATCTTCAATAATTCTTGATAGACTCACAATGTGGTCAACTCGGTTATTTTGAGTTTCAGAAAGGTAGTGAAGTATAGCTCCGGCACACGGAATAGCCATCTCCATGTCCTCAATACCAAATCCTTTGAGAGACTGCGTCTTAAAATGGTCGGTCAGTTTTTCGTAAGCATAGTCATTTTGAAAAACCCAATCTTCTAAGCCAAAGTCATACCACCTTCCGACAAAAGATTCTGCGATAAGAGATTTGTTGGGTTTAGAAAAGAGGAGCTCTTTTGGAGCTAAACTTTGAAGCAGTTTATCGATGTACAAAATATTACCTTGAGCAATATAGAACTCGCCGGTCGACACATCGACAAACGAAACCCCGGCCTTTCCTTTCTTTACGTGTACCGCCGCACGATAATTATTCGTTTTTCCGTTGAGAATTTGGTCAGAATAGGTAATCCCTGGGGTAACCAATTCCGTCACGCCACGTTTTACAATCTTCTTGGTGAGTTTAGGATCTTCTAATTGATCACAAATAGCCACGCGCTGACCCGCTCTGACCAACTTGGGTAAATAGGTGTCTAAACTGTGATGAGGAAATCCCGCCAATTCTATTTCTGAAGCCGAGCCATTGGCTCTTTTGGTAAGAACAATGCCCAATATTTTACTCGCCAATACGGCATCCTTACCAAAGGTTTCATAGAAATCGCCCACCCTAAAAAGCAGTATAGCTTCGGGGTGTTTGTTTTTAATTTCGTTGTATTGCCTCATTAAAGGCGTTTCCTTTCCTCCTGCTGCCAACCTAAATAAACTTTTGCATTACTTTTGCTAATATAACTATGAGAAAGCTAAAGACCACCGAATTAAATCGACTCTCTGTCGAAGATTTTCAACAAGTTACTAAAAGTCCGATACGATTAGTTCTAGACAACATTAGATCACATCACAATGTGGGTAGTATTTTTAGAACCGGTGATGCTCTGGCGTGTGAAGGAATTGACTTATGCGGTTACACTCCACTACCTCCTCACAAAGAAATTCACAAGACGGCTTTGGGAGCAACGGAAAGTATTGAATGGAAGCATCACGAATCAACCCTTGACCACGTGAAAGAATTAAAAGCGAAAGGATACCTTATTGCAAGTCTTGAGCAAACCAGTCATTCTACCCTCTTGCAAAACCTACCGTCTTTAAAAGGGAAAAAAATCGCATTGGTCCTTGGCAATGAGGTCACCGGAGTAGACCAAGAAGTCCTGAACGAATCAGAGCTCGCGATTGAAATTCCACAGTTTGGCACCAAGCACTCTTTTAATGTATCGGTAAGCACCGGCATAGCTTTGTGGGAACTCACCAAAAAAACCTATTTAGAGTAAAAGTCAGATTAGTAAGTAATAAAAAAGCCCTGACCAAATGGCCAGGGCTTTTTTATTGCGTTATGTTTTTGCTTATTCAGCGATTTCAAATTCAACACGACGGTTAACATCGTTTCTTGAACCAGAAATTGCATTTGCAGGACCTTGAGCTTCGATAGTAAATCTTGACTCGTCGATTCCGTAAGTTTTGCTAAGTTCTTTAACAACTGCTTTAGCACGACGCTCTGATAATTTCTTGTTGTAGTTCTCAGGACCTTGCTTGTCAGAGTAACCAACAACTTTCAATTTAATATCAGGATTTGCCTTCATCGTTCTAGCGATTGAAGCTAAACGTTGGTGATTAGAAGCATCAACAGTAGTACTGTTAAATGTGAAGTAGATTGAAGGCAAGAATGCGCCACCTGCTCCACCGACGTTCTTAATCTCTAAACCTTGGAAGTTAACCATAGCCCCTTCCTTAGTGTTGTTATCTTTATCTCTGCTGTCTGGTACACCGTCACCGTCAGTGTCGATTTCGCGACCTTGAGCATCAACTTTAGCGTTTTTAGGAGTAAATGGATCTTCATCAGCATTGTCTGGAACTCCATCACCATCAGTATCTAAAGCTCTACCCGCACCGTCAGTAGCAACGCCTTCTGGAGTAGAGTTGTCTTTATCAAACTTGTCAGATACACCATCGTTATCAGTATCAGCAGTCATAGCGTCCATGTCTTTCTTCATGACATCCATGTCTTCTTTCATTTCTGCGAAAGGAGCTGCCCAGATAATAGGAGTTTTCTTTCCGAAGTGGTAAGTAATACCAACAGACCCGTAAACACCCGCATCGTCAAACTTGCCGTCAACTCTTGCGTCTTCAGAATCACCAAACCACTTGTACCCTTGACCTCTTAAGTCTAAGTCTAAGTTGTCTGAAATTCTATATTTAACGTTCATTCCCATGATGAAAGACAATTCATTGTGATATGACTTGTCAGCAGAAACCGCTTGAAGTAATTCATTGTCATCTACATCATAAAGTGTAGGTTTAGACATTGACATTCCCAATCCTCCGTATAAAATGAAAGCCCATTTTTTCTTGTCTGCAGAAAAAGAAAGGTTAGAAAGGTTAATTGTACCTAACAAAGCCGCTTCCATGTAAGAAGTGTTCTTGAAGTAAGTAACAGTTTGTCTACCCGTAAAGCTTCTATAAGCGAACTGAGCTTCTAAACCGAATACTGAATTAAAGTTTTTATCAGCGTAGATTGAAGCACCAAACCCCATGGTACCTTTTGATGTTTGTGAGTCGCTTCTGAACCCTTTATGGTCACCCCAAAAGTAGGTTCCGCCTAAATCAGCGCCGATTGACCATGTACTGTATTTATCATTCTCCTTTTTTGTTTCTTGGGCGAATGATCCAAATCCAAATGCCATTGCGGCAAGAAGCATAATAGCTCTTTTCATAGTTTTCTAAATTAAATCTAGTTTGTCCGAGATTTCCAAGCAAAAATACAAATTAGTAAATAAGATACTACAAGGTACAAGTTTTTTTTTGTAATATTTTTCTTTACTTAACCTTTGTTTAATTCCTGCTTCATTTCCATAACATTTTTATCCGTTTTTACATCTAACCAATTTGGCGCAATTTCAAGAAGAGAATCTAGTACAAAATGACGTTTAGAAATTTCGGGATGAGGAATTTTTAAATCTTCTTGATCTATGATTAAATGCCCGTAATAAAGGATATCTAGATCAATAACTCGATCTGCATAACCCTCAGTAGACTTTTTTAATCGTCCTATTTTACGTTCAATATCTTGAGTGATTTTTAATAATTCATTAGGCAAAACAGCCGTGTAAAATTCTACCACAGAATTGTGAAAAATATTTTCACTTTTATATCCCCACGGCTCCGTTTTTATAATAGAACTAGAATTTTTTGCTTTTCCTAATTCCATTTCTAGCATTTCTATGGCCTTTAGAAGGTTTTTTTCACCATCACCCAGATTACTTCCAAGTCCGATAAATACTCTTACCTTCTTTTTCTCTACATTTGATGTAATCATTGCCAAACAATTCATTTATGAAAGACTTTATAAAAATGTTCTTCGCCAGTTTGTTGGCCGGCGGATCATTCTTCTTCCTTGGGTTAATCATCCTTATTTCTATGGGAGGAGAGCCAGAGATTAAAATTGAAAAAAACTCTGTCCTTCACTTAACCCTCAGCGGACAAATTAACGAAAGGTCATTTGATAATCCTCTATCTTCTTTTGACTTCGTTTCTATGAGTTCAGAGAGCAGCATGGGACTTAATGACCTAGTAGCAGCTTTAAAGCACGCAAAAACTGATGAAAATATTGAAGGTATCTACCTAGATTTTGGTTGGTACTCAGGAGGATTCTCAACCTTGAAAAGACTTAGAGATGCCCTGATTGACTTTAAAGAATCTGGTAAATTCATTTACTGTTACCAAGAGGTGTATTCTCAAAGAGATTACTTCTTAGCGAGTACCGCAGACTCCATTTTCTTAAATCCAACCGGAGGAATGGAGTGGAGAGGACTCGGAACTCAAGTGATTTATTATACAAAAGCCTTAAAGCAATTTGGCGTTGAACCTCAAATTATTAGAGGAAGTAACAACAAGTTTAAAAGTGCGGTTGAACCATACTTAACCGAGCAAATGTCTGACGCCAATCGCTTGCAGCTTTCTACCCTATTAAATGATGTGTGGAATTTTACCACTCAAGCGGTGGGAGAAAGTCGTGGTATCTCTAGTCAAGAACTACAAGATTATGCCAATCAAGCTCCTATGCAAACCGCAAAAGAGGCACTCTCTAAAAAGCTGGTTGACGTTGTGGGCTATGAAGATGAATTCTTGGCAGCTTATAAAGCAAGAACCCATACCGAAGAGGACGACGACGTAAAAGAAGTTTCTCTTTCTAAATACCTAAAAACCCTTCCTTCTAACGGAACAGCAAAAGACAAGATTGCAGTTATTTATGCCGAAGGACAGATTATTGACGGACACGCTGACGACCTTCAAGTAGACAGCGATCGTTTTGTTAAAGCCATCAGAAAAGCAAGAACAAATGACAAAATCAAGGCGGTAGTCTTAAGGGTAAATTCACCCGGCGGATCAGCCTTGGCATCAGATATTATTTGGAGAGAGTTGACCCTTCTTAAAAAAGAGAAACCATTAATTGTTTCTATGGGTGACTTAGCTGCTTCAGGCGGATATTACATTTCTGCTCCTGGTGACACGGTATTGGCAGAGCCTACCACCATTACAGGGTCAATTGGTGTTTTCGGAATGTTCTTTACCGCTGGCGAGCTTTTAGAAAACAAGCTAGGACTTGTTTTTGAAGACGTCAAAACCAGTAAATTTGCTGATATGCCCGCCATGAACAGACCTCTTAATGAGGACGAAAAGAATTTTTATCAAAAAAATGTTGATAGAACCTATGGTAAATTCTTGTCAAGGATAGTAAATGGCAGGAGTCTTGACTCATTATACGTTGATTCTATCGGACAAGGACGAGTTTGGACAGGTAGCAGAGCCGTTGAATTAGGACTTGTTGATGCCTTAGGTAACCTTGACGATGCCCTTTCTATAGCTGCAGACAAAGCGGGTGTTGAAGAATATCGTCTTGTGGAATACCCAGAATTTGAGGATCCTATCAAAAGAATCATTCAGGAGTTAACCGGCAGTCAAGTGAAAAATGAATTGCGCGGAACTCCCCTTGAAAAGAGCTATGACATTTACCAAAAATCAAAAGACATGGTGAAAAACCAAGGAGTCTTAATGAGAATGGAATACGAGATTGAGCTTTAATGAAGTTTTCGCTCGACAAAAACAAAAAAGAACAAGCTAGGGGTATTTATTTACTCCTAGCTTCTTTGTTTATTGCCGCCCTCATCACTTGCAACCTTATCGCCAACAAGTTTATTTCTCTAGACTTAGGCTTTCACACCTTTATCATTAGCGCTGGGGTGCTACCCTACCCAATCACCTTTCTCATAACGGATATTCTATCTGAAATTTACGGACGAAAAAAAACAACTCACGTGGTACTGGTCGGATTTGTTGTTTCCATTTTTGTTTTGTTCTTACTCTGGCTAGGACAGTTATTTCCCGCCATTGACGGATCACCCGTTCAGGACTATGAATACAGTACCGTATTTCAAAATTCATACAAGGTCATGGGGGCTTCAATGCTAGCCTACCTCAGTGCCCAATTAGTAGATGTTAGGCTTTTTCACTTTTGGAAAAACCTTACCAAGGGCAAGCACCTGTGGTTGAGAAACAACTTTTCTACCATTATTTCTCAGCTTGTCGACACCATACTTGTAATTACCGTAATCTTCATCAATGAAAAACCGTTTTCTGAAATCACCTCGATGATATTAGACGGATGGTACTTTAAGGTTTTGGCAGCGGCAGGTGACACCGTGTTTATTTACTTAATCATTCATGGATTTAGACGTTATTTCGGTCTGAAACACGGAGAGGAAATGTAATCTTCTATGAAAGCTATTGTTCAGAAAATTTTGGTTTTCATTTTCCTTTTGGCGGGTGTATTTATTATCCATCAGCGCATTAACGCTACTTCCTTTGGGTCGTTAGAAACCCTACTTTACCATACTCACACCTATTACTTTCTTCTGGCAACCATTAGTTTAATTCCCACAAACTGGCTTTTTGACAGCCTCATTTGGCATGAATTATCGTTTCCCTTTCGGGGAAGAAAACTCTGGATTTCTGTGGTTGAAAATTTACAAAGTCAAGGATTGGGATGGTTAACGCCAGCCTCGCTGGGAGAATATTACACTAAAGGAAAGGAGTTTTCATCTCTTAAAGGGGGCCTTTGGATGACCCTTTTCTATCGTTGGTCGAAATTGTATGGACAAACAACTCTTGCCCTGATAGGAGCAACATTTCTTCCCCTAAGTACAGAGCTCAAGCTCACCTTTTCTTTTGGCATTCTCATTATGGGAGTGATTTTTTTATTTCCAGAAAAAAGTCTCGGTGTACTGGCAAGGATAAAAAGAGTGAAATCCATATTACCCCGAGTGGACTTCCCCAATAAATTAAACCAGGTGCCCTGGCAAGGAGTATTTACGTCCTCCATGGCAAAAGCATTTGTATTTGCCTTGCAGTTTGGTATTTTGTCAACCCTGTTTTCTGATGTCTCTCTGACAACTCTCGTGCTATACGCCTCTGTATTCTTCGGGCTTTCTGGCTTGGTTCCTACAGCAGGATGGGCAGATCCGGTGATCAAGGCAGGTGTAGGACTTTTATTTTTCCCTCCAGAAATTCTCCCTTCAGAAGGCGTAATTATGGTTACAACCCTATTGTGGATACTTAACGTGGTTCTCCCAACCCTACCGAGCCTAGTAAAAAAAGGATACTCTACACTTCTAGGGTAACTCTGTACCCTTCGTGAGAGCGAACATTCAACACCCCTCCGCCTTCAAAAAGCAAATATTGCCCTCTAATTCCTTTTAAAACCCCTTTAAATTCAGGAGTTTTTGAAAGATTGATGCTTTTCACTTTCGTGGGATATTCCTCCACAGGGAATTTCAGTTTCATAACCTCATCTGTATTGTCAACCCATTTTGACAATTCTTCAGGAAGTAGTTTAATGGCCTTTTGTTTTTCTTCTATTAGATTTACCGAAGGCACATACCCTTGAACCATTTTTTGCCATGGGGTTTTATCAGAAAAGTAGTCCTTCAGAAACACCTCAATAACTCCTGCCTCATATCGATTGGTAGTCTTGGCTAAAACTATGGCCTCTTCCGCCCCTTGATCAATCCATCGAGTAGGCACTTGTGACTCTCGAGTAACCCCTACTTTGAGTCCTGCGGAATTAGCTAAATAAACCACATGCGGTTGTAATTGCAATTTCTTTTCAACCTCAAGATCTCTTTCTTCAATACCCAAGTGAGCTTTACTGAGTTCAGGCTTCATAATGGTCAACGAAGCTTCTGGTTTAGTGAAAAAGCAATCTCTACAAAAATTCTTTCGGTATACTTCTGTCACCTCATTACCACAAAAACAGGTGATCTCCCCTGAAAAGGAAATACCGATTTCTCTACCTATTAGCGAGTTTACTTGTACAAAATCACTATTTAATGTTAAGTAGTATTGAATGGGTTCATAGAAAAGTGACCTCATCTTTGCTAAAGGACCGAAATATCTCATTAAAATTGTTTTACTTTAAGGCTACCAAAGGTAATCAAATCATGCTCTACAACCCCATAAACAGTATCATCGTTTGGGTAATGAAAAACCGCTTCAAGAAGGTAGACAAAGCATTGTCTAACCCTAAAGAAGTGCAGCTTAGAACGTTAAAGAAAATCGTGGGAGTTTCAAAAAAAACGAAATGGGGAAAAACACACTCCCTATCGAAGGTAAAGTCTTATGACGATTTCAGAAATCTAGTTCCCTTGCAAGATTACCCCTCTTTGAAACCCTACATAGATAGGATTAGAAAAGGGGAAGAAAATGTATTGTGGCCAACCCACATCAAGTGGTTTGCAAAATCTTCTGGAACCACCAGCGGAAAGAGTAAATTCATTCCCGTTTCTCAGGAAGCCATTGACCACTGTCACTTTAAAGGAGGCAGGGATTTACTGGCAATTTACATATCGCAAAATCCAGACACTAGAATGTTTGATGGATACTCATTGCGACTTGGAGGCTCAACAACTTTTAATTCCAAAAACCACGAATCATACTTCGGAGATCTTAGCGCCATTTTGATTGAAAACCTTCCGTTTTGGATTGAGGTCCGCTGTACACCAACGCAGAGCACAGCTCTAATGGAAGAGTGGGAATCTAAGCTAGAAAAGATTGTTGATGAAGCCATTCACAAAAATGTGACCAGCCTTATCGGCGTACCCTCTTGGATGTTGGTTTTACTAAAAAAGGTGCTAGAAAAAACGGGAGCAAAAACGATTGCGGAGGTTTGGCCGAACCTAGAACTCTACGGACACGGAGGCGTGAGCTTTGCTCCCTATGAGAAACAGTTCAAGAAACTCCTCCCTGAAAAGGTCACTTATTTAGAGACCTATAATGCCAGTGAAGGATTTTTCGGAATTCAAGACCGCATTGATCAACCTGGGCTTGCCTTATTGGTAGACCAAGGTGTTTTTTATGAATTCATTCCCTACACACCCGAAGGAAAGGTTGCCGGTTCTCCCATTCCGTTGTGGGAGGTTGTGCCCGACCTAGACTACGCGATGGTGATTACCACCAACGCAGGGCTCTGGAGATACAAAATTGGCGACACAGTTCGCTTTACTTCTACCGACCCGTTCAGGATTGAAATTAGCGGCAGAACCCAGCACTTTATTAACGCCTTTGGTGAGGAGCTCATCATTGACAATGCTGAAAAAGCCCTTAAAAGGACTTGTGAGCAATTAGGCGTTGAGATTTTAGAATACACCGCGGCCCCTATTTACATGGATGAAAATGCCAAAGGGGCTCATGAGTGGGTTATTGAGTTTTCATGTCCACCGGCTGATCTGACCTCATTTAGAGACTTTTTAGACTCTGAGCTTAAAAAAGTGAATTCTGATTACGAAGCCAAAAGACACAAAGATATGGCCTTGCAGCCTCCTATCATTCACATGGCGAAAAATCAGCTCTTTTACGAATGGTTAAAGAAAAACGGAAAGCTTGGGGGACAACATAAAATTCCCAGACTTTCTAACCAAAGAAAACACATTGATGAACTTCTTGCGCTTAATAAGTAGTCTTTTATTTTGCTTTTATTGGGTGGGATCTGCCGCCCAAGTTGATTGGAAAATTCAATCATCATTTGAGGTTTTGAATATTGATCAATTTCAAATTGATTTTTTCGGAAATGTCTACACCGTTTCTGAAAACACCCTTGTAGGCTATAAGTCATCCGGAAGTGTTATTAGCCGATATGCCGCACAAGGCAACGGAGACATCACCTATTTAGACACTTATAATCCGTTAAACCTATTAGTCTATTATCAACAAAATTCAACCTTGGTGTTTTTAGACAATCAGCTAAACGTACAACAACAAAATTTTGATCCCACATGGCTAGGGTATCAAGACGTAACCTTGTTGTGCTCTACAGACGAAAACAACATTTGGTTTTTTGACCGATCATTGAATCAACTTGTAAAGTGGAATTTGGGCACTCAAAGTGTTTCAACCCAATCCCTAAATTTAAAGAGAATCAAAGATTTTAATTTTTCTCCAACCCAGTTAATTTCTTCGGTAGACAAAGTCATTCTAAACGATCCGGAAGTAGGCATCATGATTTTTGACATGACTGGGGCTTTTGAAAAATACATTCCCATCACGAATGTTTCTATTTCACTAAACGGACAGTTTTTATACTACTTAACCCCAGAAAAAAAGTTGCTTCAGAGAAACCTGATCACCGGGATTGAGAAGTCCATAAACCTCCCTGAGAGCGACTTTGAACTACTAGAAATACGAGGGGATTACTTAGCCTTATACTCTCAAAACTCTATGACCATTTTTAGAGCACAAGAAGTTGAGAAACATTAATTCAATTTATGTACATTTACCCAAAAAAGGTAGATGCATATTGCAATTGCAGGAAATATAGGTTCGGGTAAAACCACTTTAACCGAGGCGTTAGCCAAACACTACAAGTGGAGTCCTCATTTTGAAGACGTTCAGGAAAACCCCTATTTAGATGACTTTTACAACGAAATGCAAAGGTGGTCTTTCAATCTTCAGATATACTTTTTGAACAGTCGCTTTAAGCAAGTGGTTGATATTAGAAATTCTGGGAAGGACGTAATTCAAGACAGAACCATTTACGAGGACGCATACATTTTTGCGCCCAACCTACATGCAATGGGTTTAATGAATACCCGTGACTTTGAAAATTACATGGAACTATTTCATCTCATGGAAAACTTTATTCAACCCCCTGATGTACTCATTTACCTAAGAGGCTCAATATCTACCTTGGTAGGACAGATTCAAAAACGAGGGAGACCTTATGAGAGCAATATACGCCTAGACTACCTCACCCGACTGAACGAAAGGTATGAAGCATGGATTAGCGAATACAACAGAGGCAAGCTAATCGTTGTTGATGTTGACAAACATAAATTCCCAGAAAACCCTGAAGATTTAGGAAAGATCATTTCACAAATTGACGCAGAAATCAACGGTCTGTTTTAACTTTGCCAAATCTTAGGAGAAAAAACAAACTATCATGTACACCGGACTATTACACTTACACTCAACCCTTCCGTATTTATTAATTCTACTATTAATAATTACTGCAGGAAAGTCTACCATGGGCGCAAGCTCAGGAGCAGAATACACTAAAGGAGATGACAAACTCAGTTTGTTCACCCTTATTTTGGCTCACACACAGTTTTTGGTAGGCATGATCTTGTACTTCCAAAGCCCCATGGTAAACCAAGCGTTGAGTGATATGGGAGCAGCGATGAAAGACCCAAACCTAAGATTGTACGCAGTAGAACACCCTACTGTTATGTTGCTATCAGTTATTTTAATTACTATCGGAAGATCGCGTTCTAAGAAACAAACAGGAGCTAAAAAGCATAAAACTGTAGCTATATTTTTTACCATTGCTACCGTATTGATTTTAAGCAGAATTCCTTGGAGTGCGTGGCTATAAGCCCACTTTATGCTAGAGAGAAAAAGCAAAGATTACGCCCCTGAAAGGGCCATTTTAGTGGGAGCCATTACGCCCCTGCAAGACGAAGAAAAAATCACAGAATACCTTGATGAACTTGAGTTTTTAGCGAGTACCGCTGGCGCGGAGACCATTGCTCGTTTTACTCAAAAACTCGCCACACCCAATCCTAAAACCTTTGTAGGTTCCGGTAAACTTTCTGAAATCATTGAATTTATCAAGGAAGAAAAGATTGACGTGTGCATCTTTGATGATGAATTAACCCCGTCTCAATTAAAGAATATTGAAAGGGAAATGGAGATCAAGGTTTTAGACAGAACTAATCTCATCCTAGATATTTTTGCCGCCAGAGCACAAACAAGCTACGCTAGAACGCAAGTTGAATTGGCTCAGTACGAATACCTTTTACCACGACTTACCCGAATGTGGACGCACCTTGAAAGACAAAAAGGGGGTATTGGTATGCGCGGACCTGGAGAGACCCAAATTGAAACGGACCGTAGAATTATTCAACAAAAAATATCTCTCTTAAAAACCAAGCTTACCAAGATTGACAAGCAAATGGCTACCCAGAGAAGTAATCGCGGTAACTTAATCAGAGTCGCTTTGGTGGGATACACCAACGTAGGAAAATCGACTTTGATGAATGTATTGTCAAAATCTGATGTACTAGCGGAAAACAAGCTTTTCGCAACCCTAGACACCACCGTAAGAAAAGTGGTTATTGCCAACCTTCCCTTCTTGCTATCTGACACCGTTGGGTTTATTAGAAAACTACCCACACAACTGGTAGAGTCTTTTAAGTCAACCCTTGACGAGGTTAGAGAATCTGATGTTTTGTTTCACGTGGTAGATATATCGCATCCCAATTTCATGGAGCATATAGAAAGCGTAAATCAAATATTATCAGAAATCGAGGCAAAAGACAAACCTACCATAATGGTCTTCAACAAGATTGACCAATACGTTGCCGAAGATCGTGAAGAATTAGATTTATCGCCCATGAAGCCCATGCACTTTACCCTTGAAGAATGGAAAAAAACATGGATGGCTAAAATGGATGGAAACGCGGTATTTATTTCTGCTACCGATAGAGAAAACCTAGAACAATTTAGAAAAGTAGCTTATAGGGTAGTGAGTAAACTCTTTGCGAAAAGATTCCCTTTCAACAATTTTCTCTACTAGCCTGAGATTAATTCTTCTGGATTTTTTAGGAAAATTTGTGTCCCTTGCCAAGAGAGGATTTTCTCTAATTCAAGTTTTTTGATTTGGCGATAAATAGTGGTTTTGGTAACCCCAATAAACTTAGCCATTTCTGAAGGAGTACATTCAATGTTTATTTCGCCTTCTTCGCCTTGTCCGTACTTATTGTACAAAAGACTTAAAGCTAATTTTAACCGAATAATAGAAGGCACTCTTCTGTTTTGAATGGCCCTATCTTCTAAGGAAGAGATTTCATGATGAATGTATTTAAACAACCAAGAGTATGACTCTGGATGTTTCTTTAGCAAATCAAAAAACTTTTCGCTAGACATATAAGCTACCAAGCTATTGGGCTCAATAATCCTGAAGGTAGTATCCTTCTCATCACATTCAAATAGATATTGAAAACCTACAAGGTCGCCTTCTCCTAAAAAGCGAATCACAATTTCCTTATCATGACTTAGCTTGGTAATGACACCTGACCCAGAAATAATGAGAAAAATTCCAACATTTGAATCTTGTGGACTTAACAAAGCTCTCTGAGATTTTATTTTTTGGAGTTCTGCTGCATTGATGAAAGCATGCATAAAATCAACCTCCTGCCTTCTGACAAGCCGTTGTAAAAAGTTGGGACTCTTTCTAATGTTGATTTCATTTTTCATCGTAAGCAAATGTAGAACGTTGACCTTTGACAAATAATGATTTTTATCAGCCAATAGATATTTGCTAAAGATTTCTAAGTTGTACCTTTGTCGATTCTGAAAAATCTCCCTTATGAAGAAGATACGAAAAGAAGATGTGCTTGACTACCATGAAATGGGAAGACCCGGTAAAATAGAGGTGGTACCGACCAAACCCTCGAACAGCCCGAGAGATCTTTCTATTGCTTATTCACCTGGTGTTGCCGAGCCATGTTTAGAAATCGAGAAAAACCCATCTAACGCTTATAAATACACTGCCAAAGGCAATTTAGTGGCTGTAATTTCTAACGGAACTGCCGTTTTAGGCCTAGGAGACATTGGCCCCTTAGCTTCAAAACCGGTAATGGAAGGAAAAGGAGTTCTGTTTAAAATCTTTGCAGACATTGATGTGTTTGACCTTGAATTAGACACCAAAGATCCTGACAAGTTTATAGAAACCGTTAAGATTTTAGCTCCAACCTTTGGAGGCATTAACCTTGAGGACATCTCTGCCCCCGAGTGTTTTGAAATTGAACAAAGACTGCGCGATGAGTTAGACATTCCAATAATGCATGACGATCAGCACGGAACAGCAATCATTTCTGGAGCCGCTTTAATCGGTGCTTTAGAGCTGGCCAAAAAGAAAATCAACAAAGTTAAAGTTGTGGTTAATGGTGCGGGAGCCTCGGCCATTAGTTGTGCTAAATTGTTTTTGAGCCTAGGGGTTCAGAAGAACAACCTAATCATGTGCGACTCTAAAGGTGTTATTTCTACTGAAAGAAAAAAATTAACTCCAGAGAAAGAGTTTTTTGCTTCTAAAACCAAGCTTGAAACACTCTCTGAAGCGATGAAAGGTGCTGATGTTTTTTTAGGACTTAGCAAGGGAAATGTGGTTTCAAAGGAAATGGTAAAATCTATGGCCAAAAACCCTGTAGTTTTTGCCTTAGCAAACCCTGACCCTGAAATTTCTTACCGAGATGCTATCAGCGCTAGAAAAGATGTCATCATGGCTACCGGTCGTTCTGACAATCCAAACCAAGTAAACAACGTTCTTGGTTTCCCGTACATTTTTAGAGGAGCGTTAGACGTTAGAGCGACCTCTATTAATGAAGAAATGAAAATTGCTGCAGTACATGCCTTGGCTAAACTAGCCAAAGAGCCGGTACCTGAAATAGTAAACCTAGCCTATGACGAGAAAAACATAGCCTTTGGCAAAGATTACATAATTCCCAAGCCCTTTGATCCTAGGTTGATTTCTACGGTTGCCCCTGCGGTTGCAAAAGCTGCGATAGAAACTGGGATTGCGCGAATCACCGACATCAATTGGGACTCTTACAAAGAAGAGCTTCTCAACCGCCTAGGTAGAGATGATAAATTTATTCGTTTGGCTGTAGAAAAGGCAAGACAATCTCCTAAGAGGGTTGTTTTTGCAGAAGCTGAAAACTATAAAGTATTGAAGGCGGCACAAATTGCAAACGACGAAGGAATTGCCCATCCAATCTTATTGGGTAGAAAGGATAAGATTTTAAAAATAATAGCGGAGTACAAATTAGACATTGAAAACCTACCTATTGTTGACCCTAGAACCGATCCTAGAGGCGATAAATACGCAGAGGCTTTCTACAACAAAAGACAACGCAAAGGAATTACTCAGGGCGAGGCAAGAAAAATCATGCAAAGCCGCGATTACTTCGGACCTATGATGGTAGAAATGGACGATGCTGATTCATTTATTTCTGGCACAACGGTAAAATATCCACAGGCAGTAAAACCACTATTTGAAATCATTGGTACCGCTCCTGGGGTAAACACCATTTCTGGGATGTATGTAATGTTGACCAAGAAAGGGCCATACTTCTTTACCGACACCACCATCAATCAAAATCCATCGAGCGAACAGATTGTAGAAATCGTATTAAACGCGGCAAAGGCAATACGCAGAATCAACCTTAAACCTAAGGTTGCCCTATTGTCTTACTCTAACTTTGGAAGTCATCACGGTGAGGTGCCAACCAAAATGCACAAAGCCGTTGAAACGTTGAGAAAGGAACATCCAGAAATCATTATTGATGGGGAAATGCAAGCCAATTTCGCCTTAAACAATGAATTGTTAAAAGAGACATTCCCATTCAGCGATTTGGCCTCTCATAAGCCGAATATATTTATTTTCCCTGATTTGGCCTCGGGTAATATTGCCTATAAAATGTTACAAAGCTTTGGTTCGGCTGAAGCCATTGGTCCCGTTTTAATTGGACTTAATAAATCAGCGCACATTTTACAAATGGGTAGCTCTGTTAGAGAAATTGTTAACATGACGGCCGTAGCGGTTGTTGATGCGCAAACTAGAAGAGTGTAACATACTTTTAACATTAAAAAAGGCGAGCATTCAGCTCGCCTTTTTTGTTTTATATCAATCACTTACGTTACCGATAAAAGCCAACTCCTCGTGATCAAGAATTTTTATTTTCCTTCCTCTGAGTAGAATTATTTCTTCATCCTTTAATTCACTCATTAATCGGATTACACTTTCAGTGGCGGTCCCTACCATGTTGGCAATTTCCTCCCGCGTAAGCGAAATATCAATATTGCCTTCTGTATCTGTACCAAAGGTGGTATTCATAATCAACAATACCTCAGCCAGCCTTTCTTTCACTGATTTCTGTGCTAAATTGGTAATAAAACGACCCGCCTCACCCAATTCGTGGCAAGCCCTTTTCATAAGGTCTAAAGAGAATTTAGGATTAGACTCTATCATTTCAAACAAGACCTTTTGAGGAATAAAACATGCATGAGTATCGCCCAAGGCCTGGATACTGGCAGAAAGAGTTTCACCACTCAAAAGTGAGCGGTACCCCAAAATATCGCCATCATTAGCAAAGCGCAAAATTTGCTCTTTACCCTCGGTACCCAATTTTGACAATTTTACTTTACCCGTATGAATACAAAAAACGCCTTTAGGCCTAGATCCTTCCTCTAAAATGGTTTCCCCTTTTTTAAAGGAAACACATGTTTTATGATCGGTAATATTCTCAAGGTCAACGGACTCCAACTTGGCGAAAGCTGAAAATTCTCTCTTCAAACAATTTTCACAGTTAAAAGGAATAATATCTTCAGCCTTAATATTTGATTTACTCATGATAAATAAAAAATCAATTTGGATTTACTTACAAAAGTATGGCATTTATCATATCATATTAATAATTTGTCATACATATTTGTGACCATGAAACAAACGAATAGTAAAACCTCTTGTTATCATTGTGGCGATGATTGTCCAGACTTGACGATTGCTGCTGACAATCATTACTTCTGCTGTACCGGGTGCAAAACTGTCTATGAAATATTTTCAGAAAACGGCCTAGAGGGGTTTTACCTTTTGAATGATTCTCCAGGACAACAAAAAGGTACAAAAAAAAGCATTGACTACTCTCACCTCAAAAACTCTGAAGTCACTGAGAAACTACTTGACTTTTCTGATGACGGCATTAATGTGGTGACCTTATTTTTGCCAGCCATTCACTGTAGCTCTTGTGTTTACTTATTAGAAAATTTACAAAAATTACATTCTGGCATTGTCAAGGTGGTTGTTAATTTCCCAAAAAGACAGGCTAGAATTACCTTTAAAAGTGCCAAGATCTCACTTTACGAGGTAGCCGTATTATTAGACAAGATAGGCTATGAACCCAATCTTTCATTAGAGTCTACCGAGGCCAAGGCAAAAAAGGATTACTCCCTACTTTACCAATTGGGAGTCTCTGGATTTGTCTTTGGAAACACCATGATTATGGCGCTGCCAGAGTATTTTGACATGAACGATACTACTTTGAAAAGTTTTGCTCCGTTCTTTAGAGGGCTCATGTTAGTCCTTTCAATCCCCGTAATTCTCTACAGCGCAAAAGACTATTTCAAGTCTGCCTATAAAGGACTCAAAAATTCTTTCATCAATATTGACGTACCCATAGCTCTTGGAATAATTGTTCTATTTTCCAGAAGTGCCTACGAGGTTTTAGCCGGTATAGGTTCTGGTTATTTTGACAGTCTCGCAGGACTTATCTTCTTTTTGCTTCTCGGAAAATTCTTCCAACGAAAAACCTACGACAGCCTTTCCTTTGAAAGAGACTACAAATCATACTTTCCATTGGCCATAACGGTCTTAAAGGAAGGAATCGAGGTTTCTACAACCTTAGAGAAACTGGTTGTTGGCGATAGAATTCTTGTGAGGAACCAAGAGTTAATTCCCGCAGACTCTATATTGATTTCAGAAAAAGCCCATATTGACAACCGCTTTGTAACCGGAGAATCTTCCCTAATTGCCAAAACCAGTGGAGACAAAATTTTTGCCGGAGGTAAGCAAGAAGGGTCGGCCATTGAATTGGAAGTACTAAAAACCGTGGACCAAAGTTACCTCACCTCACTCTGGAACAACGATGCTTTTGACAAGGACAAAACAAAGCCCTTTAAGTCCGTAACCGATCAAATCTCAAAATACTTTACCCTAGCCATTTTACTCCTTACAACAATTGCCGGAGCCTATTGGTTTACTGTAGACACCTCAATGGCTTTTCAAGTAATCTCCTCCATTCTGATTGTAGCCTGCCCATGCGCCTTAGCGCTTTCCGCTCCCTTTACCAATGGTAATACCTTGAGAATATTTGGTAGAAACCACTTTTTTGTAAAAAATGCCGAAACCGTTGAAACCTTAGGCAAGGTAAACCATGTAGTATGGGACAAGACAGGGACCTTGACCAAAGGGGATCAAGTAGATTTAAAATACTCTGGGGAAAACCCCAGCCAAACAGACCTATCCGTCCTAAAATCAATGGCAAGGCAGAGCAACCACCCCCTAAGCCGACTCTTAAATCAATCCCTAAAAGTCGATTTACTCCAGCTTTCTGACTTTTCAGAGATCCCAGGCCAAGGACTTAGCGCGACGTTTGAAGGGGTAAAATACAAATTAGGGTCACCCACTTTTGTGGGAGGAGAGCTCAGCAAAAACAAGTCAGGCTTCACATGGTCTAAAGACGACCAGGTAGTGGGAAAATACGAACTATCTCATATTTACAGATCAGGCATTGACGAAGTAATCTCAAAAATGCCCGTAACTCACCAAAGTCTATTAACCGGTGATCACGATGGAGAGGCAGAAAAAATAAATCAGATGTTCTCAAACATTGAGACCACTAGGTATTACCAAAAGCCGATTGACAAGCTCAATTACATTGTAGAGAGACAAAAAAGTGGTGATGTGGTAGCCATGATTGGTGATGGACTAAACGACGCCGGTGCGCTTCAACAAAGTCAAGTGGGGATATCAATTTCAGAAGATGTAAACGGATTTTCACCCGCCTGCGACGCCATTCTTGACGCCAAAAAATTTGACCGTATTCCCGACTTTCTAAATCTGGCAAAAAAAAGCCGGCAAATTATTTTTGCCAGCTTTATTTTATCATTTGCTTACAATACCGTTGGACTCACATTTGCCATTATGGGAATGTTAAGCCCCGTGGTTTCTGCTATATTGATGCCTTTATCTAGTATCTCTGTGGTCGTATTTGTTACCATAGCCACAAACCTACTCGCAAAGAAGCACAACCTATAATTAAGGTATTAATAGTTCTTTCACCATAGACGAAATAGCCTTTCCGTCAGCTTTACCTTGTAACTGCTTAGAGGCAACGCCCATTACCTTGCCCATATCTTGTGGACCCGACGCCCCAACTTTACCAATGATTTCCGTCAAGGCAACCTTTAGTTCATCTTCGGTTAATTGCTTTGGCAAAAACTCTTCGATAACGGAAGCTTGAAATTCTTCTGGCTCAGCCAAATCTAGGCGGTTTTGTTCGCGGTAAATAGAAGCCGCTTCAACACGTTGTTTCTTTAGTCTTTGCAAAAGAGCAATCTCAGCAGATTCTGGCATTTCATCGCCACCCCCTACTTCAGTTTTTGCTAACAAAATGGCTGACTTAATAGCGCGAAGCACTTCAAGCTTTTCTTTGTTCTTGGCCTTCATGGCCACCTTTATTTCTTCTTGAATATTTTTCTCTAATGACATGTCTATAAATTAAATAAGGCAGTAATCTGGCAAAGGTACCAAATTACTGCCTAGGGATTTGTTGGGAACTATTAATCTACGTTATCGTGTAAAAAAGAATTATTTGAGCGCAAGTCTAATGAATCATCTTCTCCAGAAATGGTCATGTTGCCCATTTTAGATTGTTTTGACACATTGTCTGCATTCACATCAATTCCCATTCTTTTATAAGCAGGAACTTTTTCTGATTCTGCTATTGACTTTTGATGGTTTTGAAATTGGTAGTTAAAAGCTTCTAAACGCTTTCTGCGTTCAGCCTGCTTCTTCAGCAAACTCTCTTCAATAGAAACATCAAAAGGATCTTCGTCTGAGTAAGATTTCGTACTAGCTTTCGGCTCTATAGTCTGTGACTTAACCTCGAACTTTAAAGTTTCATCTTCAGGTTCCGAAGGCTCAACAGGCTTAGTCTCTAAAGACTTTTTAAACTCCTCTAGATCTTCTAAAGAGTACCTTTTTACAGGCTCTGCCTCTGGTGCAGCTGCAGAAGGTATTTCTGCCGCTGGAGCCTCAAAAGTTTCCTCTTCAAATGACTCAACTGATTCTTCAGAATCATCAGTAACGTCAAAATCCTCTAAAGAATAAGAAATTGTTTCCTCGTCTTTAAATTCAAAAACGGTTTCTTCTTCTAACCCATCTTCTTCTATGACCTCTTTTTGTGGAAGCTCCATTTCAATCTCAGGCTCTTCTTCCATTTCGAAGACAAAATCCTCCTCAATTTCCATGGTTGGAGACTCTACTTCTTTCGTTTGCTCTGCCGTTGTTTCTACTTCTGCTTCAACTTCAGCCTGAGGAGTTACTTCTGTTTCCTCCTCTGGTTCATTTACCCACTCAAAAGTATTTTCATCCAGGTCAAAGACCACCTTTTCTTCTTCGCTTTCTTCCACGTCCTCTTGAAGGTCTTGCTCTACAGTGGGTTGAGAAAACAAATCGGTTGGAGGCATTTGTTGGTCAATCGGTTTTTGAGTTGCCTTTGGCTTTGCAGGCTTTTCTTCTTCTACTGCCAATGGTTTCTCAAAAATGTCTTTCGTAACCTCTTGGTCTTCCTCTAAAGGGTGTACAACTTTTTGAGGTTCCTTATTAATCACTTTAACCTGTTGGTCTTGATTAAACCCGGTAGCCACAATAGTGATAGCCACCCCTTGTCCTAATTCAGGATCTTCACCAATACCCATGATAATATTCGCGTCACCCCCAGCCTCATTTTGAATGTAGTCCGTGATTTCACCAATTTCATCTAGAGTAATTTCGCTTTCATCCGATCCCGAGACAATTAATAACAGAACATTTTTAGCTCCGATAATTTGATTGTCATTTAACAACGGAGAATCTAGGGCATCTCTAATCGCTTTTATGGAACGGTCTTCACCCGTCCCAATACCCGAACCCATAATGGCTGTGCCTGAATTAGCCAAAACCGTATTGGCATCTTTCAAGTCAATATTTGTAGTAAAGTGTTGAGTAATTACTTCAGCAATACCTTTAGCTGCATTGGCCAACACCTCATCGGCTTTAGCAAACCCAGCTTTAAATCCGAGGTTACCGAAAACCTCTCTCAGCTTATTGTTATTTATTACAACCAATGAGTCAACATGCTCACGCAGTTGATCAATTCCTTTTTCTGCTTGTTTTTGTCTTGTAGAACCTTCAAATTTAAATGGTATGGTAACAATTCCCACCGTAAGTATTCCCAACTCTTTTGCTGCCTTGGCAATTACCGGAGCTGCTCCAGTACCCGTACCGCCACCCATTCCGGCTGTAATAAAAAGCATTTTAGTGCTAAAGCCTAAAATGTTTTTGATTTCTTCGATATTCTCTACGGCTGCTTGCTGACCAACCTCAGGGTTTGCCCCCGCACCAAGACCTTCGGTCAGGTTTACCCCCAACTGAATTTTTGTTTCCACAGGGCTGTGGTACAAGGCTTGTGCATCGGTATTACAGATGATGAAATCCACCCCTTTAATACCCGTGTTTTTCATGTGGTTAACGGCATTTGAACCCCCACCACCTACACCAATAACCTTAATTACTGAAGACTTGTTTTTTGGTAAGTCAAAAGAAAATTCTGAATCTAATTGCTGATCACTCATTGTTGTTACTCGTTTTTGACGATCTACATATCATTGTCTAGGAAATTCGTAAACTTCTTTACCCAATTGTCAAAGAATGACTTTCGGGGTTTAGGCTCCTCCTGTATTTCCTCTTCATCAGGAGTTTCCTCTTGGGTCTCTTCTTCAAGAGTTTCTTCAACTATAGGTTCTGCTGCGGGTTCTGCAGGTTGGGCTGCAATAAGATCTGGATCTACCACCATAGATTCTTCTATAGTTTTAGAATTCAGACCTCTCATCAACAAACCGATTGAAGTAGCGTATTGTGGGCTGGTAAGTTCTTTTTCTGAATCGTGGGCAAGGTGCTCATTGGGGTAACCAATTCGAGTGGTCATTCCCGTCACGTATTCCACGAGTTGTTTTATATGCTTCAACTGAGATCCTCCTCCGGTAAGAACAATTCCGGCTATCAGCCTTTTCTTTTGTTCGTCATAACCGTAAGACTTTATCTCGGCAAAAACCTGTTCTATTATTTCTATTACTCTAGCGTGAATTATCTTAGAAAGCATTTTCAGAGAAATCTCTTTAGGCTCTCTTCCTCTTAACCCTGGGATACTAACAATTTCATTGTCTTTATTTTCACCCGGCCAAGCAGAGCCAAATTTGATTTTTAACAATTCCGCTTGCTTCTCAATAATCTCGCAGCCTTCTTTTATGTCTTCGGTAATAATATTTCCACCAAAGGGAATTACAGCCGTATGGCGAATAATTCCATCTTTAAAGATGGCTACATCTGTAGTTCCTCCACCAATATCAACCAAACATACTCCAGCTTCTTTTTCTTCGGTACTCAATACCGCTTCAGAACTTGCTAGGGGTTCGAGGGTTAGGTCTGCCACTCCGAGGTTGGCATTCTTAACACATCGACCAATATTTTTTATGGAGGTTATTTGACCCACCACTATGTGAAAATTAGCTTCTAGTCTTCCGCCATACATACCGCGAGGCTCTCTAATTTCTGATTGCCCATCTACCCGATACTCTTGAGGTAAAACGTGAATAATTTCTTCACCAGGCATCATCACCAACTTGTGGACATTAGAAATTAGGTTGTCAATATCTGCATCGTCAATTACCTCCTCGGCTTCGGTACGAGTAATATAGTCGCTGTGCTGCAGGCTTCTAATATGTTGACCTGCAATACCTACTACCACATTCTTAATTTTATACCCACTAGCTTGCTCTGCAGACTCAATTGCTTTATCAATAGACTCAATGGTCTGAACAATGTTGGTAACTACACCTCTTTGCACACCTAATGACTTAGCCTTGCCAAGTCCTAGTATTTCAATCTTACCATGGTCATTCTCAGTACCCACCACAGCAACAATCTTGGTAGTACCAATATCTAATCCAACGGCTATTTTTTTCCTTTCCATTGTTTTACCATTTTTTTGTTACCACCTGGCCTTCAAAGCGAAGGTCTATGGTTTTAATTCCTTCAACCGCCTTTTCTTTCTGAAGATTTGAATAAAAGATTTTTAACTTCTTCCACTTTTTATCAGAAAGCGAAGTGTCTCCATAAATGATTGAATGCTTTCCTACTCTCGGGAACAACACAAATCCTAAACTAGAATCCCATTTTATCCCAGAAATCCATTCTTTATTAAAATCATCGCTTTGAATGCATTGCAGCATTTTAAGAAGAGCCGTAGTATCCGTGGAATTAGGGTATCCCCAAACGTAGGGCACAGACGCTGAAAAATGGGGTGACAAAGGCATGGGACGACCATCAGTGTCCAAATAATAACTTTTATTTCCCTCAAATACTCTCGCCATGGCCTCCTTTTGAAGCACGTTAATAAATAGGGTCCCGTCTAATGTTGAAAATACCTCACTCTTCTTTATAAAGTTTTGATTATCAATAGTTTCTTCTAACTGGGAAATGTTAATTTCTTCGAGCCTATCAATCAAAGATGTATCTACCTCTTTTTCAATGATTTGGAAAATCTCCTCAGAGGTTATAAAGGTCTGGTTTTTCGGGTATTTCACCTCAATTTTGACATCTTTTAATTCTACCTCGGTTGATTTTTTCGACACAAATGATACTAACACGAAAAAAACAAGACTAAAAAAGCCCCAAGACAAGTTGGTCAATATTCTCTTTTTATTTGCCATGGAGTAGTGCTGTTTTAATAGGTTCAACCAATCTATCAATATCTCCAGCCCCAAGAGTCAAGACCATTTCAGGTCGTTTAGTGCGCATGTAATCTAAAAGACTCTCTGGGGTTACTACTACGGGCAAAACATCTTCCATCTTAGAGGCAAGCCATTCAGAGTCAACCCCTGGAATTGGCTTTTCCCTTGCGGGATAAATGGGTAAAATAAACACTCTATCTGCAAGGTCTAGTGCCTCTGCAAACTCAGCGGCAAAGTCTTTGGTCCTACTGAAGAGGTGAGGTTGAAAAACCACCGTTACTTCTTTTGAAGGAAAAAGTTCTCTAGCCGCCGAAATGGCTACTGTAAGTTCTTTGGGATGATGAGCGTAATCATCAATAAAAACTCGTTCAGGAGATTTAATATGAACATTAAACCTTCTATAAACCCCTTTAAACGATTCTAACCCCGTGTGAATCTGGTCCCATGAGAGCCCACCTAAATGAGCTAAAGCCGAAGCGCCAATGGCATTCTCAATATTGTGTCTCCCCGGAAGGGGGAAGCGAACGGCTGACAAAACATACTTTTCATTGTGCAGCATATCAAAAACGAAGGACCCTTCTTCTACTCTAATATTTGCGCCTTCAAAATCGCTATTAGGCTCTAAGCCGTAGGTTAAGGAATCTATTGGAAGCCCTTTCTTCACCAATAGTTCGCCCTGGTTCTTTACGTTCTTAGCAAATTCTTGGAAGCTTTCTTGAATTCCTTTCTCATCACCATAAATATCGAGGTGATCTGCATCCATACTGGTGATAAGTCCAAAATTGGGACGCAGAAAATGGAAGCTTCTATCAAACTCATCGGCCTCTAGCACCACCTCTTTTCCCTTTCCGATAAGGAAATTAGTATTGTAATTCCATGAAATACCGCCTAAAAAGGCATTTACATCCACGTTTGCATCCTTAAATAGATGGGCGAGTAAAGCAGAAGTAGTTGTTTTTCCGTGGGTTCCTGCAACGGCAAAACTCTTGCCTAAATTGGCAATCTCTGCCAACACACGAGCTCGTTTATACAAATCAAACTCGTTAGACAAAAAATACTGAAACTCTTCATTGTCATCGGGCACCGCTGGGGTGTAAACAACCAGTGTATTTTCAATATCTCTAAAGTCTTTAGGGATATTATTTATTGCGTCATCAAAGTGAATTTGCGCCCCTTCTGATTGCAAGGCATCTGTTAACTTTGAAGGAGTCTTGTCGTAACCAGCCACCCGGAAATTTTTGGACAAGAAATACCTAGCCAAGGCGCTCATTCCGATGCCGCCTATACCCAAGAAATAAATCCTATCAAAGCTCTTAAAATTCACTACAGTTGTTTTTCTATTTCTGTAACAATAGCCTCCGTTGCGTAGGGCTTTGCCAATTTTTTAATTTCTTTTTCCAACAGAGTTCGATCTTCTTGGTTTTCCAAAAGGTCTAACACGCGATGCTTAAGTTCTTCAGCGTTTTTTTCTGACAATAAAACAGCCGCTCCTTTTTCAGAAAAGGCTCTTGCATTTTTGGTTTGATGGTCTTCTGCTACATTGGGCGAAGGAATCAATATGGCTGGTTTCCCTACAATTGCCAGTTCGCTTAACGTTCCGGCTCCCGCTCTAGAGATAATCACATCTGCAGCGGAATAAACCACATTCATATCTTTCACAAAGTCTGTAAGTAACAATCCATCGATTTGTGGGACCTCCTCCATTAGTGCATTGTAATACACCTTACCACATTGCCAAACAACCTGATAACCGGCTTGAATCCACTCTGAATAAGATTCCTTTACCGCTTTATTAATAGCTCTTGCTCCTAGACTTCCTCCTAAGACTAAAATCACTTTTTTATCCGGATTAAATCCAAGCGCCTCCTTTGCGCCTTTTGACTCATCTCCCAACTCTAAAAGAGATTTTCTAACGGGGTTTCCCGTAAAAACAATTGACCGTTGCGGAAACCATTTATCTAATCCACTATAGGCAACACAAATCGTTTTTGCCTTTTTTGACAATAGTTTATTGGTGATTCCAGGATATGAATTTTGCTCTTGAATTACTGTAGGGATTTTCTTCAGCTGAGCCGCCCAAAGAAGAGGTCCACTTGCAAAGCCCCCTGTCCCGATAACCACATCCGGTTTAAATTCTCTAATGAGTTTTTTACACTTTAAAAGGCTTTTCCAAAGTTTTATTGGAAAAGTGATGTTCTTCTTCCAATCCGCACGCTGAATCCCAGAAATGGTGATACCATGAATTTTATATCCTGCTTCAGGTATTTTTTGCATTTCCATTCTATCATTAGCACCGACAAACTCAATCTTTGCAGTAGGATATTTTTTCATTAATTCATCTGCAATAGATAATGCAGGGAAGATGTGCCCACCGGTTCCCCCTCCAGAAATCATTATTCTCAAATCACTTTTCATTCTACTGGATCTAAATTTGCTTCTGCATTTGATTCATTAACCTCTTCTACCGATTCTGTAAAAGATCTACTTACACTAATGATAATCCCCAAGGCCAAGCAGGTCATCCATATAGAAGACCCCCCTGCGCTTACCAAGGGCAGTGTTTGTCCCGTTACCGGAATTAGGTTTACGGCGACAGACATATTGATAAATGCTTGAAAAATAATTCCTATTCCCAAGCCTATAGAGACATACCTACCAAATGGGTTAGGGCATTTTAACGCCACCCGAATAATTCTAAAAAAGAGAAACACATAAATAAGGATGAGTCCCAACCCGGTTAGCAATCCAAATTCTTCAATGATTACCGCATAGATAAAATCAGAATTAGATTGAGGCAAAAAGTTCTTTTGGACACCTTTTCCAGGGCCTTTCCAAGAACGCCACCTTGAGCAATTGCCATTTTTGCTTTCATGACCTGATAGTTTCCTTCGGCACTCCCTGAGGCAAAATTTTCTATCCTGTTTTTCCAAGTAGAAACCCGGTTAGAAATATTTGGGAAAATGATAACCGTAGCAATAAACAAGGTCAACAGCACTATTCCGGAACCCACGGCAACCATCAAGTATTTCATTGGAAATTCAGCTACCATCATTAAAATTACCGACAACAAAAAGATTAAGGCCGCAGTTGAAAAGTTAGCTGGGAGGACTAACATACAAATGACCCCTATGGGAATTAAAAAATACAATACCGCATCTCTGATGGTCAGCGACTTCATGTCTAGCTTAGCCAAGTTTCGCGCGAGAAAAACCATTAAAGTTAAACTCGCTAAGGCGGATGTTTGAAAGGTAAAGCCCAAAAATGGAATTTTTATCCATCGGCTGGCATTGGCATTTCCAATAGTAGTTCCTTGCATCAAGGTATAAACAAGGAGAATTACCACAACAGGACCTACTAATAGAGAAATACCTGCGAAATATTTATAATTCACTTTGTGGACAAAGTACATGGCGGTAAAACCTATTGCCAAATGCACAAAATGTTTAAAAAGCATTGCCAAGGTATTGCCATTAGAATACATAAAGGCGATATTACTAGATGCACTGTAAACAGGCATAAAGCTGAATAAAGCTAATAATCCGGCCAACGACCAAATTACCTTATCTCCTTTTATGTATTGGGCTACCGAAATCATTATAGGCTTCTTACTCTTTCTTTAAATTGACGACCTCTGTCTTCGTAGTTTTCAAACAAATCAAAACTTGCACAAGCAGGTGAAAGAAGAACGGCATCTCCCTTTTCACCTAATGAATAAGCCATATTAACGGCATCTGCCATTGATTGGGTTTCAACAATCATATCCACTGAATTGGCAAATTCCTGAATGATTTTATCATTGTCTTTACCTAAACACACAATGGCTTTTACGTGGCTTTTCACCAACGATTGTAATTGTGAATAATCGTTTCCTTTATCCACGCCTCCGGCAATCCAGATGGTGGGTCGCTTCATAGATTCTAAAGCGTAAAAGGTTGAGTTTACGTTGGTGGCTTTTGAGTCGTTGATAAACTCAATACCAAAAACCTCTAACACCGGCTCTAGCCTGTGCTCTATAGTTTCAAAGTCTGCCAGACTATCTCTGATCACTTCTTTTCTAATGCTAAGTAATTTTGCAGCTAAACCTGCAGCCATACTGTTACAAGCATTGTGCTTGCCCTGAAGGGCTAATTCTTCAATTCCCATTTTTCCCTTGTTTATTGTAAGCGTTATTATTTGGTTTTCCATGTAAGCTCCTTCTTCAACCTTTTGAATCAGCGAAAAGGGAATCAACTTGGATTTTATGTTTATTCTTTCCATGGCCGCCAAAGAAATTTCATCATCAAGGTTATAGATGAGATAATCTTGTGGAGTCATGTTTTTTACAATGCTAAGTTTTGAGTCAGCATATTTATCAAGACTGTATTCGTATCGATCTAAGTGATCTGGAGTAATATTGGTAACAATAGCGATGTGGGGAGAAAAGTGAACCATATCGTCTAACTGAAAACTGCTAATCTCTAGGACATACCAATCTTTGTCATCATAAGCCACTTGAAGTGCGTAGCTAGAACCAATGTTTCCAGCAAGTCCGACGTTCATGCCAGCCCTTTTCAGCAATTGATGAGTTAACAATGATGTAGTCGTTTTACCGTTGCTACCAGTAATGGCAATTATTCGCCCTTTTGAATAGCGAAATCCCAGTTCAATTTCTGAAATGATCTCTGCTCCTACTTCTATTAGTTCAAGAACTATCTTAGCATTAGAAGGTATTCCTGGGCTTTTCACCACAATATCATATTGCTTTAAAACCTCCATAGAGTGACCCCCTTCTTCAAACTCAATTTGATTTTCAACCAACGATTTTTTGTGGTTGATATCAATGGCGTTTAAAGAAGACACAAAGACCTTATGGCCTTTGACCTTTGCTAGAATGGCGGCTCCTACACCACTTTCACCAGCCCCTAAAACAGCGATATTTTGTTCTTTTGAAATCACCTCAACTTAAGCGTAATGATGGCAAAGACCGCTAGCATAATTCAAACAATCCAAAACCTTGTTACTATTTTACTTTAGTGGTATCCTTTTTTCTGATAGTGGTGATGAAGGGGTGACATCAGAAATATTCGTCGACCTTCACCGAATCTCTTCTTGGTAAATTTGAAATAGCTGACTTGAAGAATTACCGAGAAATTTTCTGCTAAGAAAACCCCACAAAGAATGGGTATTAGAAGCTCCTTTCTCACGGCAATTGCAAAAGTGGCAATGATGGCCCCTATGGCTAAACTACCCGTGTCGCCCATAAACACTTGAGCCGGGAAGCTGTTGTACCATAAAAATCCGATACAAGCCCCTAAAAACGCTGCGGCAAACACCACCATTTCTCCCGTGTTCGGGATGTACATAATGTTGAGATAATCAGCAAAGATTACCGACCCCGAGACATACGCAAGTACCGCCAATGCAACTCCTAGTATTGCAGAGGTTCCCGTGGCCAGTCCGTCTAACCCATCGGTTAGATTAGCACCATTAGAAACTGCTGTGATAATAAAAATCACAATGGGAATAAAAATGATCCAAGAATACTTTTCATACTCAGGACCTATCCAAGTAATGAGTTTTGAGTAATCAAATTCATTGTTTTTGAAAAATGGAATGGTGGTTTTAGTGGACTTTTCTTCATCGTCAAAAAGTGCAGGTTTCTCAACCGTTTCTCCGAACAACTGAACGGTAGTCGCAGAACGCGAAGCCTGTTCTTTCATTACCACGTCAGGGTGGAAATACAGAATACTCCCCACGATAACCCCTAGTGTTACCTGTCCTAAAACCTTAAACTTCCCTCTAAGGCCTTCTTTATTCTTTTTAAATACCTTGATGTAATCATCTGCAAAACCAATAGCTCCCATCCAAAGAGTGGTAAGGATCAACAGCAGGATGTAAATATTATCGAGCTTTGCGAAAAGCAATACAGGAATTAAAATGGCCGCAATAATAATTATCCCACCCATGGTAGGTGTCCCAGCCTTTTGAACCTGACCTTCTAAACCTAAGTCTCTAATTGTTTCACCGATTTGTTGCTTTTGAAGCAGTCGAATAATCTTCTTACCAAAAACAAGTGAAACTAATAGAGAGAACACCATGGCCAAGCCTGCTCTAAAGGTAATATACGTGAACACCCCGGCTCCTGGAATGTCGAACGACTGATCTAAATATTCAAATAAATAGTATAACATTACGCTTGGATTTGGTTCAGTTCTGTTTGTAATATCTCTACATCATCAAATGGGTGCTTTACCCCATTGATGTCTTGGTATTTTTCATGGCCTTTTCCAGCCACGAGAATAATATCACCGGGCGAAGCCATTCTAACGGCTGTTCTAATGGCCTCCTTTCGGTTGACAATAGACAGACATTTACGTTTGTTTTGAGCCTCAACACCCGCTTCCATTTGCTCAATAATCAGCTCTGGATCTTCTGTTCTTGGGTTATCTGACGTTAAAATCACTTGGTCGCTTAGCTCACTGGCAATCTGCGCCATCAAGGGTCTTTTGGAATTATCTCTATCCCCTCCACATCCCACGACAGTGATTAATTTTTCATTCTGAGTCCTGATTTGCCCAATGGTTTTGAGAACATTGTCTAAAGCATCAGGAGTATGTGCATAATCGACAATACCGTGAATGGTAGACTTCTTGTCTTGCACGGTCTGAAACCTTCCTTCTACAGCACCAAGGGTACTCAACACCGTCATGGTTTGAAGCGCCTCTTGCCTTAGCAAGTCAGCTACACCAAAGACAGCCGCTAGATTATAGGCATTAAACGGTCCGACCATTCTAGACCAAAACTCTTGGTCATTAATTTTTAATAGCAATCCCGTAAATTGGTTTTCAAGGATTTTCGCCTTGTAGTCAGCTTCGGTTTTTAAAGCGTATGAATAAACTTTAGCCTTGGTATTTTGAACCATTATTCTGCCGTTCTTGTCATCTACATTGACTAATGCAAATGCGTTTGACGGAAGGTGATCAAACAAAAGTTTCTTGGCCGCTATGTACTCTTTAAAGGTTTTATGATAGTCTAGGTGATCCAGAGAAATGTTAGTAAACACAGCCCCAGAGAACTTAAGACCGGCTACTCTTTTTTGGTGAAGTCCATGGGAAGAAACTTCCATAAAGACATACTTACACCCCTTATCAACCATTTGCCTCAACAACCTTTGAATGGTTATCGCATCTGGAGTGGTGTGAGTAGCTTCTAGGGTTTCTCTTTGCACCTTATTCCTTACTGTAGAAATAAGTCCAGTTGAAATGTTTTGCGATTGAAACAATTCATACAATGTAGTGGCAACCGTGGTTTTACCATTGGTCCCAGTAATTCCTACAACCTTTAGCTTTTCACTAGGGTGATCATAAAAGTTTGCTGCTGCGATACCCAAAGCACGATGTGAATCTTCTACTATTAGGTAGGTAACATTTTGGTTAACCCCTTCTGGAATAGTTTCACAAATTACTGCAATGGCACCTTTTTCAATAGAAGCATCAATAAAGTCATGACCGTCTACTACTGAACCAGACAAGGCAACAAACAAGCTTCCCCTTTGAATCTTTCTAGAGTCGAACTCTATATTTGAAATGGCCATATGCGTATTGCCAACCACTTCATCTAGAGAAACACCGTACAATATATCTTTTAATAACTTCATCCTAGTTTTACTATTATGAGTTGATTGGGTTTAAGAGCCGTTCCTGCTTTCGGAAACTGTTTAACCACATTTCCCGCCCCTGAAACCTGAACTTTAAACCCTTTATTTTCAAGCAACGGAATCACTTCTTGTGGAGCTAGACCGGTTAAGTCAGGAAGTACATTATCTACTTGAATTGCAATATTTGGAGGAGGAACTTCCTCCGCGTCGTAGTTCACTTCTATATTTTCTGGAGTATATAAATAGACCTCATCTGCAATGGCTCTAAATACCGGAGCCGCCACGGTAGAACCGTAATACCCTTTGTCAGGATTTGGCTTATTCACAACCACAATACATGAATACTGCGGATTTTCAGCGGGAAAATATCCTGCAAATGACGCTTGATACTCTCTTGAAGCTTTCCAATAATTCAACTGACAGGTCCCTGTTTTCCCAGCCATGGTATACACATCGGTTTGAATGTTTTTGGCCGTACCTTTATCTACCACACCTTTTAACAAGGCTTGCAGTTTCTCAACGGTAGATTTTGAACAGATGGCTGGATTCAAAATTTCAGTTTCCATTACCTCTATGGCTTCCCCTTGATTCTGAATAGATTCTACCAAGATGGGTTTCACCATCACTCCATTGTTAGCAACCGCATTATAGAGAGCAAGAACTTGCATAGGAGTCATAGAAATTTCATACCCAAAAGAAATCCACGGAAGTGAAATACCCGACCAATTCTGGTCAGAAGGCGTAGGAATTTTTGGCTGGCCTTCGCCCTTTATTTCTACCCCTAGTTTTTGGTTAAGTCCAATTTGATAGAGCCTATCAATAAATTCCTTCTCGTTGTTTTTATAATGCGGATAAATGGCTTTTACAATCCCCACGTTTGATGATTTCCTAAAAGCCTCAGCCACATTGATTACGCCATATCCGCCCTTTCCGTATTTGACATTACTGTCTTTAACCTTTTTGTTATAGATGGTGTAAATTCCATTTTCGGTATCTACCATATCTGAAGTATCTACCACGCCATCTTCAAGAGCCACCATAAGAGAAGCTAGTTTGAAGGTAGACCCAGGCTCAGTAGTTTCCCAAATAGCGTAATTTCTTTTTTCGTAATACTTACCCTCTTCCGTTCTGCCCAGGTTAGAGATTGCTTTTACATGTCCGGTTTTCACCTCCATGACAATCACTGAACCATGGTCAGCTTCATACTTTTCTAATTGAGCCAACAGAGCCCTGTGAGCCACATCTTGAATTCTAGTATCAATAGTGGTCACAAGATCGTAACCATTCTCCGGCTCAATTTCTGAGGCATCATTTAAAGGCTTCCAGTTAGAATTTGAAATCTTTTGCTTCATTCTACGTCCGTCGCTACCCTTTAAAAAAGAACTAAACGCACCTTCTAGTCCCGCTTGATTTCTATCCCCATCATACCCAATGGTTCTCTCTGCCAATTTTCCGAGAGGCATTTTTCTAAAAGACCTAGATTCATAAATCAACCCTCCTTTGAACTTTCCGAGTTCAAAAATGGGCCACTCTTTTATCTTTTGAAGTTGAGTAAAAGTCACACTACTACCTAGGGTCACAAATCGGTCTCCTGAAGACCTTGCGTTTTTCAAGAAATCACGCCATTGCCCAAAGTTTCTCTTGGGAAACACTCTTTCCAAGTTGTGTGATAGTTGAACAATACCAGAATTAAATGCTTCATCCGATGCCGTTGTTGGATCCATGTACAAATCATACATAGGCATAGAGGTAGCCAGCAATTTTCCATCGGAAGAGTAGATATTACCACGATCAGCTTTTACCACTACGCGCTTTAACACCTCTCTTTCTGCCTTTGCTCTTAACTCAGGACCTTCAGAAACATAAGTCAATACGAGTTTTGCCCCAATGAATACTGCGACAAGAACCGCAGCACCCGCTAGGACTAAAAGCCTTATTGAATTTTTATATTTCTTTTCCTCAGTCATTATTAACCACTATTCTTTTAGGAGGCTGAGCATTTTGCTGAAGCCCCAAATCTTTAGCTTTCTCTATCACCTTTGTCTCAGAACTCATCTGCATAAGCAGTGATTTCGTCTCTATGTATTCAGACTTTAACTCCTTGTGTTTATTCGAAAGCTTTGCAATCTCATGAACCTTTCTTTCCGCTTTATGAGCCGCATTGATAGCCACAATAGACAAAAACAGCAGATAGAGCACAAAGGGTAAATTTTTCACCCATAGCTCTCTAAGCAAAAAAGTACCGATGAGATACTTTGCCCATTCTGCATTCTTTTTATTATCCTTTTTGCTCATCCTTCTTTTCTCCAATCCTCAATTTTGCACTTCTAGAACGTGTGTTCTCAACCAGCTCTTCCTCACTAGGCACAATAGGCTTGCGAGTAATGATCTTCAATGGCGTCAATTTATTTCCGAAGAAATCTTTTTCTGCTTGTCCATCGAACAACCCCTCTCTGATGAAATTTTTCACCAGCCTATCCTCTAGAGAGTGATAAGAAATAACCACCAACCTACCTTCAGGACTCAATAATTCTGAGGCTTGGGTCAGCATTTCTTTTAGAGCATCTAGCTCTTGATTAACCTCTATTCTCAACGCCTGAAAAACCTGGGCTAAAAATTTATTTCTCTTTTGATAAGGAGCCATTGAAACCACAATGTCAGCTAGCTGCTTGGTAGTTTCCATTTCTCCTAGCGACCTAGCCACATCAATCTTTCTAGCTAGATTCATCGGATTTTTAAACTCACCATAGCTTCTAAAGATTCTCGCAAGATTCTCAATAGTATATTCATTGAGGACTTGTCGTGCAGAGAGTTCGCTTGAAGGATTCATCCTCATATCCAAGGGACCGTCAAATCGGGTCGAGAAACCTCTTTCGCCCTCATCAAATTGATGAGAAGACACCCCTAAATCTGCCAGAAGACCGTCAATTTTAGTTACACCATACAACCTTAGATACTTTTTCAAGTATCTAAAATTTTGAGCCACCAAAGTGAAGTTGGAATTCTCGGGAACATTAGCCAGAGCATCAGGATCTTGATCAAACGCAAAAAGCTTCCCGTCTTCATTGAGCCTTTCTAATATTCCACGACTATGACCACCACCTCCAAAGGTGACGTCAACATAGATCCCGTTTGGCTTAATATTTAAACCATCAAGAGATTCTTTAAACAGTACGGGTTCATGATAATTCATTGCTTGAGAGATCGGAAATTTCACCCATTACATCTTCTGCTAATTGACCAAAATCTAATTCTTCAGGATTTACAGCGCTTTCATAAGCCGTCTTATCCCAAATCTCAATTACACTTCCGGTTGCACTTAACACTAAAGACGAGGACACCCCTGCATACGAAACCAAATCTTTTGGAATTTGAATTCGACCATTAGCATCCATATCAATCAGTTTAACCCCCGCCATAAACATTCTGACGAAGTCGTTATTCTTTTTCACAAATCGATTGAGTTTGTTTACACGAGCCATGACACGATTCCATTCTTGCATTGGATACAACTCCAAGCAAGGACTGAAAACGCTACGCTTTAAGACAAACCCACCCTCTAACGCTGAAAGCAATTGCTTTTTTAGCGCAGATGGCAGAAGCGCTCGCCCCTTAGCATCCATTTTACACTCATGTACTCCTATCAAATTCAATTGATTAGCTTTTTATTACTGATTGATTCAAAGATAAAATTATCTCTCCACAAAAACCCACCAATTACCACTTTGTTGATAACTTTTGATAACCTATAGGTTCAATGAACGGGCGAAAGGTAAATAAATTTCCCTTAACACCTATAAATACAAGAAAAAATTGAAATTAACCTTTAGTGGTAAAAAGTGGAGAATAGTTTTATTAACTAGATAGAAAATGAATTTTCCTCGGAAGATAAAAGCCGTACTTTTACAGAAATTATTTGTAGTGAAAGCTGAATTTCTAGTTTCTAACACCCGTGTAGACAAATGTCCACAAGAGCCCATTCCTGAATACGCATTTATCGGAAGATCTAACGTTGGGAAGTCGTCGTTAATCAACCACATTGCTGAGAAGAAGGACATGGCAAAGACATCCAGCAAACCTGGAAAAACCCAGCTCATCAATCATTTCAAAATGGATGACAGGTGGTACTTAGTTGACCTGCCAGGATATGGATACGCAAAAACTTCAAAGTCTGCGAAAAAATCTTTTCAGCAACTAATCACCCGATACATTTTAGAAAGGAAAAACTTGGTCAACCTCTTTGTACTGATTGATTCTAGACATGAACCACAGAAAATTGATTTAGAGTTCATGCAGTGGTTAGGGGAAAACGGGATTCCTTTTTCAATCGTTTTTACCAAGATTGACAAAATCAGTTCAAACGAATTAAACAAGAACACTTCAAAATACAAGAAGAAAATGTTACAGACTTGGGAGCAAATGCCTCAAACCTTTGTAACCTCATCAGAAAGCAGAATTGGCCGTTTAGACATTCTAAATTACATAGAAAACCTAAACGACCAATTAGGAGGGGAAATTAGAAAACTGTTTTAGTTTTCTATTTTTTCTTTTCAATCAATTCCAGCTTTTCAGCGAAATAGCGAGCAAAATCTTTCATATCAAGGGCCATTTCTTTTTCATTAGTGGCCCTTTCAAAAGAATCTGCCATAGATAGGAGAGTTTGGTGATAAAACTTTTTCATATCATCCATTCTCATTTCTTTGGTCCACAAATCTATCCTCAACGTATCTTGGGTTCTCTCATCCCAAACTGACAACATAAAAGCAGAAGCAGGCTCATTATTTACTCCACCGTCTGAAGCATCCCAATGAATTTTTTCTGGAACCTTGTTTTCATCTAAACCTACCTTAATAGAGATTTCTGATTGATGTATTTTCTTTGAACTCATGGTTTGTATTTTGATTTCTTAAAAATTTCTTGCGCATCAGACATAGAGAGCAGTTGCCGCAAAGATGTTTCTGGATTGTTTTTCATAAAACTTTCTATGATGCGAAGGCCAACCCACTTACCTACGCTTCCTGGGGTTTGCAAGTCAGTAGTCACACCGAATTTTGAAAAGGGTGCCACCTCAATAAATCGTCGTTTTAAATCTTGATCTGGAGAGAAGAGATATTCTTGTTTTACAAAATACCTCCACATGCTTTCTTCACTTTCTAAACAAAAAGCCAATTCATCTTTTGAAAAACGCATGATTCTATCGTCTGTTAGATGAGGATTTAAGGCTTTTATTGCATAATAGACTCTTCCCCAATAAATCATCTCATTCACTAATGACTGATCTCTTAAATCTTTGTTTACCAAGGGAGCCATTACCGATTCAGAAAGAACACTTTGCAAAAACCTTGACTGCCTTTGAAACCTAAGGTAGTCAGGTAACATTTGGTAAGCAGGATGATTCCCTCCTAGAAATAAATCTGAAGAGATAAAGAGCACAGAGTCTGCAAAGACCACGGGGTACTCAAAATCAAGATTAGAAATATAGGTCTGGATAGAATTAAGAGGATGATTGGGGTAATAAGAATAAAGGTGTGAAGCAAAAGAGGAAAATTCACGATCGAAACTAGAATAATCACCAAATACCAGTATAATGTCTTTATACAACAAGTATTGAGAAGACGATTGCCTTTGATTTCGCCAAAACTCAAGATCTCCCATCATAAAAAAAAGAGGGTACTCGTCTCTTAATTCACTGAGCTGTGTTTGGTTAAAATTCAAACTATCAGAATTATAAAACCCTAAGTCAAAATGCTTTATCTCTATCTTTCTATCTACTGAAGACAGATCAACTTCTAATGGATTATCATCACATCCACTAAACCAAAGGGAAATAAAAAGAATTAAAAACAGCGTAGCCTTTTTCATAGCGCACAAATTTAGGGAATTGGTATCTTTAACGCACAAAAATCAAGAATAAGATATGAATACTGAAAAGGTTGCTGAACACATTTCACTTTGGTTAAAAGAATATGCCATTAACGCAAGAGCCAAAGGCTTTGTTGTTGGCGTTTCAGGAGGAATTGACAGTGCAGTAACTTCTTCATTAGCGGCAAGAACCGGACTCCCTGTCCTCTTGGTTGAAATGCCCATTCATCAGCCCGATTCACAAGTAAACAGGGCTTGGGAGCACATAAAGAGTTTAGAAAAAAAACACCCCAACGTTTCTAGTTTATCGGTCCAATTAACAGAAGTGTTTGACAAAATGTGTGAGGTTTATGAAACTATTGAAACCGCAAACATCATTGAAATGTCTCTAGTGAACACCCGAGCAAGGCTAAGAATGACCACCCTTTACTACTTTGCGGCCAACCGCGGATTTTTAGTAGCGGGCACTGGGAACAAGGTTGAAGACTTTGGTGTTGGATTTTATACCAAATACGGAGATGGAGGAGTTGATTTAAGCCCTATTGCGGACTTGGTGAAAACGGAAGTTTTTGAGTTAGGAAAGTATCTTGGGGTACCAGAAAGCATTTTGTCTGCAAAGCCCACTGACGGACTTTGGGGTGATGACAGAAGTGACGAAGATCAAATCGGGGCTTCTTATCCAGAGTTAGAATGGGCCATGAAGATGAAAGATTCAGGGAAAAGCGCCAATGATTTTTCTGGAAGAGAGCTTGAAGTTTTTGAAATCTACACCAGACTCAACACGGCAAATCAGCACAAGATGACTCCGATACCAGTCTGTGAAATTCCGAAAAGCTATAAATAACCTTAATTGAAAATTAGGCGAGTAATGGTCCCTTTATTGGTTTCACTTTCAAACTCAATAGAAGCACCAATAGAAGGAAGCAAATCATAAACAATAGTCATACCTACTCCCGTACCTTCTTCGTTGTTGGTTCCTCGACGGGTAAAAGCAATAGACGGATTGTTTAACTTTTCTAATTCCTCCTTATTCATTCCAATACCTTCATCAATAATCTCCAACACATTTTCTTTGGTCCTTGCCGTTATTTCACCTTTGTTATATGAAAATTTGATGGCGTTAGACACAAGGTTTTGAAGGATTAAATGCAAGATTCTTCTATCTGCCTCTATCTCAAATTCCTTATCGATTTCATTGACAAAGGTTATTTCCTTTAGTTGAGCTTGACCAGCAAACAACTCAAAGACCTCATCAATTGTTCGAGACAAAGAAACCTCTGAGTTATCATCTAATTCTGAAGGAATTCTAGCCTTAGACCACATTAAAACCTGTTGAACAAGATTTATCATAGCCTCTGAAGATTCTGAAAGAGCAGAAATACTTTCTTTTTTTTCACTGTCTGAAAGAGAGTCCCAATTCTTTTCTAAAAAACTAGCTACATGATGAAAATAATTCAATGGAGCCTTTACGTTATGGGAAAGTATAGATATAAACCTACCCTTCGCTTCATTAGATTTTTTTAGCGAATACACCTCATCTTCGGAGGGAGAAGTGATTATTTTTTGATAGGATACAGCCAATTTGGACAATCAATAAAATATTTCCATTAAATTGGTACAAAGAAAAGAATATATTTTTATTTAATAGGATTTTTCCTACTAATTTTTCAATTCATAATGATAAACACATTCTTAGCAGATGATCATGCGGTGATTAGAAAAGGTCTACAACTTTTCATCAGCAATGATTCGGAACTTAGCCTGGTAGGTGAAGCAGTTGACGGAGAAGATTTGTTTCAGAAATTACCTTCAGCAGATGTCGATGTTCTTCTTCTGGACATTGACATGCCTAAAACAAATGGCATCACCGCCTTAAGGACTCTTGCGGAAGAGTATCCACAAATAAAAGTACTAATCTTAAGCATGCACCCTGAAGAAATTTATGGCTTAACAGCTAGAAAGCTTGGTGCCAAAGGCTACCTTTCGAAAGACTCAAATCCTGCTGAAATCATCGGGGCTATAAAGGAAATTTATGCGGGTCAAGAAAAGTTCAATGAAGAGATTTACAAGAAAAACAAAAAAGGAAATCTAAGTCCTGTAAAGCTTTCGAAGAGAGAAAGTGAAGTTTTAAAACTCATATCATCTGGCAAGAGCAATAAAGAAATTAGCCAAGATTTAGAAATCAGCGACAAAACGGTAAGCACCTACAAACTGAGACTCTTAAAAAAGTTAGGAGCCAAGAACGTTGTAGATCTTATAAACTTTGGTCAAAAGCACCAATTCTAAAAAAAAATAGGGAGCAAATTGCTCCCTATTTTTTTTGTTTTGAATGCGTTATGATTTCACATCAATAACTCCTTCCCATTTATTATTATTCAACTTAAACATCCCTTTTATCGGAATTTGAGTTCTTTCATATCTGAAAAACCCTAAGTATTCTAATTGATTTTGGCCTAACCTTCTAACCTGACTGGTTGAGAAATAAATTTTGTTTTCAGCGGCAGCTTCGGCAATAATGTTTTTTGCATCATCTCCAGATAAAAATCCGTGAATACGTTTTACGGCCTTGTTTTCTCCATAAAGGACATTAACCTCTTCACCAATCATATGATACTTTTCACCATTCATATTAATTGATATTTGGGCGATTACTGTTCCCTCTTGGGGATTTACACCATTTTCGTAAATCTTACTTTCCATTACCTCGTTATGATTAGAGGTAGAATGATGTCCACCGTTTACTGCAATATGAGGAGCAATAATTAAAGAAACAATAGACATAAGCTTGATTAAGATATTCATAGAAGGACCTGAAGTATCTTTAAATGGATCACCTACAGTATCTCCGGTAACAGAAGCCTTATGAGCTTCAGATCCCTTGTACTGCATAGTACCATTAATCTCTACTCCTTTTTCAAAGGATTTTTTCGCATTATCCCAAGCGCCTCCAGCGTTGTTTTGGAACATTCCCATCAACACACCAGAAACGGTAACACCTGCTAATAGACCTCCTAACACCTCAGGACCAAAAGAAAATCCAACAATAATTGGAACAACCAAAGCAATGGCTCCAGGAGCAATCATTTCTCTAATTGAAGCCTTTGTAGAAATCTCAACACATTTGTCGTACTCTGGAGTAGCTTTATACTCCATAATGCCTGGGATCTCCTTAAACTGTCTACGTACTTCTTGTACCATATCCATTGCTGCGCGACCCACCGCTGCAATTGCCAATGCAGAGAAAATAAATGGAATCATTGCACCAATAAACAATCCTGCTAATACATCCGCTTTATAAATATCAATAGAGTCAATGCCTGCAATACCTACATAAGCGGCAAAAAGAGCAAGCGCTGTAAGCGCAGCAGACGCAATGGCAAATCCTTTACCAGAAGCTGCCGTTGTGTTACCTACAGCATCTAAAATATCTGTACGTCCTCTAACCTCTTCAGGAAGACCCGACATTTCTGCAATCCCTCCAGCGTTATCAGCAATCGGTCCAAAGGCATCAATCGCCAACTGCATAGCAGTGGTTGCCATCATACCCGCAGCAGCGATAGCCACGCCATAAAGTCCCGCCATTTCATAAGAAGAATAAATACCTGCAGCCAAAACAATAATTGGCAATACAGTAGACTCCATTCCTACGGCAAGTCCACCGATAATATTAGTTGCATGACCAGTAGAAGATTGATTCACGATAGAGCGAACAGGTCTTTTACCCATTGCTGTGTAGAATTCTGTAATAATACTCATCAATGCACCTACTACCAAACCGATCATAATAGCGTAAAACACACCATCACTTGTAAATTCAAATCCTCTGATACTCATGGTCTCAGGCAACATCCAATGAACTAGGAAATAAGAAGAAATGGCAACTAACACCATAGAGCTCCAGTTACCAAGGTTTAATGCCTTTTGGACATTTCCGTTTTCTCCAGAAATTCTTACGAAGAATGTTCCGATGATAGAAAACACAAGACCAAGACCAGCAATTACCATCGGCAGCAACAAGGGCGCAATACCACCAAATTGGTCTACCGAACTAATTTCTCTACCCAATACCATGGTAGCTAAAATGGTTGCTACGTAAGAGCCAAAAAGGTCGGCACCCATACCTGCAACATCACCCACGTTATCACCCACGTTATCTGCAATAGTAGCTGGGTTTCTTGGGTCATCTTCTGGAATACCCGCTTCTACCTTACCTACAAGGTCAGCACCTACATCAGCTGCTTTGGTATAAATACCTCCTCCTACACGAGCAAAAAGAGCAATTGATTCAGCACCCAGAGAAAATCCTGCAAGAACTTCAAGAGCTTTTTCCATCTCTACTCCATTCACCGAAGCTCCGGTGCCTAAAACAAACATATTGTAGAATACAATGAATAAAGATCCAAGACCTAAAACAGCAAGCCCTGCTACTCCAAGTCCCATTACAGAGCCTCCTGTAAAGGATACTTTTAACGCCTTAGCAAGTGAAGTTTTTGCAGCCTCGGTTGTTCTTACATTTGATTTTGTTGCGATGTTCATACCGATCCATCCCGCGAAAGCGGAGAAAAAAGCTCCGATAATAAACGAAATAGCGATTATTGGACTAGAAGTTTCAATCAAGCTACCAGACCAAGCCAACAAGGCCGCGGCGATAACAACGAAAATTGACAACACCTTCCACTCTGCTTTCAAAAAGGCCATGGCCCCATCTGCTATGTGTTTTGCTAAATCAACCATTTTCTGGTCTCCGGTTTCTTGTTTTGTAACCCACATGGATTTAAAAATCATAACAAGAAGCCCAACAAGTCCCAAGGCTGGGACAATGTAATAGAACTGTTCCATTTGTACTAATTATATATTAATTGAAAAGAAAAATCCCCACGTGAAAAACATGTGAGGATTCAAATATAATCAGTTTTTTTAATCAAAGGGATTAAAGCCCAATCAATTAAACATACAGCACATCTTTGATGGCAGCTACAACCTTTTCAGTGTTTGGCAAGAAAGCCTCTAACAAAGTAGGTGAATAAGCAGCAGGAGTATCTGCAGTAGTAATTCTTCTAATAGGTGCATCTAAATAATCAAATGCATGGCGTTGTACGTGATAGGTAAGCTCTGTGGCAATAGAACCCAATGGCCAAGCCTCCTCAACAACTACCAATCTATTCGTCTTTTTTAACGAGGCTACAATGGTAGCATAATCAATAGGTCTAACCGTTCTAAGATCAATAACCTCACATTGAACTCCTTCTTTTTCTAAAGCTGCAGCAGCTTCTAAAGCCACCTTCATAATTTTACCAAAAGAAACAATGGTTACATCTTTTCCTTCTTTAACTACTTCTGCAACACCTAATGGAATCATGTATTCGCCTTCAGGCACCTCACCTTTGTCGCCATACATTTGTTCAGACTCCATAAAAATAACCGGGTCATCATCTCTAATGGCCGCTTTTAAAAGCCCTTTTGCGTCGTAAGGATTTGAAGGGACAACCACCTTTAATCCAGGACAGTTGGCATACCAACTTTCAAACGCCTGAGAATGCGTTGCAGCTAATTGTCCTGCACTAGCGGTAGGTCCTCTAAAGACAATAGGAATATTAAACTGACCCCCTGACATCTGTCTCATCTTGGCTGCGTTATTGATAATTTGATCAATAGCCACCATTGAGAAATTAAAGGTCATAAACTCAACAATCGGTCTAAGTCCGTTCATTGCTGCACCCACACTAATTCCAGAAAATCCTAATTCAGAAATCGGAGTGTCAATTACTCGTTTCGGACCAAATTCATCTAACATACCCTTAGATGCTTTGTAAGCACCATTGTATTCAGCCACTTCTTCACCCATTAGGTAAATACTTTCATCGCGGCGCATTTCTTCGCTCATTGCCTCAGCAATAGCTTCTCTAAATTGAATCGTTCTCATGTATAGAAATTCAATGAATGACTTATTTGAAGGGCAAAAATAGTAATTAAGTCCTATTGATTTTAGCGAATGCCAAATTCCTTACCAATTGATAGCAAATTCATGACTTTTAATTATGTATGCATAACATTTTAATAGGTCACTATTTTTGGCTATTTTCGCGGACGAAACAGAGACAAAATTTAATGTATCTAACTTCTTAAGTTCATTGAGAAGAGATAAAACCAAATACGTAAATACATGAAAGTATTAGTTTGTATTAGTCATGTTCCAGACACAACGGCTAAAATCAATTTCAAAGACAACGCATTTGACACCTCAGGTGTACAATTTGTGATTAATCCTTACGATGAATTTTCATTGACACGTGCCATGTGGATTAAAGAAAAGCAAGGCGGCACAGTAACAGTTGTAAACGTAGGCGATGCTTCAACAGAACCTACCATTAGAAAAGCCTTGGCCATTGGTGCAGATTCTGCCATTAGAATTGACGCCCAGCCAACCGATGGATTTTATGTAGCAAGTCAAATTGCAAAAATCGCAAAGGAAGGCGCTTATGACATTATTCTTTGTGGTCAGGAATCTATTGATTACAACGGCGGACAAGTTCCTGGGTTAATTGCAGGGTTGCTAGACCTTCCTTTTGTGAATGCCTGTGTTGGATTAGAGATTGACGGTGGAAACGCAACAGCGATTCGCGAAATTGACGGTGGAAAAGAAACCGTATCATGTTCTTTACCTATGGTTATTGGAGGTAAAAAAGGATTGGTAGAAGAAAGCGACTTGAGAATTCCTAACATGAGAGGAATTATGACCGCTAGAACCAAACCTCTTGAAGTAGTGGCAGCCTCAGATGCTGAAACTCGTACAAAGGCAACATCTTTTGAAAAACCCGCTCCTAAAGCAGCGGTTAAACTTATTGACAAAGACAACGTTGAGGAGCTAGTAAACCTTCTTCACAGCGAAGCCAAAGTAATCTAACAATAACGAATTAAAGAAATAATATATGTCTGTTTTAGTATTTGTAGAATCTTGGGAAGGAAAGTTCAAAAAAGCCTCTTTTGAAGCAGTGGGCTATGCATCTCATATAGCACAACAATTAGGGACCTCTACCACAGCAGTTGTTATTGGCGACATGGCTGATGACGCTTCTGTATTAGGAAATTACGGAGCTCAAAAAGTAATCAATGCAAAGGGTCAAGGTTTAACCCATTTTAACGCAAAGTCATACTCTGAAACGATTGCAGAAATCGCTTCCGCGGAAGGAGCTAATGTAATTGTGCTTTCTGGTTCTTTTAACGGAAAGTCAATTCAATCCTTGGTATCTATTAAAACCAACTCGTCATTAATTACCAATGCAGTAGCTCTACCTACTTCTGTGTCTCCGATGACCGTTAGAAGAGGATCTTTCTCATCGAAAGCATTTGCTACTTATGAAGCATCTCAAGAAAAAGTTGTTATTGCTATCACTCCTAATTCAGTGGGAGTAACCTCATCTGGATCTGACAGTGCTTCAGTAGAATCGTTTGAGAGTTCAGCTACCGCTAACACTGAACAAAAAAGTATTGATAAGGTACAAGGAAAAATTCCATTGCCTGAGGCGGAATTAGTAGTATCTGCTGGTCGCGGTCTTAAAGGTCCTGAGAATTGGACCCTGATAGAAGAATTAGCAGAACTTTTAGGAGCAGGAACCGCTTGTTCTAAACCTGTTTCTGACATTGGTTGGAGACCTCATACAGAGCACGTAGGTCAAACCGGAATTGCGATTAGACCTAACCTTTACATAGCCATTGGTATTTCAGGTGCTATTCAACATTTGGCAGGTGTAAGTAACTCAAAAACCATCGTTGTAATCAACAATGACCCAGAAGCTCCTTTCTTTAAAGCGGCTGATTACGGTATTGTTGGCGATGCTTTTGAAGTAGTTCCTAAATTAACCGAAGCAATTCGCAACTTTAAGGCTAACAACTAATACCTTTGTATTTATGCAAAAGGTTCCGTTAACCATAAAGGGATTATCATATAGCGAGCGACAAACAGGCGCATACGCGTTGTTGCTTGGTGAAGAGAATGGGCCTCGTAAACTTCCGATTATTATTGGGGGTTTCGAGGCTCAATCTATTGCCATTGCTTTAGAAAAAATGGTGAATCCGCCCAGACCATTAACTCACGACCTTTTTAAAAACATTGCCGATTCATTTGAAATCAGTATTGAAGAAGTGGTTATCCACGACATTAAAGACGGGGTATTCTTTTCAAATCTAATCTGCATACAAAACGGCAAAGCATTAATTGTCGACTCAAGGCCTTCAGATGCCGTTGCCTTAGCTATTCGTTTTGGCTGCCCTATATTTACCACAGAAGAAGTGTTAGGCAAAGCAGGACTTATCCTTGAAAAGGAAGATGAAAAATCTACCATCAACATAGGTCCGCCCGCCGAGGAAAAGGAGGATAAACCTAAAGAGAAAACACTTTCTTTAAGAGATCTGAAAAAACAACTCGAAGAAGCTGTAAAAAACGAAGACTACGAAAAAGCAGCAAGGCTTAGAGATCAAATTTCTAAAATGGGCCACTAATGAAAAAGGCCGTTTTTTATTTATTTGCTCTTTCCTTTATCAGCTCTTGCCAAAACACATCCTCCCTTAAAGGCACTTATACCTTTGATTTTATCTCAAAGCCATCAGGAGAGGTTTTGCTAGAGGTTACATCAAAAGACACGCTATTTATTGGCGAGAAAAGTTTTCAATATTACTTGTTAGAAAAAGGTGATTTATTTGCAAAAGGAGATTACCATTTATCAAATGATACTCTTATTTTTGATTATGAGGCTCCCCAAGACACCTCTCGCAAATATTGGATAAAAACACTCAATGACAACGCATTAGTCATTCAAGAGAATGAAGTTTTGTTTGGATTTAAAAGGAAGAAATGAAGCAGTATCACGATTTACTACAGCACATTCTAGACAACGGAATTGAAAAGGGCGACAGAACAGGAGTTGGAACCATCTCTACTTTTGGCTATCAAATGAGATTTGATTTAAGCGAAGGATTCCCGATGGTGACTACCAAGAAATTACACTATAAGTCTATCGTTCATGAGTTGTTATGGTTTTTAGCGGGTGACACCAACATAAAATACCTGGCAGAGAATGGTGTAAATATTTGGAATGACTGGCCCTTTCAAAAATACTTGCAAGATTCAAATTTAGAGGATGCTTTTCCGAAGTACAGTGCTGAATGGAAAGCGGAAATGAAATCTTTTATTGAAAAGATTAAAACCGAACCTGGGTTTGCCGAAAAATGGGGAGAATTAGGTCCCGTTTACGGAAAGCAATGGAGAGACTTTAATGGATTTGATCAAATTAAATGGCTTGAATCAGAAATAAAAAGAAATCCGAACAGTCGCAGATTAATTGTTTCTGCTTGGAACGCCTCAGAAATAGAAGAAATGGCTAAGGCGGGACTACCTCCTTGTCATACCATGTTTCAGTTTTACGTTTCAGAAGGCAAGTTGAGTTGTCAGTTGTATCAACGCTCTGCCGACACCTTTTTAGGAGTTCCTTTCAACATAGCTAGTTACGCCTTATTAACGGCCATGATGGCTCAGGTAACAGGACTAGAACCGGGTGAATTTGTGCATACCTTTGGCGACGTTCACCTCTACTCAAACCACATTGACCAAACAAAGGAACAATTGAGCAGAGAAATTAGGCCTTTGCCAAAACTCGTCCTCAATCCACAAGTAAAAAGCATTTTTGACTTTACTTTTGAAGACATAGCTATAGAAAATTACGATCCACATCCGCCAATTCGCGCTGAAGTAGCGGTTTAAATATTCATCTTGTGAAAATATCTTTAATTGTTGCCATTGCAGAAAACAACGTAATTGGCAAAAACAATGACCTTATTTGGCATCTACCAGATGATTTGAAACACTTTAAATCCAATACTAAGGGCCATACCATTATTATGGGAAGGAAAACCTTTGAGTCTATTGGTTCTAAGCCTCTACCCAAAAGAGAAAACATAGTTATTTCAAGAAGTCCTCAAAGTCCGGTGGAAGGAGTTTTATTTACCACTTCATTGCAGGAAGCGTTAAAGCTATCTACTGACCGTGAACCGTTTATTGTAGGAGGTGCTGAAATTTACCGTCAAAGCATGGACATAGTAGATGTTATGGAAATAACCAGGGTACATGAGTCTTTTGAGGGTGATACTTTTTTCCCTGAGATTGACCGCGAGGTATGGACCCTAGAAAAAGAAGAAACCCATGCCAAAGATGAAAATCACAAACATGCGTTTTCATTTCAGACATGGGTCAGAAAATAATTTTCAACCTAGTTTAAGAAACTGCTTTTAGCTTCTGTAAAGTAGATTTATCAAGTTTAGCAGCTGCGTACTTCTTGGTCAACACAAACTCTGTTTCTTCTTCTTTTGAGGGAAGTTCAAACATTGCGTCTGTCAAAATTGCCTCGCAGATAGAGCGAAGACCTCTTGCTCCTAGTTTAAATTCTAAAGCTTTTTCAACAATAAAGTCAATAGCTTCTTCTTGGAATTCTAATTTGATATCATCCATTTCAAACAATTGAATGTATTGTTTGACCAATGAATTTTTAGGCTCTATTAAAATCCTTTTTAAAGTCTCAGCATCTAAAGGATTTAAATAAGTAAGGACGGGCATACGACCAATAAGCTCAGGAATTAAACCAAAAGTCTTAAGGTCTGTTGGAGTTACATATTGTAGAAGGTTGTCCATATCCACCCCTTCACGGGTCTTATTCCCTCCGTATCCAACCGTTTGGGTATTCAATCGGTTTGCAATATGTCTTTTAATACCATCAAATGCACCACCGGCTACAAACAGAATGTTTCTTGTATCGATTTGCACAAACTTTTGATCGGGATGCTTTCTACCTCCTTGAGGCGGAACGTTAACAACCGTCCCTTCAAGAAGTTTTAGCATAGCTTGCTGCACTCCTTCTCCAGAAACATCTCTTGTTATAGATGGATTGTCTGATTTTCTGGCAATCTTATCAATTTCGTCAATAAAAACAATGCCCTTTTGAGCTGCATCTACATCGTAATTAGCCGCTTGCAGAAGTCTTGACAAGATAGATTCAACATCTTCACCCACATAACCGGCTTCCGTTAAAACCGTAGCATCTACAATGGTGAACGGTACGTTGAGCATCTTAGCAATGGTTCTAGCCAAAAGGGTTTTTCCCGTACCGGTTTCACCCACTAAAATGATGTTTGATTTCTCAATATCAAGATCGTCATTTTGACCATACTTTAAACGTTTGTAATGGTTGTAAACCGCTACGCTCAATGTTTTTTTGGCATCGTCTTGACCTATGACATAATCTCCTAAAAATTCAGAAATATCTTTAGGCTTAAGCAAAGTTAACTCAGAACCGAAGTCTTCGTCTGTTGAAGTTAATTCATCAGAAACGATTCCATGGGCTTGCATAATACAACGGTCACAAATATGACCTGAAATACCCGCAATCAATACATTAGTATCCTTCTTATCCCTCCCACAAAATGAGCATGAAAGCCCCTTGTCTTTTTCTTTCAAAATAAAGGTATTAGGTATATTATCTATTTAAGATAAAAAAAATTGTGTTATGATAAAAATGCCGCCTTGAAAGGCGGCATTTTAGCTTTGTCTATTTGGGTGACTTTTTGGTTTCAAGAACCTCATCAATCATCCCGTATTCCTTAGCTTCACTGGCAATCATCCAGTAGTCTCTATCTGAATCGGCTTCTACCTTATCAAAAGGTTGACCGCTGTGGTCAGAAATAATACTGTAAAGCTCTTGCTTTAGTTTCAATATTTCTTTCAAGGTAATTTCCATATCAGAAGCTTGACCTTGTGCACCGCCCATAGGTTGGTGAATCATCACTCTTGAATGCTTGAGAGCTGAACGCTTACCTTTGGTTCCTGCACATAACAATACAGCACCCATTGAAGCAGCGAATCCCGTGCAAATAGTTGCTACATCTGGAGAAACCACCTGCATCGTATCATAAATACCAAGACCCGCATATACAGATCCTCCAGGAGAATTCATGTAGATACTAATGTCTTTTTTTGCATCGGCAGACTCTAAAAATAGAAGTTGTGCCTGAACAATATTGGCTACTTGATCATTAATGCCCGTACCTAAGAAAATGATTCTATCCATCATCAACCTAGAAAAAACATCCATTTGAGCCACATTCAATTGACGTTCCTCAATAATATAAGGAGTCATTGAATTCTCTATGTATTTATCTACGTAAAGGCTTTGAATACCTTGGCCTTTTACGGCGAAATCTCTAAATTCTTTTCCGAAATCCATGTTTTAGTTTTTGTCAATTAACCAAAGGACTAGCCCTTTTGTTCAGTAGCTAATTTAACAAAATCATCATAAGAAACCTCAGCCTCTTCAATCTTGAATGTATTCAGATAGAAGTCTAACATTTTTTGTCCATATAACTGCTCGTTTAAACGCTCAGCTTCTTCTTTGTTTTGAAGAACATTCATGGCAATTTTATTCACTTCCTCTTCTTCCATTCCGGCTTGACCGTATTGTGCTAATTGAGCTTTCACCAAATTCTTAGTGTGGTCAATCAACTCTTCTTGTCCTACCTTAATATCATTGTCGCGAATGATTTTATTCTCGATCAATTGCCATTTAAGGCCTTTAACCATTTTTGGATATTCAGCGTCAATCTCTTCCGTTGAAATTGGATTTTCACCGTTTGTAGACATCCATTTTTTCAAGAAAGTATCTGGCAATTCAAACTCAGTTCTTTCTAAAAGGTAATCAGCAACAGAATTCATAAAGTACTGATCTGCATCAGCCTTGTACATTTTCTCTGCTTCTTCTTTTACGCGAGCTCTAAATTCTTTTTCGTCTTTTACAGCACCTTCTCCGTAGATCTTATCAAAGAACTCTTGATTCAAGTCAGCAGGCTCAATTCTTGTAACATTTGTTAATGTAAAGTTGAACACCCCTTCAAGTTCTTCTAATGCAGCATCTGTAATGCCTAAAAGTCCTGCAGGATTATATCCTTTAACGAAATCTTTCTTTGCATTGATGACTACTACATCATTCAAAGCTCCTTCTACAAGGCTCTTTTTTGCTTTTCCCTTAAGAGAAGATCCAGCAAATTGAGTTCTTTTCTCAATTCCACCTTCTTTAACTTCACTTCCGTCAAGCTCTACAAAAGTACCTTCAAACATATCACCCTCTTCAAAAGTTTCAGGTGTAGACATCTTTCCGTAACGCTTGGTCATGTCTTCAACAAAACGGTCTACCGTAGCTTTGTCAGCAACCACTTTGTTATAAGTCATTTTGTTTTTGCCAGAAATTTTCACTTCAAAAGCAGGAGCAAGCCCTAACTCAAATGAAAACTCATAGGTATCAGTACCTGTCCAATCGATATTCTCATCAGCCACTGGAAGTGGATTTCCAAGAATGTCAATTTTTTCATCTGCGATGTATTTGTATACACCGTTTTGTAAAAGCTTGTTGATCTCGTCGATCAAAACAGGCATTCTGTATTGTTTGTTGATGAGGCCTGCAGGAACTTTTCCTTTTCTAAAACCAGGAATGTTCGCTGATTTACGATATTCTGCTAAAGTTTTTTCTACAGTCTCCAGGTAATCGTCTGGTGTAACTTGAACGGTTAAAATTGCGTTTAAGTCGTCGATGTTCTTTTTAGTGAACTCCATTGAGTATACGATTTAATTTTTCTTTATCTCTGACAATCAAATTGTCATCCCTCTTCAAAAAGGTTTGCAAAGGTAGAAAATTCTATCTACTTTAGAACCACCAACTAAAGTTACTTAAATATGAATTTCCCAAACCTTTCCAAGAGGCGAGTCCTTTTTGGCGGACTGCTTCGATACGCAAGCTTGTCCTATTCGCAATCAAAAAACTATTAATCAATGTCTTTAGAGGCTGGAAACACCTTTTTCTACGGAGAAAGATCTAGTAAATCCGAGCCTGCAAACAGACCTAACTTAGCCATTTTACCTCAGGTAAGTTATCATTTCAATAACCAGTTTAGAGTAAATGGGAATATTGGAATCGGTATTATCTCTGGCGCGGATGACCAATTAAACTTTCAATCTACCTACGTTGAACCCTCTCTTTCTCTCAGCTACAATCTATTGACGCTATTTAACAAAAACACTTCTTACTCCTTAGAACTAGAAGGTGGTTTGGGTTGGATGAGCTTTTACACTGAAGTGTTTAATGCCTCAAAACAATTAGTTACCACGGTACCCAGTGAAGGAACTATGAGTCAAAGTGCTTTTGGACTTTACGGAGCAAAAATCAGAATTCCAGCGTCAAAGAATGTTTCTATTAACGTAGGATACGCTAACCGATATGTGGTTGATAACGATTGGATGGATGGACTTCAGTCTGAAAACGGCAACGACAGTTAAGGAACCCTTTCTGCTGTTATAACCTTTAATTTCAGCAATACGATAAAAAAGGATGAAAAAGCCATAAAAAAGGCTGAATTAAAGTCCATAATCTCTAAAAACGATGAACTTGAAGAAGAGTTAAAAGCTGAAAAAGCCAAAAGCTCTGAGGTTATTAAAGAAAAAGAAAGTCGAATAGCTGACCTGCAGTCTCATATAGATTCTTTAAAATCGGCTTGATTAGTGTCTTCTCCTGCGGAAGCAGCAGAAATAAACCAACAAAACGCAACCCAAAACATAGCGTCAAAATATCACTGTGTATTGGGTAGCTTTTCTAGTGTACAAAATGCCAAGACATTTATTCACGAAGGATTTAAAGGAGAAGAGGAGCAAATTGACATTGTCTTTATGGAGGACAAATAACTATACAGGGTAGTTTAGAGCGGCCGACTTGATTACCAAACTGCAAAAAATGACGTACTGAGGTTTTCACAAAAGGCACCCGACTCTTGGATTGCTCAATTTTAATCTAAAAACCCAGCCACTGAACCGGCTGGGTTTTTATTTTTTTAAAGTTCAAATGTTTTTTCTACTTTAGAGCAGCACTCACACTAATTTAGCATTATGAAATGTAGTACCCTCAAAGCTTTACTTATAGTTACCTCCACCACAATCGCACTTTCAACAAACGGGCAATCTTTAAACAAGTTTAGCTTGTCAACCAACGCAGGTTATGGATTTCTCTATGGAGAACTCACTGAAAAGGCTGGTACTAGCAGCAGAGCCAATGCATCATTTGACGGTAGCATCTCTTACCACCCGAATGATTCTTGGAGATTTACCGCCCAACTGACGAATGGAATTTTCTCCGGCAGAAGTAGCTTAGCCTCTTTTGAGTCTAGTTTTATTGAACCTTCTCTTTTGGCGGGTTACAACCTGATGCCTCTCTTCAATAAAAAATCAAAGTTTCGCTTAGAAGCAGAAATTGGAATGGGTTGGCTTGGATTTTATGGATCACGTTATAATGTAGGGCAAACCATGCTTCAAGCTAAAATTCCAAACGAAGGGGTGTTGAGCAATTCTCCCGTAGGACTTTTAGGCGGAAAATTGGGATACGCCATCAATGAGAAAATGGACATCCAATTAGGATATACTCAACGTTACATTCATGAAAATGATTATTTTGATGGATATAGTGGTGGTGAAGGAGGAGATCACTTTGGATTGGCTACTGCAGGAGTTGTGTTTTACTTGAGGTCTGATGTCAAGTCTGACGAAATGAAAGTCAAGAAAAAGGAATATGAAACCGTTGTAGCTGAGAACACCCAATTAAAAGACGAAGTAGAGCTTGCCATGGAAGAAAAGCAAGCACAACTCAAGGCTAAAGATCAGCAAATTGCTGAATTACAGTCTAAGGTAGATAGCATGGAAAGCCTTCCGGCGGTTGTCAATGCAAAAGACGCAGCCACACGAGAGCGCTTAGAAGCCGAAAACGGCGGAGTAATTAAAGAACAGTACAGAGTGGTGGTTGGTAGCTTTAGCAAGCTTGAAAATGCCCAAGAATATGTGTCTGAAAGATTCCCAAATGACGGTGACGACATAAAAATCGTTTATGTTAAAGACATGAAGATGTATCGTGTAATTTATCGTTCTTACGATTCATATTACGACGCCAAAAGAGATATTGACAAGCTCAAAGGCAAGGTCAAAGGTCTATGGATTGTAAGATTCTAAACTAAATTCTCTGATAAAAAAGCCCTGAGGTGACTCAGGGCTTTTTTATGGTTAGGACTTATAGTTTCCAACGCAGGCCAAATGGCCGTCCGCAGGAGAAGGGTTTCCCCCCTACATCAGACCAATCTGAAAAACCTCGAGAAAAGTTAAACCCTAGGTAGAGTTGTTTCGTGTTTTGTATTTTTCTTGCGTACTCAACCCCTCCTTGCAATCCAAATTGAGTTGATTATGATTATAAGGGGCTTTGTCAATTAAAGGACACTACTCTATGCAATTTTTTCAATATCGCCTGTTTATTTTTCTACCTATTTTAGAAGTTATTCTAGTTTTTCTGTTAACCAAAAATTTAAAGGTAGATCTAGTTTCTACTCAAGAGAAAAGATAAGCGTTTATTCATTTTCACCTGACTTATTTGCCCCTTTTCGAGGATAAATAAAAATAGTGGCAATGGGAATTATCCCCAGAATAACAGATACTACAATCCGACTTTCTAGGCTATCATCTTTGTTGGTGAAATAATAGAAAAACAATAGGCTATTTAGTATGAATAGAATGGTAAATACAATTGCTTTCTTAAAAATCATTTTAGGGATGTATTAATCCGAAAAATGTACAACAATTCCGGAAAAAAGGAAATTTTACCCTATAAAAAAAACCCTGAACATTTTGATGTTCAGGGTTTTTATTTTCAAATGGTGCGGGCGGAGAGACTCGAACTCTCACGCCGTGAAGCACTAGATCCTAAGTCTAGCGTGTCTACCAATTCCACCACGCCCGCTTTGATGGGCGCAAATATATAATTTTTTTTAAAAGTTTAAACGATTAATCACATTTGTTGCACAACTCTTTTTGTACTTTTGAAATCTCAATACAAAATATCTATGAAAACCATTGACCCCAAGTCGGTTGAGACAGCAGAATTACACAGCCAACTTTTAGCGTCAATCGCACCCAGACCCATTGCTTTTGCAAGTACTTTAGATGAAAATGGCACTCCAAACTTAAGTCCATTTAGCTTTTTTAATGTTTTTTCTGCCAATCCTCCGATTGCTATTTTTTCGCCGGCAAGAAGAGTTAGAAATAACACCACAAAACACACATTAGACAATGTGAAGATCAATCACGAGGTGGTTATCAACGTGGTTTCTTATTCTATGGTAGAGCAAATGAGCTTATCATCTACAGAATATCCAAAAGGCATCAATGAGTTTGACAAGTCTGGATTCACCCCTCTAGCCTCTGAAAAAATTGCTCCACCTAGAGTGGCAGAAGCTCCCGTACAGTTAGAGTGTAAAGTCAAAGAGGTTGTTGAGCTAGGTGCAGAAGGGGGTGCAGGTAATTTAGTTATTTGTGAGGTTGTGCTAATGCACATAGATGAAAGCGTATTAAACGATCAAGGTAAAATTGACCAACATAAAATTGACCTAGTGGGAAGACTGGGTGGTGATTGGTACGTAAGAGCTTCTGGCGAAGCCTTATTTGAAGTAGCCAAACCTCTGAGAACTATGGGGATTGGCGTGGATAGCATTCCTAAGAGAATTGCAGAAAGCCCTTATTTAACAGGAAATGACTTAGGAAAGTTGGGAAATGTTGAAAAATTACCTACCCTTGCGGAGATTGAAAACTTTGCGAATGAATCGTACAGAGTCAAAGAAATTTTAAATTCTTCGTCTGACGGTTTAGAAGCTAGAGAAGCTCTTCATCAATTAGGGCATGAAATGTTAGAAGAAAATAAAGTGGAAAAAGCATGGAAAGTGCTTTTAGTAGATAAATTGAATAGATTGTAAAGATGGAATTGACAGGGAAAATTAAAGCGATTTTTGACACAAAAGAAATCACTCCAACCTTTAAAAAAAGAGAATTTGTTCTCACTACAGAAGAGCAATACCCTCAACATATAATGCTTGAAATGATTCAGAAAAACACTGACAAGCTTGACGGGTACAACGTCGGAGATTCAGTGAATGTTGGAATCAACATCAAAGGTAGAGAATGGGTTTCACCACAAGGTGAAACCAAATATTTCAACACCATTCAAGCATGGAAAATAGATAGAATGGGCGCAACTGCCCCTTCTGCAGCTCCAACCCAAGAACAACCCGCAGCAACTTCAGCTCCTAGTTTTGAACCGGTGGCGCCAGCAGATTCATTTGACGAACAGGAAGACGACCTTCCGTTTTAATCATAACAAAAAAGGGCTTCGGCCCTTTTTTTTATTTAGTACTTTTCTGCCATGGAAAAGTTCGCCGACCAATTTGAAAAAATCTTTAAACGATTTTTACCTTCTCCACTAGCCATTGCGCTGATAATTACCCTTTTTACTTTCGCGATTACCTTTATTTGGGGCGACACCGATAGCAGGGGAACTCTAAAGATTATTGACCTTCTGTACATCTGGGGTGATAGTCTTTGGACCTCATCTCTCCTTGCGTTTGCCATGCAAATGATGCTAATGCTGGTATTAGGACACATATTGGCGTTAACTCCACTGGCTAAAAAGATCATTGAAGCCATCACACAAAGAATAAACAACCCTACTACCGCGGCAGTAGTCTTGGGATCTTTTACCATGGTGGTAGCTTTTTTCAATTGGGGGTTAGGATTAATTTTTGGAGCCATTTTAGCAAGGAACCTCGGTGAAAGTTTTTCAAAAAGAAAAATCCCTTTTAACTATCCACTTTTTGGAGCTGCAGGATATCTTGGATTAATGGTTTGGCACGGAGGAGTTTCAGGCTCTGCACCCATCAAAGCAGCAGAACCAGGTCACATATCAGAGCTATTACCCCAGGGAGCGGCTGGATTACCTGACCTTGTGGCCATGAATGAAACTGTTTTTTCTGCCATGAACGGATTCTCCACTATTCTCTTGTTTATTGTCATCCCCCTTACCCTATTTCTATTAGGAAAATACTCAAAAAAGAAAATACACAACCTTACTTCAGAGACAGACTTTCCTCCATCTAAAGAAATAATAAAAGGAGCACAATGGTTTGATAAAAAACCATTCTTTACCTATGTAATAGCCCTCGTTTTATTACTGACCGTTTTGCTTCAGATAGCCAGAAAAGCGGATAACCTTCAGTTTCTTACTCCCAATTTTTTGATATTATTACTATTATTGATGTCTATAGGTTTACACAAAACCTTAGGTAATTTTTCAAGAGCCCTTCAGCGGGCCATAGGTGATGTTTCCGGCATTTTAATTCAGTTTCCTTTGTACTTTGGGATTATGGGATTAATGAGTGAAACTCAAATAATCTCTATGTTATCAACTCATTTTTCAGAAATTTCGACAACTAATAGCTTCCCATTATTTACCTTATTAAGCGCCGGAATTGTAAATATATTTGTCCCTAGTGGTGGTGGCCAATGGGCTATTCAAGGCCCCATAATTCTAGAAACAGCTCAAGAATTAAACATCCCCTTGGGTAAGGCAATAATGAGTTTGGCATATGGCGACCAATTGACCAATATGTTACAACCATTTTGGGCCTTGCCTCTACTAGGCATAACCAAACTAAAAGCAAAAGAAATTTTGCCCTACACCTTGATATTAATGTTAGTAGCTAGTGTAATATTCATAACCACCTTGCTCATTTTCTGATGAAAATTTACGAGTTAACTTCAGGACTCTGGTTTCCAAACCCCTATCATGCTCCAGAAAATATGCCTATGGCTATTGGTGGCGATTTAAGTCCTGAAAGGTTGATAAAGGCCTATCAAATGGGCATCTTTCCGTGGTTCAACGAAGAAGACCCCATTCTTTGGTGGTCACCAAATCCTAGAATGGTTCTCTATCCAGATCAATTAAGCGTTTCAAAGTCTATGAAAAAAGTGCTGAAGTCTGGTCAGTTCACCTTAAAAATTGACAATGCCTTTAATGAAGTAATTGAATGTTGCCAATCGGTTCCCCGAAAGGGCCAAGAGGGAACATGGATTACCCAAGACATTATCAATTCTTATAAAAACCTACATGAACTAGGCGTTGCACACAGCTTTGAGGTCTACCAAGAAGATCAATTAGTGGGTGGGCTTTATGGAGTCTCTTTAGGAAAGTGCTTCTTTGGAGAGTCTATGTTTAGCAAGGTTTCAAATGCATCAAAATTTGCCTTTATAAAATTGGCGGAGCTATTAGAGAAAAGTGGGTTTGACCTTATTGACTGTCAAGTATACAATGAGCATCTGGCTAGTTTAGGCGCGACTGAGGTAGACCGATCTATGTTTTTAGATCAATTACAAGCCGGATTAAAAAAGGAGTTTATTATTGGAAGTTGGAGCGAACTAATTACCGACTAATCCGTTTTTTTCACATCCAATGCATCGCGTAACCCATTGCCAAGCATCATAAAAGAGAGCACTAAAAACATGATGCACAGACCTGGCAAAATGGCTAGGTGAGGCTTACCCATAATTAAAAATGGGTAGTGGTCTTTAATCATTCCGCCCCATGACGGCATGGGTGGTTGAGCTCCAATTCCAAGAAAACTCAGTCCAGATTCCATAAGAATGGCAGCCGCAAAATTGGCCGCAGAAATAACAATAACCGGCCCCATAGCATTGGGAAGTATATGTTTTACAATAATTCTAAAATTTGAAAAACCTAGAACTCTTGCCGCATCAATATATTCTTTCTCACGCAGCGAAAGGACTTGCCCTCTTACCACTCTGGCCACTTCTACCCACATGGTGAGACCCACCGCGACAAAAACTTGCCAAAATCCCTTTCCTAATGCTAAGGTCAATGCAATCACCATTAACAGGGTTGGAATGCTCCAGATGACGTTAATAAGCCACATAATAAACGAGTCAACCGTACCACGGTAAAATCCCGCAATCGCTCCAAGCGGAATACCCACAAGCAAGCTTATGATTACAGAAATAAATCCTACACTAAAACTAATTCTTGTCCCTAAAACCAATCGACTTAAGAGATCTCTTCCAAACTTATCGGTACCTAGGTAAAAGGTCTTATTCTCAACAGAAACTCCTTCGCTTATCTCTAGAGATTTCCAATCCCCTTCAAGGCCTTCTCCTAAATACTCACGATACTTAATTGTTTGGTTCTCTAGATTGTAATTAGAAACAGGAATGATATATCCCCGAAAGGATTTTCCAAATAGATAATCTGAAAACGAATTGGACTCACTCTCTCGAACCGTAATTACATCTATAGAAAAACCCATGGGTTTTTGTGCTATAGGCAATGACATAACATTGGCATTTTCAGTATTATCAGGAATAACCGAATAACCAAAAACGCTTATTACAGCAGCAAATAGAATTAAAATTATACTCCCTTTTGCAATGGGGTTCTTCCAAAGTTTCTGTCGGACTGACGTCATTTTATTGAATGTCATGCACAACATCTACCGCCTCGTGCAGGTAAATGTCTGTTGAAAGGGTTTTTAACCAATTGTTATACACTTTTTGACTATCAGAAATAGAATCCGTTTTCACGGGAATTTCAATAGAAGAAAGTAAAAGAGTGTCTGTTGTTTTATTCATTCCTTCATAGAGTTTTGACTCTTCTTTTAACCTCTTTTCTTCTTGAGTATATTGATCTAATGAAATTCCAATTTTTGTGTCTTCAGATCTACTTTTTAACAGACGTGCATACTTGTCAATGGTAGCAAACTTGTCGTTTTTGCTAACTCTATCATGACTATTTTCAATGGCGGTAGAGAAATCACTTCTCCACTGAACATATTTTGCCGAAGGAATCTTGTCTGCCGCCAAAGCGTACTTTTGATCTCTTTCACCAAAGTCCATGTAGTTATAAGAGTCAGGTAAAATAATATCAGGAATCACGCCTTCCAGTTGAGTAGTGTTACCGTCAATTCTATAATATTTTTGAATGGTAAGCTTAACCGCACCAAGTGGTTTCAGCCTGTTGTATTGATACCCCAGAGCTCTATCCATATCGTATACATTCTGTACGGTACCCTTGCCGTAGGTTTTTGAACTCCCTACCACTATACCTCTTTTGTAATCTTGAATGGCAGAAGCAAAAATTTCAGAAGCAGAAGCAGAAAACTCGTTTACCAAAACCACTAACTTACCGTCCCAGTAGGTTTTTCCGTCTTCATCGTAGTAGGTTTTAATTCCGTCGAAGGTAGATTTTACTTGAACCACTGGACCTTTATCAATAAAAAGTCCAATCATATTGTTCACTCCTTGCAAAGAACCTCCACCATTATTTCTAAGGTCAATGATTAGATCTTTAATTCCCGCGTTATTGAATTCAATAAGCTCGGTTTTCACATCTTCCGCACAGTTTCTGTTGTCTTCAGAGTAGAAATCAGCATAGAATCGTGGAAGTTTAATATAACCCACTCTATTTTCACCGGAACCAATAACCGCTGACTTGGCAAAGGTTTGTTCTAGCTCAACCACATCTCTGATGATAGGAATAACCATCCTGCTACCGTCTTTCTTCTTCACCGTAAGTCTTACTTCCGTGCCCTTCTTTCCTCTAATTTGTTTAACCACCTTGTTCAGGTTCATTCCAACAACATCTACGGCCTCACCCTCGCCTTGAGCCACTCTAATAATTTTATCACCTACTTCAAGCTCCCCTTGTTTCCAACAGGGAGAACCTGAAACGATTCTCTCCACGGTAACATAACCGCCCTTTGAAGACAAGGTTGCCCCAATGCCTTCTAGTTGACCCGTCATGTCAATTTCAAAATTATCTTGTTGAGCCGGAGGAAAATACTGTGTGTGAGGATCAAAAACTCCTGCCCAAGCGTTCATGTAAGTACCTAACCACTCTATTCGATCTGTAGTCTTCATGGTGTTAAACCAATCAGAATGCATCTCTCTTTCTTTAGTTCTCGCCTTTTTTTCAAGGGCTTCTATTGACAATTGAGCAACACTGGTATCGTTGTTCTCCTTGGCCGTCTCCATTTCTTCAAGATCAGCATGAATTCTTGAAACAACTCTGAATTTCAAGTATTTCCTCCATCGGTCTTTTAACTCTTCCATATCTGAGGCCCAAGAAATCTTTTCGGGATTTGTTTCTAGAGTTTCACCTTTAGAAATATCAATAGAACTCTCTAATATCTCATCGACCATTTCATGAACCTCGTTAAGGCGTTTGGTGAAAACTCCATAGGTTTCATCAAAAAAAGTGAGGTTATTTTCGGCAAAAAAATCGTCTAACTGAGTTGATTTGGACTTCCAGTGGTCCATTTCGGGTTTTGTGAAAAACCTTTTGTTATAGTCTAGACCTTCAAAATACAAATCATAAACCTGTACAGATAATTCATCGTTCAATTTCTTGGGCTGGTAATGCTGACTAGTCAATAAGCTATATATCAACTCATTAACAACTCTTTCTTTTTCACCTTCTGAATTGATGGCTTTAAATCCAAAAAATACAACGGCTGCAGCCAACACTACAGTAAGCACTTTCCAATTTTTCCGCATTACCCTTAATAATTTATTCATGATAGACTTTCGAATGTACAACAATTACGCCTTAAATTTGATAAGAAAATAATTCTACGGTTTAAACAAATCCTTATTATTTTCGTTCTCAGTGAATAACGAAAATCAATGAAAAACCTCATTCTCATTCTTTTACTTTTAGGTTTTGGCCTTTCTACAAAAGCCCAAACAGCGACCCTTAGTGGATATATAAAAGAAAAATCTACCGGCGAAGACTTAATTGGTGCCAATATTATCCTTCGCGGGAAAAAAACAGTAGCAGCCACAAGCAACTCTTACGGGTATTTCTCTCTCACGGTCAATCCTGGAGAATATACTTTAGAAGTTTCTTTTTTAGGGTATAAAACCTACTCGGAAGAAATTCAACTTTTGTCTAGTATATCAAAAAACATAGAGCTTTCTGAAGAGTCTGAACTGATTAATGAAGTGGTTCTAACTGGAGAGAAACAAGATGAAAATGTAAAGTCAGTTGAAATGAGCGTAAGTAAACTGACAACCAAAGAGATAAAAAAAATCCCACAGCTTTTAGGAGAAACCGATATTATTAGAACCATTACTTTGCTTCCCGGAATTTCTACCGTTGGAGAAGGTGCTAATGGTTTTAACGTAAGGGGTGGAAACGTTGATCAAAACCTAATTTTATTAGATGAGGCCCCGGTATTTAACAGTTCACACCTTTTCGGATTTTTCTCTGTATTTAATGCGGATGCAGTAAAAGACGTAAAATTATATAAAGGCGGAATTCCTGCGGAATATGGAGGCCGCCTTAGCTCTGTTTTAGACGTAAGGCAAAAGGAAGGAAACTCAAAGGAGTTTAAAATGAATGGCGGTCTAGGTTTGTTGTCAAGTAGATTACTATTAGAAGGTCCTATAGTAAAAGACAAAGTTTCTTACATGGTGGCTGGAAGAAGATCTTACCTTGACATTTTCTTTGGACTTTCTGACGACGAAGCGATAAACCAAAGCATCCTTTACTTCTATGACTTAAACGGAAAGATAAATATCAATTTCTCAGAAAAGAGCCGATTGTTTATTAGTGGATATTATGGAAATGACCAATTTGGCATTCAAGATCAATTTGACTTTGGGTGGGGAAATGCCACGGGTACTCTACGATGGAATTACCTACTTTCAGATAAATTGTTCTTAAACCTTACGGGAGTTTACAGTGATTACAAATATAATTTAGGAACCCCAGACAATTCAGAGGTCAACTTTAGATGGAATTCAAGAATTAGAAATAATTTAATGAATGCGCAGTTTACCTGGTTCCCAAACCCTAATAACACGGTAGACTTTGGTGTTGACAACACCTATTTTATTTTTGATCCTGCTGAAATTTCTGGAGATATCTATGCAAGACTTAGCTCTTCATACGCTCTAGAAACAGGTCTTTTTATTAGCAATGAGCAAAAGGTTTCTACTAGATTAACCCTTCAGTATGGACTTAGGTATGCTGGGTTTGCTCGTTTTGGCGAACAAACTATTAGAACTTACCAAGAGGGCGATATTATAGATGACAACACAGTAATTTCTGAAAAGACCTATGAGTCAGGAGAGATCATAAAATCATATTTTGATTGGGGAGGTTTTGAACCTAGGTTCTCTGCCAATTACCTTCTTTCAGAAAACAACTCCATAAAGTTTAGCTACAATAGGTTGAGGCAATTTATTCACTTAATATCTAACACGACCACTCCTACCCCCGTAGATATCTGGAGGCCCAGCGGTCCCCATATTGAGCCCTCTATTGTAAACCAAGTGGCTATTGGATATTTCCATAATTTCTCCAAAAACAAATATCAATTATCCACGGAAGTGTATTACAAAGACTTTCAAAATCTGGTTGACTATAAAGACAATGCCGATTTAATTTTTACGGAATTTATTGAAACTGAATTGTTATCTGGAATAGGAAGAGCCTACGGTTTAGAGGTTATGTTTGAGAAAAAACTGGGCAACTTAACGGGTTGGATTAGCTATACGTTGTCTAAGAGTGAGCGAAAGGTGGCCGGAGAATCTAGAGAAACCTCAATAAACAACGGTGAATGGTATTTGAGTAATTACAATAAAACCCATGATATTACGGTAGTAGCTAATTATGCCATCAGCTCTTCTTGGGACCTTGGGGCAACCTTCTCGTTTCAGTCGGGAAGACCCGTTACCTACCCAAGTGCCAGAGGACAATTTGAAGGAATCACTTACCCCGTTTACAACAACCGAAACGGAGCCAATATTCCCAACTACCACAGACTTGATATTTCTGCCACATATACTCCTAAACCCAAAGAAGGAAGACGCTGGCAAAACTCTTGGTCATTTGGTGTGTACAATGCCTACGCCCGAAGAAATGCATACTCAATTTTCTTTAGACAAAATGAGATAAACCCCGTGGTTACTGAAGCCGTTAGACTATCTATTTTCGCGACTATCATTCCGTTTGTAACCTACAATTTTGAATTTTAAAACCATGAATAACATCTGTTTAAGAAAAATATCATTCTATTGTGGAATCCTGTTTTTCGCCATGGGTTTGACCGGCTGTCAGGACGTTATTGATCTGGATTTACCCGATTCTGAACCTTTGATTATTGTTAACGGAAGAGTTTCTGACTCTAAACCTGTTTTTGTGGAAGTATTGGTCTCAGGAAACTATTTTTCTAATGATTCACTTCCCGGAATATCTAATTTGACCGTAAAGTTGTTTGAAAACAACGGACTGGTTGCAACGCTGGCTGAAAGCACTTCCCTTCCGGGGAGATATTTTCATCCCTTTACAGGAACTGAAGGAAACGATTATCATATTGAGGTGGAAGTCCCAAGTAATTCAGAGTATTTTCCAGGAACTATTTGGAGGAGTGGGCCAGAAACCAAGAATAGAGTGTTCCCACTTGACTCATTATACTCTAAAAAACTTCCGGCCGATCCGCCTTTTCAGGAAGAAGGGTATTATCTTTTTGCTCATTTTACTGAAACTCCCGGTAAAGGCGATAATTACAGGCTCAAGATTTGGAGAAACGACTCTCTTTTAGGAGAGCCCTTTAACCTTTCGGTTTTTGGCGATGATCCAAATACAGGAGGAAGACCTATTGATGGATTAACCTTTGATGATAAAAGCATTTTTGGCCCCAGTCAACTAACACAAAGTCCATCGCAAATTGGGTGGAAATATACCGTTGAGGTATCGTCAGTTTCTTTAAGACACCGAGATTATATTGAATTGTTAAGACAACAAACAGCGCAGGTTGGTTCACCTTTTGACCCACCGCCCTCACCCATCATCGGAAACATTTACGAGAAACAAAATGTAAATAATTTTGGCCTCGGGTATTTTACTGTATCGATGTTATCTATAGATTCTGCCCAAGTACTGCAATAGATTGTAACTTTGTTCTATCAAATTTTTTGAAATGACTTTTTTTAAGGAACTAAATAAAAATCATTGGGCTCAAGAATTTTTTGAATCACAAGGGTTAAATGAATCCTTGATAGCCATTCTAGTTTTTGCCATTGATTTAATCATTCTTATTGGCATTGCATGGTTGGCAGATTTTCTCGCCAGAAAGATAATTCTAGCCTTGATTCATAGGTGGGTAAAAAAGACAAAAGCTACTTGGGATGATTACTTTTACGACCAAAAGGTTTTTATTTCATTATCACACTTGTTCCCTGCCTTAATTTTAAAACTTGGCCTTCCCATAATATTCAATGAGTTTCCAAAAGTGGTGTCAGCCATCAATTTTGTATTAGCTGTATACATAATTATTTTGGTCATTAAAGTAACCAACAAGGTTTTAAAAGCTCTAGAAGCCGTTATTGAGTCTTCTGAAAAATCCAAAGACAAGCCGTATGGCACTTTATTACAAGTATTGAGAATTCTATCGTACTTCGTAGGCGGAATCTTTATCATTTCGCTGAGCTTTGACATAGAGCCCGGTGCTATCTTAGGCGCTTTCGCGGGAACGACAGCCATTTTAATTTTAATATTTCAAGACGCTATTAACGGGTTGTTGGCAAACTTTCAAATATCTATGTACGACCTCTTGAAAAAAGGAGATTGGGTAACTTTTGAAAAATACGGCGTTGATGGAACCGTGAGTAGTATTGACCTAACGACCATCAAGATCAGAAACTTTGACAATACCATTTCTTCAGTACCAGCCAAAGCTTTTACTTCAGACTCTTTTGTCAATTGGCGAGGAATGCAAGAAACCAATGTTAGAAGGATAAAAAGAAATATTCTTATTGACATTAACAGCATACAATACCTATCTGAAGAAGACATTAAGTCTATTGAAAACATTGCCCTTGTCAATGAATATTTAAAAGATAAAGAGGCGAAAATCAACTCTTTTAATCAAGAGAAGAAAATTGATACATCCCTAAAAATTAACGGAAGACAACAAACCAATATTGGTGTTTTTAGAGCATACATTGTGTCTTACCTTATAAACCATCCTATGGTTCACAACGACCATACGCTAATGGTAAGGCAATTACAACCCACAGAATATGGAATTCCGTTAGAGGTATATTGTTTTGCTTCTACAACGGTTTGGACGGAATACGAAAACGTTCAAGCAGATATATTTGATCATTTGTATGCCGCCTCTTCGTTTTTCAATTTAGAATTGTATCAACGACCCAGCGGTAAAGATTTCAATGGAAAAAGACTCAACGCTTAATGCGCTCTCCCTTCCATTGATATCCGCCCTTCAATGATCTAAGTCCGACGTAAACCACGTAAAAGGGATATACTAAGCCTAATAAAAATCCATATTTAAGCAATGATTTTTGTTGAAGGAGTTTTAACGGTAGGGTTGTGAAACTCATATTTAATAGGGTCTTAAAAAACCAAAACATGGCTACATAAGGCCATATTTGGGGCCAAACCCATCCGGTGAAAAATCCGAAGAGAATCATTATTTGAGTCCCACCGACAAACCAAGTAGTAATCAAAGCCGGGAAGTAAGAATACTCAGTAGATTTAGCCGCCCAACGAATTCTCTGTTGTAAAAACTCCGAAACCGTTGAAGGTCCTTGGGTTGAAATTACAAATTCTTGACCTTTTAGGTATTGTACAGAATCGTCACCGAATTCACGAATTGTGTAATGGGCAAGAAAAACATCATCTCCACTTGAGATATTCTTATCAGAACTTTGATAAAAAGACAACCAAAGATCTCTTTGGTATCCTAAGTTTGCCCCGTTCAACATGATGGGTTTTTTCCATCCCATAAAAGAAAGGGTTGAACCTATCAAACTAGCAAACTCTAATGATACAAGGCGTGAGAATAAAGATCGTCCAAACTCAAATTTCACAGGCCCACCAATAAGCTTTGCCTCTTTTGAATGAGAAATAACACTTTTTATGTTTTCTACAAATTGGTTTGGCAGGGTTACATCGGCATCGATTTGCCAAATCCATTCTGTTTTAGCCTTTACTATGGCAGTGTGCAGTGCTGCTTTTTTTCCTTGACCTTCATTTTGGTATTGGGAATATTCTGATGGAATTAGGTTCTCACCACCATCTGTTGATCCGTCATTTACAAAAACCACATCTACGCCTTCAAGATCTTGTCGTTTTAAGGAATGTAGCAACACAGGCAAACTCATGTACTCATTCTTAAAAGGAATTACTAGAGTTAAACTTGGTGAGGCGATTGATGATGAAACGACAGTTTTTGGCAACTGTTTCCATCCTCTTACTAAGTAGTAGAAGAAAAAAGCCTCTGCAAGACTCAAAAGGACAAAAATCAGTATTACAACGTTCATTTAAATAAGATAATGAAATTATACATTATGTTTGTGTAATGGCTTCAGAGCGAATAATATTAGGCGTAGACCCTGGTACAACCATTATGGGATATGGTGTAATCAAGATTGTAGAAAACAAATCTAAATTACTTTGCCTAGATGTACTAAACATGACTAAGGAAAAGGACCATTATACCAAACTCCAAATCATTTTTGATAAAACCATTTCAATTATTGAAGAATTTCACCCGGATGAAATAGCACTAGAAGCCCCATTTTTCGGAAAAAATGTTCAATCCATGTTGAAGTTAGGGCGAGCTCAAGGGGTAGTAATGGCAGCCGGGCTCTCTAGAAAAATTCCTGTGTGTGAATATTCGCCGAAAAAGGTAAAACAATCTATAACAGGAAATGGTAATGCCTCTAAAGAAATGGTTGCCGGAATGTTACAAAAGATTTACAACTTAAATGAAATCCCGAAACACCTTGATGCAACAGATGGGTTAGCGGTGGCAACCTGTCATTACTTTCAAAGGGGAACCGCCAATGGGGTGAACGAGGATAAAAAATCGTATTCGGGATGGAAGAGTTTCTTAACTCAAAATCCTAGTCGCGAAGGCTAGAAAAGGCTTTAGCTAATTCTTTAGATATTTTCTTAAACTCATCATCAGAAAATTTAAGTTTTTCGTTTGAAAAATTCATGTCATCCATTGAGCTTATTGGCATAAGGTGAAGATGGGCATGAGGAACTTCTAAACCAATGACTGATGAAGCAACTCTTTTGTTGGGATAACACATCTTAATAGCTCTTGCAACCTTTTGTGAAAAACTCATAAGACTGAAATAAGTGGATTCTGGTAATTCATAAAGTTCATCAAGTTCAACTTTAGGAACCACCAACACATGGCCTTCCACCAATGGAAATATATCTAGAAAGGCATAACATGAATCATCCTCCGCAACTTTGTACGAAGGAATATCTCCATGAATAATTTTTGTAAATATTGTGGGCACTATCGAGTGATTTCCATTATTTCAAACTTAATCATACCATTGGGTATCTGAATTTCGGCAAGATCGCCTACTTTTTTGCCTAATAGGCCTTTTCCAATGGGTGAGTTAATAGAAATTTTACCCGCCTTAAGGTCTGCTTCTTTTTCACTTACTAGGGTGTACTTCATTTCCATACCGTTGGCTGTATTTTTTAGCTTTACGGTAGAGAGTACTAAAACCTTCGAAGTATCTAATTGTGATTCGTCAATAACTCTAGCGTTTGCCAAGATATCTTCAAGTTTAGAAATTTTCATTTCTAAAAGCCCTTGAGCCTCTTTAGCGGCATCATATTCTGCATTCTCTGATAAATCACCTTTATCTCTTGCCTCAGCAATTTGAGCAGAGATCTTAGGGCGTTGTACAGACTTCATATCTTCTAACTCATCCTTGAGTTTTTGAAGACCTTCTTTTGTATAATACGATAAGTTACTCATAGTAATAAAAATAAGCGAGACCCCAATATGGGGTCTCGTTACAAAAATACACAATATTTTAATGAAATGCTATATCTCAATTATAGAGAGATAACAGCTCCTATGGTGTGAATACCACCGAAAGTATTGTTTTGTCTAAATGAATAATCTAACCCAAAGGTTGTTCCTCCTTTAGACAATGGTGCTGAGAATGTAACACCTCCAGTAAATCCTGAAATGGCTGAAGTAGAAACGTCATCAGTACGGTTATCAAATATTTTATACCCTGCTCTAACTTGTAACCAGTTTTTTAAACCGTATTCTAAACCAAGGTTGTAGTTATCCTTCTCAAAAGAGTTTGAATTAAAAGAAACTGCAGGCGTAAGTCTATTATATTCATCTAGTTGAATGTCATAAGATGCTCCCAAATTTAACTGAGCAGGCAATTCAAAGGATGCACTTCTCTCTTCAAAAGTTCTAGTAACACCTGTTGAAGGAACGGGTAGTGAAATACCAAATCCATCACCACTAAGCTCCATTGAAGGTCCGATGTTCTTTAAAGACACCCCAAATTTCCATTCTTTTCTATCCCCCGTTTCATAAGTAACACCGGCATCAAAACAAACACCTGTTACTGAAAGGTTTGAAATACTCTGGTTGTAAACTTTAATATTCACACCCCCTTTAATAGACTCGGTAAACTTTTGAGCATACGCCAAGCCAATTACAAAAGAAGAAGGTGAAACAGTACCTGAAGTACCTTCTGGCTGATCTTCAGTGGTAATCTCCCATTCACCGTAATCAAAAGCAGTAAGCGAAAGTGCTAAAACACCATTCTCCCCTACTTTTTGACCCAATGAAAAGTTGTTTACACTAATTCCAGATCCAACCAGCCACTGAGTATTCGTAAATGAAATTTCAGTTTTTTCTACACCCGCAAGACCCGCAACGTTTATATAAAGTCCTTCTAAACCTCTTACAGCAGCAACGTTTGATCCTGCCCACCCAGAAGACTTAGCAAATGGGTTGATTAAAAGTTCAGATGCACCTGCTTGTCCTGCCCTTTGTGGGTTACCTGCATACGCTGAAGTGGCTAAACCAAGTCCAACGAGTACAAGTGATAATTTATTTAACAATCCTTTCATGGTATTCAATAATCGTTTTGTCATTATTAAAATGCGTTAAGGTCAACTGGGCGAAGGGCACCATACCACTTAACCACTTTTTCACCAATGCCAGGCGCATCAATGTGGAATAAGTAAACTCCACTTGCAATCGGAACATTATAGGTGTTTTTAAGATCCCAAACAATTTCGGTTAATTTGGTATCCTTCTTAATTTGACGAATCAATGTCCCATTAGTAGAGTAGATTGAAATCGTACAAACTTCTGGAAGGTTGGTAATTTTTACCGCGTTGTCTAACTGAGATGCTTCGTATTGAGAACCTCCGTAATATGGGTTAGGAACTACTCTAATAATATCTAATGCAGATTCTGCGGCTGGCAAGTTGTTCAAGCTTGTTGCAATATTAGATGTGGTAAACAAGAACTTAGGATTACCGCCATTAGAGTTATCTACAACTTTATTTGAATAAGGCTTAGCCATTCTAATTTTAACACGGACATCTGATGGCATGTTTGAATAAGGATCGAGATTTCCAAATCCTGGTGAAGTCAATGGAATATTCACCCAAGAAATTCCTCTGAATACTCTGGTTTGACTTGTAACTACTGAAAGCGACGTCAACTCAGCGTATAATGGGTGATCTTGAGGATTATTACTTACCCATTTAATGTCTTTGGTTTGTGGACCAAATGGAGTAGTTTCTCCAAACACATAAATGTAATGCTGACCCCCTAAAACATACTGTCCGTTGATGTTATCTCCAGGAGTTTGGAAAAGGTTAGACGTTGGGTTCCATTTCATATCGCGACCATTTTGTGACGCCAACCATGAGTTTTCACCAAAGGCCATGTTTAACCTTACACCCGTTTCAACATCAATAGCATACCCTGGGAACCATGACCAACCTGGGTTAGCTGGATCAGGAATTAACATATTAGGGTTGCTTGGATCTTTGTCTAGACCAGGAGCACTTCTAAGTTGAAGTTTTGCAACTCCCCCTTCGTTTAGTGAAGCTTCCTCTCCTAATTCAAATACAGGAACACGTGTCCATTTTGAAGCATCTGAAGTAAATACAACATCTATTGAGTTACAATTTTCAATCGGACGACGGTACCCTAACATAGGTCCTAATCCGTACATCTCAAATCCGTCTGATTTTGTTTCGCGCTTGAATGAACTTACATAAGCTGCAGGTCCCCAGGTACCACCCACAATTTGCGTATAGTTTCCTTTTGGATCTCCTCCAAAATCGGGGAAGTATTCTGCAGGTGGATTGGTTGCATTGTCATTAGTTCCTGATAGAATCCAGTTTAGTGGGTTGTAGTCATCAACATCAGAAACTCCCGTTAACCATGCTTGTGTAGGTTTCTCGAAAATAATTTCACTCAAAAGAACTCCGTTATTGCGAAGACCTAAGGTATCGTTACCTGGTCTCAAGGGTTGCTCAATAGTTACAGACATTCCTAATTCAGGAATAATTTGCTCATTCTTAAGAGATATGGTGGTATCTGATTTTCCAACCAAAACCTCACCTGATGTTGAATTGTAAACGGTCCAACTAGCATTGCTATTGGCAGCGTCAAATTCTAAAATGTAATCACCATCAGGAATTTCAAGTGGATCAATAACTTTAATGTTTACAGGGCCCTTTCCTGCTTGGTAAGTTGGCATTTCAACAAATCCGTTAGCAAGAATTTCTGCTTCTACATCTGGCTTAAGGTCCGTTACAATGTTCCCATTACCACGTCCTTCAATTCTTGTGATTTCTGGACCATACCCGTAAGTACTATTTGCTACCGTTCCATTGGCTTCGGCAGTTGGGTTGTGAGGAACGGCAGAATAAGTTCTAATGTTACGTCTACCCGGCAGATACGGTTTTCTTTGCCCGTCTGGAGTTAGGGTAGGATCAAATTTTTGGTATTCATTAACACCGTATGCAATTACTGTATAAAAATACTCACGGTTATTTACCAAGTTTCTTTGTCCAGTAGCAAAGGCATCTTGAGTAAGTCTAATACTAGACTCTAAACCATTATTATTAGTTTCGATGGTCATGTCTTGTGGAACCAATGCATTTAATGCAGGATCTACTTCCCAGTTAATTAACTGAGTTAAACCATTCTTAACATCACTTTGAGCTACCAATCTAGCCTGAGTTGGATCGTATAAATCACTAATAGAAACGTTAGCGTTTTCTAATTGGAAAATTTGGTATCCTTCAAAGTTGTAATATCTATAATTTGGAAAAAGAGCATCCGTTTCAGAAGGTGTTAAACGATTTGGTGGATTATTCACTGTATCGTTTGGATCAACAGGAAGAGGAATTAGTGGATCTAATTCTCTATAGGTCAATTGATAGTTATTTGAAGTAACCGGATTGTCTAATTTAATAATCAACTCATTACTCAATTCTTGAATTTCTAAGTTTGGAGCATCAGGTCCGTTAAGTACTTGGAAACAGTTATCAAATAAAGCCTGCGCCTTATCATCTGCAGCAATTACTTTTTCTACAGAAGCAAATAGGTCCGAGTTATTGATATCGCGCTCCCAAACAATTCCGGTAGTAATAAAGTTAATAGAACCCGGAGCTAAAGAGAAAGGACCCGCACTGTGAAGACCTCTTTTGTCTTCCTTGTTAGCAGGTGACTCGTACCAGTTTTGAGGAGCTGAAGGCTCTTGGTTAAGGGTAGTGTCATATGAAACTCCTGGGTAAGCAAACTTAGTGACTACGGCGCCACCGCCACCTCCAACAATAAGTCCGTCACCGTTTCCAACGTTTCCAGGACCTGAAGGAGTTTCAACATAAAGGTTGTCTCCGTTCTTCCATAAAGAACGCATGTAGTTATAAAATTGAGTCCCGTTTTCTGGGTTACCTGAGAAGAAGTCTGAAGTATTGTTAAAATACATGAATCCAGACATGATAATTCTTTCGTTGATACCGAGTGCTGGATTTTCAGCAACACAAATTCCATCATCATTTTTTACCGCATCAGGACAACCATCTCTATCGTTGTCAATGCCATCAAAGTAATCAGCAAAAGGACCTTGGAAGAAGTCAAAACCAACTGCTGGGGGGTTAATACCGTAACCAAGTGGACCTTCATCATCAGCATCTGAATTGTAACAGTAACCTAAACCTCTTGGAATATCACATCCAATGATATCGTCATTCGGGTTACCTAAATCTGGATCAAACCAAGTAGAAAAATAAGTATCTGCCAATCTAAATGATGAACGGTTGATAATTCTATAGTTATAGAATGTCATGTTGTTAATCTCATCATTGGTAGCAAAGGCGAAAGCTTGTGCTCTAATTTCAAATCCTAGGGCACCAGACTGGGTTTCTGTGTGGATATTTCCCTTGTCGTTGTAAACCCACCAAAGAGTTTCATCTCCGTATAGTACATCTGTTTCTTTGTTTCTACAATCGAAAACATTGTCGATGTCATAGGCAGGGTAATCTACATAAGGATCATAAACTAAATCTCCATCAAGGTCATTAAATGGCGCAAGCATTCCTGGGTAAGGATGTGAAGGTAAACCATTACCCGGCCATTCAAGAATTGATTGAGGAATGTTAGCATCGTAACCTGGGAAGTTCACATTTACGTCACAGTCAGGATCGTCTTGACATTCTAACCAAGCTTTGTGTACTTCTACTTCTGTTCTGTTAATTCTAAAGTGTTGATCATAGGCATCACAAACATCTTTAGTAACGGTTGCGTTATTATCCGTTGACAACGGACCAGGCCAGAAGTCATTACCTCTTTGACGGTAAGTCATACCAGCTAGTTTCAACTGGTCTCCATCATCAATTCCACCTAACCAAAGGGCTCCGGCAAACATAGAGTGACGATTTGACCCCTTAGGCACTTCGTAACGTGCTTGGTTCAAATCCCACCACATATCACCACCAGCTAAGATAGTTGTGCGGACATTGTTTAGTTGAAGAATAGCCTCAGAACCTGCCGGCTGACATAATTCTTCAACGGTTTTAAGACTTGCTCCTCCGTTATTAGAACCATTGGTTTTGTTCGCATTAGGTATTTCTCGAGAGATACCTACTTGCGTAGAAACCATAAATCCAAATAATATTAATACTGTCTTTCTCATATCTATTCTGATAATAATCTTTTATTAAAATCCTAAACGAACACCTAAACGCATTTGGCGAGGTAAGGCGTAGTTATATGGACTAGCTGCACGTACGTTATATAAATCTCTGTAAGCTTCTGCATCTGCTCTAAAGGCAATAGACGTTTGACCTTGAGGTGACGCTAAGAAACCATCATCTTCAGGAGAACCTGTAAACGGATATACATTTAATACGTTATAAGCGTTAAGAAGGTTTTCTATTTGAATAAACACTTCTACGTTTCCTTTTTTGTGCTCAGTCCATTGAACATCCCATGACTTGTTAACCGTCATGTCAATGTTAAAGGTCCAAGGCAATCTTGATCCGTTAATATTTCCTGTTAAAGGAACTGATGACGCTGCATCCGTAAGAGGATAGGCTCTAGATCTTCTAGTATATGGAGTTCCTGATCTACCTGTCATTAACAAGTTAACTCCTGCATTTTCAAACCAGTTGATGCCAAACCATTTTGGACCATTATATTGAGCACCTCCGCGGAAGCGGTAATCTACGTTTACAACTACTTGGTGACGGCTGTCATAATCAAGTGGAAGAATGTATCTCAAGTTAGGCTGACCTGATCTAGCCAAGTTAGCACCTGAGTTTGGACCAGAACCTGTACCATCAGCAAACTGAAGGGTATAGTTTGCGTTTAATTGGATGTTTCCAATACGACGTAAGTCATATCCTAAAGTAAACCCTTTTACCGTACCATAATCTTGGTTACCATAAGAAAGGTAAGAAACAGGATACGCACCATATAAACCAACAATCTGAGTCATATCTCTCATCTCTCTATAGAAAGAGGTGATTTTTAACGCTGAATTATCATTTAGTTTTTGACGGAATCCAAGTTCGTAATCTGTAGTCTTAATAGGACGTAGATCTGGATTTGACAAAGTACCTCCAACACCATTCTCAAGTAATAAGAAAGACACTGGGTCCATTCTGTTAAATCCTGGATCAGGACGTTGCACTAATAAGTCATAGTGTTCAAAGAATTCAGCTTCCTCAGAAATTGGGAACTGGAAGGACACACGTGGAGAAACGGTAACTTGTGGAGAGTAGTCATTGAACGACTCGTTGTAAGTAGACTCTAACTTAGCTCCTGTTCCGTTTTTTAAGTAGGGTTGAATACCTCCTTTTGAAACGTCTTCAATGGCTTTGAAACTCGCTTCAACCTCACCTTGTGAGTTGTACCAAGTGTTTCCGTCACGGTAACCAACAATGTTAGGATTGTTTGAAGAGGCATCATCAACATAAATTACGTAATCATCACCAATGTTTGAAGGAATTCCAGAAAATTCACCTCTCTTCTCACCCACTGTAAAGGCTGGGTATAACAAAAATGGATCTTTAAGAATAGATTGGTTAGCGTCAAATCTATCTACCCTTAAACCCACATTGAAGAATAAATCTTGGAAAGTAAATTGATCTTGAATATATCCAGCCATGTAAATAGGCTCAAAGGCTCCGATTGAACGGTTATAAACTCCATTTTCATCAGCAGTAAAGAAATCCTCTAAACCAGGACGTGAGTTTAAAATGTTTCCTTGGTAGTCAAATCCGTTATAGCCTACATATTGAGTAGCACCAACGTTTAACAATTCATCAGCAGAGAACATGTCTAAGCTAAAGAAATCAGGATCGTAAGAGTCAATGTCTATTACATCAAGACCGTTTGGATCAATTCCTAGCTTTTTTCTAACATTTCTATCAAAGGTTCTTGGAACCGAACCATCAAAAGAACGGCTGTAGTTTACTGTATCTTGATATACTCCAAAAGCATCATAAACAGGCATTGGATTGTTTAAGTCAAGCTGCTCAATGTGGAAGTTTTGAAGCTGACGCATTTGATTCCAAATACCGGTTGCTCCAAATGAATATCCTCTGTCAATTCGCTGCTCAAACTCAAATCCAGCTCTTAATTGGTGACCCTTAACGGTTAAGTTGGTATTGGCAGTTACTCTAAATTGAGAGTTTCTGAATTTGCTATAGGCTGACTGAACAGCTCCAACATTACCCCAAAGACCATAAACAGAAGAGGGTTGATCACCATTTACGAGGGCTTGACCAGAACGAATATCACTAATACTATTCGTATTGTTATTCAACGTTCCGTTGTTTACTAGGCGGTGGTATTCAGAAGTGTAGTTAGAAAGAATTGGATTGTTTGGTCCTGGAGTGTAAAGAACTGCAGTATCAGAAAATCCGTTGTGAATCCAACCGTTTAACTGTCTTCCGTAGTTTGGATCATTAGGGTCTGTAATAACCTCAGACTGACCCAATGTATAAGAATTGGCTTTCTTAGTTTCAAATTTACCTAAGTGACCATACTTGAAAATATCTTCTCCAAAACGAGGATCAAAGGTTGACCCTTGGTTTCTTTGGTAATCTGCCTGAATGGTGTAGAAAGCATTTTGAATCCATGAATCTTTTGCTTCTTCCGGATTACTTGGACCAAAAGATTGTTGGAACCTCACAGAGGCAATCCACTCATTTCTCTTGGATTGAGAATTGTTATTGTAGTTTAATAAGGAGTTTGAATAACTAAAGTTATTTCCGTTGAAGTAGTTGTAGGTACCTCTAAAAGAAAGTGAACTTCTGTCTCCTGTTTGAACGGTAATGTTACCGTTTAATCTAACTTGAATTCTATCAACGTTTAACCTAGCATCTGTAGTTTCTAATTGATCTTCTCTTAAGAAAGAGGCTGAAGGAATAACCCCTTGACCAGAAGCTGATGCCTGAACGGGCTTGCTCTCAAGATCTGCTAAAACGCCATCTTTTGCTTTGTAAACTGGTAAGATTACTGGTCTTGGATCATTTTCATACTGAACATCTCCAGAGAATAAGAAACCAACAATAGTCTTATCAGACATTCCTTCTCTTTTCTTCTTGTAAATAGGACCCCCTAAGGTCATGTTAACAAGGTTGTAGTGATAGTTGTTAAAAGGAGATGAACTCAAAAGTTCCATAGATCCAAAATACTTTGGAGAAGGACCTCTTGTAGTTGTGTTAATAATACCCCCAGTTGCATCACCAAACATTGCAGGCAAACCACCGGTAATTACCTCCATTTGCTGAATCGCATCTCTAGGAATGTTTACGTTACCTCTAATTCTGATACCATCCACAATTTGAACGTTTGTAGAAGACCTCGCTCCCCTAACGTTGATGTTTCCAGAACCGTCATTTTGAGCAGTTACCCCACCTACGGTAGCTGCCAACTGTGATTGATTCCTAATGGGTAGGTTTTTAATTTCGGCTTGAGTTCTAATCTCAGAAGTCTGACCCGTTTCAATTAGTGGTTTATCCCAAGTTAAAGTTACTTCTGTTAATTGTTCTGACTTGTCCTTCATGGAAACATTAATGGTTACTGGCCTGTTGGCAGCAACCCTAACTCCAGTAAGAACATAATCCTGCTTGCCGAGAACACCTCTTACTTCAATAGTATAGTCACCGGGATTTAATGGTGAAATCACATAGTTACCATTTACATCAGTTTGGCCTGCAGCAACAGGTTCTCCACCTTGGGATGCAACCACTGAAGTAAACAACACAGGCTCACCTGAAGCAGCTTCGGTTACCTTCCCTGTCACAGATCCTGTCTGCGCGAAAGCGGCGGTGGTAACCACAAACAAGAGAAGTGTTAGTATTCTTTTAACCATAGGATGAAAGCGATTAAATTTTTCTCAATTTTTTATAAGGTCGTAAATATAACAACAAATGTAGTGCTTACACAAGTTGAACAAAGCAACAAAATACAGTAAATAAACTCAATAATCTGTATTTCAAAGGATTACTTTTTATAATATTCACAATTTTTTGTTAATATATACGTTAAGCAACCCATATTGAGTACTTTTGTTCTCTTAAGAAGACCCTTTATGCGATTATATACCTCTAACATAATTTTAACGTTTAGTTTAACCTTAGGGTTGGTTGCATTCTTAACCTCATGTTCAAAAAATAACAACCAATACCAAATTCCCAATGTGGGTGTTGAAGAAATTATCTACTTAAACAACCCTTCTAATTTTGATTTAAATGTCCCTGGTGGGTATGTTTATATTAATTCTGGCTATCGTGGAATTATTGTTTATAGAAGATATGGATCAGGTAGCCAAAATGATTTTGCTGCATACGAAAGAGCTTGCCCTATACACTTTAATGATGATTGTGGTAAAACAGAAATAGACGACATTTATATAAAGTGTAGTTGCGACGACAATGAATGGGTTTTGTTTGATGGCTCCCCTCTTCAAGGAAATAACGCACCAGCTCTAAAAACGTACAACATCCAATTTGACGGCATAAACCGTCTGCGCATTACCAACTAAACCCTGATTAACATCACCTTTTAAAGAATTTCCTTTCCTTACCTTTGCAAAAATTTTCGCAATGAGTATCTGGAAAAAACTTACCACGGAAGAAATTAAGGAGAGAATCTTTGGCGCCCTAAAAAACAACATTGACTATAAAACTAGGGTACCACTAGGAATTCCAGGCTCTCATCTAGACAGTAATGTTTTCTATACAGACCCTATGGTATTAAAAGACGCACCATTTTTATCTTCATTGGTGCAAAACCCTAACCATATCGGCTGTCATACTATTGGAGAAAGCGAATCGTTTTTCGAAGGCACTCATGCCATAGAAAATGAAGTAATTAGAATTTGCGCAGAAGATATATTAGGAGGACCTGCAAATGAGCAAGATGGCTACATTGCTGCCGGAGGTACAGAGGCAAACATCCAAGCCATTTGGGTTTACAGAAACTACTATAAAAACCAAAAGGGTGTTGAAGCGCACCAAATTGGACTAATTTGCTCTGAAGACAGCCATTACTCAATGAATAAGGCGGCAAACCTTTTAGGGGTTGCTCTAAGCCAAGTAAAAGTTAACCACGAAACTAGACAGATAGATCCTGCCGACCTTGATCAAAAAGTAAAGTCTTTTGCAGACCGAGGAATTACCCATGTAATTGCCGTAGCAAATATGATGACTACCATGTTCGGCTCGGTAGATTCTGTAAAGCTCTTTGTTGAGACCTTTAAAAAAAACGACATAGATTTTAAAATTCATATTGATGGCGCTTACGGCGGATTTGTCTTCCCTTTCATTAGCGAAGACAAGTCGCTTACCTTTGCCAATCCGCATGTTTCTTCAGTAACCTTAGACGCTCACAAGATGGTGCAAGCCCCTTACGGAACGGGAATTTTCCTGGTTAAAAAAGGCCTTATCCACAATGTGTACACCAACGAAGCTAAATATGTACAAGGGCTAGACGTAACCCTTTCGGGGAGTAGATCTGGGGCAAACGCAATAAGTGTTTGGATGATTCTTCAAACGTATGGTCCAAACGGTTGGCACGAAAAAATTCACTTGCTGGGCTACAGAGGCGACTGGCTTCAAAGACAATTAAATCGATTGGGAATAGAGTATTACCGTACCGAAGGCTCAAACATTTTGACCATGAAGTCTGATAAAATACCTTTTGAATTGGTCAAAAAATTCGGTCTTGTGCCTGACTCTCACGGCGAAAATCCAAATTGGTATAAAATTGTAATTATGGATCACGTAACCGTTGATGCCTTAAAACCTTTTATTGAAGACCTGGAAACTTCAATAAATATGAAATAGGATGGTTATATTTGAGAAAACCTAATCTATGAAAAAGGCTTTTCTCTTAATAATCATGCTTCTTTTGGTCGCCATAGTCTATTTGGTGATTACCACTTTTTCGGTAAACGACTTGCAACCTAGGTACGACTCTTCCTCTGGGCAACCGGTTGGAAAATACTCCCTGGCACAAGAACATTTAGGCGAGGCTCTCACCTATAGAACCATTTCTCATAAACCAGAAATGCTTGATACTTCCGCTTTCGCGGGATTTTTAACTTTCTTATCAGAAAACTACCCGCTTACTTTTGAAAATGTAATCGACACCTTTGGTACGTCTACCGTTCTGATAAAAATTTCAGGGACCCAAACAGAATTAAAACCCGCATTGTTTATGGGGCACATGGATGTAGTGCCCGTTCCCTCAAACACCTTAAGTCAATGGAACAAGCCTCCCTTTAAGGCCCAAATTCAGAATGACTCCCTTTACGGGAGAGGAACCTTAGACGACAAACTTGGTGTAATTGGACTTTTAGAAGCCACGGAACACCTTTTATCTTCCGGAAGAAAAGTCAATAGATCATTTTACTTGGCCTTTGGACAAGATGAAGAAATCGGCGGAAACCTTGGTGCTCTTTCTGTCGCCAATTACTTTTATGACAACCAACTCCCCTTAGAGTTTGTGATGGATGAAGGGGGAATTCTAGCTGAAAATATTGTCCCAGGAATTGAAGGTCGTGTTGCCCTTATTGGCATTGCAGAAAAAGGGTACACCTCCTTTAAAATCTCGGTTCGATACCCTGGAGGGCACTCATCAATGCCTGAGGCAGAAAATGCTATCACTCTTTTGTCTTCGGCCATTGAACGAGTTCAAGAAAACCCTTTGCCAGCAAGGTTTACAAGTCCCATTTTGGGATTTATGGACCATCTAGGACCTCATTTGCCCTTTGTTCAAAGAATGGCATTTGCTCATCCAAATATTTTCGGTGGACTTATTGAGTCTGCCTACGATAAAACCTCGGCCGGAAGAGCCTTAATTCACACAACCATTGCACCTACTATTTTTCGAGGAGGTATAAAAGACAATATTATTCCTAACTACGCGGAGGCTACTTTTAATTTTAGAATTCTACCCGGGACCTCTATTGATGAAATAGAGTCTTATTTAAGAACCACCATTCAAGATGAAAGAATTGAAATAACCAAAGAAGAAAACTTTAACCTACCCGAAGGTACTGCTGATTATTCAAATTCTCATTTTGAAAACATAGGAAAGTCAATTAGAGAAACTTACCCCAACACATACATTACACCTTATTTAACGGTTGGCGCCACAGACGGAAGGCATTTCTCAAAGGTCACCCCAAACGTTTATCGCTTTTTGCCTGTCCCCCTAAAATCTGAAGACACCAAAAGGTTGCATGGTATAAATGAAAGAATTTACCTCAATGATATCAACCTTGCTTGTCAGTGTTATGAGCGAATCCTAATTCGCTCTTGTTTTGATTAGGGATATTCTATATCTTATTTAAATGGAAAAAAAGTATGAAACCTTAAAAGAGTTCTACAAATTCTATCTTGAAGAACACAATAATAAAATAAACCGTAGCTTACATTTTATAGGAACGTTGGGAGTAGTTCTATTGGTTTTGTTTTTTGCAATTACTCGAAACTGGCTTTACTTGATCTGTACTCCGCTGGTGGGATATGGATTTGCGTGGGTAGGCCACTTTTTCTTTGAAAAGAATAAACCTGCCACTTTTCAATACCCCCTCTATAGTCTCGCATCAGACTTTATTCTATTCTATGACATAATAAGGGGAAAAGAAAGCATTGACCCAAAATAAAAAGAGCTCAGCAATTGCTGAGCTCTTTTTATTAAAAAACGATTTTTCAATTATCTAAAGGCACTGATTCCAGTTACATCCATACCCGTAATGAGTAAATGAATGTCATGAGTCCCTTCATAGGTAATTACTGATTCTAAGTTCATGCTATGTCTCATGATTGAATATTCACCAGTAATTCCCATTCCTCCTAGCATTTGTCTAGCCTCTCTAGCAATGTTAATTGCCATGTCTACGTTGTTTCTCTTGGCCATAGAAATTTGTGCTGTAGTAGCTCTTCCTTCATTTTTCAATACACCAAGTCGCCAAGTCAACATTTGAGCTTTTGTGATTTCTGTAATCATCTCAGCCAACTTCTTTTGTTGAAGTTGAAATCCTCCAATAGGTTTGCCAAATTGAATTCTTTCTTTAGAATATCTCAAAGCGGTATCATAACAGTCCATAGCGGCTCCAATAGCACCCCATGCAATACCGAATCTCGCTGAATCTAAGCATCCAAGTGGTGCACCTAAACCAGATTTATTAGGCAATAGGTTTTCCTTTGGAACTTTCACGTTATCAAAAACCAATTCTCCAGTAGCTGATGCACGTAAACTCCATTTATTGTGAATTTCTGGAGTGGTAAACCCTTCCATACCGCGTTCAACAATTAGTCCGTGAATTCTACCAGATTCATCTTTGGCCCAAACCACAGCTATTTGTGCAAAAGGTGCGTTTGAAATCCAAGTTTTAGATCCATTTAAAAGATAATGGTCACCCATATCTTTAAAGTTCGTCAACATATCACCAGGATTAGAACCGTGGTCCGGCTCGGTTAATCCAAAACAACCCATCCACTCACCGGTGGCAAGCTTAGGTAAGTATTTTTGTCTTTGTTCTTCAGATCCGTATGCGTAAATAGGATACATTACTAAAGAGGACTGAACCGAGCAAGTAGAGCGAACCCCACTGTCACCTCTTTCAATTTCTTGCATCATTAATCCATAAGAAATATGATCCAATCCAGCGCCGCCATATTCCTGAGGAATATAAGGTCCAAAAGCGCCAACTTCACCCAATCCTTTTACCAATTGAGTTGGGAATTCTGCTCTTTGTGCATAGTCTTCAATGATAGGACTTACATCGCGCTTAACCCATTCGCGGGTTGCGTCTCTAACCATCTTATGCTCATCCGTTAGTAGATCGTCTAGATTGTAATAATCCGGTGCTTGGAAAAGATCTGTAGCCATGTTTTTCTTTTTGCGTTTGGGACAAATTTATTGAAAACAAACCACAAATTTAATACTGTTAAAAAAATCCTTAATTTGGCTAGCTATCATATTAATACACAAGCTTATGAAAAAGACTACATTACTCACAGGATCGTTATTAACGGTTGCTTTTGTTTTATTTTCTATCGATGCTTTTACCTACAGAAGCGGCCCAACCAATGGTCGTTCTGACTCTCCTACTTCTATGGGAACCTGCAGCAATGCGGGCTGTCATAGCGGAGGGACGAATTCAGGCCAAACCATTAATGTAGGACATGACATTCCTTCCACGGGGTTTGAAGACAATACTACATACTCTTTTGTCATTGATTTAGATGCTGGGTCACCGACCATGAATCGCATGGGTTTACACGCCAGTATTGAAGATGCTTCTGGACAGGTTGGTACAGTAGCTATTGGCAATAGTGATGTAAAAGTGGTTGATGGATATTTTATTTCGCATACTTTTAACGGGTCAACAGGATCTAACGGACAGAAATCATATTCTTTTACTTGGACAACACCGGCAAATGCTCCTGCAAACGCAACCTTATACATTGCGGCAAACTTTGCGAATGGAAATGGCAACACATCTGGAGACTTCATCAAAACCATGACCCTTCCTTTGACAAAATCATCAATTGGCATCGAAGAAAATGCTATCAAAAACGTTAAATTATTTCCTAACCCAACATCAGAGTTTGTAGAAATTACTGGCCAGCTATCTGATAATGGTGAGGTTTACCTATCCATTTTTGACCTTAACGGGAAAAAGGTAAAGTCATACGACGCTAGTTTTGAACCTAGTGGAGAATTTAGGAGAAGATTAGACGTTTCTAATTTAGCGAAAGGAGTTTACATGGTAATGTTTTCGCAAGGAACTTCCGTTTCTCACGTAAAACTTATCGTAGAATAATCATCCCCCATCAAAAAGTACCTTTATTCCTCAGAATAAAGGTACTTTTGCAAAATCATGACACATCAAACGGATTGGATATTTTGGATATTAATCGGTAATGCCGCTGCATTGGCCTCACTTCATTATTTTAATCCCAGAGAATTTTCAGTTTTTTCAAAGGCCCCGTTCTCTAATTTATCCATGTCATCTCCAAGGTCAAAAGGCGATTACAAAACCACGCCCTTTAACTTTACCATTGAGCTTATTTTTTACTTGGTGTCCCCCCTCTTCTTGTCGTACACCTTGTTTGGTAGAGACCATCTCGTTTTTTCAGGGTGGATTCCTTATACCCGAATGTTATTCGTTTTGGTGGTATTGTTCTTAACTCAGTCAGCCATTTTACACGCTATATCTTGGATATTTCAATCCAAAGAAGGGTTTACAAGTTTTCAAAAAAAGAAAAACAACATAAGAAATTGGCTTTCCCTTGTCCTGATTCCACTATTGTTTCTAGGGATTTTTTCTCCTTTCGGACAATTAAACCTAGTGGTCTCTGCCATAGGCTTAATCATTGGAATTACCTATATATCAGGAGTTTTAATGGCAAGCTCTGAAATCAGGAGATTGGAAAACATTTCTGTTTTACATATTATTTTATACCTTTGCACGCTCGAAATAGGTCCCCTATTAGTGCTGATGAAAATTTTTATTTCTTAGGAAAATTAATTTATGGAAAACTCAACCGCCTTTAAAGTCAAATCGATTCTAGTATCGCAACCTGAACCTAAGACAGAAAACTCTCCTTACGCTGTTTTGGCTGAACGCCAAAAAGTAAAGATTGATTTCCGTTCTTTTATTCATGTTGAGGGCGTTGATGTTGCTGACTTTAGAAAGGAAAAAATCAATCCAAAAGATTACCAGGCGGTAATCTTAACCAGTAAAAATGCTGTTGACCATTACTTTAGAATTTGTGAAGAAATGAGAATTCCCGTTTCTAACGACTTGAAGTACTATTGTATCTCTGAAGCTATCGCTTATTATTTGCAAAAATATGTAGTATACAGAAAGAGAAAAATTTACTTTGGTAATGGAAAAATCTCTGATTTAGTTCCTATGTTAAAGAAAAATAAAGGGGAAACCTTTTTATTACCTTCTTCTGACATTTTAAAACTGACTATTCCAGAAACACTTGAAGGAGCAAATATTAAATATCAAAGAGCCATTCTATACAAAACGGTTGTAAGTGACCTATCTGATTTAGAAAATGTGTTCTACGACATCCTTGTGTTTTTTAGTCCAGAGGGAATTAAATCACTGTTTAAAAACTTTCCAGACTTTAAACAGAACAATACTCGCATTGCCGCATTCGGCGCGACTACCCATGCCGCTGTTAAAGAGCATGGCTTAAGACTTGACATTCAAGCTCCAACTCCAGAATATCCTTCCATGACAAAAGCCATTGAAGAGTATATCAAAGAGCTCAACAAATCAAAATAAAAGTAAGCCTCCCAAACGGGAGGCTTTTTTATTAGAAGTCATTTTCTCATCAACGGATTAGGTTATCTTCGTACCATGAATATCCTCTCAATAGAAAGTGTTGCAAAAGCCTTTGGAGAAAAGGTTTTGTTCAGTAATTTAACCTTCGGAATTTCCAGCGGAGAAAAGGTAGCTTTAGTTGCCCGAAACGGTACGGGTAAAACCAGCTTGTTAAGGATGCTTAACAAAGAAGAAGAGCCTGATTCTGGACAAGTGACTTTTAGAAAAGGTATTGTTGTAGGATATTTAGATCAAGATCCGCAATTTGACGGTTATTCAAATCCGTACGAAGTGGTCTATTCTTCAGACAACCCCATGGTTAAAGCCGTTAGAAATTACGAAGAAGCACTGCTCAACCCAGAAAACTCTGAAGTGTTTGACAAGTGCCTCCATGAAATGGACAGACTGAACGCCTGGGATGCAGAATCAAGAATTAAACAAATTCTTACCCAGCTCCAGCTGACGGATTTTAATCAAGATATTAGTTCGCTTTCTGGCGGACAAAGAAAAAGACTTGCCTTAGCTAAAATTTTAATTGACGACCCAGATCTATTAATTCTAGATGAGCCTACCAACCACCTAGACCTAGAAATGATTGAGTGGCTAGAAGAATACTTATCGGCTTCGCAGAGATCGTTGTTAATGGTTACGCACGACCGTTATTTTCTAGAAAATATTTGTAAAACCATTTTAGAATTAGACGAAGGTAAACTCTATAAATACGAGGGCAGTTACTCTCATTACCTTACGGTGAAAAACGAAAGGCAAGCCATTGAAAAAACGAACCTTTCTAAGGCGAAGAATCTCTACAAAAAAGAGTTAGAGTGGATGCGGTCTACCCCGCAAGCTAGAACGACTAAATCAAAAGCAAGAATAGATTCATTTTTTGACGTAAAGAAAAAGGCGCACAAGCGATTTAAAAATGAAACCGTTGAACTCGACATTAAGATGGAGCGATTGGGTTCTAAAATTGTTGAGATTCACAAACTAAAAAAAGCTTACCCCAATAAACCCATTGTCAATCAATTTGATTACGTATTTAAAACGGGCGATAGAGTGGGAATTGCAGGGCCCAATGGAGTCGGTAAATCTACTTTCTTGAAAATGATTACGGGTGAAGAGCCCGTTGACGGCGGAAAAATTGTCATCGGAGAAACCGTGAAGTTTGGATACTATGGCCAAGGCGGAATTGAAGGTAAGGAAGATAAAAGAGTCATTGAAGTTGTAAAGGAAATTTCGGAGTCCATTCCACTGAGCAAAGGTCAAACCTTATCGGCCTCGCAGTTGCTAGATCGCTTTTTGTTTGAAGGCAATGACCAATACACATTTGTCAATAAACTATCTGGGGGTGAGCGTAGAAGACTTTACCTATGCACCGTCTTAATGGAAAATCCGAATTTTCTAATCTTAGACGAACCAACCAATGACCTAGACATCATAACCCTGAATATTTTAGAGGAGTTCTTAATGGACTTTCCCGGAGTGATTTTAGTGGTAAGCCACGACAGATTTCTCCTCGACAAGCTGTGTCAACATATCTTCATTTTTGAAGGAGAGGGAAACATTAAAGACTTCAACGGAAGTTATGGTGAATATCGCGAAGAGAAAAAGGCAATAGAGGCAAGAGAAAAATCCTTAAAAGCCTTTGTTGAACCCAAAAAATCAGCTCCCGCGAAAGCGGAAAAACAAAAAGTAAAAAGGTCTTACAAAGAAGAAAGAGAATTTGAATCGTTACCTTTAGAAATCGAAAAACTGGAAAATAGAAAAGAAGAAATTACCGCTATATTTGAAAGTCAATCAGTAGAGGCGAGCGAAATTGAGGCATTGTCTAAAGAATTAGACGAGCTTATACCGAAATTAGAAGAGCTAGAAATGAGATGGTTAGAGCTTTCTGAATTGCCCCCTAATTAATAATTTATGCTAATTCAAAACAGAGTACCGATACGCGAAATCATTAATAGGACCTGGAAAATGTTGATTTCAATCACCATTTACACCATTGCGGTTACCATGGTTCACCATTACTCTGATACAGACATTAAGGACATTATCGACATTCCTTCGTCAATACCTGCTCTACTTGGGGCAGCCATTTCTTTGTTTTTAGGATTTATCACCAATTCTGCCTACGACCGTTGGTGGGAAGCTAGAAAACTATGGGGTTCTATTGTAAACGACAGCAGATCGTGGGCAAGACAGGTCAATGCAATGGTTCCTCCCACGTATAGAAAATTACTGATTTTTAGACAGATTGCCTGGTGTTATGCCCTTACGTATATGTTGAGAAGAAAAGACGGCATCAACCAGTTAAAAGACCTCATTACGCAAAGCGATATTGATAAAATCGTAAAACATCAACACAGACCCAATGCCATTTTAACCCTGCAAGGCCATACGTTAAAATCGCTAAAAGAAAGCAATGAAATAACTGATTATCAGTTTGTTGAACTAGAAAGAACCTTGGTGCGATTGACCAACCATATGGGAGGGTGTGAGAGAATTAAAAACACCATTTTCCCTACACAATACAGCTTCTTTGTCCACCTTTTCATCATGCTGTTTCTATACATTCTACCCCTTGGAATCGTTGAAGATTTACAATACCTAACCATACCTTTCACCTTGGTGATAGCTCTTGTTTTCTTAATGGTAGAGACTTTTGAGGTAAGCATGCAAGATCCGTTTGACGGTGAACCTACTGATACGCCCATTACAGCTATTTCTAGAACTATTGAAATCAACCTGAGACAAATGCTTGATGACAAAGAATGGGCTCCTGATCCTTTAGAACCGGTAAATGGCATTTTAATGTAGACAACCATGTACAATACTGTAATTGAGTTAAAAAATATTAAGAGAAACTTTCTTTTAGGTTCTCAAGTAGTTCAAGTTCTAAAAGGCATCGATTTAATCGTTAACAAAAACGAGTACGTGGCCTTGATGGGACCTTCGGGATCTGGAAAGTCAACCTTGATGAATCTTCTAGGTTGTCTAGACACTCCCACCAGCGGCTATTACTCATTAAATCATCAAGATGTTAGTAGACTTTCAGACAATGCGTTGGCAGAAATTAGAAATAAAGAAATTGGCTTTGTATTTCAAACGTTTAACCTTTTGCCTAGACAAACGGCCTTAGACAATGTTGCGCTTCCGTTGATTTATGCAGGATATTCTCCTTCTCAAAGAAAAGAAAGAGCAGAAGAAGTTCTTATTCAAGTGGGATTAAAGGACCGTATGGACCATAGGCCTAATCAATTATCTGGCGGACAAAGACAAAGAGTAGCCGTGGCTAGGGCCTTGGTAAATAACCCCTCTATTATTTTGGCTGATGAACCCACCGGAAACCTTGATTCAAAGACTTCTGTAGAAATCATGGGACTTTTTCAAGAAATTCAACAATCAGGAAACACGGTAATTTTGGTTACTCACGAAGAAGATATTGCCCAACATGCACATAGAATTATTAGGCTAAAAGATGGACAAATAGAAAGTGATACCTACAATAAGGAACCGATTTTGGTTAATCCATAAACCGCACGGTAAGCATTTCAACTAAGCGCTCTTCGTACTCTTCCTTGCCCTCCCAGTTATTGTAATCAGCTTTAACCGCCTGTAAAAAATCTTCAACTTCAGAGATAGAAGTCATGGTGTTTAACTGGTTTAAAACTCTATCCAAATCTTCTTGACTTCCGTTAAACAAATGCTTTACAAAGGCTATTCTATCGTTTAATCCCAACTTTAATGGACCTTGATTGGCGCGGTCATTAACGCTTGCCAGCCTCTTTTCAGAGCTTGGTTTTTCAACGGGCTCTTTTTTCTCAACTCTAGGTTCTTCTAGTTTGACTGGCTCTTCTGCTTTCGCAGGAGGTGGAACTTCTTTTACTTGATTGGGCTTTGGTGGACCTTGCGGAATGGGAACCACCTTTATTTCGTCAGACATAAATGAGGAAGACTTCTCTTCAAACACCTCAACCGGTGGATTTGAGGCCACCTTTACTTCAACCTCAGGCGAACTTCCAGAAACTCTTTTCTCTACTTGAAGTAAGATTTTGTTAAGTTCCTTTTTTCTAGCCTCTGTAAATTCTAAAACCAACACCTCTTCATAAATTTCTGCTACTGTTTCTCGCAAAGAAGAATAATCATGTGTATCTTCAATGGCTTTTAGTAGTTCGTTTAATTTGTTGATTTTATCGTTGAGTATACGGTTCATTTTATTGTCCACTTTTGGTTGTTGTATCGTGTAGCAAATTAAAGAATCTCAGCGTTTAATAATAACATTGAATCAATAAAGAAGTAAAGATTATAAGTAAATGGAACATTTTCGTTCAAATGGATGTATAGAAGTTATTGCCGGGTGTATGTTTTCAGGAAAAACAGAAGAACTCATTAGAAGGTTGAGAAGAGCCGAATTTGCAAAACAAAACGTTGAAATTTTTAAGCCCAAAATAGATCAGCGGTACGATGAAGAACAAGTGGTTTCTCATGACCAAAACGCCATACGTTCAACTCCAGTTGAGAATTCCTCAGAAATATTGCTTTACGCCACAGATGTTGATGTGGTAGGTATTGACGAAGCTCAGTTTTTTGACGACAACATTGTAGAAGTATGTAATCAATTGGCAAACCGTGGGGTGAGAGTCATTGTTGCGGGCTTAGATCTTGACTACCAAGGCAAACCATTTGGCCCTATGCCACAATTATTGGCAACAGCAGAATACGTTACCAAGCTGCATGCCATCTGCATGGAAACCGGGAAAATTGCTCATTATTCTCATCGACTTAAAGAAGGAAAAGGTCAAATAATGCTCGGCGAAAAAGCAGAATACACACCGCTTTCGCGGGAAGCTTTTAACAGAGAAAGTAAAAAAATATGACATTAGACCAAATAGCTCATTTATTATCTTCTAAACTTCACCAAGGTATTGGTGACCGTATAATCAGAGACTTACAAATAGACTCTAGAAAAATCGGGGAGGGAAAAAACAGTTTGTTTTTTGCCTTAGTAGGAAATGAGAATGACGGTCATAATCATATAAATAAGGCTTATGAAGCCGGCGTTAGAGCATTTATTGTTCAGCGCGAAGTAACCTTGCCATCTGATGCAGGATACATAATTGTTGAAGATTCACTAAAGGCACTTCAACGAATAGCAGAAAGTGTAAGAAGCGGTTTTCACAACCCGGTACTTGCCATTACTGGTAGCAACGGCAAAACCATTGTAAAAGAGTGGATTTACCAATTGCTCCATTCTAAGCTAAACATATTGCGTAGCCCAAAAAGTTACAATTCACAAATAGGGGTCCCTCTTTCAATTTGGCCCATTGAAACCTATTTTGATCTTGCCGTTTTAGAAGCGGGAATTTCGCACCCGGGAGAAATGGAGTCATTGCAAAAGGTAATAAGCCCAACCATTGGAATTTTTACCAATATTGGTTCAGCTCATCAAAGCAATTTTAAAAACATCGTTGAAAAAATCAACGAAAAACTCATTCTCTTCAAAGATTCTGAAGAAATAATTTACTGCCTAGATCATTCATTAATTGATACGCAGATAAAAAAACAACTTCCCAAAATCAAAAAGAGAACTTGGAGTTTTCATTTAAACAGTGCTGAATTGTTTTTTTACTCTAAGATTGTAGGACAACAACAAACCCAATTAAAAGGCCTATTCAGAGGAAAAGACTTAACATTTACCGTGCCGTTTACCGATGATTCAAGCATTGAAAACGCTTGTCATTGCATCATGTTTTGTCTTTTACAAAACACGAGTTCTAGCTATTTACAAAAAAAAGTAGCTCACCTAGAACCGGTGGCTATGAGGCTAGAGATAAAAAGAGGCATCGAAGGTTCAACCATTATTAACGATGCCTATAACTCAGATTTAGAATCTATTAGAATAGCCTTAAACTTTTTAAGACAACAATCTAAGGGCAAAGAGAAAATGGTGATTCTTTCTGATGTTTTTCAAACGGGTGCAGACCCAAAAGATGTTTATTCCGAAATAGCTGCTTGGTTAAAAGGACGTAACATTGATGAGTTTGTTGGAATCGGCCCTGAAATAAGTCAATACAAAGAGCTCTTCCATAAAAACGGTCAGTTTTATGTTTCAGTGGAAGAGTATCTAAAATCCATTAATCCTGAAAAGCTGCGCGACAAGGTTATCCTTTTAAAAGGAGCTAGGGCTTTTGCCTTTGAAAAAATATCGCAACGACTAGAAGAAAAAATACACCAAACCATTTTAGAAATCAATCTAAACTCTTTGGCTTTTAACCTTGACTTTTTCAAATCTAAACTCAGACCGAAAACTAAAATCATGGCCATGGTTAAGGCCTTTTCGTACGGTGCTGGTTCTTTTGAAATTGCTCATTTGCTTCAAGAAAAAGGGGTAAAGTACTTGACAGTTGCCTATATTGATGAAGGCATTGAATTGCGCAACGCAGGAATCACGGTCCCTATTATGGTCATGAACCCTGACCCCAGTAGCTTGCGCATCTTAATTAGACATCAATTAGAACCAGAAATTTTTTCGTCTGATTCATTGATCAGATTTGCCAATATTGTTGATGAGTTTCCAGAAATTGATCACTTCCCCGTTCACATAAAAGTTGATACGGGCATGCATAGGTTAGGATTTGAAAATAAACAGTTTCCGGAGCTTGTCGGATTGTTACACCAATACTCAAAATTAAAAGTAGCCAGTGTTTTTAGCCATTTGGCTGCTGCAGATGACCCATCAGAAAGGGCATTTACCAAAACACAGATAAATAGATTTCAACGCTTTACCAGAGAGCTAACCGAAAGCATAGGTTATCACTTTGACAGACACATCCTCAACAGTAGCGGAATTAGTTTTTATCCAGATTCTCAGTTTGACATGGTCAGGTTAGGCATTAGTTTATATGGATTTTCAGCTTCAAGAGAGGACGAAGAACAGTTAAAGCCCGTAGGATTTCTAAGAACACTTATTTCGCAGATCAAAGAAATAAACCCCGGAGAATCGGTGGGATACGGCAGACGTTTTATTGCCGAAAAACAAACGGTTATTGCCACCATTCCTATTGGTTATGCCGATGGACTCCCCCGGAGCCTGAGCAACGGAGTAGGTCATGTAGTGATCAAGGGGCAAAAAGTTCCTATTGTTGGCAACGTCTGCATGGATATGACCATGATAGATGTTACGGGATTAAATGTTGACGAAGGCGACGAAGTAGAAATTTTTGGCAAGCATCAATCGGTGGTTGACTTAGCTAATGCTTCTAACACTATTGCTTACGAAATACTAACCGGCATTAGCAGTCGTGTAAAAAGAGTCTTTTACCATGAGTAGCCTTACAAATTAATACCTTTGCAATAAATTCCTAATGACCAACCTATCTATCATTCAATCTGTAACAAATGAGTGGTCTACCTTTAAGTCGAATGAAAGGTACTATCTCATTGGACTTTTAACCGTATTGTTATCAGAATTGTGGTTTAATCAGGTTTCTCCTGGGTTGATTTACCTGTTCTTTTTTAGTTCTTTTTTCATCAAAGGCTTTTCAAGAAAAGCGATATTTTCAAAAAGCGACAACCTTTCTATACTGCTAATGTCCTTTTGGGGATTATACCTTTTGGGACTTCTATGGACCACTAATTTGGAGGAGGGTTTGGCCAAGCTAGATATTAAATCAGCGCTGCTCATCTTGCCGATAACCTTTTCTTTTCCAGGGAAAGAAGATTGGAAAAAATGGTGGCCTTTTTTACGAGACATTTTTATTCTTGCCATACTATTAACCTTTGCCATTTGTTTATTGAGGGCTGGGTATCGCTCAATTATGGCTGGAACCATTTATGAAAGTTCTTCGTCAAACAGCATAGGCTCAAACATGTTTACCTATAGCTCGTTTATATACTTTATTATGCATCCGGGGTATATGTCTATGTATGTTTCTGTAGGGGTTTTAATGGTTTGGCAAAGAACCCAACGGTGGACCTTCTCTAATATCGCGTTGATTTCTACCCTGCTTCTATTTATTGTTTTGCTGAGCAGTCGCGGTGGACTTTTAGCGCTTATGGTGGCAGCCGTTGTAGGACTGCTATACAAGGTCTATCAATTGAAGTCAAAGAAACTGGCTATTGCTGCTTTAGCCTTACCCCTGTTTGCCTACCTAGGACTTTTACTGGCACCTGAAGCCATAACCGATAGGTATATCAATGCTTTTTCTAGTGAAAATCTTAAAGTTGAACCTCATCAAGAGGAATACACAAGCGTACAAACCAGAATAGCAACCTGGCAATCGGCCAAAAACTTGATTAGTGATCATGTGGTTTTAGGGGTGGGGCCTGGTGATGCAAAAGAAGAACTCAATGCACAGTACATAAAAGATGGATTTGATTTTGGTGCTGAAGAATCTTTTAACACCCACAATACCTTTCTTCAAAGTCAATTAAGCCTGGGGCTTTTGGGTTCGGCTTATTGGGTTGTTTTCTTTGTTTGGGCCTTTGTCAAGGGATTTAAAACAGCCAACTTTATGGCTCTTACCTTTACCGTACTTCTGGCTGTGGGGATGCTTACAGAGTCTCTTTTAGAAAGAAACTGGGGTATCTTCTTTTTCGTGTTCTTTAGTTGGCTGGCCTACATCGCTTCTTCGGTTGACAAACAAGAAGGACATGAAAAAACTAAAAAATAAAACTCCTGCTTGACGCAAAAGCATGCTCTCGGTTAAAAAGCTGATGAATACTAGAACCAAAAAGGCAATTCCAACAGCATCTTTGAATTTTATAGCTTGTACAAAGGCAAACACCAAAATTGCAAAAAGAAATACTAGTCCTATGATTCCTTGATTACCTATAGTTTGCAAAAACTGATTGTGATAATTATAATCAAATTCATCTAATCGGTAGGGTTGATAGCCATTCCAGAAAATAGCAGTGGACTCTTCAAATTTTGGCTTTAAAGTAATGTCTGTTGAACCGGTACCCGTACCCAACCAAGGATTCTCAGAAATCACTTCCCAACCATATTTCCAAATAAATACCCTGTGATTGGTTTGTTTATTATTAACCACTTCTTCAATACTAGCCAATTCATCTAATGTTTCTTGAACCCTTCGCTTTGGACCTTCTAAAACACTTACCAAAACGACTACTCCAATAATTATAGAAACACTCCACAGTAGTAATTTTCTCCACGGCATTGACATGGCAGCAAAAGCTATTAAAGAAATGGGCAAGGCGATAAATTGAATTCTTACACTCAACATACCGAGGAATAGAATCAGGATGATAAGCCCTATACCAAAAAGTATTTTTCCGACGAAAGTGGTAGCCTTAGAAAACAACTCACGAAGGGTCAAAATAATTGCAAACGACACATACATACCGTGGTAATGCATAGGGACCATTTCCCAATGGGCAAGTTTTGAGTAAAAAAACACCGAAGAATCTTGAATCTCTGCATATTGAATCCAAGAAAGAATAATGCAAAGGACGCTTGAAAACACCGACCCGATGATAAAAGCTCTAAAAATAAAATTGAGGTTTTTGACCAGGAGGGGATAAATAGCCCCGGCTGCTAAAGGCCAGAGAAGCATGGTCATCTGAACTACGTATTCTCTAATGCCCTCTTCGCGATCTGGCGAATAAATAACCGCAACTCCCAACCAAATATAATAGGTGACAAAAAGCCAAAAGAGCTTATTTGACAAAAGTAACTTTGCTCTTTCTAGGTGCTTTTCAGATAAAAACCAGAAAAGCCAAAAGAGAATTATCGCCATGGTAATGGGAATAAAAACCCATTGAGTAGGCAGAAAAAAAGCAAAGGCCAAGAGAAAGAACATCATTATTCTTCCGCCTAGCCTTTGATTAAGAAATACTTTCATCTATTTTTTTGCGGTTAAAACCTCTTTATACTTAGCTTCATCTTTTAGATATGCCACGGCAACTTTTACCGTTTTATCGTCAGAAACAATTTGCTTAAGTCTTCCCTTTCTAAAGTGTAGCTGCCCCATAAACTCCTCTTCTAACTGTTTTTTTATTTCCTCTTTATGGGTAGAAAGATCGTCTTCCTTTATTTGAGCATATTTCTCTCTTAGGTCGGCAATCTCACTTTGTAAAGCATCGTACTTTTCTTCGGCAGAAATCTTCTCTAGCAAATCAATGGCCTGTTCGGTTTCGGTTTCATATTGAAAATCTGACTCTTTCAAGAATTTAATAAACCCTTTGTACTGCTCTTCAGAAACTTCAAACTCACCGGGGTTTGCTTCTAAATTGTTATCTCTTAAGTATTGACTTACGTAGTCAAAAATAAAGTCCTTACCTACCAAGCTATATAATATTTGTACCGGGGTTTCTGCATCAATTTCAACATCTGGATCAATGCCTCCACCATCTTTTACCACACGACCATTAGTCGTAGTAAATTCATTTCTCAGTGAATCTGGCACTCGGGTAACTGAACCATCTTCTGCTCTTTCTGCATAATTGATGGCTTGAATACATCTTCCGCTTGGGGTATAATACTTTGCAATGGTAATCTTTACTTGCGCGCCGTAACTCAACTGTCTTGTCTCTTGAACAAGCCCCTTACCGTATGACCTACGACCCAATACCATTCCTCTGTCGTAATCTTGAATAACACCCGATACAATTTCTGAGGCTGAAGCAGAACCCCCATTAATCAAAACTGTAAGCGGAACTTTAGTATCCATAGGTCTAGAAGTAGTTTTATAAACTTGATCTCTAGCTTTTACCTTTCCTCTTGTTGAGACTACTTCTACATTTTTATCTAAGAATAGGTTTGAAATTTTTACCGCTTCCCCCAATAACCCTCCTGGATTTCCCCTTAGGTCGAATACAAGCCCTTTGATGTCTTGCTCTTTTTTAAGTTCGCGATATGCATCTGCAATTTCTGCGCTGGCATCACTTGTAAAACCGGTCAAAGAAATATAGGCAATACCTGACTCTACAAATCCGTAGTATGGAACACTTTTTATGTGAATCTCTTCTCTTTCAACAACCACTTCTTTGACCTCGTCGCCATGCTTAACTTTAAGCACTAATTCGGAACCCGGAGAGCCTTTAAGAATGTCACTTACCTGCTCTGTGTTTAAACCTTTTAATGACTTGCCATCTGCCTCTAACAAAAAGTCACCCGGTTTTAAACCAAATTTGGCGGCAGGAAAATTTTCATAAGGCTCATAAATCATTACATAGTCACCCTTTTTTCTAATGGTAGCACCAATGCCACCATACTTGCCTGTAGTTTGAATGCGATAGTCTTCAACTCGGTTTTCAGGGATGTAGGTTGTATAAGGGTCTAATCCCTTTAACATTTTAGACACCGCAGTTTCCATCATTTCATCAGGTGCGGTTTCATCAACGTAGTAAATGTTCACCTCTCTAAACAGATTAGCGAAAATATCTAGTTGCTTATTGATCTCAAAGTGGTCTAGCTTGTAAGCAGAGAATAGTAATCCTGTGGCGATAACCAAAAAAAATGGCCATCGTCCTTTTTTGAAAATATTAGTTTTCATGATCGTTTTGTTTCGGTCAATTGCAGATGCAGAACTAACGAAATCTAGCTTGAATTGTTATTCAGAATCGCTAGATTTTGATGAAATCGAATGTACAAATTTTTCTGCGCATTGGTTAAAGCTGCGCTCTAATTCTTGGTAAGAAGGCATTTTCTTTCCCAGATAAATTACCGCAATGGCAAATTGTCTTTCATCGCCAGGATGAAAACTTTGCTTATGAAGTCTTACAATCTCTCTGAGCTGCCTTTTGATTCTATTTCTAGAAACTGCCTTTTTGAAGTTTCTTTTAGGAGCAGAAAACGAAAATTGAAAGGGAACAGGTTCAGGAAGAGGGGTTTCGACAAAAACCCATCTCAATGGAAATTTAGAAACCGACTTACCTTCTGAAAACAATTTTTCAAAAATGTTTACACTGCAAAGCTTCTCACTTTTTGAAAAGGTATATTTCATGCGTCAATTTTCATTGTTAAGGGATGACAAAGGAAACCCTTTTCACAGTGGTTTGCAATTAAATTTCTAACAAGGTATCTTCTTCCACCCATCCCACTCGGCCATCTAGCAAGGAAATATTGCACCAGCCATCAAGAACGGTTAAGCACTTGACCTTGGTTCCTTCATGAAGAATTAAAGCATCGGTAGCATCTACATTGGGCTCGGTTTTAACGTAAACATTAGCAGAAACAACAATGCTGTAGGCGTTATCTTGAGTGTGCAAATCTGCCTGCCATGAAATGAATAACAAGAGAAAAGAAAAGGCCATGGATATCATTGAAAAAGCAAAATAACCGGTATGTGTCCTACCCTTGTAGTAGAACAAAAACAATAGGACAAAGGCCAAAAACGAAATTACAACCGTGAGTATTGACCATGTGGTAACACTAAACAACTCAAGAATTGAAGAAATCACTTTGGTCATTAAAGGTTGTGGCAAGACTTCAAATTCATCAATGTTCTTTTTTTGAGCAAGCCGTAGATTCGCTTTAGCATCTTCAAAATCCGGATTTTGTTTAAGGGCCTTTTCGTAGTGTAGAATTGCCAGTGGATTTTTATCCATACGGTAGTAGCAATTCGCTAAATTGTAATGCACATTGGCATTTCCATAGCCATCTTTAATTAAGGCTTCATAAGTTTCAGCGGCCTCAGAAAAATCACCGTTTTTGTATTTCTCATTGGCCCCATCAAAGATATTCGGATAAATATCTGGTTCAGCAAACCCATGATTTGATGAAAGCATCATAAATCCGAAAACAATTGCTAAAATAGATTTTACAGGGTTCAGCATTATTTCTCAAGTTTATTAAACCAATTTTCTAATCTTTCATAAACATGACTCATGTTACCGATTGACTGCGGTGCGTATCTAGCCATCTCACATTGACTCAAGATTTGGTCTATTTCTTCTGCGTCTAGATTGTTTTCTACCAGTACTTTTTTGATTAAATCTCTTTTTAGATCTGCTTTGGGTACTTGGAATTTATCAGACACAAAATCGTTTATTGCCTTTTCTAATTCTGAGTAAAACAACTCAGAATTGTTTTCTTTTAATGCTTGTTTAGACTTAGCCAACCTTTTCTTTGCCTTTCTACTGGCTCCTCTAACAGCTTCTATTTTACTGTCTTTCTTAAACCAAGAAGAGAATACCGGGTAGGTAAGTACCACCGTAAACCCAAAGTAAGAACCTAATAATAGAATCCAAAACCATTGGGTTTGGAAAAAATTAGTTGGATGGCGCTCAGCCCCTTGAAAATCTGTTTTTATAAAGCGTAAGTCTTCACCCAGTTGAACTACATTGTCTTTGGTAGAAATGTTATTGCCGTCTTCACCAGAAGCGCTTAAAGGCGCCGAAGGACCTTCCGTTACGGTAATCTCAATGGGCTCTGTCTTTATGGTTTCATACCTTTCTGACTTCGGATTAAAATATGAAAAAGTAAGTCCATTAATTTTATACGTGCCCTTATACCTTGGAACCAACAAATACTCTTCTTGTTTAAATCCTTTAAACCCACTTTCTCTATAATCAATATCTGAATTGTATTTGGGATCATAGGATTCTATTCCCGGTGGAAAGGTGATGGTAGGCACCTCAATCAATTTTACATTTCCTTCCCCTCTAAGGGTGACTTTAAGACTAATAGACTCATTGGCCTTAACTTCCGTTCTAGATACATTCACCTTCAAATCATAAGTACCCACAGCCCCATTAAACGAACTTGGCTTGCCGCTTTCAGGCAACGGCAAGACTTCTACCGTAGGCCATTTTATTGGATGAACTTGATTGACAAACTGGTACTCCGGATTGTTAAACCAATCTCTTCTACCCGTAGGAATTCCCGTAGGAATGGTAATGATTGAATTGGGCCAATCAGATTTACCACTTTGTTTAGCGATGAGAAGATATTTTCTAATGGTTGCCTCAATTACAGGCTGCCCTTTATAGGTACCTCTAACGCCTTGTGCGTTTTTCAATTCTATGTTTTGAGAGTAAAAGCCAGGAAATGATGGCTCATCTTCCATATTGGGCTGCTTGATTTCTGACTTCCAAACCAATTTTAAATCAGCGTATATGGGCTCGCCTTCATAAACCTTTTTCTTGCTTAAATATGGGACGACAAAAGCGAAGTTTTTGGCTTTGTTGTTTAGGCTATTAGGGTCTTTGTCAATTTCTTCTTGGGGAATAACATGAACCACAATTGAATTAGACTTATAGGATTTTCCGTCAAATCTAATACTTGCAGGGCCAATCGTTATTTGACCTTTGCGTTTGGGCTTAATTACATAAGTCCAAGACCTTTCTAAAGATTGATGTCCGTTAATAATTCTTTGTTGCATAGAAGTCATAGGACCCGATACAATGCTAAAATCATTATTGAAATTGGGAAGCTGGAGATCGTCAGAATTTTGATTAAAGGTATAAACCAACCGAAAGGTTTGATACTCTCCAACCTTTTGGCTACTTACATGTGCACTTAGAGTAGGCTGAGCCCAAGAGGCAACACTTAAAAAAAGCGCTATAATAACGACTAAGGTTTTTTTCATTTTACCAATCTTTTTCAGACTTTTCACCTCGTTTTTTCTTCGTTTTCTTATCAACTTTCTCTTTGACCTTTTCTTCTTCCCGCCCTATCATGTCCAGAAGCTTCTCGGCTTGGTCCTTTGTTAACGATCCGCCTTTTGCCTCAATATCTTCATCATCACCAGGCTTATTTTCCTCAGACTCTTTATCCTCACCTTGTTCCTTTTCGGCTTGGTTGTCTTTTTCTTCGGGCTGATCTTTCTTTATATTCTGATCTTCCTTTTTATTGCCGTCATCATTTTCGTCGTTCTCTTGCATGGGGTCATCTTTTTGTTCACCCTCTTGCTTAGATTCTTGTGACTGTTCTTGATTTTCTTGATCTTGGTCTTGTTGTTCTCCTCCTTGTTGTTGATTCTCTTCGCCTTTCTGCTGCTGCGACTGCTTCTTTAATTGCTTTAAAGTACGATAAAGGTTTTCTCTAGACTGTTCATCATTAGGATTATTGATTAAGGCCTGCTGAAAGGACTTTATCGCTTCCCCTAGGTTTTGATTTTGAACCTGTGAATTCCCTAAGTTGTAATACGCTTTGGCCTTGGCTTCTTTAGTGGGAGCCAACTCAACACCTTCTCTAAAGGCAGCCTCTGCGCTTTTAAAATCTCCTGAGCGATAAAGGGCATTTCCTTTGTTATAAACACCTTCAAACTTTTTTCCACCCTCAGTCTTGACCCCTTCATAGGCCTTTATGGCTTCGTCGTATTTTTCTTCCTCGTAGGCTTTGTTCCCTTTGTTCCAAGATTCAATATATTCTTGGCCAAACCCTGTTAGGGGCAAAAGAAATAGCCATAAAATTTTATACTTCATCATCGGTTTTTTGTTTTACCCATCCCCACTTTTCTAACCACACATTAGCCCTTGGATGAATAGCCATTTCTAAAAGTAAAAAGAATAAGGCCATTCCCAAAAACCAAGGAAACTGATCTTCATAATTGGTAATGGTCCTGGCATCAATTTCCTTCTTATTTAATCCTAGGAGCTCATCTAACAACTCATCAGTTACTCGGTAAACACTATTTCCTAAAAAATATTCTCCACCGCCAACTTTGGCCAACTCGCGCAAGGTTTCACTTTCTAGTTTTGATATGACCACCTCACCCTGATTGTCCTTTTTATACCCTTGTAATCGTCCGCCGTAATAAAGGGGAATGGGACCTCCTTTTTCCGTCCCTACCCCAATGGTAAAAACTTGAATGCCCTTATCTAAAAGCGGCTGAATAGATTCCTTCCATTGAGAGCCATGATCTTCACCATCAGAAATAACTACAAGGATTTGACTGTGCTGTTGCTCTTCCGGAAAGTACTCGTCTGCCATTTCTAAAGCCCTTTCTATTCTGGTGCCCTGAGACGGAAAATCTTCTGGCTCCAGCCCCTTGAGCGCTAAGCTAGCCGCGTTGTAATCAATGGTCATAGGTAGCATAGGGTAAGCCTCTCCCGCGTAAGCGATGATTCCAACCCTGTCACTTCCTAACTTTTCTAAAGATTTAGAAATAATATTTTTTGCATTTAATATTCTGCTGGGGGTAATGTCTTCTGTAAGCATAGACAGCGATACGTCAACAACAAACACCAAATCTAGTCCACGGCGGTTAATCTTTTCTACAGATGTACCTATTCGTGGATTTGACAAAGCGATAACAACCGAGGCCAAGGAAAGAGTAATTAGAGAAAACTTAATAAACCTTCTCCAACCCGATTGTCTTGGTGCCATTTTATTAAAAGCCGAAAAATCGCCAAATCTTTTGATTGAGTTTTTTCTCCACCACGAGTAAAACATGAATAAGACCCATGCAAAAGGAATGAGCAACAAGGCCCACAGATACTCAGGATGTGCAAATTCGTACATTAATTAAACATGTTTTTAAATACTACTCGTCTCCAAATGATTTCTAATAATAACAAAAGTAAGGCGGCCCATGCCAATTGATAAAACATCTCGCTATATCGGTAATACCTCAACTCTTCAACCTTTGATTTTTCAAGTTGATCAATTTCGTGGTAAATAGCCTCTAGCTTGTTGTTATCTGTCGCTCTAAAGTATTCGCCTCCCGTTATGTTTGCAATATTCTTCAAAAGGTCCTCGTCAATTTCTACCGGATAATTTTGATAAATCACCTTACCTCTAAAATCCTTTCCAACCGGAACAGGCGCCATACCATTGGTACCAACGCCAATGGTGTAAACCCGAATATTGTACTCTTTGGCTAGTTCTGCAGCGGTAATCGGATCTACAAACCCGGTGTTGTTAACCCCGTCAGTTAAAAGAATAATTACTTTGCCCTCTGAGTTACTTTCTTTCACGTGTTTAACCGCCGTGGCAAGTCCCATTCCTATGGCGGTTTGATCTTTGATTAACCCAAACCGAATGCCCTCTAGGTTGTTTAATACAATTTGGTGATCTGTTGTCAAAGGGGTTTGGGTAAACGATTCTCCACCGTAAACTACAATTCCAATTCTATCGCCTTTACGGGTTTCAACAAAGTCCTTAACGACCTCTTTCACCCCTTCTAAGCGGTTGGGCTTAATGTCCATGGCCTTCATAGAAGTAGAAACATCAATGGCCATCATAATGTCAATTCCTTCATTGTCAATCGACTGAACCACTTCATCAGTATTTTGGGGTCTAGCAAGGGCTAGGACAATAAATCCAAGGGCAAGAATCCGTAGAACAAGAGGTGTTAAAAAAAAGACCATACCCCAATAATTGGCCGGTGTGCTTTTCCCGGAAGTTAAAAGAGAAACCTTTCTCTTTGCTTCAGAAAAATACATGTACCCCGCCACCAAAGGCAAGCCTAAGAGGGCCCAAAACCACTCAGGGTTGGCAAATGTCCATGACTCAGGAAACATGATTATCTTCTTTTTGAATAGGTCGGTTCTTATCTACAAAATCTCTAACCACCTTGATATTTGTTTTGTGTAGATCATCAGAGATGGTCAATTTGGCAAACTTGATTAAATCAGATTCTTTTAACAATTGGTCAATGTACCCATATTGCTCAGGAGATATATTCAATACTGCTAAGTGGTTCAACAACTCCGTAGAGGTAGATTCTAAGGCTGGAAATTTATACACCTCTTCTAAATACTCTCTGAAAATAAAAGTCAGTTGAATATAGAACAGCTTCTGATCCAATTCACCCCCCAGCTCCATTTCTAATTTTTCTAATTTTCTGTAAGCGATTTCCCATGGGGGCAACACTTCCGAGGGATGTAATTCAGGAGTTACCTTTTTTCTTCTAAGTACTAAAAAGAGAACATATCCCAAAGCAAGTGCAACGGCTAAACCTATTCCTGACCACAAAAAGATCTTTTCCCAATTGGCAGGAGCATCTTCAATGGGCTTAATGTCGTAATAATCCTCCCCCGAAAGGGTTGGCTTAATCAGCTTTAACAAAACGGGATCACTAAACAAACTATCGCCATTTACAAGCACAGCTAGTGGCTTTATCAATGCCAGAGTGGTATCAAATCGGGTAATAGTAAAACGTTGAGTCAGGGTAATATCTGCATTTTGGATCAGCGTGTCTATTGCCATAGTGTCGATAACGACCCAGCGTGAAGCAAGGGTGTCAACGATTCTTGGCCACGCAATTTCATCGCCTTGTTGGGCGGTTAGAGACAACTCTATGGCGACGGGCTCCCCCAATTTAAACTCGCCGAGCTCAGCCGTTAGACTGACCTGAGAAAAGGCATTAAACGTCAATAGGGTAAAAACAAAAAGCAGTTTATTCATCGTCCTTTTTGTTTAAAATATTTGTACAAAGCGGTCACATAACTGTCTTTAGTAGAAATAGAAACTCTACCAGCACCCGCTTTAGTAAACAGTTGAACAAATCTCGCTTCTTCGCGCAAAAACTTTTCCTTGTGCTTTCTCCTCCAACTTTTTGAAGAGGTCCAAACCCACTTTTCGGCGTTTGTTTCCGGATCTACTAGGGGAACCAACCCTAAATTCGGGAATTCCTTTTCAAGTGGATCCCAAAGTCTAACTCCCGTAAGGTCATGTTTTTTAGAGGCAATTTTCAAGGCCTTGTCATAGCCCTCGTCTCTAAAGTCTGACAAGAGAAAGACGATTGATTTTTTCCTAACCACAGAGCTTAAATACTCTAAGGCTAAGGAGATGTTCGTCCCCTTAGAGCTAGGCCTAAACTCAATCAATTCTCTGATAATTCTCAACACATGAGTTTTTCCCTTACTAGGTGGAATAAACTTTTCTATTTTATCAGAGAAAAAGATGACCCCAATTTTATCGTTGTTTTGTTTAGCCGCAAAGGCTAGGGTTGCAGACATCTCTGTAATGATATCACTTTTTCTCTGTGACTGAGACCCGAAAATTCCACTTGCTGAAACATCAATCAGCAGCATCATGGTGAGTTCTCTCTCTTCTTCAAAAACCTTTATATAAGGTTCGTTTTTTCTAGCGGTTACGTTCCATTCAATATTACGGATATCATCTCCAATTTGGTACTGTCTCACCTCACTAAAGGTCATACCCTTACCCTTGAAAGAACTGTGATATTCACCTGAAAAGAGGTGATCACTTAACCTTCTGGTTTTAATTTCCAGTTTCCGAACCTTTTTTAATAAATCTTTTGTTTCCAAAATCGGCTACACAATTATCAAGGCACTTCAACCTTGTTTAAAATTTCGCGAACCATATCTTCAGAGGTAACATTCTCTGCCTCGGCCTCATAGGTAATACCTATTCTATGTCTAAGTACGGGCAATGCCACCGCTCTAACATCTTCTGGAATTACATAACCCCTTTGGTTTATAAAGGCTCTTGCCTGCGCCGCAATGGCCAATCCGATAGACCCTCTTGGCGAGGCACCAAATTCAATCAAGGGCTCTAAAGAAGGCATTTTATATTCTGAAGGTTTTCTGGTCGCGAAGACAATATCAAGAATGTATCTTTCTATTTTTTCGTCCATGTACACCTCTCTAACTACCTTTCTTGCTTCAAGAATTTTCTCAAGCGAAACCACAGGGTTTATCTTGGGGAAAGACTGGGTAACATTGGCTCTTAGTATGAGTTGTTCTTCATTGATTTTGGGATAATCAATCACCGTTTTCAACATAAACCTATCTACCTGAGCTTCCGGCAAAGGGTAGGTACCCTCTTGTTCAACTGGATTTTGAGTCGCAAGAACTAGAAAGGGTTTGGGCAACTCATACGTAGTATCACCTATGGTTACTTGCTTCTCTTGCATGGCTTCTAAAAGAGCTGCTTGCACTTTGGCAGGAGCTCTATTTATTTCATCTGCTAAAACAAAATTGGCAAACACAGGACCTTGCTTCGTATTAAAAGAATGCTCTTGCATATTGTAAACCTGCGTACCAATAATGTCAGAGGGCAGTAAGTCTGGAGTAAATTGAATTCGACTAAACGAACCGTGCAACGCCTCCGAAAGAGACTTAATCGCAAGGGTTTTGGCTAAACCCGGTACGCCTTCAAGCAAAATATGGCCATTGCCTAATAGGCCTATTAAAAGAGCTTCAACCATGTGCTCTTGACCAATGATTACCTTTCCAACTTCGTTCTTCAGATCAACGATAAATGAGCTTTCTCTAGCAATTTTTTCGTTGAGAGATTGAATATCTATTTGTGATTCCATCTTGTTTTTGATTAACACCTAAATGTAGTTAAACAAAGTAAACAAGTGGGGACAAAAATTGCCGTTAAAGCGATGTTAAATTTTGTATTAAGACGCCGCGTCAACCATTGATTTAAAAAGGAATTTAAAAAATAGAGCAAAAAAAATCCCCCTTTCGGGGGATTTAATATTATGACTTAGATGCCATTCTCTTTCTCTCGTTTTCGTCGAGGTATATTTTTCTGAGACGAATACTTTGAGGAGTTACCTCTACATACTCATCACCTTGAATATATTCTAAGGCTTCTTCTAAGCTAAACTTGATAGCTGGAGCAATTCTAACCTTGTCATCAGAACCTGATGCACGTACGTTGGTAAGTTTCTTTGACTTGGTCACGTTAATGGCCATATCTCCTGCTCTAGAGTTCTCACCGATTACTTGTCCCATGTAGATTTCATCTTGAGGCTCAATAAAGAATTTACCTCTGTCTTGAAGTCTATCAATAGAGTAAGCAAAAGCTGCACCTTTTTCCATAGAAATTAATGATCCGTTTTGACGACCAGGAATCTCTCCTTTATAAGGTTCAAAAGCAACAAAGCGGTGGTTCATAATGGCCTCACCAGCCGTTGCGGTTAATAGGTTGTTTCTCAATCCGATTAAACCTCTTGAAGGAATTTTGAATTCAAGAATCATTCGGTCTGCCTTAGGTGCCATACTTACCAACTCACCTTTTCTCATGGTTACCAATTCAACGGCCTTTCCAGAAACGTCTTCTGGAAGGTCAATCGTAAGCTCTTCAATAGGCTCACATTTTTGTCCGTCAATTTCTTTTAAGATAACCTGTGGCTGACCAATTTGAAGCTCATATCCTTCTCTTCTCATGGTTTCAATCAATACAGACAAGTGAAGAACCCCACGTCCGAATACCTTCCAACCATCTGATTTTTCTGTTTCAACCACTCTAAGAGCTAGGTTTTTCTCAGTTTCTTTAATCAAACGATCATAAACGTGACGAGAAGTTACAAACTTACCTTCTTTTCCAAAGAATGGAGAGTCGTTGACAGTAAACAACATACTCATGGTAGGCTCGTCAATAGAAATAGAAGGCAACGCTTCTGGAGTTTCTGCGTCAGCTATGGTATCACCGATTTCAAATCCTTCTAGCCCAACCACTGCACAAATATTACCCTTTTGAACTTCAGGAACTCTCTTGCGACCTAATCCCTCAAAAGTATAAAGTTCTTTAATTTTTGATTTCACCTGCTTGCCATCTCTTTTAATCAACATTACTTGCTGATTTTCTTTAAGCTCGCCTCTGTGAAGTCTACCAATAGCAATTCTTCCTGTATAACTAGAGTAGTCTAGAGAAGTAATTAGCATTTGAGTGTTTCCTTCAGGAAGATCTGGTTCAGGAATATTCTTAAGAACCATATCTAATAATGGCTCAATATTTTCTGTTTTCTCTTTCCAATCATAGCTCATCCAGTTCTCTTTGGCAGAACCGTAAACCGTTGGAAAATCAAGTTGTTCTTCTGTTGCGTCTAAGCTAAACATTAGGTCAAAAACTGCTTCGTGAGCAGCATCTGGATCACAGTTAGGCTTATCAACCTTGTTTACTACTACGATAGGCTTTAACCCTAATTCTAAGGCCTTTTGTAATACAAAACGCGTTTGAGGCATTGGACCTTCAAAAGCATCCACAAGGAGTAAAACTCCGTCGGCCATATTGAGAACTCTTTCTACTTCACCACCGAAATCGGCGTGACCTGGAGTATCAATAATGTTAATCTTAGTTCCTTTGTATTCAACGGAAACGTTTTTAGAAAGAATGGTAATACCTCTCTCTCTTTCCAAGTCATTGTTGTCAAGTATTAACTCTCCTGTTTCTTGATTGTCGCGAAACAACTGACAGTAATACATAATTTTATCAACCAAAGTAGTTTTACCGTGGTCAACGTGTGCAATGATTGCAATGTTGCGAAGTGACTGATTCATAGCATATTTCAAATGAGCGTGCAAAGATAGTCTATTTACCAATGCTGAGTGCTTATTCAAAATTCTTTTTAAAGAACCCCTGGCGACTTCATTTTAAATTAACAATCGTAACCTAAAATAAACATAAGGTTAAAGTTGGTGTAATTGTCTATTGTCATTGGGATAGCATCTTTGCCAAGGATTTAGTTCTCAATCAAACAATACTCTTAAGAGATTTATATTCTCTTTTCCGGCTTCTCAGGATCTAGTGTTGTGGTAGGCGCTTTTTCCATGAGAAGCCACCTTAAAAGAAAAGCGCCCCTGATGGGGGCGCTTTTTTTAATGCATTAATTCAAGGACTGATTACTCAGCTACCTTTTCTTCTACTTTTTCTTCAGGAGCATTTTCTGATTCAACCACTTCGTCTTTATGAGAAACTAAAGTCATCTCTTCAACTAAGTGACCAGCACCTGCATATTTATCAATGATAAACAATACGTATCTGATATCCACAGAAATGGTTCTTTGCAATTGAGTTTCAAAAGCAATATCTCCAGACATAGCTTCCCAGTTACCATCAAAAGCACAACCAATAAGTTCACCTCTAGCGTTGATTACTGGAGATCCTGAATTACCTCCAGTAATATCATTATTAGAAATAAAACATACTGGTAGCTCACCATTTTCCATAGCGTAAGAACCAAAGTCTTTGTCTTTTAACAGGGTGTTTAGCCTTGAAGGAACCACAAACTCAGGATTGTTATTGTCTTCCTTTTCAAGGATTTGAGATCCTACTGTGTAATATTTAAATACTGTACCGTCTTCTTTGTTAGAAGTGTAACCTCCCACTTTTCCATAAGTCATTCTCATGGTAGAGTTAGCATCTGGAGAGTAAACCTTAGCAGTGTCCATTTCTCTTAACCCAGCCGTTAGCAAACGGTATCCTTTGTCCATTTTCTCTTTAGCCTCAGCATTGGCAGAAGCAGAAGAACGATACATTTTGATCAATTCGTTTCCAGCGCTATAAGCAAGGTCTTTCTCAATATCTTCTGATTTCAACTTTCTTGTGAACCAGCCTTTAGCATCCATCTTCTTAATCATTTTGTTAAATCTCTCTTCATTTGTGAAGTAAGAATCTTCAAACATGTCTTCAGCGTAATCAGCAAAACCTTCTTTGCTTGCCTCTGCAAAGAATGAAGGGTGCTGGCTTGGATCTACCTTATTAAAGTACTGTTGCCATAATACGGTAACTAGTTTTTGATCCGCTGGCGCATAAAAATCTTTAAAGAAATCTTCTCCTTGAGATTTCAACGCTTCCATACCACCGCTTCTTCTCGCTTGGTAAGCCTCAGTAGCTGCTTTGATTTTTTCATCATCCTTAAGAGTGTCCATTTGCGCTTCAAACTTTGCGTCTAATTTTAAGATCGCATCAACGGTTGCTCCCGCTCTCCAAGCAAATAGTGGAATTTGTGGTCCAATTAATCCTGCTTCAAGCATATAAACATTTCCCACTTCAGTGGCATCAGTCATTTCATAAGCCTCTTTAAGCATTGGTAAAGTATTACCATACTTTAAAAGAGTGCGAGCATCTTTATTCATCCACTCAGTGAAACGAGCTTCTAGCTTTTGCTTCTTCTCAATCACTTTGTTTCGCTTCAACTGCTCAGTTTGTCCGATGTAGTACTTCCAATAGTTAGCCGTTTGAGCATATTTTGCAGCCAATTGAATTCTTACTGACTTGTCAGCATCCATGAATTCTTTCATGACTTTCAATTTAGCATCTCTAATCTCTACTACCGTTGGATTGTGTTTGTTGATCGCTTGATCAACTCCGTAGGATGAAAGGAATCTATCCGTTGACCCTGGGTAACCAAAGATCATGGTAAAATCACCGTCAGCTGCACCGTCTGTAGAAACAGGTAGGTAGTGCTTAGGCTTTAATGGAATATTTTCTTCTGAGTAGTCTGCTGGTTTACCATCAGGTCCTGAGTAAACTCTAAACATAGAGAAGTCACCCGTTTGACGAGGCCACATCCAGTTGTCAGTGTCGCCACCAAACTTACCCACTGATTCTGGTGGAGCACCTACTAGACGTACGTCAGTAAATACCTCATACACGACAAGGTAGTATTCATTGTTGTGAAAGAAAGACTTAACATCAGCTTGGTAGTGAGATCCTTCAACGGCCTCAGCAGCAATTTGCTTACCTACCATAGCTGCCTTTTGCTGGCGCTCAGCTTCTGTCATATCGTCGTTTAACTCGGCTAAAACGCGTTCTGAAACGTCGTCCATTCTTACCAAGAACTTAACGAAAAGACCAGGATTTGGCTTTTCTTCAGAACGATTCATAGCCCAAAAGCCATCTGTTAAGTAATCGTTCTCTTCAGATGAGTGGCTTTGAATTGACTCATAACCACAGTGGTGGTTCGTCAAAAGCAGTCCATCTTTTGAAATAATTTCTCCGGTACAAAAACCACCAAGAGATACGATAGCATCTTTTAAACTGCTGTGGTTGATACTGTATAATTCTTCGGCAGTTAACTGAAGACCGTTGGCCTTCATTTGCTCGTAGTTTAATCTCTTGATAAGCATGGGTATCCACATGCCTTCATGAGCTGAAAGTGATGAGCTAAAACCTAAAATTAAGGCTAAACTCAGTATTACTAACTTCTTCATTATAATTACTTTGTGTTTCAATTCGCAAGTTTACGAAATAATGTGGGGTTTTGTGTCCACAACTCCCACGAAAGTGGCTAAAAAAAGCTACTTTTTCTTGTAAACGGGAACGGTAGAACAGGCTTCGCCAAACATTACGCTTTTGGCAATGGGTTGAAGTTTTTCAACAATAGAGATAAATGCCTGGTTCGGGACGGGTTTATTACTGCAGCCTTTTACAATAATTCTTGAATCTTTATACGGCTCTAAGTCCAACCCAGAAATGACTTCAGAATAGAGAATAGCCTCTAGTTCTTCGCGCTTACCGAAAACAACTTTCTTGGCAAAAGGCGCAAGCGCAGAGGCAAGTAACATGTACGACCACAGTGGAATAATGGCGTCTACACTGGAATAGATATAGACATAGGCGTCTTGATATACAGACCAATCGGTAGATTTGATAGACTCTCTAAAGTCCTTTTCGCGAAGAATGGCTTCTTGAAAGAGAAACTCTTTCATGTCAATGCCCAGCCTCTGACCTTCAGGATAAAAATCTTCAAGGTCTAGAGATATCAGTCCGCTTTTGGCAATTTTATTTTCAATGGGTTGATCCTCCATAATCTAAAGCATTCCGAGTTCAAGCTTTGCCTCTTCACTCATCATGTCTTTGTTCCACGGTGGATCAAAGGTCAATTCTACCTCAACGTCTTTTACCTCATCTAAAGACCTTGTTTTTTCTTTCACTTCTTGAGGAAGAGATTCTGCAACTGGGCAGTTTGGCGAGGTTAAAGTCATGAGAATTTTCACTTCCGCTTCTTCTGACACGTGCACATCGTAGATAAGACCTAGTTGGTAAATATCTACGGGGATTTCTGGATCATATATAGAGCAAAGAACATCAACAACGTCCTCACCGAGCTTCTGCATCATTTCTTCGGTCATATCTACTTAGTTAATTTTGTTTGTAACGCCAAGGCGTAAAATTTCATCTGTTTCACCATGGCTAAAAGTCCGTTGGCCCTCGTCGGACTTAAATGCTCTTTAAGGCCAATGGTGTCAATAAAATCCATGCTTGCATTAAGGATGGCCTCAGGGGTTTGATTGGATAAAACGCGTATCATCAAGGCGATAATCCCCTTGGTTAATATAGCGTCGCTATCTGCGGTAAAAATGATTTTATCACCCTCAATTTCACCGTGCACCCAAACTTGACTTTGGCAGCCCTTAATAATGTTTTCTTCTACTTTGTATTGAGGATCAATTAGCGGAAGGTCTTTCCCTAAATCGATTAAATACTCATACTTCTCCATCCAATCAGAGAACATATCGAATTCTTCGATAAGCTCTTCTTGTATTTCGGCTATTGAACTCATTTACTATTATCTTAACATAGAAACCGCTTTTTCAAGGGCTTCAAAAAATTGATCAATTTCTTCTTGGGTATTGTAAAATGCAAAGGAAGCTCTAATGGTTCCTGGAATGTTAAAGAATTGCATGATGGGCTGGGTACAATGATGTCCGGTTCTTACCGCAACTCCCATTTTATCTAACAAAACACCAATGTCGTAAGGGTGAATTCCTTCGATGATAAACGACAGTACACTTGCCTTTTTCTCTGCTTCACCAATAATTCTAAATCCGTCGAAAGACTTTGCTTTTTCTGTAGCATAGGCTAGCAAAGAGTCTTCATAGGCATGAATCTTATCCAGTCCAATTGAATTCAGGTAATCAACCGCTGTACCTAAACAAATAGCTCCTTCTATATTAGGAGTTCCCGCTTCAAATTTAAAGGGTATGTCTGCATACGTTGTTCCTTCAAAAGAAACGGTTTTTATCATTTCTCCTCCGCCTTGGTATGGGGGTAGTTTTTCTAACCACTCTCTCTTTCCGTACAATATTCCAATTCCCGTCGGACCACAAATTTTATGTCCACTGAAAACATAAAAGTCCGCATCAATTTCACAGACATCAACAGCCATGTGCGGAACCGCTTGAGCTCCATCAACAACCATACATGCACCTACGCTGTGCGCAAGCGAAGCGATTTCGGCAATTGGATTTATGGTTCCTAGTGCATTTGACACCTGATTTACTGCAACCACAGACGTTTTAGAGTTAATCACTTCTTGAGCAGAGCTCATGAGCAACTCACCACGGTCGTTCATTTCTATTACTCTCAGTGTTGCTCCTGTTTTTTCGCAAAGCAATTGCCAGGGCACAATGTTGCTGTGATGCTCTAACGCAGAAACAACCACCTCGTCCTCTGGACCAAGAATTTGAGAAAAGCCACTTGAGATAAGGTTTATTCCATCTGTAGTTCCCTTAGTAAATATGACCTCCTCTACTTCTTCAGCATTCAAGTGCAGCTGAATGGTTTTTCTGGCAGACTCCATCGCCTCGGTAGCCTCTTGGCTAAGGTGATGAACCCCTCGATGAACATTACTGTTAATCGTAGAGTAGTAGGAGGAAATGGCATCGATAACCACTTGAGGTTTTTGTGAAGAAGCCGCGTTGTCAAAATAAATAAGCGGACGGCCATTTACTTCTCTATTTAAAATAGGGAATTGGCTTCGAATGGTATTACTGTCAAGTAGTTGACTCATAGGTGAAATTCTTGTGTGCAAAGGTCGTAAATCCTTTTTGAATTGAGAACCATTCTAAATAAGATTTGTTTTGCGAGGGTGGAAAAAACTTAAAATGGGCGAAAAAAGAGAACATACTCGTTTAACCCTCGACTATTGAAAAAATATGTATTAATTTAACTAGGGGAGGAGGCTTGGAGGCCCCGGAAAAAACTCAGGGCAAAACCAATACCCTAAGAGTCAAAATTAACTAGGTCTCTCAAAGTTACAAAGCAAAAAAAGCCCCATCAATGATGGGGCTTAATCTTATAATTCAAAATCTAAATCTACGCCTAGCTTCTTGGCGATTAGAATATTTAACTTTCTCTTCAGAGAAGAAATCTTAACTCTTTCTAAAGAATCATTGGTAAAGGCATACATCAGCATAGCCCTTGCCTCTTTCTTGTTAATTCCTCTACTCTGTAAATAAAACATTGCGTCTTCGTCTAACTGCCCTACGGTACAACCGTGAGAACACTTAACGTCATCAGCAAAAATCTCTAATTGAGGTTTGGTGTCAATCTGCGCAGAATCACTCAACAACACATTGTTATTGGCCTGAAAAGCATCAGTCTTTTGCGCGTCTTTATGCACAATCACCTTTCCATTAAATACCCCGTGTGACTTCTCGTCAAAGATCCCTTTATACAACTCATTAGAATTACAATGAGGAGCCTGGTGGTCAGCTAAGGTGTGGTGGTCTACCAATTGATTTCCATCAATCAGGGTAATACCATCCATATTAGCTACACAATTAGGTTCTGTAAGGTAGAAGTTCAGGTTGTTTCTGATCAGCTTGCCTCCAAAACTAAAGGTACCTACGGTCACGGTGCTATCTCTTTTTTGTTGAACAAAGGTGTTGTCAATCAAGGTAGCTGATGCATTGTCATTCTGAATCTTGTACAAGTCAACTACCGAATTTGCCTTCGCAAAAATCTCAGTAACTGAGTTGGTAAAAACAGCGTTATCCGTAAGGTTTTGATGTCTCTCAACAATCTCTACTTGTGCACCCTCTTCAACAACAATTAAGTTTCTTGGTTGAACCATGATTTCTGAAGCACTGTTAGTGTTTAAGAAAATCAATTGAATGGGCTTGTCTACCACTTTGTTTTTAGGAATTCTGATAAAAGCACCTTCCTTAGAAAAGGCGGTATTGATATCAACTAACGGATGGTTTTTTGGAGTAGCCTCTGAGAAGTATTCATCAAGTACATTACGGTATTTCTTCAACGCCGCACCAAAGGTGCAAACGTCCCAATTCTGGTGCGTTGTTTCAGACAACCACGAGCTGAACACTCCGTTGATAAACACCAACTTGTAAGAGTCAACATCGTTTAAGAAAAAGCGTTTTACATCTTTAAACTCAATGTCATCATCAGACTTTGGCAACAGCCTAAAATCATTCTTTAAGATGGGCTTGAGGTTAGTGTATTTCCACTCTTCATCTCTTTTGGTCGGGAACCCCTGGTTCTCAAATCTCTTTAACGCTTCTCTTCTAATTTCATGCAACGGAGAGTCTACCTCAGAAAGGTATTCGTTCTCAAATACAATAAATGATGAAAGAAGCTTTTCTTGTAAGTTTTCCAAAATCTGTATTTTAAACGGTCTCCATCTCTTTCTTAATCCAATCGTATCCTTTGTCTTCTAATTCTAAAGCCAAGGTCTTGTCGCCAGACTTTACAATTTTTCCTTTGTACAATACGTGGACGTAATCCGGAACGATATAATCAAGTAAACGCTGGTAGTGAGTAATCACTACAATGGCGTTGTCTTTGTTTTTCAATTTGTTTACACCATTGGCAACAATACGCAGGGCGTCAATATCTAATCCAGAATCGGTTTCATCTAGAATGGCCAATTTTGGCTCTAGCATAGCCATCTGGAAAATCTCGTTTCTCTTCTTTTCCCCACCAGAAAAACCTTCGTTTAAAGACCTAGACAAAAATCCTTTGTCCATTTCTAACAAGGCCATTTTCTCGCGCATCATCTTCAACAAATCTTTGGCCTCCATTGGCTCTTCACCTCTGGCTTTGCGCATTTCGTTGATAGATGTTTTGATAAAGTTAGAGACAGAAACTCCTGGAATCTCTATGGGATATTGGAAGCTTAAGAAAATACCAAGCTGTGCTCTTTCTGCAGGATCAAGGTCCGCTAAGTCTTTTCCTAAAAATTCCATTTCGCCTTCAGAAACTTCATATTCTTCTCTACCGGCAATTACCGAAGACAACGTACTTTTTCCTGAACCATTGGGTCCCATGATAGCGTGTACTTCACCCGGCTTAACTTCTAAGTTAATCCCTTTTAAAATCTCATTGCCTTCAATTCCGGCATGAATGTTTTTTACCTTGAGCATAATATAGTTTTCAGGATTTAACCGACACTACCTTCCAGTGATACGGCCAATAATTTTTGCGCTTCCACAGCAAATTCCATAGGAAGCTTGTTTAATACATCTTTACAATATCCGTTTACAATCAGGGCTATGGCCTCTTCCGTACCAATACCACGCTGATTACAATAGAAAATTTGATCTTCACCAATCTTAGAGGTTGTCGCTTCGTGCTCAACCTTGGCAGACTGATTGCCAATTTCTATATAGGGGAAAGTATGAGCTCCACATTGATCTCCCATGAGAAGAGAGTCACATTGTGAAAAGTTTCTAGAGTTCTGGGCTCTTGTACCCACCTTTACCAAACCTCTATAACTGTTTTGACTTTTACCCGCACTAATTCCTTTAGAAATAATGGTAGACTTTGAGTTTTTACCCAAGTGAATCATTTTGGTCCCTGTATCAGCTTGCTGATAGTTGTTGGTTACCGCCACGGAATAAAACTCTCCAATAGAATTGTCTCCTTTAAGTATACAAGAAGGGTACTTCCAAGTAACCGCCGATCCGGTTTCTACTTGTGTCCAAGAAATCTTAGCATTCTTCTCAACCATACCTCTTTTGGTAACAAAGTTGAAAACCCCTCCTTTACCTTCTTTATCTCCAGGGTACCAGTTCTGAACGGTACTGTATTTAATCTCTGAATCGTCTAGAGCAATAAGCTCAACGACCGCTGCGTGCAATTGATTCTCATCTCTTTGCGGTGCAGTACACCCTTCTAAATAACTCACATAAGAACCTTTGTCGGCAACGACCAATGTTCTTTCAAACTGACCCGTTCCGGCTTCGTTAATTCTAAAGTAAGTCGATAGTTCTACCGGACATCTTACCCCTTTTGGGATGTAACAAAATGATCCGTCAGTAAACACTGCAGAGTTTAATGCTGCATAAAAGTTATCAGACTTCGGAACCACAGTTCCTAGATATTTCTTTACCAATTCAGGGTGTTCCTTAATAGCATCACTCATAGAACAGAAAATAATTCCCAATTCTGCAAGTTTCGCCTTAAAGGTAGTCGCTACAGATACCGAGTCAACCACAACATCCATGGCAACACCGGTTAAACGCTTCTGCTCTTCAATGTTAATTCCAAGCTTTGCAAAGGTCTTTAGCAACTCCGGATCAACCTCGTCTAAAGAATCTAAGGTCTTTTTCTTTTTAGGAGCAGAGTAGTAGCTAATATCTTGAAAATTCGGCTTTTTGTAGTGTACGTTAGCCCATTCAGGCTCCTCCATTTCTGTCCACTTCTTGTACGCGTCAAGCCTCCATTCTGTCATCCAGCTGGGCTCTTCCTTCTTAGCAGAAATGAAGCGGATAATATCCTCATTGATTCCATTCGGCGCTTTGTCCGACTCAATATTGGTATAAAATCCGTATTTGTATTCTGAGGAGGTTACCTCCTCTAAAATTTGATCTTCAGACATGTTCTGATGAATTTAATTATACGGCAAAGCTTTCGCCGCATCCACAAGTTCTTGATGCATTCGGATTGTTAAATGAAAAGCCTTTTCCATTTAAGCCACCTTCGTATTCAAGGATGGTTCCTACTAAGTACAAAAGGCTTTTTTTATCAACGAGAATTTTCACCCCGTTGTCTTCAAACAGCTTGTCTTCCGGGTTGTTTTCTCCCGTAAACTCCATCTTGTAACTCAATCCTGAGCACCCTCCACTGGCTACACCAACTCGTATGTAATGATTGTCAAGAGTCTTCCCCTCTTCCGCTAGAAGTGAGATGATTTTGCTCTTGGCATTTTCTGAGACGTTTACCATGTTTATTTAGATTTAATCTAAACCTTCGTTTTGATTCTGCAAAAGTACGAAATCGAAATTTCCTGACCAATGTAACAAGCAGAAGATAAAAATGGTTTTTGTCAGTTTAAAGATTCCCCTTTCGGGGGAAGGTGACTTTGGTAGGAATTAATCTGTTCCTAAACGCTTTGTGCAACGCGTTTCATTTGGGCTAAATGTCGGTTTTGGTGGTAAATCACCACGCGAAGGGTGTCTCCCAAACGAAGTTTAATAATTTTAGAAATGCTAATATTGGTCTTCAATTTTGAGAGGTTGTATTCTCTGCAATTCTCCAAAATTTCTGTCCACTTTTTCAGGTCTTCTAGGTACTTATTCAAAGTAGAAATTTGCAAAACAGACCCTATTGGATTCATAGAGGCAAACGTTTTCATTTTGTTCAGCTTCTCTTTGGGCAACATGCTCTTGGCAAAATAATCTCCAAGCCAGCCAGAAGAAAATTTTTCGGGAGCTCCAGGTCTTGCCTTGGCCAAAACCCTTTGAACTTCGGGCAGGTAGAAGTCATTGTATCTATTGAGGTGCTCAATGCACTCTAACACGCTCCAGCTGTCAGCCGCAACTCTTCGGTTTAAAAACTCTTCAGAATTTTTGCTGAACTTTTCTATATCGGCAATGGAGTTTTCAATTCTTTTAATCAGGTCGTCTATAAGATGCTCTTGAGATGATTTCATTTCTCTTCTATTTTTGACAAAGGTCAAGGATTTGAACCTTAAAAAAGTTGATTGAAATCAAGATTTTTTAAGCCGACTCAAGGTTTCTGGGGTCATTCTCAAGTAACTCGCAATGTATTTATGGGGTATTTCTTGAAACAACTGCGGACTTCTTTCTAAAACGCGCAAATACCGTTGCACAGGCGATTGGGTAAGAATGTCTCTTTCTCGCTCTAGCTGTTGAAAAATCAAGTGGGTTAAGCTTTCTGTCCAGGCAGAAACCCTTTCGACCGAAGAGTTCACAAACTCCATATACCTCTTCTTCTCTAGGTATTTAACCTTGGTTTCTTTAAGGGCTTCAATTATGAGATCCGTGGGCTTTTCAGAAATAAAAGAATCGAGTGCGGCAATGAGGTTATCTGAATACCCGAGCCGCAGGGTGTGTTCCCCCTCAGGATCATGAAAGTAAATTCGCAGGGCTCCGTATTCAATAAAATACAATCGAGTGTCAATAGAACGTGCGCTTTTCAACTCTTCGCCTCGCTTTAACACACGCTCTCCTTCCCATACATGGTGAGTATTAAGCTCGTTAAACAAAAACGCTTGTGAATCCAATGCTGAAAAGTAAAGAATCTCTTCTTTTCACCCCTGTCTAATCCAATAAAATAATAGGGTTTGTTCGTTGTTTTTAAGTAATTTTGCAGACTTGCAAGAAAAGGATGTATGAAGAATATTAGAAATTTCTGTATTATCGCCCATATTGACCACGGTAAAAGTACCTTGGCAGACAGGCTTTTAGACTCTACTCAATCGGTTAACGAAAGAGAGAAAAAAGACCAGTTATTAGATAATATGGACTTAGAGCGTGAGCGTGGAATTACCATTAAGAGTCATGCCATACAAATGGACTATCTCTTTGAAGGAGAGAAATATGTCTTGAACTTGATTGATACTCCTGGACACGTAGACTTCTCATACGAGGTTTCTCGTTCTATTGCAGCTTGTGAAGGCGCGCTACTTATTGTAGATGCGGCTCAAGGAATTCAGGCTCAAACCATCTCTAACCTTTACCTTGCATTAGAGCACGATCTAGAAATTATTCCCATTCTCAATAAAATTGACCTTCCTTCTGCAAATCCTGAGGAAGTGTCTGACCAGATTATTGACCTTATTGGATGTGAGCCAGAAGACATTCTTCACGCCAGTGCCAAAACCGGTTTGGGTGTACCAGAAATATTAGAAGCCATTGTCAAGAGAATTCCTGCCCCGGTGGGTGATCCTGACGGACCGCTTCAAGCCCTAATCTTTGACTCTGAATTTAATTCGTACCGCGGAATTGAAGCTATTTTCAAAGTAGTAAACGGCACAATGAAATCGGGCGAGAAGGTGAAGTTCATGAACACCGGACGCCAATATTTTGCCGATGAAATCGGAACGCTAAAACTGACTCAGGTTCCTAAAAAGGAAATCAAAGCGGGTGATGTTGGATATATTGTTTCAGGAATTAAAGAAGCTAAAGAGGTTAAGGTGGGTGACACCATCACCGCCATGGCGAATCCTGCTACAAAGGCTATTGCCGGATTTGAAGATGTAAAACCCATGGTCTTTGCGGGAATTTACCCTGTAGACACCGATGAGTTTGAAGAGTTAAGAGCTTCCCTTGAAAAACTTCAACTGAACGATGCTTCGTTAACTTTTGAAGCAGAAACTTCTGCAGCCCTTGGTTTCGGATTTAGATGTGGATTCTTGGGAATGTTGCACATGGACATTATTCAAGAAAGACTTGAGCGTGAGTTTAACATGACGGTAATTACTACGGTGCCCAACGTTAGCTACCATGCGTATATGAAAGCCAATCCTGAAGAAAGGATTTTGGTTACCAATCCGTCTGACTACCCAGACATCACCAAGTTAGATCATATTGAAGAGCCTTTTATTACCGCGCAAATCATCACTAAATCTGAGTTTGTAGGTAACATTATGACCCTTGCCATTGAAAAGCGCGGGGTATTGAAAAATCAAACCTATTTAACTTCAGAGCGCGTTGAGTTAACTTTTGACATGCCACTTGCAGAAATTGTATTTGACTTTTACGACAAGTTAAAGTCTATTTCTAAAGGGTACGCCAGTTTTGACTACCACCCGATTGGTTACCGTGAGTCAGAGTTGGTCAAGGTTGACATTCTATTAAACGGTGAGCAAGTAGATGCTTTATCGGCACTTATTCACCGATCAAATGCCGAAAGAATCGGTAGAAAGTTGTGTTCTAAACTCAAAGAGTTAATTCCTCGTCAACAGTTTATGATTGCTATTCAAGCAGCCATTGGCGCCAAGATTATTTCTAGAGAAACCCTTTCTGCCTTGAGAAAAGACGTTACCGCAAAGTGTTACGGGGGCGATATCTCTAGAAAGAGAAAACTTCTTGAAAAGCAAAAAGCGGGTAAGAAGAAAATGCGTCAATTGGGTAACGTAGAAGTTCCTCAACAAGCATTTATGGCAGTTCTTAAGCTAAATGATTAATTAGGAACTAGTGACTAGTGACTAGGAAAATAAAACTAAGGTAGTTCCACGTTACCCTGTTCCCACGATCCCTCGTTTTGTGGTGCCCTAAGCTCTTCGCCCTTCGCTTTCTAGGGTTATAAATACTCTACCAATTTCAGGTACACTCATGAAATCTGATTCTTGACCCTCCTTGATCCCACGTTCCCCCGATCCCATGATCCCTCATCACAAAAGTCTGGTTTCTGGGTCCTGGCCTCTTTAAGTCTTGATTCTTGACTCTACTTAATCCCTCGTTCCCCTGATCCCCTGATCCCCTGACAACCTATTGATAAGCAATTTGAAATCCTTCAAACCCCTTAACGCTTCCTTCACCTGTTTTTACCTCGGTGACCTTTGACTTTGGTGAACCCTTCCAGCACCATTCCGTAAAAGACAAAACATCTTCCTCATCGCCTTCCACTTCAATATATACTGATCCGTCTAGTTCGTTTCGGCAAAACCCAACAAGTCCTAGAGAAAGAGCTTTTTCACGGGTGTTCTTTCTGAAAAACACACCTTGAACCACTCCGTAAACGGATATATTTAAATGGAGTTGACTCATTTCTTTCCTCGTTGTGAATAATGTCTCTTTAACCATTGAGAAAGTCCGTCGAGCCCCGGATACAACACGCGTTCAGTAATGTTGGCCTGATCTAACTTATCTCTAATTTCCCACTTCAACTCTGCTGGGAATACAATCTTGAAATAGTGTTGTGAGTGTTTCTCTAAAAAATTGTCGAGCAGAGAGTGCGGATTCGATAAAAATGAAAACAAGGCAAATTGATTTACAATTCTATTGTCTAAAGAGGGTGGCTCTAAAAAAACCAAAAACTCTTCTTCCTCTAAATCGTGGAGTTCATCTAGAGTCTTACAAACAGAATCTAACATATCTGCGGTAAATGTATTAGACTCTTCTAACTCAATAATGCGCTTCATAGAAGTTGGCAAATATTGATTGAGGGCAGTGTAGTTTAAACACCAAATTACGCCATCCTTATCATAAGAATCTAGATTCTGTGTAGCAAAATGAAGAGCCACATACGGAGAATAAGTCCAATCGAGAAGACGGGTGGGTAACCCATGGTGTTGAGCTAATGCCATCCAATTCCATAGAGAACCGTCCATAACCTCATTGCTATGGGCATACTTTCTAAAATTTCTGATGAGATGCCTTTCCAGTTTGCCGTAAGGTCCACCGAGTCTAGCCAATGAGGTAAGAAGTGACGAATCAGAATCATCCATACCCCTATAGATATAAGAAGACCGGTGACGCTGTATTTTCTCGTCCCAAGTGTCGTAAAAGAGTTTCTCTTGTAACTCTTTCCAGGTTTCTATGTAGAAGATTTCGCTCATAAAAAAAGGGTTTCCTGCCTCTAAGGTCGGAAACCCTTTCTATATGTGGTAGTATTTTACTAGAAAATACTCATAAAGAACATAGCAGGTCTTGGCTGTAAGTTCCTTCTTGAGGGCACTGGGGCCTTTCTTAGAATTCGTAAAAATTCAATTTTTGAAGGAAAAATGTTCAGCCTAGCAAACCTAGACATCACCGTGTTTTTCTTGTGATAGGGATTGCTCATTCCTAAATAAGGAATTTGCAAATTTGAACAAGCTTGTAAACTGGGTAAATCATCGCCTATATATACCGTCTTCTTGAATGAAGCCTCGCGATGAAAGTCTTCTGCCTTTTCTATAGCAGATTTGATTACCTCTTCATAGTTCATTTTGTCTTCTGAACCAATCACTTGGTAATGTCTAGTGAAAAATCCAGCCGCTTTTAATTTGAAGGCGGCGGCAAAACCCCAAGATGATGACGTCAAAGTAAATCTCCAGTTGGGTGAAGACATCAATGATCTCAAAAGCTCTTGGGCCCCAGGAACAGCTTTGTACTTAATGTTCCCTTTAATGTAGTGGAATTTTAACCTTTCGAAGTAATGCGCTTGAAATGATTCAAACTCTTCTTTAGAAGGATTGCGTTTGTTAACGGAATTCCATAAGGTAAACACTAATTCAGTGTCTGTTGAATAGCCTTCGGCAGAGAAGTCAAACTCGCCGAGGTCTGGGTGAAGCATGATTTGTGCTGCTTCTTGGAAGCAAATGCGGTCATCTGGGTTGTTGACCGTCAATGTTCCCTCAACATCGAAGACGATTAAGTTCATAATTTCAATTATAAGGTGGTAAAAGTTGGATTACTAACTTAAACCTTTTTTTAAACACAACGCAACAATTTAATTGACAAATCGTTACATTTTCTTATAAAAAAGGAATATTCCTACAAGTTTTAATCCGTTATTTTGGATAAACAGAAAAAACAGTGGATTTTTTTGTTAATAACTCACTCCAAACCAACTCCCACGAAAGTGGAGTATTGAAAGAAATTCCTTACTTAATGAGCTTCTAACCAGTTATTTCCCAATCCAGAATCAACTAACAAAGGAACTTCTAATTGGATGGCATTTTGCATTTTTTCGATGACCATAGGCTTCAGTTTTTCCAATTCATCCGCTTTTGCATCAAAGACCAATTCATCATGCACTTGAAGAACCATCTTAGACTCAAGCCCTTGTTTATCAATCTCTTCTTGAATTTTTATCATAGCCATCTTGATGATATCTGCCGCAGATCCTTGAATGGGTGCGTTGATGGCATTTCTTTCTGAATGTCCGCGAACAACCGCATTTCGTGAGTTAATATCTTTCAAGTAACGTCGGCGACCTAAGATGGTTTCAACATAACCATTTTCTCTCGCTAACTCTACTTGTGAATCCATGTATTCTTTTATGCCGGGATAGGTTTTAAAATAGCTTTCTATGGTTTCTTTAGCCTCGGTGCGTGACAAATTGGTTTGTTGTGAAAGTCCAAAGGCACTCACCCCATAGATGATCCCGAAGTTTACCGTCTTGGCGTTGCTACGTTGTTCACGCGTCACTTCTTCTAGGGGGACATTAAATATTTTAGCGGCCGTGGCAGCGTGAATATCTTCTCCCTTTTTAAAGGCTTCTATCATCTCAGCATCTTTACTGAGGGCGGCAATAATTCTCAACTCTATCTGAGAATAGTCAGCGGCAAACAACTGAAACTCTTCATTTCTGGCAACAAATGCTTTTCTAACCTCTTGACCTCTAGGGGTTCTAATCGGAATATTCTGGAGGTTTGGAGCGGTTGAACTCAACCTACCGGTAGCGGCAACGGTTTGGTTATAGGTAGTGTGTATTCTGTGAGTCTCTGTATCTACCAAAGTGGGCAAAGCATCAACATAGGTAGACTTCAACTTTACAATCTGACGATAGTCTAAAATAGATTCAATAATAGGATGCTTACCTTTTAGCGATACAAGAATATCTTCCGAGGTAGCAAACTGTCCGCTTTTGGTTTTCTTGGGTTTATCGAGAAGCTTCAACTCAGAGAACAGCACTTCACCCAACTGCTTTGGTGAACTGATATTAAAAGGCGCTTGAGCATAACTTTGAATGGCTTCTTCAAGCTCTTTGATCTCAACCTCAAGCTTTTTTGAGAATTCATTGAGTCCATCTACATCAATAGCAACCCCTTCGAGCTCCATTTCGGCGAGAACGTTTATCAATGGCATTTCTATGTCTCTAAAAACCTTTTCAACGCCGGTCTCTACCAGCTTAGGCTCAAAGTACTCTTTAAGTTGAAAGGTTATATCAGCATCTTCGCCCGCGTATTCAGCTATGGCAGAAGCTTCTACCTCGCGCATAGTCTTTTGATTCTTCCCTTTTTTCCCGATAAGGTCTTCAATGGGCTGCATCTGGTAACCAAAATAGGTTTCTGCCAAAACGTCTAGGTTGTGCCTCATGTCGGGCTGTAAGAGGTAATGGGCTATCATGGTGTCAAACAACGGGCCGTTAAAAACCGCTCCGTACCTCTTTAAAATACTGATGTCGTACTTTAAATTTTGTCCTATCTTCTCAATGCTTTCACTTTCAAAAATCGGCGCGAAGAGGTGAACCCATTTTTTACATTCCTCAAAATCTTCCGGAAGGTGAACGTAATAAGCTTTCCCCTTGGCATAACTAAAAGACATTCCGACCAACTCTGCATGAAGGGTATTTAACCCTGTGGTTTCTGTGTCAAAAGCAATGCTCTTTTGGTTTTTCAGGGTCTCTACAAAAAACTGAACCGAACCAAAGTCGTTTAACAACTGGTAATGGTGATCGGTATTGGCTAAAGTTTTAAATCCGTCGTCAGACACTTCTCCTTCTACCTCGGTATTGGCAGGTCTTGAGAACAAGTCCATTTGCCCATCTGATGATTCTCCAGTAGAACCACTGCTTTGGGTTTCTGCTTCCGCAGGAGCTTTGTTAAAGAGTTTCCTAGAGAGCGTCCTGAACTCTAGTTCTTGGAATATTTCGCTGAGAATTTCTTCATCCATCTCTTCGCGGATCAATGACTTTTCATCAAACTCAATCGGGGCATCTAAGAGGATGGTTGCCAATTTTTTGGAAAGAATACCTTGCTCTTTATGGTCTCTGATTTTCTCACCCAGCTTTCCTTTTATCTCGTCGGCGTGATCAAGGGTGTTTTCTAAAGACCCGTATTGAGCTAATAGTTTTTGGGCGGTTTTTTCACCCACCCCCGGAAGCCCGGGAATATTATCTACGGCATCTCCCATCATCCCCAAAAAGTCGATGACTTGATCTACACGTTCAATTTGAAACTTTTCACATACTTCTTTGATCCCCAAAACCTCCGGTGGATTTCCGGATCTAGCCGGCTTATACATAAAGATGTTTTCTGAAACCAACTGTCCAAAATCTTTATCAGGCGTCATCATGTAGGTTACATAACCAGCTTTTTCAGCCTTTTTGGCAAGAGTACCAATTACATCATCGGCCTCATACCCATCAATACCTATAGCAGGAATTTTAAAGCCTTCAAGAATTTTTTGAATATAGGGGACGGCCACTTTAATAGCTTCAGGAGTTTCGTCTCTATTGGCCTTGTACTCCGGAAACTCCTCGTGCCTTACCGTTTTGGCTTTGGTGTCAAAAACCACGGCAATATGAGTAGGATTTTCTTTTGAAAGAAGGTCCATCAAGGTGGTTACAAACCCAAAAATAGCAGAGGTATCCATGCCCTTTGAGGTAACCCTCGGATTTCTTGCAAAGGCAAAATAGGCTCTAAAAATCAGGGCATAGGCATCTAAAAGAAACAGTTTCTTATCGGAATTCATACGTAAAGGCTTTTGGCGAAGATAGCGATTGAAGGCGGGAAAAAATACTATTTTTCCTTATTCATGGCAGTTTGTAATCCTACAGAATGTTTGTGAATTACTTGAAACAATTCTTGAATAAATTCTTGTTCAATATTCTGCTGGGCGCCCCATTGGGTTCTATCTTCAAGAATCTGAAACCAGCGGTTCAATTGAAAAATGGTGATTTTCTCGTTGAACTTTACTTTGGCAATTTCTCGTACCAAATCATTTCGGGTTGCGATTTTATCTAATATCGCTAGGTCTAGGTGATCAATCTTTTCTCTAATTTCAGAAATGAGCTTAGAGGCTTGATCATTCTGAATCTCCTCCTTCTTAAGTTCAATGTTGTTAAGAATTTCGAAGAGGGTTTGGGGAGTAATCTGTTGAGCGGCATCACTCAAAGCCTTGTCCGGATCGTTATGAGTTTCTATCATAAGTCCGTCTAAATTCAAGTCAAGCGCAGTTTGAGACACCTCTTGAATTAAATTTCGGTTTCCGGCAATATGACTTGGATCAGCCAATATGGGCACATGGGGCGCTTCCGCGCGAAGTTCAAAGCTAAGTTCCCACTTGGCTTCATTTCTAAAAGGACTTGATTGCGTTGAGAAAAATCCGCGGTGTACCGCTGCAAGATTTTCAAGCCCCGCTTTATCTAGTCTTTCTAGGGCTCCTAACCACAGACCTAATTCAGGATGAATAGGGTTTTTTACCAAGACCTTTTGCTGGGTTCCGGCCAGGGCTTCGGCAATTTCTTGGACAAAAAATGGATTTACCGTTGTACGAGCGCCTATCCACATTATATCAACACCGGCCCTTAAAGCGGCTTCTACGTGGTGCGCATTGGCAACCTCAACGGCAATCGGCAATCCGGTTTCCGCTTTCGCTTTATTCAGCCAATTCAAGGCCACCTCACCAATTCCTTCAAATGAGCCCGGTCGTGTTCTGGGTTTCCACACCCCTGCTCTAAAAGCGGCCACTTTTGGGTTTTTTGCCAATTGGGTGGCAATCTCTAAAACCTGCTTTTCACTCTCAGCACTGCATGGTCCTGCGATTACCAAGGGCGAACTCGCCTTGGGGAACCACTGATTTAATACGTTTACTTGGGCTTTGGCAGACATGGCAGCAAAGGTGGAAAAAAAATTGAATTTCTGTTTATTTAATAACCCCTATCCGTGAAAAATGTTGACTAGAAATGTAAAACCACTACCATTTCACCCTTAGGAGGTTTCTGAGAAAAGTGAGCAAGTAATTCATCTACATTCCCACGTAAGTGTTCTTCAAATTTCTTGGTGATTTCTCTAGAAATAGAAACTTTTACCGATTCAGGAAAATAGCTTTTAATATCTGCTAAGGTTTTCAATATTTTATGAGGTGACTCATAGAGAACGTAGGTTCCTGGAGTCGATGCCATGGCTTCAAGTTTAGTTTTCCGTCCTTTCTTTACGGGGATAAACCCTTCAAAAACAAAGCGATCACAGGGCAAGCCAGAACAAACCAACGCAGGAACAAAAGCGGTAGCACCTGGCAAACACTCTACCTTAAGGTCGTTGGCAATGGCTTCTCTAACCAATAAAAATCCAGGATCTGATATGGCGGGTGTTCCTGCATCAGATATTAATGCAATGGACTTTCCGGACTTCATAAAATCAATCCAACGATCTAATACTTTATGCTCATTGTGCATGTGATTAGACTGCATGGGAGTTTGAACCTCAAAATGCTTGAGAAGAATTCCACTGGTTCTTGTGTCTTCAGCCAAAATCAAATCGCATTCTTTTAAAATACGAAGAGATCGCAAGGTTATATCTTCAAGATTACCAATGGGTGTGGGAACTAAGTACAAAGAAGATTCTAATTCCATCATAATGCAATACTTAGGCCCAAGCTCAGCATACGAGCTGAGTTTAGGTTTTCTACATCATTATTGATCTCCCATAAAGGAGAAAAATTATATTGGAACACTGCGTTGAGGAAGCCATGACCTACCCTTAAGTACCCTACTGTTCTCAAGCTGTTGATTTGAGAAGTGTTGAGGTCTTTATAATGGTGGTTGGCATCTTCAATCTCTGAGTAAAATGAATAGCGAATACCGACCCTTACCCCGAGGTGAACTCGCCAATACCGTCCCTTTTTATTCAGGCCCGATCTGTATCTAACCTCTAGGGGAATGTCTATATATTTAAAATTGATTTTATTCTTCTTAAGGGTGGTGGTGTCAAGGTCTACCAATGAAATAACATGATCGCCATTGGCGGCAGACCTCACGTAGATATTGCTGAAGATATTGTGTGAGCCTATGCCCAGTCCGTACCCTAACGAATAATGACTTTTTGAAAAAACATAATCTCCCATTAACGAGAGATTATGTCCGTTGCCAAAGCCGTTAGTTTGATACCCACTATTGTTGAGAAGCAACATATCATACGTTGCATCATAGAGAAAAAACTCGCCTTTTTTCGGAGCAAACTGCGCAGATAAAGCCATGGGTATGAAAGCCAGTAACAGCCCTATTTTTTTTATCATAGTCAAAGGTCATGCTTTTATGCACGACTAATCATCATCTTCAGAAATTTCTATTTCGGTATCGGGCTCAGTCGTGTCGCTGTCGTCATCTTCTTCAATACTGAAATTATCCATTTTATTTTCTAGTTCAACACTTACCTTGAAAAGGTATTTAGTGTCTGAAGTTTCTAGCGGAATAGCAGAAACCAATTCGCCTTTGGCGTTCTTAAATTTAATCGTGTCATCATCCTCAAATCCATAAGGAAAGGCATCAGACAACAATTCAAGTTGACTATTGGTTATGTTTTTGTAGTCAACAATTACACGTTTTTTCTCCATAGTTCGGCAACTTTTACCAATTCAAGATCCATGCAAAAATAAGAGGCGCAACGATAGTTGCGTCAGATTCAACAATAAATTTTGGTGTATCTGTGTCAAGTTTTCCCCAAGTAATTTTTTCGTTAGGCACGGCGCCAGAATAAGACCCGTAACTGGTGGTTGAGTCAGAGATCTGACAGAAGTAACTCCAGAAAGGAATGTCTTCCATCTCAAGATCTTGATACAACATAGGTACTACGCAAATCGGGAAATCTCCGGCAATTCCCCCACCAATTTGGAAAAACCCAACGCCTTTACCTGAAGAGTTTTCTACGTACCAGTTAGACAACCACATCATGTATTCAATTCCACTTTTCACCGTGCTAGGATTTAATTCCTCTTTAATACAGTACGAAGCAAAAATGTTTCCCATGGTTGAGTCTTCCCAACCGGGCACAATGATGGGGATATTTTTTTCTGCGGCGGCCAACATCCAAGAATTCTTAGGGTCAATTTCATAGTATTGCTCTAGTTCTCCAGAAAGCAACATTTGGTACATGTATTCATGTGGAAAATATCGTTTTCCATCTTTCTCGGCATCCTTCCACCTTCCATAAATGTGCGACTGTAATCTTCTAAAGGCTTCCTCTTCAGGAATACAAGTGTCAGTCACGCGGTTCAGACCTTGGTCTAAAAGTTCTCTTTCTTGCTCTGCCGTAAGGTCTCTATATTCTGGAACCCTTTTGTAATGAGAATGAGCTACCAGGTTCATTAAATCTTCTTCAAGGTTTGCACCGGTACAAGAAATAATGTCCACCTTACCTTGTCTAATCATTTCGGCAAACGAAATACCAAGTTCTGCGGTAGACATTGCCCCTGCAAGGGTCACCATCATTTTTCCGCCTTCTGCAAGGTGCTTTTCATATCCTTTCGCTGCATCCATCATCGCCGCTGAGTTGAAGTGGCGGTAATGGGTTTCCATAAATTTTGAAATCGAATTTCTTTCCATGATACTATAGTCTAGTAGGGATTTAGTACCCTAAAATTTTAAGCATTGATTTATAACTTTGTTCTTTGGCAAAAAGCTTGGTTCTCACTTCGCCCTTGTCATCTCTATCAACTACCACGTGTTTTGGCGCTGGCAACAAACAGTGTTGAATCCCGCCATAACCCGCAAGTGATTCTTGGTATGCCCCTGTGTTGAAGAAGCCAATGTATTGCTCTTCATTGTTTGTGTGCATGGGCAAGAATATGGCGTTAGAATGCTGCTCAGAATTGTAGTAGTCATCACTATCACAAGTAAGCCCACCCAACAAAACTCTTTCATATTCTTTCTCCCAATTATTGATTGGAAGCATAACAAATCGCTTATTTATGGCCCATGAATCTGGCAGCGTGGTCATAAAGCTACCGTCAATCATACTCCAAGTCTCACGATCGTTCTGATTTTTCTGTCCTAATATAGAAAAGAAAGTAGCACCACTCTCACCCACGGTGAATGATCCAAACTCTGTAAATATATGGGGCTCTGGAATTCCCTCTTGCATACAAGCCGCCTTTATCTGAGAAATAATCTCTTCGGCCATGTATTCATAATCGTAATTAAAGGCCAAGCTGTTTTTAATGGGAAATCCACCACCAATGTTTAGACTATCTATTGATGGACATATTTTTTTCAACTGAATGTATACATTCACACATTTCAGTAATTCGTTCCAATAGTAGGCCGTATCATTAATCCCTGTATTGATAAAAAAGTGAAGCATCTTGAGCTCAACCTTAGGGTTGTTTTTGATTTTCTCCTCGTAAAAAGGAAGAACATCTTTATAACCAATTCCCAATCGAGAGGTATAGAACTCAAACTTCGGCTCTTCTTCTGAAGCGATTCTAATTCCAATTTTGGCTTTTTCTTTAATGAGTTCAGAATGCTGATCTACTTCTGGCTTATTGTCCATAATTGAAATCGTCTTACTGTACCCGTTATTTATGAGCTTGGCGATATTTTCAATGTACTGCGGACGCTTATACCCGTTACAGATAATGTAATTGTCTTTCGATAATTTCTTATCGGCAATCAACGAATCCACAATATTTAAATCAAAGGCAGAAGACGTTTCAATGTTAATGTCGTTTTTCAACGCCTCATCAAGCACATGACTAAAGTGTGAACTTTTGGTACAGTAGCAGTAATTATAAGTTCCCTTATAATCCACTTTGGCCATAGCCACATTAAAGATTCGCTTTGCTTTTTGAATTTGTTCAGAAATCTTTGGCAGATAGGTCACTTTAAGTGGCGTACCGTATTGTTTAATGATATCCATAAGTGGAATACCATGCCAGAAAAGCTCTTGCTCTTCTACGTTAAACTCGGGTTGAGGCCAGTCAAATGTCTGCTCAATTAAATCTTGATATTTGTTTTTCATCACAGTTAAATTACCAAACAAATGTATAAGTAAGTTTATTACATATGTCCGTTTTTATTTAAAAAATGTTGATGAAATGGTTAATAAACCTTCAAAACAAATATTTTAGCAAGATTAATCTTACTTTTTTTTAATTTCGATAGATTCAATGACTTTAGTCGAGAGAAAAAAATGAAATGTAATGAAGTTACATTATATAGAAACCCCCTTTAGTATCACTTCTATTCCCTTTTCTTTAGAGCTGTTTTGATACTCAACAATAATGTCTTTGATGTCATTATCAATAAATTGAGCTTGAGTGCCATCAATTATTAATCGTTGACCAGAAGAAATGCTTTCCAAACTACTTAATAAAACGGCCTTATTTAAAAAGCTAACATCCTTATTAAAGGTGATTTTGCAAACCCCTTCTTCAGACTCATCTAGAATAATGGCTTTTTGATAATTAGATACAAGGACAAAAATGAGCCCGACGACGATTCCAATCATGATTCCGATTAGCAAATCGGTAAACACAATGGCCAACAGGGTAACGACAAAGGGAATAAATTGCGCATATCCCCTTTTAAATGAACTTATATATTTAGAAGGGTTGGTCAATTTATACCCCACCTGAAGCAAAACGGCCGCCAAACAGGCAAAAGGTATGAGGTTAAGGTAACTTGGAATCAAGGCTACCGTAACTAACAAGAAAAACCCATGAAATATTGAAGATGCCTTAGACGTTGCCCCAGATGCTGCATTGGCTGAACTTCTTACAATTACCGAGGTAATCGGCAGTCCACCAATAAATCCTGATACCATATTCCCCACCCCTTGGACTTGTAGTTCACGACTTGTAGGAGTTATTCTCTTTTGCGGATCTAATTTATCAGAGGCTTCAATACTTAGCAAGGTTTCTAAACTCGCAACAATGGCAATCGTAAAGGCAGCCAAGTAGAAGGTTGAGCTTGTAAGGTCTGGCCATGAAGGCAAGGTGAAAAAATTAAAGAACTCACTGGCATTCTCTGCAATGGGCAACTTTACCATATGATCTTTTGAAAGGGCAAAACGGGGATAAAACTTTTCAAATCCTAAATTGGCAAACACACCAAAAAGAACGGCGATCAAGGCACCCGGAATAATTTTAAAAAAAGCATTTGCTCCTTTGGCTTTTTGTTTTTCAAAGACATACAATATCAACAGAGAAATGGAAGAAATAATCAAGGCACCGGGGCTTATGTACCTCAGCGAATTGATCAGCGAGGTCAGTGTGTTTTCACTATTGGCCTGCACGAATTCCATATCTCCTTCAAAATCGGCATCATAACCGATGGCATGTGGAATTTGCTTTAAGATTAGAATCAAACCGATGGCAGCCAACATTCCATTGATGACCGCATTCGGAAAAAAGTAGCCAATAACTCCCGCTTTTAGTCTACCTAAAACAAACTGTATAAACCCTGCTAAAACAACCGCAGCTAAAAACATGGGGTAACTGCCAAGATCTTCTATGGCTGATAAAACGATAACGGTTAGCCCTGCCGCAGGACCTGAAACACTGATGTGCGATCCAGAAAGTGAACCGATAACAATTCCGCCAACAATTCCAGCAATCAATCCGCTGAACAGGGGTGCGCCTGAAGCCAAAGCAATTCCCAAACAAAGAGGTAAGGCTACTAAGTACACAACCAATGCTGACGAAATGTCTTTCTTAATATTCATGATTCAAAGGTAGGACTTTAATACGTCAAGAGGAGGAAAGATAGCGATATCTCCCTGTAATTTTTAGTAGAATTAAAAGTTAATTAAGAATGTGCAATCGGCAGTAATCGATTGTTCAACGATATTTAATTCATCAACCCATTGGTTAATTGTACCTTTGAATACTAATCTTCATTTCATGGAAACCATTTGGAATTATCCTGAACGCACAGCTCATTCAGTCCCTGCTGAATTGAAAGTACAATTAAAAATTCCATCGTCGTTAGTAAACCTTCTAGTAAAAAGAGGAATCACAAGTCTTAATGAGGCTAAAGAATTCTTTAGACCTGACCTCAGCGATTTACATTCTCCCTTTTTAATGAAAGACATGGAGGTGGCTATTTCCCGAATTTCAGAGGCTAAGGAGCGCGATGAACCGATAATGATTTATGGAGATTACGACGTTGACGGAACCACCTCAGTGGCCTTGGTGTCATCGTTTTTTGAGGATCACTTTAAACATCTTCACACCTACATTCCCGACAGATATGCAGAAGGCTACGGCCTTTCTTTTCAAGGTATAGACAAGGCCGAAGAGCTCGGAGTAAAACTAATGATTGCCCTAGACTGTGGGGTAAAAGCCAACGAACAAATTAGCTATGCCCAAGATAAGGGCATAGACATGATCATCTGCGACCACCATTTGCCGGGACCTGTACTTCCCAACGCACTTGCTATTTTAGATCCCAAAAGACCCGATGACGAGTACCCTTATAAAGAACTAAGCGGTTGCGGCATCGGATTTAAATTAATTCAAGCATTTACAGAGAAAAACGGAGGTGATGTTCTAGACTTAGTCCCCTATTTAGACCTTGTAGCGGCAAGCATTGCCTCAGATATCGTCCCAGTGACAGGAGAAAACAGAACTCTTGCCTATTTTGGCCTTGCACAAATAAACTCACACCCCAGGTTGGCCTTTAAAAATTTAATGAAGGGCAATGATCAGCTATTCACCATCACCGATTTAGTTTTCAAAGTGGGACCTAAAATCAATGCAGCAGGTAGAATTGACCACGGGCTTAGGGCTGTTGATTTTTTGCGCTCAAATGACGAAGCAGAAATTGCACAGCTCTTAGAAAAAATCAACCACAACAACGAGGTTCGCAAAGACCTAGACAAGAGAATAACTCAAGAGGCCCTGCAGCAAATTGAAAATCACCAATTGACAAAGCGCAATTCAACCGTAGTGTACCAACCTGATTGGCACAAAGGCGTGGTTGGAATTGTCGCTTCTCGTTTAATTGAAAAACACTACAAACCCACCATTGTACTTACCCTTTCGGGGGATGTAATTGGCGGATCGGCCCGATCGGTTCACGGTTACGACGTATATGCAGCCCTTGAAAAGTGTAGTGATAGTCTCATTCAATTTGGCGGACACATGTATGCGGCTGGAATGACCTTGGCCAGTGATAAGCTTTCTGAATTCAAAGAGCAGTTTGAAAAGGTCGTTTCTGAAACCCTTCCAGAGCATCTGAAAAAACCAAAGATCGACATTGATGAGGTCCTTGAGTTTTCTGAAATAACCCCAAAATTCTACAGGCTTCTCAAGCAGTTTGAGCCCTTTGGTCCGAGGAATATGAATCCGACTTTCGCCACGAAAGACATTGCCATTTCTCATTTTCGAGCCATTGGTGCTGACAAAACCCACCTAAAGGCCATTGCTAATTGTCAGAAGTCTGGTGTTTCTTTTGATTTAATAGGGTTTGGCCTCGGAGAAAAACTGGAAATCCTCAATGAATCTAACACCTATGATATTGCTTATCACGTGGAGTTAAATCACTTTCAGGGACATAAATCTATTCAACTTTCTCTTCTAGATGTTATAGTTCACAACGGATAACTATCTTTGCCAAATGGCAAAAAACAAGCTCAAAAAATTCAGAGAAAACGACACGTTTTGGAATTTAATTCAACCCACCCGAGAAGAGGTTGAAGCAGGTATCCCTTTAAAGGGAAAGTGGCACAGCGACTTTTTTAAAAATGACAATCCGATTATTGTAGAGCTGGGATGTGGCAAAGGAGATTACACCATTGGACTTGCCAAAAGAGATCCTAGCAAAAACTATATTGGTATTGACCTCAAAGGCGCTCGTCTCCATACGGGGGCTAAAGAAGGCGTTGAATCTGAAATGAAAAACGTTGGATTTGTAAGAACACAAATCGAGCTGCTAGAAGGTGTTTTTGCCGAAAATGAGATTGATGAAATATGGATTACCTTTCCAGATCCTCAAATAAAATTCAAGAGAATGAAGCACAGGATGACCAATCCTGAGTTTTTAAAAATGTACCAACGCGTATTAAAACCAGGGGGAATTGTCCACCTAAAATGTGATAGTGAATTTTTACACGGGTACACCCACGGCATTGTTCAGATGGAAGGTTACGAAGTGCTTGAGGCTTATCACGATATTTATCATCAGTTTAAAACAAGAGACAATATCTTGTTTGAAATCAAAACCTACTACGAGCAAATGTGGTTAAAACAAGGTAAGGCCATTACCTACATCAAATTTAGACTGTAGTGGAAGAATCCTTTTTCACAAAGGTTTATGAAGTGGCAGTAAAAATACCACACGGCAGGGTGACCTCTTATGGGGCTATTGCCAAGTACCTCGGGGCTGCAAGGTCTGCCAGAATGGTGGGTTGGGCTATGAACGCCTCGCACATCGACCCTTCCATTCCCGCTCATAGAGTGGTAAACCGAGTAGGGGTGTTAACTGGAAAACACCACTTTCAAGGAAGTAATTTGATGGCACAGCTGCTAATTTCTGAAGGAATAGACGTAGTTGACGACCAAATAGTGGATTTTAAAAAACACTTTTGGGACCCTTCTGAAGAGCTCTAATTAAGCATTTGTTGATTTTTTTACCGCCAAGTGAGCTTTCCATGAACTAACCGATTCAGGCTCTTCAGTAAATGGAAGTTGAAATCCTTCATTACTCAGAATATCTCCTAGACTAACCACTTTCTTTCCTTTTAAAAAAGCCCCTCTCACCATGGCAGTTGCCATTATTGTTCCTTTGTAAATATACTCATGATAGGCGTAAAAGTACTTTTCGTCGTAGTGAATAAACTCGGTGGTAAGGATGAATTTTGCCATGGGGGGTATAGGACGTATGTATGTAATCTCTTGGCTTTGAACTACTATCATCCATTTGTTTTTCAGCACCGCTTTTAAAAGCCCCATTCTAACCGTAGCATACATTCTCGCCAAGTCAGCAAAAGCCAAATACCGAGAATTTGTAAGGTGAAAATTAACATCACAATCTTGGGGTAATACCCTGAACCGCACTTGCGTTTTGCGCAGCTCTTTTTTGCCTTTAATAAAAAAAGCGGAGAAGACAAAACCAAGAAAGCGCAAGTATAAGTTCATAAAAAATTATTTTTACAAAGGAATAGAATATCTTTGATCCAAGATGAATGTTGAAGAAATAAGAGAATATTGTTTGTCTAAAAAGGGAGTTGAAGAGTCCTTTCCGTTTGATGAAACCACTTTAGTAATGAAGGTCCTCGGTAAGATTTTCATTTTCATTCCCCTAGAAAGATCACATTCTATAAGTTTGAAGTTCCCTCCAGAAGACGTTGAGGACCTTAGAGATCGCTACCCCGAAGTAACCTCTGCCTACCACCTCAGCAAAAAACATTGGAATGCCCTTTCTCTTGACGGAGCCTTGTCTCCTCAACAAATCAAAGACTGGATAGACCAGTCTTATTACTTGGTAGTCTCTAAGCTACCGAAGAAATACAAAGAAACACTCAACGAATGAAAACGGTTTTTAAATATTTTTTACAAGGGCTTCTTTACTTAGCGCCTATATCATTAACAGCATTGTTGTTTATTGAAATTTTTGCGGGTCTAGACTCTCTTATTCCGCTAGACATTCCCGGGCTGGGAATCATCTTGTTGTTTACCGTCATAACCATCTCCGGAGTAGTAGGAAGCTACTTAATAAAGCTCCCTCTCTTCAACATGATAGAGACTCAGCTTGAAAGAGTGCCACTCATTAAGTTGGTATATTCTTCAGTAAAAGATTTGGTAAAGGCTTTTGTCGGACAAAAGAAAGGATTTAACCACCCTGTGCTTTTAAAGCTTTATGAGAATTCTGAAATCAGAAGACTTGGCTTTATTACAGATGAAGCCCAAGACCTATTAGAAAAGAAAAACCTTAATGGCCTCTTAACGGTATACGTCCCTCACTCATTTGCCATTTCTGGACAATTATTTCTTGTGCCCGAAAGCTATGTAGAGCCTATCAACTCAAAAAGCGCAGATGTTATGAAATACATTATTGCCGGCGGGGTTGTGACCATGGACGACAATGACAATTAATCCTAGTTATCGCCAAAGCTATACAGCATACTATTGACGGCAGTAATTAAGAAAGAAAAAAGTAAAGCCCACCAAAATCCATTAACCGAAAACCCATCGACCAGTCCATCGGCAAAGTAAATGATCAATGCGTTGATGACTAACAAGAAAAGTCCAAGGGTTAAAAAAGTAATAGGAATGGTAATTACAATTAAAAAGGGTTTTATGGTTGCATTGAGTATTCCTAGCACAATAGCTACCCAAAGCGCAGTCCAAAACGTATCAACGACAACGCCAGGTAACACATAGGCGACTGCAAAAACACTTAGGGTGTTTACGGCAAGTCTTACTAAAAGACTGGGTTTTGATTTTATTTGGTTTTCCATTTGATGTATACAAATTATATTTACAAAAAAGATGAAAATGAAAAGACTCCTTTTAACCTGCCTCTCGGCAGTAGTCGTTTTAATTAGTTGTAATACTCCATCTAAAAAAACAGATGAAATGATTTACGTAACTGATCCTCATAGTTATTCTAAACCCAACGAAGCCGCAGTAAAACACCTTAACTTGGCACTTCAAGTTGACTTTAACGCCAAGGTACTTTACGGAAAAGCAGTTTGGGACATTGATTACAAACAAGGTAATCAAATAATTTTTGATTGCAAGGACCTCACCATCCTTTCTGTTCAAGATCAAGATGGAAAGGAGCTAACCTTTACCATGGGCCCTGATGATAAAACCTTAGGTCAGGCCTTAAATATTGTAATAGATGAAAGCACCCGTAAGGTTGCAATCAATTATTCTACTCAACCTAAAGCTGCCGCTCTACAGTGGCTAAGTGCACAACAAACACTAGGTAAAGAATCTCCCTTTTTATTCACCCAAAGTCAGGCGATTTTAGCCAGAACTTGGATTCCTACTCAAGATAGCCCTGGCATTAGATTCACCTATAACGCGGAGGTAAAAGTTCCTGAAAACATGATGGCACTAATGTCCGCTGACAATCCTCAAGAGAAAAATGCGCAAGGGCTTTACACCTTTACCATGGACAAACCGATTCCATCTTACCTAATGGCCTTGGCTGTGGGTGATGTTGAGTTCAAACCGGTTGGAGAAAGAACGGGAGTCTATGCAGAAGCGGGTATTTTAGATACTGCCGTTTGGGAGTTTGCTGACATGGAAAATATGGTTGTGGCTGCTGAAAAGCTTTATGGCCCTTACGTTTGGGGACGTTATGATTTGATAGTTCTTCCTCCTTCTTTCCCTTTCGGGGGAATGGAAAACCCAAAGTTGACCTTTGCAACTCCTACCATTCTTGCCGGAGACCGATCTTTGGTATCTCTAGTTGCTCATGAGTTAGCTCATAGCTGGAGCGGTAACCTAGTTACCAATGCAACGTGGAATGACTTCTGGTTAAATGAAGGTTTTACAGTTTACTTTGAAGAAAGAATAATGGAAGCTCTTTACGGAAGAGACTATTCTGAAATGTTGGCATCCTTAAGTCTTGCAGGACTTAAAGAAGAAGTAGCTGAATTCATGGTTGATCACCCAGAAGACACTCACCTAAAGCTCAAGCTTGACGGTAGAAATCCTGACGACGGCATGAACTCTATTGCCTATGACAAAGGATACAACTTCTTGAGACTTTGCGAAGAAACCATGGGCAGAGAAAAGTGGGACAACTTTGTTAAGAACTACTTCACATCTCATTCATTTCAAGTAATGGATACCGAAAGGTTTTTAGAGCTTTTAAAAGCAGAACTTACTCAAGAACAAATCGCCACTATAGATATTGACGCTTGGGTATACGGACCTGGCTTACCCGAAAACTGCCCTAAGCCTGCGGCGACTCGTTTTGAAAGAGCAGAAACAGCCATCAAAGCGTTTACAGACAAAGGGGTAATTCCAGCGTCTACCAAAATGAATGAATGGTCAACTCATGAGTGGATTCGATTTATTAATGGGCTTCCTAAAGACATAACCGAAGAACAATTGGCTGCCTTAGATACTCATTTTGAGTTTTCCCAAAGTGGCAATAGCGAAATATTAGCAGCGTGGTTCCAGCCTACCATAAAAAACCATTATAAGCCAGTTTATCCTAAGGTGGAAGAGTTTTTAATTTCAGTTGGACGTAGAAAGTTTTTGACGCCAACCTATGAAGCCATGAAGAATTCAGGTCAATTAGAATGGGCGCAAAAAGTATATTCTAAAGCAAGACCCAATTATCACTTTGTGGCCATCGAAACTATGGATAAGCTTTTAGATTATTCTGACGAGCCTTCTATATAATGACCACGGCAAAAGACATCATCGAAACCCTTCGGGCTTTTGAAGAACCCGAAAGAATAGAAAAAAACCTAAGATTCCTCCAGGCATTTCCTGGAGGATATGGTTTTGGGGACAAAGTATTAGGAATTACCGTTCCGAACCAACGCAGTGTTGTAAAAGAAGCCTTCCGCACCACACCCCTTTATGAACTTAGCAAATTGATAAAGTCTGAATATCATGAACATCGTCTAACCGCTATATTCATCGCGGTAAAGCAGTTTGAATCCGCTAAAAAAAATCCCAAAATTCAGTCCGAAATCGTAGACTGGTATTTAAATAACCTAGAAGGGGTGAACAATTGGGACCTTGTTGACAGTTCCTGCTACAAAATTTTAGGTCCTTGGTTAAAAGACAAAGACCGGACATTGCTATACCAATTCGCAGAGTCTTCAAACATTTGGGAAAACCGTATAGCCATAGTTACCCAGAAGGCTTTTATCAAGGATAAAGATTTTTCTAACTTGTTTGACATTGCAGATAAGCTGTGCCGTCATTCTGAAGAAATCGTTCAAAAGGCTGTGGGCTGGATGCTAAAAGAAGCCGCAGAACACATTCCCGAAAGGATCATTGAATTTGTAAACAAAAGGCCCGAATCCAAGTTAATAAGGAGAATTGCTTTTGAAAAACTATAGCCATGAATTACGCAAGCATTAGGTCCTCTCAAACAGAGTTTTTCAACTCACGTAAAACTTTTGATTACTCCTTTAGAGTTGAACAGCTCAAGAAATTGAAGGAAGCAATAACAGGTTTAGAAGAAGAGGTGCTTGATGCTTTACACAGTGATTTTGGCAAACCTAGAGCGGAAGGATATAGCACAGAAATAGGAATTCTATATTCAGAAATAAACCACACCCTAAAAAATCTAAAAAGATGGATGCGCAAGCAAAGGGTGTCGAGTCCTTTTACAGCCTTTCCATCGTCAAGCTACATTCAATACGACCCAAGAGGGATGTCTTTAATTGTCGCCCCATGGAATTATCCTTTTATGCTGTCCATCTCTCCTTTAATTTGTGCAATTGCTGCCGGTAACACCGCCGTAATCAAGCCTTCTGAGCTCACCCCGGCGACCTCACAAATAGTTAAAAAACTGGTAGATCAAACCTTTGCGCCAGAATACGTAGAAGTCATTTTAGGAGAAGGTCATGTGGTTGTCCCCCAATTTATTGATGAAGCCTTACCAGACCATATATTTTTCACTGGCAGCCCGAATGTAGGAAGCATTGTAGCGCAACAAGCAGCAAAACACCTCATTCCTTTCACCCTAGAGTTGGGAGGAAAAAGCCCTGCCATAGTGAGTAAGTCAGCCAATATTAAAGTTGCCGCTCATCGCATAGGTTGGGGTAAATGGGTAAACGCAGGACAAACTTGTGTTGCTCCTGATTACTTATTGGTACACGAAGAAATCTATTCTGATTTTATTGGGGAGCTTTCAAAGACATTTTCAAAATTTTCAAATGAAAGTCCATTGTCTACACCCGATCATGCTAAAATCGTAAACCAAAGGAGGTTTGATACCTTGGTAAGTTTTCTCAAAGATGGACAAATCTTTCACGGTGGTAAAACGGATGCCAAGAACCTGTTCATTGAGCCGACCATCCTCACCAATGTAACGCTAGATGATCCTGTTATGAAAGAGGAAATATTTGGTCCTATTTTGCCCGTCATGATTTATCGTTCAAATCAAGACGCCAAGGCCATTATTGACCAATCACCCAATCCTCTTTCGCTTTACATTTTTTCAAATCAAGAGGACGACCAACAATTTTTTACAAAAAACATTTCATTTGGAGGTGGTGCTATTAACAATGCACTCATGCATTTGACCAACAACAATTTGCCTTTCGGCGGAGTAAAGACAAGCGGTATTGGGAACTACCATGGGAAACATGGATTTGAAAGCTTCTCTCATACCAAGAGCATTTTAAAAAGCGGTACTTGGTTTGATTTAAAGGCAAAATATCCACCTTACACCCAATTAACCATGAAAATATTAAAGTGGTTTCTCAACTAAACCGAGCGGTTTAGCAATTTATTTAGCTTAACCCGGACTTGGGTTTTCTTTTGAATACCGTCTAAAATTTTCATTCTTTCTTCCGGAGTAATTTCAGGATTTTCTAAAAGGGTAAGGTCCTTCTTTATTTGCTGTTCTAGCTTTAGTTCCTTGAAGCGATAAAGAGCATCTTTGGCGTACTGAACAATTCTTGTTTCGCGGTCTAAGACGATGATATCAACCTTTGACCAATCAGAAATTTGATAAGGCTCAGTCAAAAGGTCAGAGGCAACCCTTGCAATTTCAATATCTTCAGACAGAGTGAAATGATGAGTTGGCAAAAGGACCTCTTCTTTTTCTAGGGCAGTCGCATACTGGTTAAAAATGGCCTGAAAGACAGGATTTACAAAAGTCAGGTTATCGTCAATGAGGTCGTACAAAACAAATTCTCCTAAGGTCATTTCCTCATCCTCTTCTCTCTCCTTTTCTGTGTTTGAATAAAAGAAATCAAGATTTTCACCATAAGTCAATAGCAACCAAATAATGGCTTTCTCTTGCTCATAGTGAAGAGAATCTTTGGTAGCTTCTTCAATGGTCTCTTGCGGAGGACGAACCACGTTCATCGACTCATTTGGGGCTGATCTCTGCTGCGATGATTTCTTAGAATTGCTCTGTTCTATCTTATTTCTGAACTGTTGAAGCTCCGCAAACAGAACCTTTTCGTCCATGTCCATTCGCCTAGAACACTCCTGAATATAAACATCACGAGAAATAGGGTCTGGAATAAGTGCAATACTAGCTACAATCTCCCTAATCATAGAAGCCCTTTTTATGGGGTCACCCTTTGCTTCTTCAATTAAAAGATCTGTTTTAAAGGCCATGAAGTCCTTTTGCGATTCTTTTAGAAACTCCTGTAGTTCATCCGACGAACGGCTCTTGGCAAAAGAGTCAGGATCTTCTCCATCCGGAAATAAGACCACACGAACATTCATTCCAGACTCTAAGAACATGTCTATCCCTCTAAAGCTGGCCTTTATTCCTGCCGCATCTCCGTCATAAAGAATCGTGACATTCTTGGTAAATCTTTGAATAAGAGAAATCTGTTCTTTGGTCAGGGCGGTACCTGAGGAGGCTACCACATTCTTTATTCCCGCCTGGTGCATGGAAATAACATCTGTATAACCTTCTACCAAATAGCACAAATCATCTTTTACAATGGTTTGTTTTGATTGAAAAAGACCGTATAAAACCTTGCTCTTGTGATAGACAACACTTTCAGGTGAATTGAGGTATTTTGCTGTTTTCGACTGACTGTCTAATACACGTCCACCGAAACCCAAAACCCTTCCACTGATAGAGTAAATGGGGAACATGACTCTTCCCCAAAACCTATCATACCAGCCTCGTTCATTTTTTATTCCAATACCCGATTTTTCAAGAAACTCACCTGAATATCCTTTAGTAATGGCTAGATTAGAAAATGCATCTTTTTGTCTTAGCGAATAACCAAGGCCAAAGTCACGAATGGTATCTTCTGAAAATCCCCTTTCTTTAAAATAGCTCAACCCTATGGACTTGCCTTCGTCAGTTTTCCAAAGTTGATCTTCAAAGGTCGATTTAGCAAATTCTGAAATTAGGTAGATTGACTCTCGTTCTGAAGCCTGCTGTTCTTGTTCTGGGGTTACATCTTCTTCTTCAACCTGAATATTGTATTTTTTCGCAAGGTATTTGAGAGCTTCGGGGTAGGTAAAGTGCTCAACTTCCATGAGGAATGAAACAACATTACCTCCCTTGCCTGATGAGAAATCTTTAAAAATCTGTTTCGCAGGACTTACATAAAAAGAAGGTGTTTTCTCTTGGGTAAAGGGGCTAAGGCCTTTAAAATTAGAACCCGATTTTTTGAGATTGACAAATTCTCCAACTACCTCCTCTATCTGGGCGGCGTCAAAAATTTTATCAATAGTCTCTCGAGTAATAATCCCCATAACAATCCTTGTGAATTCTTCAAAAATAGAAAAAGCCTCCCAACAGGAAGGCTTTTTTTATTAATTAGATCAATAATTTATGCGTTGTGAACATGCACATCCATTTGTGGGAAAGGAATGCTCAAACCTTCTTTAGCAAATACTTCATAAACTTTTTTGTTTAAGTCGAAGTAAACGCCCCAGTAATCAGGAGTTTTTACCCAAGCTCTCACTACAAAGTTCACAGAACTATCACCTAAAGAATGTAAAGCAATAAATGTTTCAGGAGAGTTGAGGATGCGTTCGTCTTGAGAAGTAAGGTTTTTCAATACTTCCATAGCCTTATCAGCACTGTCACCATAGCCAATACCAAAGGTCCAATCTACTCTTCGGGTTTCTTCATGAGAGTAATTCGTCATAGATCCGTTACTCAACGGACCATTTGGAATAATAATCCTCTTATTATCAGGTGTGTTTAAAATGGTAACAAAGATTTGGATTTCTGCGACTACCCCAGTATATCCTTGGGCTTCAATGAAGTCTCCAACTTTAAAAGGCTTGAATATTAAAATCATAACCCCGCCCGCAAAATTCTGCAAGGTTCCAGAAAGCGCCATACCAACAGCCAAACCAGCGGCACCTAAAAGAGCCACAAAGCTAGTGGTTTCAATGCCCATCATTCCAATAACGGAAACAAACAACATGGCCTTGATTACTGCACCAATCAACGAATGTAAAAATCCTGCAAGAGAGGGTTCCATGTTTCTTTTTTCAAAAACACGGTCAATCATTTTCATAGCCTTCTTAATCAGCCATAAACCGACAATTAAGATTACTAACGCCGTTAAAACAGCCATCCCATGCTCTATTACAAGAACCATTACTTGATCAATAATTTCTTGAAACTGCTCCATAAAAAATGGTTTTTAATTTATTTAGACCTGTGAATCACATAGTCTACTAACAAAAGTAAGGAATCTTTTGTAGGGGAATTCGGATATTTAGACAAAATTGAAATAGCCTTTTCTTTATACTCTTCCATTCTCTTTTCAGCATAAGCTATACCCCCGCTATTATTAACAAACTCAACGACCTCTTGAACCTTTTTCGGGTTATTGTGATGTCGCTTAATAATGTTAATGACTTTGCTTTTTTCAGAAGAGGTTGCTACTTGCAAGGCATAAATCAAAGGCAGGGTCATTTTCTGTTCTTTGATGTCAATACCACTAGGTTTACCTGTGTTGTTCTTTAATTGAAAATCAAATAAATCATCCTTTATTTGAAACGCAAGACCTAGCCACTCCCCAAACTGCCTCATGTCTTCGACTTCACTTTTTGAAGCGCCCACTGAAGAAGAACCAACCCCGCAACAAGACGCAATTAATGAGGCTGTCTTTTGTCTAATAATATCAAAATAAATGTCTTCAGTAATATCTAGTTTTCTAGCCTTTTCAATTTGTAGAAGTTCTCCCTCACTCATTTCTCTTACCGAAGTTGAAACAATTTTCAGTAGGTCGTATTCTTCTTTTTCTACAGCTAAAAGAAGGACTTTGCTCAACAAGTAGTCTCCCACAAGAATGGCAATTTTATTCTTCCAAATGGCATTGATAGACCAAAAGCCTCTTCGTTGATTAGAGTCATCAACCACATCGTCATGCACTAAGGTGGCCGTGTGCATCAATTCAATTAATGAAGCGCCTAAATAAGTAGCTTCGTTAACTTCACCATGAAGTTTTGCGGATAAAAACACAAGCATAGGTCGAATTTGCTTACCCTTTCTCTTTACTATGTAATGGGTAATTCTGTCAAGAAGTGCAACTCTACTGGCCATAGAAGATCTAAACTTCGGCTCAAAGGCCTTCATCTCTTCGGCAATAGGTTTTTTTATTTCGTCTATGGTGCTCATTAAGGGGCTAAAGTTACCAAGTTTCTTTGTCTTATGAATAGGAAAAGATCATACTTTTTTGAAATTGACCCATTTTAGGTTATGGGCCATAAACTACGTGGAAGTAATTGGGAGATTATTGGGGTTATAACGGTGTGAAATCAAGGTTAAAGGCGGTTTGGAAAATCCGATTTCCGGCTTTTAGCTAGGGCGTTTCCGTTGAATATTTCCCCCTGGGGCCAGCACCCCTGTCCCCAGGAATAAGGTACAAAACTTTTCAGCATAAATCGAATAGCAACCCATTGTATCCGATTGTAAAGGGCCTAATCGTCAAGAGATGAATTTATCCGAATAACCTTCTCCTAAAAAATTGGATTTGGGTAACTTACTTACGGGGTGGGCTGGATAGCCCCAGATTTTGGCAGAAATTGCATGAAGGCATTTTACCTATATGATTCCGCTATTTGATTCCACGCTCCTTACAAATTTCTTCATAGGCATTTTGCACCTTGATAAACTTCTCCCTTCCCGCTTCAATAACTTCCTCACCTAAACCTTGTAACTTATCGGGGTGGTACTTTCTGACCAGTTGTCGATAGGCCTTTTTTACTTCTTCATCAGACGCTGTCATTTTTACCTCAAGAATTTTATAGTTGGCTTCTTTGTGGTTAATTTTAGTAGAAGTACCTCTGTAATACTTTCTACCGTACATAGCATATATAGAATTGAAATCGTTAGATCGTATATAAAGATGGGTGGCAATTTTACGGATAACATCTACTTCTTCTTGTACAATACTGCCGTCTGAATTAGCAATTTTAAACAAGTAATCTAAGACCTGTAGTCTAGCAGAATAATTAATATGTCTTCTTATTTGAGTGGAGACCTCTTGAATGTCAATTTTTTCTTTTAGCAGTGATTTGAAAATAGAAAAACTTTCATTGGCCTTTTCCTTTCCAAACATTCTAACAAAATTTAGCCTAACCTCATCAAGCTCTCTTTGATCAATCTTACCATCAGCCTTTATTACCAACGCAGATAAAACCAAAAGACTTAAGTGAAAGTCACCTGTCTGGTTGGGTTTTCTAGTAAAATGCTTCTGAGTAGAATCCTCATCGTTTCCGGTATTCATTTCGCTGATCAAATGCCCAGCAGCTAGTCCTAAAATTGCTCCAAGGGGACCGCCTAAAGCCCAACCAATACCTCCGCCTAATATTTTGAATATATTTTTCATTACTTCGTATAAATGGCAAAAAGCGTAAAGATAACATCAGAATGGGAATGGCTGCTTTCAAAGCCACCATTATTTATTAATTCTCCGTTTTTAGAGGAGTCTATTTGGAAAAAGTGGACATCAAAAGCAAAGCAACACGCTTGTAATTTAGATTATCAACAAAAACGTTTAGGACATCATTACGAGGATTTAATTGCTGAATTACTCATTAGCCAAGGTCCTAACGTAAGCTTCAAACGAAACCTTCAAATAATAAAAAACAAGAGGACCACAGGTGAAATTGACTTTTTAATAACTGATGGTGAAGAGCTACTACACTTGGAAGTTGCCGTTAAGTTTTATTTGTATCATCCCCCATCAAAGTCTTTGATTTCACCGAGTGGAAAAGAGCATTGGAGAGAAAAGAGACACAAGCTGATCAACCACCAACTTCGGACAGGTATTGAAATTGACCCTACCATAAAACATTCTAAAGCGTGGATTCAGGGAATTATTTTTACGCCGTTAGGATTTAAAGAATCACTGGAGATTGAAAATATAAATCCTCAGGGACAGCGCGGCACCTGGCTTTATGAAAACCAATGGACAAAAGTCTCTAAATATTTTGAAAAGGGTGGATATGTTGCTCAATACCACAGAGACCGTTGGGGCGAGATTCCCGAAGAGCGTTGGAACCATTCAAAAAGTATTGAGGAGAAAATTGAAGACGTAAAAAAAGGGCTATCGCCTTATCTCTGGTTAGTCACTTTTAACAAAAGTAAGCTGTTTATAGTCGTTCACTCATCTTGGCCCGATTGATCCTTTCTTTGTTGCTTCCTATCATAAGCGTAAAATAAGAACATAGGCATCCACACAAAGGCTATAAGCAAAATGGAAAGTGGGAAGAGAATTCCTAACTTTTCGTATTCAAGTAGCCTTGAAACACTGCCTACCATCAATAAAGAAAGCAGGATAATGGAAAGAGAAACCATGAACTTTTTCATGGCGTAAAAGTACTAAAGTTTGTTTTCTTACATAGTAAAAAACAAAGCAACGCCTACAATTGTACCAATAATAGCTATTACAAGCCCATATTGTAACACTGTTTTCATTTTGATTGGATTAGATTAAACATTCTGCAAGGTTTTTTAGCGTTGGTTGGTTTGGTTTCGATTAAACATCCATTAAGACGACTGATGCTACGATGATAGATACTATCACCAAAACAAGTACGACCATAGTTATTTTTTCGCGAGTAGTTGCTTTCTTGCTTCTGGCCCTTCTAATCATTTGAGCTCTTCGGCGTACTGCCTCTTGCGCTCTTCTCCTTTTAGACGGCCTACTTCTAATTGCTGTATCAGTAGCCATAGTTAACGGTTTTATAAGTAAATATCGAGGAGAGCTGATACAATATAAGAAAAAAATCTTAAACAAGTGATTGAATTAAAAACCAACTTATTAACGACCCAAGGTTTATTCAGGATTTGCAGGAAAGAATGAATGAGTATGGGTTAAAAAGATTCGTAGAGAATCCATATCGATTACCAAGTAGTTCTCATCTAGGTAAATAACTGTAAGTTCAATTTTAAAATCAGGGTTTTCTTTTTTACTCAGAACCAATACGTTGCTTTCTATTTTAAAATCACCATTAACCAAAAGTCCGAATTTAGAAGGGTCTTTTTGGTCTACCATTTTTATAGCAAACCGGCCTTCTTTAAATCGATATACATCGCCTACCGCCTCTTGCATTTTACTTTCGTCGTACAGACCTGAAATATCAATATAGGCTAAGGCTTCCCAATCGGTTGACTCTAGGTGGTCTGATTTAACTTTTAGGGATGAATCGGCAGGTAAGGTAAGGGTTTTATACACTAACTGTAAAACCGAATCTGAGTTTTGGGTTTGAGCTTTGGTGCCCCATGAAAGGAGCCAAAACACTCCAGCCATTGCTATTGCTTTAAAAGCCATATAACTCGTTTATAAGTCGTGAGGTATTGAAGACAAATTAACAGTAAAAAAACAAGACTGATTACCTTTTCTTCCATTGCAAATAGACAGTAACACGCTCCTAGAAACACAAACATTTCTATTACGAACCGCAACCATCCTGGCACTTTTACCACCACGTGATTCCCTCTAGAAGAATCGTTAGGTACGTTAAACACCCCCCCACATTCCCATGGCAATGGTGGGCAACAAAAAGGCAGCGACCCAATGCATAGGGTTGTTAAATTGGGTAAATCCAAAATAGCCCCATGTAAAAAGAGAAAAAACCTCTAATAAAAACCGTACAAAATAAGATAGGGTCTCCATGGTAAAAAAAATCCCCCGGGGTGTCGGGGGATTTATCGCTTTGGTTATGAACTAGGATCCACACATTTCACACCCGTCTGGATCATCTATAGAACAGGCAATGGCGTCTTGAGAGTTATACTCTTTAACGGCCTCTGCCATTTTTTTCATGTTGAGTTCTGTTGAAACTTCAATAGGTTTAGACTCTGCAACTGGTGCAGCAGGGGTCGCAACCGCTTCAGCAGGTTTATTTGCTGGTTTTGAAACTACAGGCTCAACTTGAGATTTAGCTTGTTTTTGAACTGTAAACTTAATTGCATCCGCCGCGGCTTTAGTTCTCAAATAGTACATTCCTGTTTTAAGTCCTTTCTTCCATGCGTAGAAGTGCATTGAAGTAAGTTTACCCATGTTTGGATTCTCAACAAATAGGTTCAAACTTTGACTTTGGTCAATGAACCAACCTCTTTCGGCAGCCATGTCAATGATATCTCTCATACTCATCTCCCAAACAGTCTTGTAAAGTTCCTTGATATTATCAGGAATTCCTTCAATATTTTGGATAGACCCGTTAGAGGCGCTTAACTCATACTTCACATCTTCATTCCAAAGTCCTAGATTAACCAGGTCAATCAATAGGTGCTTGTTCACGACAATAAACTCGCCACTAAGTACTCTTCGAGTGTAAATATTTGAGGTATATGGCTCAAAACATTCGTTGTTTCCTAAAATCTGAGAAGTAGAAGCTGTAGGCATTGGCGCAAGTAACAATGAGTTTCTTACTCCTTTTTCCATAATTTCTTTTCTCAACGATTCCCAATCCCAACGTCCGCTAAGGGTTGCTTCATCAACACCCCAAAGGTTGTGCTGGAATTTACCTTCAGAAATTGGTGATCCTTTAAAGGTTTCGTAAGGTCCGTCAACTACTGCTTCATCTTTAGAAGCTACTAAGGCCGCGTAGTAAATGGTCTCAAAAATGTCTTTGTTTAACTTTTTCGCTTCCGCGGAAGTAAAAGGCATTCTCAACTTAATGAAAGCATCTGCCAATCCTTGAATTCCAAGACCCACCGGACGGTGACGCATGTTAGAAACACGAGCTTCTTTAACAGGATAGTAGTTTCTGTCGATGATGCGGTTTAGGTTTTTAGTTACCTTATACGTAACATCATATAGTTTTTGGTGGTTAAATTCACCGTCTTCAATAAACATTGGAAGGGCGATAGAAGCCAAGTTACATACTGCAACTTCGTTCTCATCAGTGTACTCCATAATTTCAGTACACAAGTTAGAGGAACGAATGGTTCCTAAGTTCTTCTGGTTTGACTTTTCGTTAGCAGCATCTTTGTACAACATGTAAGGAGTACCGGTCTCAATTTGAGATTCTAAGATTTTTTGCCAAACGTCACGTGCCTTGATGGTTTTTCTACCCTTTCCTTCTTTTTCATAGCGAGTGTAAAGCTCCTTAAATTTATCTCCGTAGGCATCAGATAACCCAGGACATTCATTTGGATCCATAAGTGTCCACTCTGCATCTGCTTCTACGCGCTCCATGAATAGATCTGGAATCCACATAGCGTAGAACAAATCTCTTGCTCTTAATTCTTCTTTACCGTGGTTTTTCTTAAGATCTAAGAAGTCATTGATATCTGCATGCCATGGCTCAATATAGATGGCAAAAGAACCTTTTCTCTTACCACCTCCTTGATCAACGTAACGAGCGGTGTCGTTAAACACCTTAAGCATAGGCACGATACCGTTAGAGGTTCCGTTGGTTCCTCTAATGTAAGAACCTGTGGCTCTAACATTGTGAATGCTTAGGCCAATTCCTCCAGCAGACTGAGAAATTTTAGCACACTGCTTTAATGTATCATATATACCATCAATGCTATCGTCTTTCATAGAAACTAAGAAACAGCTAGACATTTGAGGCTTTGGAGTACCCGAATTGAAAAGAGTTGGCGTAGCGTTGGTGAAGTATTTCTTAGACATCAAGTCATAGGTTTCAATAGCCGACTCAATATCTTCTTTGTGAATACCAATTGCAACACGCATTAACATGTGCTGTGGGCGTTCAGCAATTTTTCCGTTTAACCTTAATAGATAAGATCTTTCTAGCGTTTTAAATCCAAAGTAATCGTATCCAAAATCTCTATCATAAATTAAGGTAGAATCTAAAATCTCAGAGTTCTTCTGAATAATTTCATAAACGTCATCTGCTAAAAGAGGAGATTCTTGTCCCGTTTTAGGATTAACGTAATGGTACAAATCAGTCATCGTTTCAGAGAAAGACTTGTGGGTGTTTTTGTGTAGGTTAGATACTGCAATTCTTGCAGCAAGCTGAGCATAATCGGGGTGTTTAACCGTCATTGAGGCAGCAACCTCAGCGGCAAGACTATCCAGTTCAGAAGTTGTTACACCGTCGTAAATTCCTTCAATTACACGCATAGCAACGTTTACTGCCTCTACGTGATCGCTTAATCCGTAACATAGTTTTTGGATTCTCGCGGTGATTTTATCAAATTTTACAACCTCTTTCCGGCCATCTCTTTTAAGTACGTACATATTCTTTGATTATTTTGGATTTGAATGGTTAAGTGGACTAAAAATCAGCATCAAAAGAGAAAGTGTCTTTCTCTTCTTTTGGGGCTCCAACGCCTGCTTTACGGTAATCAGAAACTCTTTTTTCAAAGAAATTGGTCTTTCCTTGAAGAGAGATCATCTCCATAAAGTCAAACGGATTCTCGGCGTTGAACTGCTTTTCACATTTTAACTCTACTAAAAGGCGGTCAGCAACAAACTCCAAGTACTGGGTCATCAATTTTGAGTTCATACCAATCAAATCAACAGGCAGAGATTCTGTGATAAATTCACGCTCAATCTCTAGTGCTTCAACAATAATTTGCTTTATGCGGTCTTTGGGTACTTGATTTTTCAAGTGCTCGTTATGCAAGTGAACAGCAAAGTCACAGTGCATACCTTCGTCTCTAGAAATCAATTCATTTGAGAAGGTAAGGCCAGGTAACAACCCTCTTTTCTTCATCCAGAAAATTGAACAGAAAGCTCCTGAAAAGAAAATTCCCTCTACAGCAGCAAAGGCAATTAATCTCTCAGCAAACGAGGGGGACTCTATCCATCTTAAAGCCCAATCTGCCTTCTTCTTGATAGCCTCGAAAGTATCGATGGCATTAAATAGTTTATTTCTTTCTTCTGGATCTTTTATATAGGTGTCAATTAATAGAGAATAGGTTTCTGAATGAATATTCTCCATCATGATCTGAAATCCGTAGAAAAACTTAGCCTCTGTATACTGAACCTCGTTTACAAAGTTTTCAGCTAAATTTTCATTAACGATACCATCACTGGCCGCAAAAAATGCCAATACGTGTTTGATGAAATATCTCTCGTCGTCGTTGAGCTTATTATTCCAATCTGGAAGGTCTGCACTCAAATCAATTTCTTCTGCTGTCCAAAAACAAGCTTCCGATTTTTTATACCAGTCCCAAATGTCGTGATGCTCAATGGGAAACAGTACAAATCGATTCTTATTTTCCTGCAAGATAGGTTCAATCTGACTCATCAGTTCTGTGAATTTATTTAATTAATAACCAAGCGTTTAGTTTTTGAAAACCTCTGTAAAACAGAGTCTTATATACCTTTTGTTGGGCTTTAACAATGGTATCGCAGCTAACTTCTTTTACAAAGTTGGACTTTAAATCTAGACGAAACAACCCTGTTTTATCCACAAAAATCACCCACTTATTAACAGTGGTATTTTTCCTACAAAGGCAAAACATCGATGAATAGTGATTCTCAAATAAAACAAGAATTTTTGGATGTTTTTTTAGAATTTTAATTCACACACGATGTTAATAACCTCATGGCGTGAATTATTTTATGGTCCCAGGCCAGTATTTAGCCACTTCTTCAAGTTCTGAATACCAATCTTTTCCGTATTTACGGATCAGTGGACCTTCTAAAAACTTGTAAACCGGAACTTTAAGGGACTTACCCAAATCACAAGCGGGAGCACAAATATTCCATCGTTCGTAATTTATGGCTTCAAAAGAAGAATACTTTTGAATTCTTATAGGGTAGAGATGACAACTGATGGGTTTTTGAAAATTTACAGCACCCTCTTCGCGCGCTTTTTCAATCCCACATTTGGTAATTCCCTCTTCAAAAATTACATATGCACATTCTTTGCCATCAACCAAGGGAGTTTCTAACTCCCCTTGGGAATCTAAAACATATTTTCCATTTTTTTCAATGGATTCTATGCCCTCTTTTCTCAAAAAAGGTTTTACATCTTCATAAATATCGTCCAAAATGGAGGCCTCTTCTTCTTCTAGTGGAGCACCTGCGTCACCACCCACACAACAAGCTCCTTTGCACTTACTCAAGTCGCAAACAAATGCCTCTTCTAATATTTCACTTGACACAATTGCGTCGCCTATACTAATCATACTGCAAAGATACTTTTATATAAGGAATCACGAACTTTTTTCATCGTCCAAAACCGAAGTGACTTCTCATTATTATTCCTCAAAAAATACCTCCCACGAAAGTGCCTGATTATTACGACAATTCAACTTTAGAAAGTACTTTTGTAAAAATTTTCGCAATGGGATTTGACATCGTACAGGTCTTTTCTGCCACCATGGTTCTCTTCGCTGTGATAGACATCATTGGTAGTATTCCGCTGATCGTCTCTTTAAGAGAGAAAGTCGGACACATTCAATCTGAGAAAGCCACACTCGTGGCCATGGTAATCATGGTTGTGTTTCTCTACACAGGTCAAAACATTCTAACCCTTTTTGGCGTAGACATTAGTTCTTTTGCAGTGGCAGGGTCCTTTGTCTTGTTCTTCTTAGCCTTAGAAATGATTTTGGGAATTTACCTTTTCAGGGATGATGAACCCGAAACCGCTAGCATTGTCCCCATTGCCTTTCCGCTTATCGCGGGAGCAGGAACATTAACCACCTTAATTTCTATTAAGGCTGAATACGAAACCATAAACATTCTGGTGGCCATACTTATTAATATGGTCCTTGTATATATTGTATTGAAAAGCTCAAAGAAGATTTCTAATATTCTAGGAAAAGCTGGAATTGGAGTCCTGAGAAAGGTATTTGGAATTATTCTTCTGGCCATTTCTGTTAAGCTTTTTACTACTAATTTTGTCAACTTAATTTAAAAAACGTCTATTCACATGTCTGACGATATTTTCAAAAAGGTAATTTCTCACGCAAAAGAATATGGATTTGTATTTCAAAGTTCTGAAATCTATGACGGCTTAGCGGCGGTCTATGACTACGGACAAAACGGGGTGCTCTTAAAAAACAACATTAAAGAGTACTGGTGGAAATCAATGGTTCAAATGCACGAAAATATTGTAGGTATTGATTCTGCGATATTTATGCACCCCACTACCTGGAAGGCTTCAGGACACGTAGATGCGTTTAATGACCCTTTGATTGACAACAAAGACTCAAAAAAGAGATATCGTGCGGACGTATTAATTGAAGACCACGTTGAAAAAATCAATCAGAAGGTTGAAAAAGAAATCGCCAAAGCGGCAAAGAGGTTTGGTGAGTCTTTTGATGCTGAAATGTTCAAGCAAACCAATCCAAGGGTAAAAGGTTACCTTGACAAGATGAAGGCAGTTATGGACAGGTTTGTAAAGTCTATGGAAGCTGAAGACCTTGAAGACGTAAGACGACTCATCATAGATGAAGGCATAAAGTGTCCGGTAAGTGGATCAGCCAATTGGACAGAAGTCCGTCAATTCAACTTGATGTTTGGCACTAAGATGGGATCTGTAGCGGAGGGTTCTACGGACCTTTATTTACGTCCTGAAACAGCTCAAGGAATTTTCGTAAACTTTTTAAACGTTCAAAAAACCGGCCGAATGAAGATTCCGTTTGGAATTGCCCAAATTGGTAAGGCGTTTAGAAATGAAATTGTAGCAAGACAATTTATTTTTAGAATGCGTGAGTTTGAACAAATGGAAATGCAGTTTTTTGTAAGGCCAGGCGAAGAAATGAAATGGTACAATTACTGGAAAGAAACGAGAATCAACTGGCACAAGGCCTTAGGGTTTGACAGTTCTAAGTATCGTTTTCACGACCATGAAAAATTGGCTCACTACGCTAACGCTGCCGCGGATATTGAATTTGACTTTCCCTTTGGATTTAAAGAACTAAAAGGAATTCACTCAAGAACTGACTTTGACCTTTCTGCCCATGAAAAGCACTCAGGAAAAAAACTTCAATACTTTGATCCTGAAATCAATAAAAACTACGTACCCTATGTAGTAGAAACCTCTATTGGACTTGATAGAATGTTCCTAGCCGTACTTTCTACTTCTCTTAAGGAGGAGTCGATAGAAGACGGTTCTTCAAGGGTGGTTATGGATATTCCAGCGGCATTAGCGCCCTACAAGGCAGCCATTTTGCCGCTTACCAAGAAAGATGGGCTCCCAGAAATGGCAAGAGAGCTGGTTGATAAATTAAAGCTTGATCACAGTGTAACTTACGACGAAAAAGACGCAATTGGCAAAAGGTATCGCAGGCAGGATGCAGTAGGTACTCCTTATTGTATCACCATTGACCATGATTCGCTAACTGACGGAACCGTAACGGTTAGAGATCGTGACACCATGCAGCAAGAGAGAATTGTTGTTGATAAAGTAGCAGAAGTTCTTCAGAAAAAGACTACAATTTCTTCGTTATTGAGCAGATAATTGCACTAATGTTTCTGAAATTCAATATTTTATAAATTTTCCCATTGCTACAAATCTTTTTTATACATTTACACGGTAATCCTAAGCAATAATTAAAAATAATTAGAATGAAGAAGGTAAATCTTTTTCTTGCAGCTTTTGCAACCATTGCATTAGTTGCTTGTAACAACGCAAACACTGAAGAAGTAGCTCAAGAAGAAACTACAGTAGAAACCACCACTGAAGAAGTAGCTGAAACTGTCGAGGAAGTAACTGAAGAAGTTTCTGACAGCACTATGACTGAAGAAGAAGTTAAGTCTGAAGAAATGACTGAAGAGCATTCAGAAGAAATGCACGAAGAGCACTCTGAAGAGGCTGCTCACTAAGAACTTTTTTAGTAAAGATCAAAAAAAACCCAAGGGCCCAGCCTTTGGGTTTTTTTTGCCTTTAATTTCCGGATATGGTATCACTCGTAACTAAAAATGCCTCTTTTGCTTTTAAAACAACTGGATCGTAATGTAAGGTAACGTGATAGAAAACCTCGCTGCCCCAAATATTCTTAGCCACTAGCGCTTTCATTCTAGTTTCAACTCTATTCAAGCTGACGGAGTCCATTCTGGTAAAAATTTCACGTAAGTTTTTTTCTTGAATAAAACTCTCTACCAAAGGCTTGATATCTAACTTAAAGATTGCCATGGGCTGGTTCTTTAAAGTGTCTAGTTCACTTCTATGTTCGTCAACAAATTGAAAAACAAAAGGCTCCATTTGATTGTAACCAAAAATGTGATAGAGGTAAGAGAGTTGCTTGTAATTGGTATCTAAGGGAACGTATACATCTGGAACAATTCCGCCGCCGCCATAAACAACCTTTCCTCCAGGGGTTGTGAACTTTTCGCTTTGATTGACTTCTACTCTATCCTCAGAATACATCTCACCGGTATTGTACCTGTTTTTTGATTCTTTCTGGTATTCTTCATAGCCATCTTCCTTATACGGTTTTTGAATACTTCTTCCCGTGGGAGTGTAATATCTACTTGTGGTCAACCTAAGACGACTTCCATCGTTTAACTTCATCTCTTCTTGGACCAATCCTTTTCCAAAAGATCTCCTTCCCACGATAGTGGCCCTATCATTGTCTTGCAATGCACCCGCAAGAATTTCAGAAGCTGAGGCTGAATTTTCATTAATCAAAACAGAAACCTTTGCCTTTTTTAGCAACCCTGTAGAATGAGCATAGTAATAATCCTTGTCACCCTGTCTATTTTGGGTGTAAACAATAAGCTGGTCTTCCGCTAGAAATTGATCGGCGATTTCCTCGCAAGCGGAAAGAAGTCCGCCGGGATTGTCTCTGAGATCGAGCACCAAGTTTTTCATTCCCCTTTTCAAAAGGCCTTTTGTCGCTTCAGTAAACTCCTTACTAGTCGGTATGGCGAAACGGTTAATACGAATAAATCCCGTGGTGTCATCAAGCATAAATGCCGCATCAACACTAGGAATTGCGATAGGTGCACGGATAACAGAAATTTCTGAAATCACCTTTTTTTCTAATGGGCGATAAACCGAGACATATACCTCAGATCCTGAAGGGCCTTTTAAAACCGATTGAAAAGCTTCGTCATAAAAATCTTCAGCCAAAATAGATTCATCATTGACGGCGATGATTCGATCACCGGCTTGCAGTTTGGCTTTTTCTGCAGGACCCTTGGGCATTACTCTAACAATGGTCAATGTATCTTTATAAACGATAAACTCAATTCCTATTCCTTCAAAACTACCTTGAATGCGTTCTTCTGATTGTTTCACATTTTGATTACTGATATAAACAGAATGAGGATCTAACTTGTGAAGCATATCTGTCAAAGTCAGATCTAAAAGACTATCAGTATCAACTTCATCAACGTATTCATAATCAATATAATTGATGATCTGCCTAACCTTTTGCTCTCTAGAGTCAGATTTTAACAGAGCAACAGGCCTTGACGAAAAATTGAGGCGTGACCCAATAAAAATTCCCGCGGCAATTGACAGGCCAAGGAGTATAGGAATAAAGACTGTTCGTTTGTTCATACTTCTATTTGCTCTATTTCGACTCCTGCTTTTTCTAAGAAGTCAAGACCTGAGCGGTCTTTGTATTCATCAATGTAAACAAGTCTGATAATTCCAGATTGATAGATTAGCTTACTACAGTCTTTACACGGAGACAATGTTAGGTACAAAGTGCCCCCTCTGCAAGAATGGGTTGATCCTGCAATTTTTGTGATTGCATTAGCTTCCGCGTGAAGAACGTACCACTTGGTATTGCCTTCTTCATCTTCACATTTATTCTCAAAACCGGTAGGCGTTCCATTATATCCATCAGAAATAATCATCCTATCCTTAACGATTAATGACCCTACTTGTTTTCTCTTACAATGAGACAATTTGGCCCATTCTTGAGCCATTCGCAAATAGGCTTTGTCGTACTTTCTTTGTTTCTCTTTCAATTTCAGCGACTTTAAAGAACAAAGGTATTTAATTAAAGAGTATTTGGACGAGTAAGAAAAAATTTAACGAGATGTTATCGCACGATAAGAATAGAATCGATTAACCCTCGACTAGGCAGTGTAGGTTAACTAACTTTACGCTGGGGACAGGGGTGCTGGCCCCGGGGGGATAAAACAACAGAAAAGACCATTAAACCTCATGCAATTTCTTACTTAATAAGTTTTTGCTCAACTGATTGGGACTAAAGGGTCAAGAAAGCTTGGTCTGCATAACATGGATGAATAGGTGGAAAGGAATTTCTCAATTCGTTCCGCAATGTTTAAAGGTATTATACAAGAGGCTCTTAAGAATTGGTCGTTAAGGTCCCTGTCAAAAATATTATTCCGAATGATATGCTTACACGATAAATGGAAAGATTTCTCTTTTTTATAGACTGTTAATTTAGGGTGTCTGGGAGAGGAAGTGGAAGCAAGAAGGAGAAAGAGTGAGAGTGAAGAAAATTCAGAGGAGAAACACCGCTCTCGCTCTGTTTCTCTCTCTCTGAATTTGTACCCGGGGCGGGAATCGAACCCGCACGCCCGAAGGCATCCCGATTTTATCGGGACGTGTCTACCAATTCCGTAATCTTCGCCTTGGATTTAATGCCCTTCAATTTCCTCTCCCTTTTCATGGCTTCACCTCTTGTTTTAAATTCCTCCTTATAAACCATGACCCATGGACGAAATGGCTTAGTAAAAGGAACACCACCTGAATTATGTCGAACTAATCTTTTTGAATAATCTTGGGTTTGGCCTATATAATATTTGTCATGGGATCGACTATAGAGGATGTAACAGTAATAACACTTCCTTAAATATAAAAAAGGCCTTTTACATAGATTGTAAAAGGCCTTTAATACTTGTACCCGGGGCGGGAATCGAACCCGCACGCCCGAAGGCATCGGATTTTGAATCCGACGCGTCTACCAATTCCGCCACCCGGGCAATTGTGAACTTTGGTAGAGGGCGCGAAAATAGAACAACTTAGTTATATGGAGCAAACATTTTTGATAATTTTTAATTTTCAACATGCCATGGTTAGTATTTTCGAGATTAATGATTACATTTGCAGCCCTTTATAGGGAGGAACTAAATTTGTAATATTCAAAGGTTTACTGATTTATGCAACCAAAGGCTAAAATTTTTGCAGGTAGAGCCACTGAAGACTTGGCTCAAAAGATCGCAAAGTCTTACGGACAAGATCTAGGAAAGATACAAATGCTGCATTTTAGCGATGGTGAATTTCAGCCATCTTTTGAAGAAACCGTTAGAGGAAGAAGAGTGTTTTTAGTACAATCTACCAATCCACCATCTGACAATTTGTTTGAGCTTTTACAGATGATTGACGCTGCAAAGCGTGCTTCTGCAAAACACATTACAGCCGTTCTTCCTTACTTTGGGTACGCTAGACAAGACAGAAAAGATAAGCCAAGAGTTCCGATTGGCGCCAAATTAGTAGCCAACTTATTGACGGCTGCAGGGGCAACGCGAATCATGACTATGGACTTACACGCTGATCAAATTCAAGGATTTTTCGAAGTTCCTGTTGATCACTTGTACGTATCTTCACTGTTCTTGCCAGACATTGAGCAATTGGGACTAGAAAACTTAACCATAGCTTCTCCTGATATGGGAGGTTCTAAAAGAGCTAATAACTATGGTAACAAACTTGGAGCAGAAGTAGTTATTTGCTACAAGCAAAGAAAAGGTCCGAACCAAATAGGCTCAATGACTGTAATTGGCGATGTAGAAGACCGCAACGTTGTTCTTATGGACGATATGGTTGACACCGCAGGCACATTAACAAAAGCAGCCGATATGCTTTTGGATAAAGGCGCTAAGTCAGTTAGAGCGTATTGTACTCACCCAGTATTATCTGGGGAGGCTTATGAAAGAATAGAAAATTCTGCTCTTAAAGAATTGGTTGTTACTGACACCATCCCTTTAAGAAGAGAAAGTGATAAAATCCGCGTGATATCAGTTGCTGGTTTGTTCGCAGATGTAATGAAGAGAGTACATCAGCACGAGTCAATTAGCGGTCATTTTATAATGTAATTGTTAGGTTTAAAAATCAAAGTTAAAGTCTGATGAAATCAGTTGCAATTAATGGTTCGATTCGTGAGAACCTTGGATCAAAAGAAGCAAAAGCCCTTCGCAGCGAAGGCAACGTTCCCTGCGTTGTATATGGAGGTGAAGCGCCTATCCACTTTTCAGCTCCTAAGTTGGAGTTCCGTCATTTAGTATTCACCAGTGAGTTTAAAGTGGCTGAGATTGCCCTTGGAGACAAAACCGTTAAGGCGATTATCCAAGACATCCAGTTCCACCCTACTACTGATGAAATTCTTCACATTGACTTTATTGAACTTATTGAAGGTAAAGTAATTACTGCTGTAATTCCTGTAAGCTTAGTAGGTACTTCTAGAGGTGTTAAGAATGGTGGTAAGTTGAAGTTCTTCTTACGTGCATTAAAAGTTAAGGCAACTCCTGAAAACCTTCCAAACGCTATTGAGTTAGACATTACTCCATTGAGAATTGGTCAGTCAATCCGTGTTAGCACAGTTGATTTAGGAGAGAACGTAGAAGTATTGAACGCTCCTAGCGCAGTAATTGTTTCTGTTAAAACTTCTCGTGTGGCGGTTGCTGACGAGGATGATGACGAAGAGGGTTCTGAAGAAGAAACTCCAGCTGCTGCTGAAGAAGCTGCAGCAGAGTAAATCTCTCTTTCCAAATGAGGAAATACCTAATTGTAGGATTGGGAAACATCGGTGCGGAATACCATCGCACTCGACATAATATAGGATTTGATGTATTGGATGCCTTTGCGGAGGCATCCAATATTTTTTTTACCCCAGATAGGTACGCCGACAAAGCAGAAACTTCTATTAAGGGTAGAAAACTCATTCTTATTAAACCCACCACCTACATGAACCTCAGCGGCAAAGCCGTAAGGTATTGGATGGATCAAGAAAAGATACCCATTGATAATGTATTAGTCATTGTTGACGAAATGGCCCTGCCTCTTGGCGCTTTGCGTTTAAAGGGTAAAGGGTCTGATGGTGGACATAATGGCTTAAAAGACATTCAAGTAAAATTGAATACTCCCAACTATCCTCGATTGAGAATTGGCATTGGCAATGACTTTCCGAGGGGCCATCAAGTAGACTTTGTCTTGGGCAAATGGACTGATGAAGAATGGGAGGCTCTTCAGCCGAAAATCAAAAAATCAGTAGAGGGCATCAAGAGTTTTGCTCTACAGGGATTAGGACCTACCATGAACCAATTCAATGGTTAAATCCTCTCCTTTTTTCTTTAAGACCTTATTCAATAAGCAAAACGAAAAGACAAGTAAAAAAGCTCGGAGGATATCCTTGGGACTTTTTTTCAGTATGTCCATATTATTTTAAAGAAGGCTTAATTTTAAGCACCCCTGCATTCTCAAACAGATAACTAATTTTTGATTGTCAAGGAGCTTTCTAGATCTCCCTTTCTCTTAATATTCTGCTTTTAATCTCTTAACTTAGAAAAAACTGTTGCGAAAAGAATGGGGGCAGAGAAGTGAAAAAGGGGTTCTTCAAAATTAGAAATAACTTTGGAGCAGCTAGTTGTAATTATTTTTATTTTGGGAGAAATTAATTAATTTTTGAAAATGAGCCCAGTTTTGTTTATTGCACTTTACTTATTCGTAGAATCATTTATCAATATTAATTTTTCAAAAATACTTGTGTTTTCCATAAGGGACAAAGAATCTCTTTGGCTTGGAGTAACCCATTTACAATTGAACCAAACATAATTTTCCCCTGTCTCAATTCGTTTTTGATACATTTTATCAATATTTTCGGTTGTCGGATAGCATTCACCGATCTCATCATAATAAATTAAACTTTCTCTTGTCTTACAAGAAAACAATAAAACTGATAATGATAAAATAAGAACACTTTTCATTCTTCTTAAAGGATGAACTAATAATGAAGGAGTATTGATACCAGAAGAAGGAATTTTATTACACCTAGTAGCCATAAAACTTAGTGTGAATATTGTTGTATCCGAATTTACACTAACTTTCCTTAGTAACAAAATAAAAGATTTTTGAATCGTATTCGTTAGATAGATACAAACCTCCCCCATGGCAGGACATACTAGTTCCCCGCCCTTAAACGAGGTGAAATAACGGTTGCGAAAAAATGGGGTATGTTCCCCGTAAAAATGTTTTTAGAAAGATGGAGGAAATATGGGATATAATCATAGTTATTTATTGGGTTCTGATGGGTGGTTCATTGTTAATTATCATCGTCAAACTAATAATACCTCATTACCTATTTTCCATTGATGATGTCACAAAAAATAAAGCAGAAGTGTTTCAGTCTGTATTAAATGTGATTGAAGGAGATTTAGGAATTCAAGTTAATGGATTATCAATTAAATATGATTATACCAAAAATGATGAATTAAAAGGATTTTATGACCCTAGTAACCATTCTATTACCTTATTTATGGACAATTTAGAGTCCGTACATTCTTTTATCCTTACCATAACAGAAGAGATACATCACTCGGTATTTGTTTCTTCAAAATCAGGAATGAAACTCTATCAGTCATATCAAAAAAAGGTTGGATATAACAATAACCCCCTTGAATACGCGGCAAAAGTTTACGCAAAAGACAAATTCAAGCTCATTCACAGAAATTTGAAAAAAAGGGGACTTATTAGTTACAAGGTTTAGATGGCGGCAAGGTTTTTTTAATTTATTACCAAATCAACATTTCTTTGGGTACGATTAGAGACTATTAATGATTTTTTTATGCCGTCTTCTAACAAAAAACAATTCATTCTTGGTCCAAAATCGATCAACATTGGCTCTTATTTAGATTGGAAGACCTGATCTTGATAAAAAAACACAAATGGGAAAGAGCACCAACTCAGACGCAAAAGCCATGGGAGGAAGAGGAATTTTTACACCTAAAGTGATATTTAATACATCAAGTGTTGCTTTGATTTATCTCTCCAACCGGATTGGTGCTTATATTTTACAAAGAATATCTTTAAATCACTTTGATTGGGATAATCAACGAAGTATAACTTCTTATCAGATTGGTTAGGGTAATCAACAAAGTACCATAACCCGTTATTCCCATCTACTTGATTTGGATAATCTACTTTGAACACCTTTAAATCACATTGATGTTCATACGCTACCACGTATACCTTTACATCAGATTGATTGGGGTACTTTACCGAGTAAACCTTCTGAGAATAGGAAGAAAAGGGGAGTATGAAGAATATGAATAGGAGGTTTTTCATCTCTTTATTTTACTAGAATGGTAATAATTTTCCACGTAAAAATGGGTCAAACGTAAGGTCTACCATATAATTTGAGAATAATTTAGAATTAGTTAGGGTTTCTTAATAAAGGCTTGAGAATTTAAGAGAATCAAACAAGCCAAGTTTTCTGAATAACTCACTTATTTCAGCAATTTATCTAAAGAATTTTTTATTCAATTAGTTTGTTTACCCAGTCTCTTTACTACAAAGTCCTGCTTCTTCACTAACAATCCTATATTCAATAGAAATAAATTCGCCATCTCACATTGAATTTCAGTGAAATTAAAAAATAATAAGCAATCAACAATTCAATAAAAAAAATACTTTTTAATCCGATAAAAAGGATTCCCGTGGTTTTGTGCTGGGTATCTATTCAAAAAAATACTTGGGTCAATCGGGAGTTTAATTTGTTGTCCCCTTACCGTATTTCACCATGGTACCATTGGTGCTAACTGTACACCGGTAAATCGACTTTTCGTTTTAACCTAACATTAATTTATTTAGAAAAATAGTGTGATAATAAGTGAAGCTTATTAAAAAACGTATTTGCTTTAGTAAATAGAATAATATTAATGCTCCCTTGATGTATTAATAAAGACGGACACTGAAAAAAAAAGCCCCAAGATTAATGTCTCGGGGCTTAGATTTTCAGAAAAAGTTAATAAGGATATTTTACCCCATCTTATCTATAAAAGAGGGCCAGGCA